>NZ_CP042301.2:1960500-2614000 GCF_007922615.2 Nitratireductor mangrovi | reverse complement strand
TTGCGGGGCGCGATGCGAACGGCGCTGGCCATCGTCGCCAGCGCCTCCTCGTGCCTGCCCTGCGCGCGCTGGACGTAGGCAAGCAGCGAGATCGCATAGGGGTCGTCGCGGTCGCCGGCGATGGCCCGTTCGGCGAGTTCGAAGGCCTGTGCGAGGTCTGCCGTGCGATCGACGGACCAGCCGAGGCGAACGGCGTCGAGATGGTTGAAACCGAGGCCGACGATCGCCGCGACGAAACCCGGGTCGAGCGCCACGGCGCGCGAGAAATGCGTGCGGGCGAGCGCGTTGCTTTCGCTGGTGTAGCGCGCCTCGCACATGCGGCCGCGGTGAAAATGCTCCCAGGCGGCAAGCGAAGTCGGGCGGTTGGACCATAGCCGCGCGGTTTCGCCGTCGGTCAGTTTCAGCTGAAGCGCGGTGATGACCGCGACGGCGATGCGCTCCTGCGCGTCGTAGCTGGCGTCGTTACCGAAATCGAAGCGGTCCGCCCACAGCGTGTCGCCGCTGCTCCGGTCGACCAGGTGGCAGGTGATCCGCAGCCGGTCGCCGTTCCTGACCTGGCCGGCGATTTCGAAGCCGTCTTCGCCTGCCTCGGCCGTTGTCGCCTGCACCGTGCGGAAGACGTCGGAGAACATGCCCAGAGTGGTGACCAGTTCCTCGACCAGCCCGTCGGCGAAGACCAGGGCACGCTCGGCCTTGCCAAGGGCGCGAAACGGACGGATGTAGATGCGCGGCCGGGATTCCCCGCGCCGCCGGGCCGACCGCTGCGCGGCCGCGGCTTGGGGCGACGGTGCAGGCGCGGCATCGACGGGCAGGCGCAGTTCGTAGGCGTGGACCGGCTCGGCGACGTTTTTCAGGCGCAGCGGGCCGATCTCCTGAACCGGCAATTGCAGCCGCCCCGGCAGGCTCTCGCGAAAGGTATGCGACATCACGATGCCGCCCACCGGCGCCGATTGCTGGAGCCTGCTCGCGATATTGATCGCCACGCCGAGCGCGTCGCCGGATTGTTCGAAAACGTCTCCGACGTGAAGGCCGACGCGGAACTGCAACGGCACCAACGCGCCTTGGAGGTCGGCCGGTTCGAGGAACTCCATCGCTGACGTCAGCGCGTCGCCCGCTCCGGTGAACAGCGCCAGCAGATAGTCGCCGGGAAAGCCGGCGTCGCGCCCGCCATGGCGGCGCACGATGTCGCGCATGCGCTGCCTGTGGCGTTTGAGGCTGGCAATGGTGCCGGCCGGGTCTTCAGGCATCAGCCGTGAATAGCCGGCAGCGTCAGCCACCAGCACGGCGCGCAACACGCCGTGGAAGGGTGGTTCCTCTGTCGTGTTTTCCTTGATTTCCGACATCGACCTTCGTCCTGTCGAAAACCGGGACGTCCTAAAGGCCGCAGCCCCGGATCACGATATAGCCCATCGCCTCGTTGGCGAGGTTGTTGTCGGAATAGACCGCCTCGCCGAGATAGGGGATGACGATGTGGACCTTGTTCGGGGTATCGTAGACGACCTCGATGTCGCCGGAAAAGTTGATCATGTCGCGCAACTGGCCCTTGAACAGGCTCTTCTGGCCTTCGTCCAGTTGCCCGCCATTCTTGCCGGCCTCCTCGGCTATCTCCAGCACGAGCTTGCCGAGTTGCTTGTCGTCAACACCTTGAGTCAGTCCAAACCGGGCCATGATCCACGTGCTCCGCTAGGTGGTGAATTCTCTGCGCCTTCCTTGAGAAGATGCCATATTGGCGATTGCTTGGGAATTGGACGCGTCGTTGAGCCTCGCTGATCTTGCCGCCGCCGCAAATCGCTGCATCGGCCGCCATGTCGGCGAACCGAGTCCGGCGACCTTGCCTCCGCGCTCTCCTCTATCGATCTTCGTTTGCCGCGTCTCACTGCCGGCCGGATGCCTGCCTCCGCCGGGCCGGCTGCCGTTCCGTATCGGCGCTGGCGCTGCGCTCGAACCCTGGCGGGCACGCGACTTGTGCCTGCTCGAGGGGATCGAGCGTTTCAGTGCCCAGTTCCGCGAGGGCGACCCGCGGGTACAGCCAGCCATCGCGCTGCCGGGCTGCCGCAAGGTCGTGCTGCCGGCCGCGCGCTTGCGGCTTGGCCATCCGGAGCCGCAGGATGGACCTGTCGACAGCCGCGGATGCGCCGCAGGCGAAACGCTGGAAGACGCGGCGGCAAGGGGCGTGCTCGAACTGGTGGAACATGACGCACTCGCGGCCTGGCATCAGGACGCAGCCATTTTCGAAGGCCTGGCAGCGGAGGGATTATCCGCGGAACTCGACACGCTCTGCGCATGGTTGTCGGCAAAAGAACTTCGCCTGCAACTTGGCCGTTTTCGACACCGTTCAGGAGCCGTCGTTCACCTATGCATTTGCTGCGACCAGGCCGGCCGGCGTCCGGCGAGCGGCAGCGCGGCGGATATCGACCCTTGCCATAGCGCCCTGCGGGCCTGTGTCGAAAGCGTGGTGGCGTGGTTCAACTTCGACGCCATCCGCCGCAACGGGACGCCAGTCGAGGCGCTTGCAGGCGAGGACCGGCGGGCGTTTGAATGCTATCTGGGCCTGGCGTCCGCACCCGGCTTTTTGACGAAGCGGACGCCGGATGGCGATGCAAAAGCGGTCGTTTCCGCAGGTACACCGCAGTCCGCGCTGGCCGAACTCGTGGCGAACTGGGGCGCCGACATCGCCATCTTCGAGCTGACGCGTGCCGAGACCGGAATTGCGGTCGCTCGTGCCGTCCGCCTGGATTGAGGCCGCCTGGCTAGCCGAAAGCCGCGGCGCCTTCGTCGGCGCGGCTCGCGAGATGGCGGAACCCGGCGAAGAGTTCGCGGCCGAGGCCGTGCTGGTTGGCGGAAAGGTCGGGGTCAGGGGCGGCGCGACGCTCGAGTTCGGCCTCGTTGACGAGAACTTCCAGGATGCCGCGTTCGCCGTCGACGCGGACGATGTCGCCGTCGTGGATACGACCGATGGCGCCACCGGCAATCGCTTCCGGCGTCACGTGGATCGCCGCTGGAACCTTGCCCGACGCGCCGGACATGCGACCGTCGGTCACCAGCGCGACCTTGCGGCCGCGATCCTGCAAGATGCCGAGCACGGTCGTCAGCCGGTGCAGTTCCGGCATGCCGTTGGCCTTCGGACCCTGAAAACGGACGACGGCGACGAAGTCGCGGTCAAGCTCACCGGCCTTGAAGGCGGCATTGAGCTGTTCCTGGCTGTCAAAGACGATCGCCGGCGCCTCGACGACACGGCGCTCCGGCTTGACGGCTGAGGTCTTGATGATGGCGTGACCGAGATTGCCGGAAAGAACCACCAGACCGCCGGTCGGCTGGAACGGCGCGCGGTATGTGGTCAGGACCTTGTCGTCGCCGCTTTTTTCCGGCGCGGGCCGGCGTTCAACGCTGCCGTCGGTACCAAGCTTCGCCTCGACGGCGTAGGGGCGCAGCCCGCTGCCCCAGATCGTCTCGGCGTCCTCGTGCAGGAGGCCGGCGTCGAGCAGTTCGCGGATCAGGAAGCCGAGACCGCCGGCGGCGTCGAAATGGTTCACGTCGGCGAGGCCGTTGGGGTAGACGCGGGCCAAAAGCGGCACGTGGTCGGACAGGTCGGAAATATCCTGCCAGGTGAGCTTGATGCCGGCGGCGGCGGCCATGGCGATCAGGTGGATGGTGTGGTTGGTCGAGCCGCCGGTGGCGTGCAGGCCAACGACGCCGTTGACGATCGAGCGCTCGTCGATGACCCGTCCGACCGGCCGGAAGTCGTTGCCGAGCGCGGTGATCGACAGCGCACGCTTCGCCGCTTCCCTGGTCAGCGCATCGCGCAGCGGCGTGCCGGGATTGACGAAGGAAGCGCCCGGCAGGTGCAGGCCCATGATCTCCATCAGCATCTGGTTGGAGTTGGCCGTGCCGTAGAAGGTGCAGGTGCCGGGACCGTGGTAGGATTTCGATTCCGCTTCCAGCAGCTCGTCGCGCCCGACCTTGCCTTCGGCGTAGAGCTGGCGGATGCGCGCCTTCTCGTCGTTCGGCAGGCCCGACGTCATCGGCCCGGCGGGGATGAAGACGGCCGGGATGTGCCCGAAAGTGAGGGCTCCTATCAGGAGGCCAGGCACGATCTTGTCGCAGACGCCGAGGAAGACGGCGGCGTCGAACATGTTGTGAGACAGGCCCACCGCCGTCGCCATCGCAATGACGTCGCGCGAAAACAGCGACAATTCCATGCCAGGCTGGCCCTGGGTGACGCCGTCGCACATCGCCGGTACGCCGCCCGCGACCTGCGCGACGCCGCCGGCTTCGCGGGCAGCTTCCTTGATGAGGGCGGGAAAAGTCTCGAACGGCTGATGCGCCGAAAGCATGTCGTTGTAGGAGGTGATGATGCCGAGGTTCGGCGTCACGTCTCCAGCTAGCGCTGCCTTGTCGGCGGGCGCGCAGGCGGCAAAGCCATGGGCGAGGTTCCCGCAGGACAGGACCGTGCGGTGCGGTCCCTTGCCGGCCGCGTCGTCCAGCCGGGAGAGGTAGATGTCGCGGGTCGGCCTGGAGCGCTCGCGGATGCGTCCGGTGATCTGTTCGATGGCTCTGGTGGCGGTCATGGGAGCTGACCTTCTTGGTTAGGCTGTCCAGTAGATTTGGGGCGGCGAGGCGGCGGCGTCGAGCACGCGGCGGATCGGCGCGGTGGGCTTGGCGTCGGAGAGGGTCGCGTCGAGGACGTCGCGCTTGGCCTCGCCCTCGATATGCAATGCGAGAAACCGGGCGGATGCAAGGATCGGCAGGGTCAGCGTCAGGCGCGGCTCGCCGGCCGATGGCGCGGTCACCGGCATGACGACGCGGGTTTGCGACGGATCGAGCAGTGCATCGAGATTTTCGGCGTCGGGGAAGAAGGATGCGGTGTGGCCGTCGAGGCCCATGCCGAGCACCACCACGTCAAACGGCAACGGCAAACCGGCGAACTTCCTGTCGGCGCTTGCCGCTGCCTGGTCGGGATCGCTGTCGGCGGAAAACAGGCCGGCGAAGGACGCGTTGGCGACCGGACCCTGCAGCAGCTTCTCGCGAACCAGCCTTTCGTTCGAGCGCTCGCTGTTCGCCCCGACGAACCGCTCGTCGACAAGGGCGATCGTCACGTCGTCCCACGCAAGAGCCTTGGCGGAGAGCGCCCGGAAGAACCTGGCCGGCGTGCTGCCGCCGGAAACAGCGAGCGTGGCGTGGCCGCGCGACTTGACCGCGCCCGCCAAATGCTCGGCGACGGTGCCGGCCAGTGCCTCGGCCAGTTCCTCCGGCGACGCGAATTCGTGCCAGGCGGTCTCGACAGGCCGCGCCATCAGGCCGGATCGTGCCATGTGCGCCCGTCGCGTTCGATCAGGGCCACGGAACCCGACGGGCCCCAGGTGCCGGCGGTGTAGCCCTGCGGTTCGACGCCCGAATCCTCCCAGGCGGCGAGGATCGGGTCGATCCAGCGCCACGCCGCCTCGACCTCGTCGCGGCGCATGAACAGGGTCTGGTTGCCGCGCACCACATCCATGACCAACCGCTCATAGGCGTCGGGATTGCGCACGTTGAAGGCCTCGGCGAAGCTCATGTCGAGGGGAACGTGGCGCAGGCGCATGCCGCCCGGGCCGGGGTCCTTGATCATGATCCACTGCTTGACGCCCTCGTCCGGCTGCAGGCGGATGACCAGCTGGTTGGCGTGCACCCGTCCCGCGCCGGCGCCGAAGATCGAGTGCGGAATCGGCTTGAAGGCGATGACGATCTCGGATGCGCGGGCGGTCAGGCGTTTGCCGGTGCGCAGGTAGAACGGCACGCCGGCCCAGCGCCAGTTGGCGATTTCCGCCTTGATGGCGACGAAGGTCTCAGTCGTGCTTTCGCCGTTGGCGAGTTCCTCGGCATACCCCTTGACGGCGCCGCCGGCCGATGCGCCGGCGCGGTACTGGCCGCGCACGGTCAGCTTGGTAGCAATATCCGGGTCGATCGGCGCCAGCGAGCGCAGCACCTTCAGCTTTTCGTCGCGCACGGCGTCGGCGTCCATCGAAGCCGGCGCCTCCATCGCAACAAGGCAGAGCAACTGCAGGATATGGTTCTGGACCATGTCGCGCAGCGCGCCGGCCTTGTCGTAATAGCTGACCCGGTCCTCCAGTCCGACCGTTTCGGCGACGGTGATCTGGACATGGTCGATATGGGCCGAATTCCACAGTGGCTCGTAAAGCGCATTGCCGAACCGCAGCGCCATCAGGTTCTGCACCGTCTCCTTGCCGAGATAATGGTCGATGCGAAAGATCTGATGCTCGTCGAAGACCTTGCCGATCTGGTCGTTGAGGGCGCGCGCGGAAGCGAGATCGCGGCCAATCGGCTTTTCCAGCACGATGCGGGCGCTGTCATTGACCAGTCCGTGCTCCTTCAGCTTGGCGCAGATGTCGCCAAACAGCGATGGGGCGACGGCCATGTAGAAGACGCGGATGCGCGTGCTGTCGCCGATGGCCTTGCCGAGGTCGGCGAAGCCGTCGCCGCTCCTGGCATCGACAGCCACATAGCTCAGCCGTTGCAGAAAGGCATCCAACTCGCCGTCGTCGATCTCCTCGGCCTTGACGTGCTCGGTGATCGCCTTGCGCGCGAAATCGCGGTAGTCGTCGTCGGAAAGCTTCGAGCGCGAGGCGCCGATGATGCGCGTCGGTTCGGAGAACTGCCCGGCCTGCTGGCGCTGGAACAGGGCAGGCAGCAGCTTGCGTTCGGCAAGGTCGCCGGTGCCGCCGAAGGCGATGAAGTCGAAAGGCTCGACGGGGATGATCTGGCTGGTCATCGGGATTTGGGTCCTCTCGGCGCCCGTATAATCTAATCGATTTAAAATTGCCAGCCCCATCCTGTCGGCGCTTGTGGCTTGACACTTTGCCGGCGGGCAGGTTTCACCAGAGACGACAAACCCGCGCCGCGGCCATCGCAGCATGCCGCAGGGGCGGAGCAAAGACCATCCGGAGGATCGGCTGATGGGCACACATATTTCGCGCACGGTCGCGGAAGGCCTCGCCTTCATGAACTTCATCGACGGCAAGCAGGCCGAGGCCGCGTCTGGCGCGCGGATCGAGGTCGCCTCGCCCTCCGACGGCAAGGTGTTCGCCTCGATCCCCGAGAGCGGCAAGGAAGATGTCGACCGCGCGGTGAGGGCGGCCCGGCGGGCCTTTGACGAAGGGGCGTGGAGCCGCATGCCGGCGGTCGAGCGCGGGCGTTGCCTGACGCGCCTCTTCCAACTGGTCGAACGGCATGGCGAGGAACTGGCCGCGCTCGAGTCGCGTGATACCGGCAAGCCGGTGCGCCAGGGCAAGGCCGACGTGACCGCGACCATGCGCTATTACGAGTTCTATGGCGGCGCCGCCGACAAGATCCATGGCGACACGATCCCGTTCCTCGACGGCTACACGGCACTCACTCTGCGCGAACCGCATGGGGTGGTTGCCGGCATCATCCCGTGGAACTATCCGCTGCAGATCCTGGCCCGTGTCGCCGGCGCGGCGCTCGCCATGGGCAATACGCTGGTGGTCAAGCCGGCCGAGGATGCATCGCTGACGGCGATCAGGATCGCCGAACTCGCCCACGAGGCCGGCATCCCCGAAGGCGTCTTCAACGTCATCACCGGCTACGGTCGCGACGCCGGCGCGGCGCTTTCGGCGCATCCGCTGGTCGATTACGTCACCTTCACCGGCTCGACGTTGACCGGCACGGCGATCCAGCAGGCCGCGGCTGTCAACAACCGCGGCGTGACGATGGAACTCGGCGGCAAGTCGCCGCAGATCGTGTTCGAGGACGCCGACATCGAGGCGGCACTGCCGGTGCTGGTCAACGCCATCATCCAGAACGGCGGACAGACCTGCTCGGCCGGCAGCCGCATCCTTGTCCAGCGCCCGGTCTACGAGGCGGTGTCGCGAGGGCTGTCGGAGCGTTTCGCCAAGCTGACGGCCGGTCCCCACGACGCCGATCTCGATCTCGGCGCGCTGATCAACCGGCGCCAGGCGGAGCGTGTTGCAGGCATGGTCGCAGCGGCCGAGGCGGCCGGCATCCCGATTCTGGCGCGCGGCAGCGTGCACGCCGAGGCGCCCGACGGCGGCTATTATTTCGCGCCGGTCCTGTTCGGCGCTGTCGATCCCGAGGCGGCCATTGCCCAGGAAGAGGTGTTCGGGCCGGTGCTCGCGGTCACCCCGTTCGAGGACGAGGCGGACGCGATCCGCATCGCCAACGCGACCGAGTTCGGCCTTGTCGCCGGCATCTGGACAAAGGATGGGGCGCGCCAGCATCGCGTCGCCAAGCGCGTGCGCGCCGGCCAGGTCTTCGTCAACGGCTATGGCGCCGGCGGCGGCATCGAGCTCCCGTTCGGCGGCTTCAAGAAGTCGGGCCATGGCCGAGAGAAGGGCTTCGAGGCGCTTTTCGACATGAGCGCGACGAAGACGGTCGTCTTCAACCACGGCTGAGGGCTTTTGCCCCTCAGGCGTTCGCAAAGGGCGCCAACTACTTGCCAGCAGCAGGAGCAGACATGGCACGCCTCAAGGACAAGGTTGCAATCATCACCGGCGCGGCGTCGGGTTTCGGTGAAGGCATGGCGAAGCGTTTCGCCGAGGAGGGCGCCAGCGTTGTGGTCTCCGACCTCAACGCCAAGGGTGCGGAGCGCGTGGCCGGCGAGATCGGCGACGCCGCCCTGCCGGTGACGGCCGACGTGTCGCAGAAGGCCGACATCGACGCGATGGTGGCCGCCGCCATGGAGCGCCACCGCCGCATCGACATCATGGTCAACAATGCCGGCTTCACCCACACCAACCAGAGCATGCTCGACGTCGACGAGGCGACCTTCGACCTGATCGGCGCGGTCAACATGAAGGCGATCTATTTCGCCGCGCTCGCGGTGGTGCCGATCATGGAAAAGCAGGGCGGCGGCTCGATCATCACCACCGCGTCGACGGCGGGCCTCCGGCCGCGGCCCGGCCTTGCCTGGTATAACGCGTCCAAGGGCTGGGCGATTACTGCCACGAAGTCGATGGCGGTCGAACTGGCGCCGAAGAACATCCGCGTCAACTGCCTTTGCCCGGTCGCCGGCGAGACGGGCATGCTGGCCCAGTTCATGGGCGAGGATACCCCGGAAAAGCGTGCCCTGTTCCGTGCCTCGATCCCGCTCGGCAGGCTGTCGATGCCGCGCGACATCGCCAATGCGGCGCTGTGGCTCGCCTCCGACGAGGCCGACTTCATTACCGGGGTCGCGCTCGAGGTGGATGGCGGGCGCTGCATCTGAACACTCTTTTCCGGAACCAGACCAGGACGACGACGTTCCAACGACGCGCCGACGGCAGCAGCGGACGATTTCATGACCGGACCCCAGCTTTTCATCTTCTGCCTGCTCGGCATCGTCTTCGCCATGCTGGTCTGGGGGCGGGTGCGCTATGACCTTGTCGCCTTCGCGGCCTTGATCGTTGCCGTCATCGGCGGCGTCGTGCCGGCCGAACACGCATTCGAAGGGTTCGGCCACGAGGCCGTCGTCATCATCGCGCTGGTGCTGATCGCCTCTCGCGCGATGATCAATTCGGGCGCGGTGGAACTGATCGCGCAATATGTCGTCGATGCCGGCCGCTCGCTGTCGAACCATATCGGCATCATGTCAGTTGCCGGCGCAGCACTCTCCGCCATCATCAACAATGTCGCCGCGCTCGTCATCCTGATGACGCTCGACATGGAAACGGCAAAGAAGGCCGGCCGTTCGGTCTCGCTGTCGCTGATGCCGCTCTCCTTCGCCACCATTCTCGGCGGCATGGTGACGATGATCGGAACCCCGCCCAACATCGTGATCGCGCAGTTTCGCGACCGTGCGCTGGGCGAGCCGTTCTCGATGTTCGACTTTTCGCCGGTGGGGCTGGTCTGCGCCATTGCCGGCATCGTTTTCGTGGCCGGGGTCGGCTGGCGGCTCATCCCGCAGCGGCTGGCGCCGCAGAAGAACGGCGAAGCCGAGAGCGGGTTGTTCGTCACGGAGGCGGGTTTTCCGGGCGATTCCGAATGGGTGGGCAAGACCCCGCGCGACCTGGTCGAAAAGGCCGACGAGTTCGACGTGGCGGTCCTCGGGCTGGTGCGGCGGGGCAAGCGCCTGCCGGGTTTCGCTTTCGGTGAGGAAATCCGCAAGAGCGACCGGCTGGTGGTGGAGGGCGATCCGAAATCGATCGAGGCTTTTGTCGGCGGCGCCAAGCTTGAGATTGCGGTCAAGCCCAAGGAAGACGGGCTGATCGGACGCTCGATGACCTTGTCGGAGGCGATCGTGCCGCCCACGGCCCGCGCCATCGGCCGCAGCGCGATGGACATGCGGCTTCTCGAGCGGCGCGGCGTGACGCTGATCGGCGTGTCGCGCCAGGGCAAGCGCTTCCGCGAGCGTGTGCGCAACCTGACCATCCAGCCCGGCGACGTGCTCCTCCTGCTTGGGCCTGAAAACCGGGTCGCCGATGCGATCGACTGGATGGGCGCAATGGCGCTCGCCGACCGCAGCCATGCGGTCATCCAGCGCAGCAAGGCGCTGCTCGCCATCGGTATCTTCGCGGCCGCGATCGCCGCCTCGGTGGTTGGCTTCGTGACGCTTCCGATCGCGCTCGCCGCGGCCGTGGCGCTTTATGCGCTGTTCAACATCGTCGGCGCGCGCGAGGTTTACGAGGCGGTCGAGTGGCCGGTCATCGTGCTGCTCGGCTCGCTGATCCCGCTGGGCCTCGCGCTGGAGGACACCGGCGGCACGGCGCTAATTGCCAACTCGATCGTTGCGCAGACGTCGTTCTTGCCCGCCTGGGCGATCCTCGCGGTTTTGATGGTCGTGACCATGACCTTGTCCGACTTTCTCAACAATGTCGCGACGGCGCTGATTGCCGCGCCGATCGCAGTCGGCATCGCGCAGTCTATCGGCGTTTCGCCGGACCCTTTCCTGATGGGCGTCGCCGTGGCGGCTTCCTGCGCCTTCCTGACGCCGATCGGCCACAAGAACAACACCATCATCATGGGCCCAGGCGGCTACCATTTCGGCGACTACTGGCGCATGGGCCTGCCGCTGGAACTGCTCATCATAGCGGTCTCGGTGCCGGCGATCCTGTTCTTCTGGCCGCTCTGAGGCGAAGCGCGGCGCAACGAACTGGGGACACAGGCGAATTGGCTTGACCAGTCGCGGCTGGCACCCGATTCTTTGCCAAAAGGGTCGGGGAAACGTCATGCACAAGGTCGCCATCAGCGGCACCGGCATCTTCACACCGGAAAAAATCATCACCAACGCCGAACTCGTGGCCTCCTACAACGCCTACGCCGAGGCGTGGAATGCGGCGCATCGGGCCGAGATCGATGCCGGGGAGATGGCCGAGAAACCGATGTCGAGCGAGGAGTTCATCCTGCGCGCGTCCGGCATCGAACGCCGCTACGTGATGGAGAAAGACGGCGTCCTCGATCCCGAGGTCATGCATCCATTGCTGGCCGAACGTTCCGATGACGAGCTTTCGATCATGGCCGAAATTGCCGTTGCCGCGGCGCGCGAGGCGCTGGCAAAGGCCGGCCGCCGCGCCGATGACATCGATGCGGTGATCTGCGCTGCCTCCAATCACGAGCGCGCCTATCCGGCGATCGCCATCGAGATCCAGCAGGCGCTCGGCATCAAGGGGTTTGCCTTCGACATGAACGTCGCCTGTTCGTCGGCGACCTTCGGTATACAGGCGGCGGCGGACATGATCCGCTGCGGTTCGGCGAAGGCGATCCTGATGGTCAACCCGGAGATCACGTCGGGACACCATGAATGGCGCGACCGGGACTGCCATTTCATCTTCGGCGATGTGTGCACGGCGGTCGTCCTGGAACGGACCGAAGGCCTCGCGTCGGACGGCGCCTGGGAAATTCTTTCCACCCGCTGCCTGACCGAGTTTTCCAACAACATCCGCAACAACAACGGCTTCCTGCGCCGCACCCGCGACGGCCACATGGCGGACCGGCGCGACATGCAATTCTACCAGGAGGGCCGCAAGGTCTTCAAACAGGTCGTGCCCATCGTCGTCGACCTGATGCAGTCGCATCTGGCCGACGAGGGGCTGGCGCCGTCGCAACTGGCGCGCATGTGGCTGCATCAGGCCAACAAGAACATGAATGACCTGATCGGCGAGAAGGTGCTGGGCCGCGTTCCGGACGCGCAAGAGCAGCCCAATGTGCTGCAGGACTACGCCAACACCTCTTCGGCCGGCTCGATCATCGCTTTCTCGAAATACTCCGACGACCTGCCTGCCGGCAGTCTCGGTATCATCTGCTCTTTCGGAGCCGGTTATTCCGCCGGCAGCGTGCTCGTCCGCAGGATGTAACCGGCCCAACGGACGGCCACGAGCGAGGAGAGCCATGTCGGACGCACCGCGCTACGAAATCGACGTCCAGCGCTTCTGGGCCGATCCCTATCCCGACCTCGCGCGCATGCGCGCCGAGGCGCCGATCGCCTTCGTGCCACAGTTGGGAGCGACGCTGATCACGCGGCGCGACGACATCTTCGTGTGCGAGAAGAACATCGCCGTCTTCTCCTCGCACCAGCCGCAAGGGCTGATGAACCGCCTCATGGGCCACAACATGATGCGCAAGGACGGCGAGGCGCATCTGGCCGAGCGCCGCCAGGCCTTTCCGGCCCTGTCTCCGAAGACCGTGCGCAATGCCTGGACGGCAAAATTCCAGGCCCATTGCGACCGGATCCTGGAGGAGTTGGCGCCAGCCGGCGAGGCCGAACTCGTCAAGGCGTTCGCGCTGCGTTTTTCGGCCGAGTGCCTGAAGGACATCACCGGCCTCACCAATATGCGGTTTGAGGACATGGACGCGTGGTCGCAGGGCATGATCGACGGGATCGCCAACTATGTCGGCGACCCGGAGGTCGAAAGGCGCTGCCACGCCGCGACGGCCGGCATCGACGCGGCCATCGACGACATGCTGCCGGTGGTGACGAACACGCCGAACCAGAGCTTGCTCAGCGTGCTCTTGCAAGCGGGCATGCCGATGGAAAGCGTGCGCGCCAACGTCAAGCTGGCGATCAGCGGTGGCCAGAACGAACCACGCGATGCCATTGCCGGTGCGGTCTGGGCATTGCTTTGCCATCCCGCGCAACTACGGAAGGTGTATACTGGCGAGGCTTCCTGGTTGCAGGTCTTCGAGGAGTTCGCGCGCTGGATCGCGCCGATCGGCATGTCGCCGCGGCGCGTGGCCAAACGTCACGCGTTTGCAGGCGTCACATTCGAGCCGGAGGACCGCGTCTTCCTGATGTTCGGTTCGGCCAATCGGGACGAGGCTCATTTCGACGCGCCGGAGAGGTTCGATGTTTCGCGCGACACGTCGAAGTCGGTGTCGTTCGGAGCCGGGCCGCATTTCTGCGCCGGCGCGGCGGCATCGCGCGCCATGGTCGCCGATGTCGCCCTGCCTGCGGTTTTCGCCAGGCTGAAAAACCTGCGCGTGGATGAGGGCGAGGCGATCAGGATCGGCGGCTGGGCTTTCCGGGGGGTGCTCAATCTGCCGGTGGCCTGGAACTGAGCGCGGAAATGCCGGTTGCCGGCCGGCGGAGGTTTCGCGGTCTCAGTTCCAGAAGGCCGGCGACAACAACACCAGAACGGCGAGAATCTCGAGTCGGCCCAGGATCATGACGGCGTCGAGGATCCACTTCGCCGTATCGGGAAGCGACGCGAAATTGCCCGCGGGTCCGACGATCTCGCCCAGCCCCGGGCCGACATTGGTCAGCGCCGTCAGGGCGCTGGTCGCCGCGGTCATGAAATCGAGCCCGGTCGCCGCCAAAAGGATGAGGGCCAAAGCCCAGATCACGACGAACGCGCTGATGAAGAGCACCGCGGCGTCCTGCATGTCCGGGGCGATGTTGCGGTCTCCATAGCGGATGGAGGCGACGCTGCTCGGGTAGATCAGCTGCCGCAGTCCGAGCCGCACCATCTCGAACAGGATCAGGAAACGGTAGGCCTTGATGCCGCCGGCGGTGGAGCCCGAGCAGCCGCCGATGATGGTGGCGACGAAGGCGCAGGCGACCGGATAGGTGCCCCAAAGCGAATAGTCGGCGCTGGCAAAGCCGGTCGTCGTGATCAGCGACACGAAATTGAATGCGGAATGGGTCAGCGCCTCGAACAAGGAAAAGCCCGAACTCGCCCTCAGGAAAACAGCGACGGAGAGGCTGAAGATGGCGCAAAAGGCGGCATAGACCGCGATCTGGGGGTCTCGCAGCGCGTCCAGCCGTCGGCGCAGGGCCAGGAGGATGAGGATCGAGAAGGGCAGCCCGCCGACGAACATGAAAATGGTGCCGGTCCAGATGACGGCGGGGTTGTGCCCGTAGAAGCCCAGCGAGGCGTCGTGGGTGGAGAAGCCGCCGGTCGAAAGCGTGGTCATGGCGTGGTTGATCGCGTCGAAGCCCGTCATGCCGGCGGCCGCATAGAACATGGCGCAGACGAGCGTCAGGCCAGAGTAGATGGCCAGGAGCGCCAGGCTGAATGTCGAGAAGCGTGCGAAGGGTCGATCCGAGCGGTCAGAAGACTCGATGCGGAAGAAGGCAATACCGCCGATCCGGAGCAGCGGCAGGACAAACAGGCCGAGCGCCACGACCCCGAGCCCCCCAACCCATTGCAGGATCGAGCGCCACAGGAGCAGGCCCGGCGGCAGGCCGTCGAGACCGGAGATGACCGTCGAGCCGGTCGTCGTCAGCCCGGAGACCGACTCGAACACCGCGTCGGCAATATCGAGCCCGATCGAGGCCAGCGTGAAGGGAATGGCGCCGATCAGCGATGCGGTGACCCACAGGAGGTTTACCAGCAGGAAGCCGAAGCGGGCATTGAGATGCACCGCGGGCGAGCGGGTAGCAAGCGCGCAGGCCGCCGCTGGGATGCCCACGAGAAGGGCAGAGTTGGCGAAGACGCGCCAGTCGGGGTTGTCGGCAAAATAGTCGACGACCGCCGGCAACAGCATCGCGCCAGCGAGGTAAAGCGCGAAGATGGCGGTCAGATAGGCCGCGTAGCGTATCTGGGCTTCCGACATGGGCGCATGATGGGGCTGGGTAACGGACCGGTTCCGTCCTGGGGCGGGGAGCGGAACCTACTCCCGCGCGCCTCTGGCGACAAGTCCGATCTCCGCTCGCGGCTTCGGCAGGCGTGGCGGGCCCCTCGGGGCTATAGCCGGTCGCGCAAGGCGTACCAGTTGAGCGCCAGGAACAGCAGCGGCGCGCGCAGGCGCGGGCCGCCGGGGAAGGGCGGTATCTTCAGGTCTTCCAGCAGTTTCAGTCGGTCGCGATTGCCGGCGACAGCCTCGGCGTAGAGCTTGCCGGTGAAGTTCGAGAGCATGACGCCGTGGCCGGAAAATCCGCCGGCCGAGATCACGCCGGGCATGACCTCACGCACGAACGGCTTCCGCGGCATGGTGATGCCGACATAGCCGCCCCATGCATGGGTGATCTCGACATCGCCGAGCGCGGGGTAGATTTCGGCGATCTGCCTGCGGATCTGATGGGCGATGTTTTTCGGGTCGTTGTCGGAATAGATTTCGCGCCCGCCGAACAGCAGCCGACCGTCCGCCGAACGGCGGAAATAGCGCACCACGAAACGCGAATCGTCAACCGCCTCGCCGCCCGGGATCACCGGACTGTCGTCGCCGAGCGGCGGTGTGGCGCCGATGAAGGAACCGATCGGCATGATATGGGCTGCGCTCACGGGCTCGAGCGTTCCTCCATAGGCGTTCACGGCGATCAGGCACCTGTCGGCAGTGACTGCGCCGTGTCCGGTCGAAACCACGACCTTGCCGCCGGCGGACCTGATGCCCGTCGACTGCGTCTGTTCATGGAGCCGGGCGCCGGCGGCCGCTGCAACGCGCGCGGTGCCGATCACCAGCTTGAGCGGGTGGATATGGCCGGTGCCGGTGTCGCGCACGCCGCCGAAATAGCGCTCCGACCCGACGCGGCGCGCGGTCTCCGCGGCATCCATGTAGGACAGGTGCTCGTAGCCGAACCGCGTCGCCATGATCTCCGGATGGGCGCGGTATTCGTCCACATAGCGCTTCTTGTGCGCGACAGAGAGCTGCCCGGGCCGGTAGTCGATCTCGATGTTGTTGGCGGCGGCGAAGTCGAGCAGATGCGCCTTGGCCTCCTCGGCAAGGTCGAACAGCGCCCTGGCGCGCGACAAGCCGAGTTCGGCCTCGAGGTCTTCGGCCCAGGCGCGCTGCCCCGTGCCCATCTGACCGCCATTGCGGCCGGAAGCACCGTCGCCGAACCGATGTGCCTCGATCAGGACGACATCGGCGCCGGCCTTTGCCAGGTGTGCTGCCGCCGACAGGCCGGTGAAGCCGCCGCCGATGATGATGACGTCGGCGCGCGCGTCGCCATCAAGCGACGCATATGACGGGCGCTCGCCGGCCGAGGCCTCGTACCAGGATGTGCCGGGGGAGATCGGGGATTGGTATTTCATGAAACCGGGCAGATTTTTTCGAGGATTTCCCGTTGGTTGCGTCGGGTGCGCGGCGAGCCGGTCAAGTTTCGCATCGCGGTTTCGCCAAGTTTGAAAACCGGCGTCACATTGCGGGCACCGGCGCCACCTAGCTGATTGCCGCCGTGGATGACCGTTTTCGGGCGTTCACGGAAACACAGTCGAATGGAGTCAAGAACATGAATAAGTTTCTCTCGACCGCAAGCAGCGCTCTTGTGGCAACCGCCCTTCTCGCCGCGCCGGCCTATGCTCAGGTGGGTGGCGGTGTCACAGGTGGCGTCGGGGCCGATCTCGGCGCGGATGTCGGAATCGGCGGAGCCGGCGTCGGCGTCGACGTGGGAACCACGGCTTCCACCGCGGCCAATGTCGGCATCGACGAGGCCGTGTCTTCGCTCGGCAGCGTGACGGGCAAGCTCCAGGGCCTGAGCCGGATCACCGCGGTGAAGATGGTCAAGGTCGACGCCTCCGCGGACGCGGACGCCCAGTCCAAGCTTGAAGGCCGCGCGGCGGAGATTGCCGCGCTGCGCAGTGCGATCAGTTCCCATGCCGAACTGGATGCCGCGCTGAAGGCCAACAATGTGGATGTCTCGACGGTCGTGGGTGCGGATGTCGCGGCTGACGGCAGCCTGACGCTCTATACGCTCTGAGCGATACACGGATTGCGACCCGCCGCCGAGGCGGCGGGTCGTTCTGCGCGGCACCCGAAACGTCAAACATTCAAAAGCAGAAACTCGCGTTCCCACGGGCTGATCACTTCCATGAAGGTTTCGAACTCGGCCTTTTTCAGCGCAGCGTAGGTCGACACGAAAGGCGCGCCGAGGATCTTGTGCAGCGCCTCATCCTCTTCCAGCAGGCCGACGGCTTCCAGCAGTCCGCGCGGCAGGTCGATCTCGTCCTGGTTGGCTGCCTGGCCGACCGGCGGTTCCGGTTCGAGCTTGTCGAGGATGCCGATAAGCCCGCAGGCGAGCGAGCCGGCGAGCGCCAGATAGGGGTTGGCGTCGGAGGAGGGGATGCGGTTTTCCACCCGGCGCGCTGCCGGGTCGGAACGCGGAATGCGAAAGGCTGTCGTGCGGTTGTCGTAGCCCCATTTGGTGTTGACCGGCGCCGACACGCCCTGGGTCAGCCGCCGATAGGAATTCACATAGGGCGCCATCATGACGAGGGCGCCGGGCATGTGCTTCTGCATGCCGCCGACGAAATGCCGGAAGATGGCGCTTTCGCCGCCGTCTTCATTGCTGAACACGTTGCGGCCGCTCTTCAGATCGACGACCGACTGGTGGATGTGCATGGCCGAGCCGGGCTGGCCCTGGATCGGCTTCGCCATGAAGGTTGCGTAGGTGTCATGCTTGAGCGCTGCCTCGCGGATGGTGCGCTTGAACATGAACACCTGGTCGGCAAGCTCGACAGGGTCGCCGTGGCGCAGGTTGATCTCCAGCTGGCCCGCGCCTTCCTCGTGGATCAGCGTGTCGATCTCGAGACCCTGCATCTCGGAGAAATGGTAGATGTCGTCGATCAGTTCGTCGAATTCGTTGACGCCGGCGATCGAATAGCCCTGGCCGCCGCCGATGGGGCGGCCCGACCGGCCGACGGGCGGTGTCAGCGGGTAGTCCGGATCGGGGTTCTTGAAGACGAGGTAGAACTCGATCTCCGGCGCCACAATGGGGCGCAGCCCATGCTCGTGATAGGCCTCGACCACGCGGCGCAGCACGTTGCGCGGGGTGAACTCGACCGAGCGGCCATCCTGGTAGACGAGGTCGCAGATAACCTGAGCGGTCGGGTCCGATTCCCAGGGCACCGCCGATAATGTGTTGAGGTCGGGCAGCAGCTTCAGGTCGCCGTCATCGGCCGGATAGGTGAAGTCGGGACTGTTTTCCGGATAGCCGCCCGAAATCGTGGTCATGAACACCGCCGAGGGCAGCGCCAGCGAGGTGTTCGAGGTGAACTTGTTCGACGGCATCATCTTGCCGCGGGCAACACCGGCCTGGTCGGGCGTGATGCATTCGATGTCCTCGATGCTGCGCCAATCGAGCCAGGCGCCGGCTTCCTTCCAGCTTTTCACGCCGCGCAGGTTTTTCACAAAGGCGGGAAGCCGTTTTCGGCCAGAACGGCCGGCGGCGCGGGCGTCCTTCTTTTCGGGAGGCATCAGTCACCAGAACAACGTTGCGGTGCGCGGACTATAAACGCCGGCCACGCGGATGGGAAAGGGGTCAGGCCCGTGGGGCGGAATAGTCGCCATTGCGCGCCCGCAACGCCTCGATCGCCGGCTGCAGGCGATCGATCGTCACCGGCCGGGCGACGACCATGTCGACGACGGGCCCGGCTTCCACCGTCCCGGGCACCGTGTTGGTGGTCGACAGCAGCAGCACCGCCGGCAATGACCGCGACGTCCGGCTGCGCATGGCGCGAAGCTGTTCGAAGAGCTCGGCACAATCCCCGTCGGAGGGCTGCAGATCGAGGATGACGATCGCCGGTTCCTCGCGCGTCAGGCGTTCGGTCGCCTGCCGAGGCGCGACACTGGACACGCGAATGCCGAACCTTTCGACGACCCGTGAGATGACGACGCAATTGATGGGGGAGCTGCCGACGACAAGTGCCTGTGCCTTCGCAACGTCGGTCATGCGCTTCCTGTCTCCCGCCATCAGGGTGCACGCATCGCGTGCGGTTCACGCCGCGAGGCAGCCGGAAGTGTTCAATGCAGGGTTGTGTTCAGGTGTCGCGTTCTTAGGCAATCTCGGTGCCGTTGCGCAAGTGGTTTCTTGCGTGGAAGCTAATTCTTTCTTTGCGCTTGCCACCGCGCCGCGAATCCGGTCGGAGGGCGCTCGCGCGAAAGCATAACGGCCGCGACCGCCGCGTCTTGCCCAAATGGCTGGCAAGGCGAGGCCTTTCAGCCATTCCCCTTCACACTATAGACGGCGTCCACCTCACCAACGGTCAGCTCTGCTTTGCTTGCGGAACCGGCGCGGCTTTCGCCGGAGGCATGTCGGATATCCGCCCGTTCAGACGTCTTCACTTAGCCACTGACTGGAGAACGACCATGGTCCCTATCATCACCGCCTTTGAAAGCTCGCCGGACGGCGGCCAGGGACTGGCGCGCGACATGCGCGTCCGCTGGGCGCTGGAGGAGGTCGGGCAGCCCTACGATGTGCGCCTCGTGTCCTTCGAGGCTATGAAACAGCCTGCGCATCTCGCGCTGCATCCTTTCGGCCAGATCCCGACCTTTGAGGATGGCGATCTCGCATTGTTCGAGTCCGGATCAATTGTCTTCCACATTGCCCAACACCATGCCGGCTTGCTGCCGGAGGAACCGAATGCGCGGGCGCGGGCGATCAACTGGTTGTTTGCGGCGCTCAACACGGTCGAGCCGCCGATCGTCGAGTTGGAGCAGTCACGGTATATGGTTGGAGGCAGGCCATGGTACGGCGATCTTCGCGCGGTTCTTGAGGATCGCGTTCGTTGCCGCCTCGACCAGTTGGCCCGCCGACTCGGTGATGCCGAATGGCTCGACGGCGGCGCCTTCAGCGCCGGCGACCTGATGATGGTGATGGTTCTGCGCAGGCTCGACGGCATGGGCATACGTGAAGACTATTCAAACCTCTCCGCTTATGTAGCCAGCGGCGAAGCGCGCCCAGCTTACCGGCGGGCGTTCGCGGCGCAAAAGGCGGTCGCGGCGTCCGCACGCTCGCAGGGGCTTTGACGCCGAGGCGTGTTGCTCTATAGAGCGCCCCGTTCCCTTGCCAACGGTCCGATCCGCTTTGCCTACGTAACCGCCGGTCTCGTCAGTTCCACTCACAAGAGCGTGGCCGCGCCAATGCGTTGCCGCGCAGGTCTTGCATGAAGCTCTTCATGGCGGCGGTTCGAGACCGGTTTGGCATGGCTGAACCGCGCCGGCTTCTGTGGGCCGCCATTTTTGAAAACTCCCTGTCATACCGTGTTGTGGGTCGTCGCCTGACGAGCTTCCGAACAGGAAGCACGAACGGGCATGTCCGAACACCTATGCGTCAAATGGACGATCACCGCGAACGAATATCCGCAACCGCTGCTGCATTGCAGGCGATGCTGCTCGGTCAGAGCTTACCGCGCCGGCGGCAAGATGAGAGTCAATGCCAACGGCAAGCGCATTGACGCCTGGCTCGTCTACAGATGCACCGCGTGCGATAGCACCTGGAACCGGCCGATCCTGGAGCGCAGCCTTGTCCACTCCCTCGGCCCCGGCTTCCTGTCGTCGCTATGCGCCAATGATCCGGCGCTGGTGGATCGTATCGCCTCGGATGTCGACGATTTGAAGCGCTGGGCGCCCCGGCTGCAGGAAGCCGGCAAGGTCGTGGTGAGCAGGGAGGTGCTTTCTGAAACCGCCGGCGAGCCGCCGCGACTCCGCATTGTCTGCGCCGTGCCGAGGCCGGTGCGGGTTCGACTCGACCGGCTGCTGGCCGATGAACTGAAGCTGTCGCGCAGCCGCGTGCAGGCGTTGGCCCGGTCCGGGGCGCTGGCTGTTGCCTCCGCGAGTACGACGCGCGCCTTGCGCAGGCCGCCGGGCGATGGGACGGAACTCTTCGTCAGGCTTCCTGTTTCCGACGCAAGGTGGATAGCGCGGGCGGCCGCGGGGGACGGCTAGCAGCACGTGTTCCGATTCCTGACCGGGCACAAAAAAAGCCGCCGGGCGAACCGGCGGCTTGGCTTAAAGTCGTCCGTATCGGAGCTATTCGTCGCTGGTGCGGTTGGTCACGATCACCGGGATCAGGAGATCGCCCCAATTGCCGTTGCCGCCGTGGTGGCGGGCGGAGCGCACCAGTTCGACCGACACACCGGCCTCGACCGCCTTCATCACCGACTGGTTGAGCCGGTGGAGGTCGTTCGCCACCATCCGGATCGCCGCCTGCTGGTCGGCGCTCATGCTCGAAGACTGCTCTTCGGCGCGTTCCTTTACACGTGTCCTCGGCGCCATCTGCGCACTCCCTTTCCATTGGGTTCTCGCCGGCCCGCGGGGTCGCCGCGGGTGGTTCCGGGCCGGCTGGCCCGGAGCCGTCGTCCGTCCTTAGCCTATTCAGCGGCGGGGCGGAACTGCGCGGTTTCGGTCGATTCCTTCATCGCCGTCGTCGACGAGGTGCCGCCGGTGATCGCCATGGAAACGGCGTCGAAATAGCCGGTGCCGACCTCGCGCTGGTGCTTGGTCGCGGTGTAGCCGTTGACCTCTGCCGCGAACTCGGCTTCCTGCAGCTCCGAATAGGCCGCCATCTGCCGGTCCTTGTAGCCACGGGCCAGCTCGAACATGCCGTAGTTGAGCTGATGGAAGCCGGCGAGCGTGATGAACTGGAACTTGTAGCCCATGGCGCCCAGTTCGCGCTGGAACTTGGCGATGGTGGCGTCGTCCAGGTTCTTCTTCCAGTTGAAGGACGGCGAGCAGTTGTAGGCCAGAAGCTGGTTCGGATGCTCCTTGCGCACGGCCTCGGCAAACTTCCTCGCCTGCTCCAGATCCGGCTTGGAGGTCTCCATCCAGATCAGGTCGGAGTAGGGCGCCATGGCGATCGCGCGGGCGATGCAGGGCTCCATGCCGTTCTTGACGTTGTAGAAGCCTTCGACGGTACGCCCCGATTCGTAATCGACGAAGGGCTGGTCGCGCTCGTCGATGTCCGAGGTGATCAGCTTCGCTGCCTCGGCGTCGGTGCGGCAGATGATCAGCGTCGGCGTGCCCATAACGTCGGCGGCGAGCCGCGCGGCGGTGAGGTTGCGAATATGTGCCGCGGTCGGGATCAGGACCTTGCCGCCGAGATGGCCGCACTTCTTTTCCGAAGCCAGCTGATCCTCGAAGTGGACGCCCGCCGCACCTGCCTCGATGTAGGCCTTCATCAGTTCGAATGCGTTGAGCGGGCCGCCGAAGCCGGCTTCGGCGTCGGCGACGATCGGCGCAAACCAGGTGTCGACCGAAAGGCCCTTGCCTTCCGAGGTCTCGATCTGGTCGGCGCGCTGCAAGGTCTTGTTGATGCGCTTGGCAAGTTCGGGGCCGGCATTGGCCGGGTAGAGCGACTGGTCCGGGTACATGGCGGACGCGGTGTTGGCGTCGGCCGCGACCTGCCAGCCGGAGAGGTAGATCGCCTTCAGCCCGGCGCGCACCATCTGCATGGCCTGGTTGCCGGAGAGCGCGCCGAGCGCGTTCACGAAGTCTTCCTCGTGGATCAGCTTCCACAGCCGGTTGGCGCCCATCTCGGCCAGCGAATGGCGGATCTGCACCGAGCCGCGCAGCCGCTTCACATCCTCGGGCGAATAGGGACGCTCGATGCCGTCATAGCGGCCTTCGGGTGCGGAGGGAACGAGATTGTAAAAATCAGTCATGGCGGGCGCTCCTGCCGAATGGGTTGCTGGTGACGATCACGCGGTTTGGGAGGTTGGCCGCCGGATCGGATGTGACATCATTTACATTGCATCGCGAAACAATCCCAGAAAATGGCACGGATTCGGCCCGACAAAAGGGAAAATCTGTGTTGCCTTTCACAGGATGATCCCGTAAATTTGTAAAAATTGTAAAACAATCATCCACGGCAATCACCGCGCTGATACTGTAAAATCATTACAAAGGCAGTCTGAATGGCCGAACAGAAGATTTTCGCGGGCCCGCGCATCCGGCGCATTCGCAACGCCAAGGGGCTGACCCAGACGGCGATGGCGAACGGCCTCGGTATTTCACCTTCCTATCTCAATCTCATCGAGCGCAACCAGCGCCCGCTCACCGTGCAACTGATCCTGAAGCTTGCCTCGGTCTACAAGGTCGAGCCGGAGGAACTGCAGGCGGAGGCGGGCGGTTCGATCGCGGCGCTGCGCGAGGTCTTTGCCGACCCGCTGCTTTCCGACGAACTGCCCGGCGAGCAGGAACTGGTCGAGATCGCGGAAGCGGCGCCGAATGTTTCGGCCGCCGTGGTCAAGCTCTACCGGGCCTATCGCGAGCAGGCCGACCGGCTCACCGACCTTTCCGAGTTGCTCGCACGCGAGGGCAGGGCCACGGCGCTCTCTGCGGCGCGTCTGCCGGTCGACGAGGTGCATGAGACCTTCGAACGCCGGCCCAACCATTTCGCCCGCCTCGAGGAGGAGGCCGAGGCGTTCCTGTCGATGCTCGATCCCGGCGACGACCTCATCGGCGCATTGAAGGCCTGGCTGAAGCGTGAATATGGCGTGGTGGTCAGGGTCCTGCCAGTGGCGACCATGCCGAACTGGCGGCGGCGCTATGACCGCCATTCGCAGCGTCTCTTCATCTCCGAGCGGCTGTCGCCCTTCGATCAATTGCGCGAAATCGCGATCGAGGCCTGTCTGATGCGCATGAGCGTGGCCGTCGGAGCGGAGATCGAGGCCTTGAAACTCTCCTCCGACGAGGCGCGGCGGCTGGCCCGCTTCGAACTCGGCCGTTACGCCGCCCACGCGGTCATGATGCCATATGGCGCGTTCCAGTCGGCGGCGCAGCGGGCGCGCTACGACGTCGACGTCCTGAAGTCGCGCTTCGGCGTTTCCTTCGAGCAGGCTGCGAACCGGCTGACCATGCTGCAGCGTCCCGGCGCTCAGGGTGTTCCGTTCTTCATGCTGGAAGTCGACAATGCCGGTTATCGCTTCCGCAAGGCCGGCGCCCAGGGTTTTCCGCAGGCCCGTTTCGGCGGCGGCTGCCCCAAGCTCGCAGTGCATGCGGCCTTCGAACAGCCGGGCCGCATCCTGGTCGAGGCGGTCGAGATGCCGGACGGGGCCGAGTTCCTGACGATAGCGCGCACGCTGGAAGGGCCGCAGGGCGCCTTCAGCGAACGGCCGCGCCGTACGGCTCTGCTGCTTGGCTGCGATATCGGCTTCCGCGACGAAATCGTCTATTCGGCGGCGTTGCCGGGTGGCAACGGGCAGGGCGCCAAGGCGGGTGCGGTGGCCGCGACGGCCGTCGGCCCGGCGTGCCGGCTGTGCGAACGGACCGGCTGCCTGGCGCGCGCCGAACCGCCGGTGACGCGGCCTCTCGGCCTCGACGAGATGGTGACCGGGCTGAGCGCGTTCGATTTTCGCTAGGCTTGTCGGCGGCAGGCCGCCGCCCGCTACGCCAGGAAGGCCACGATCTCCCGCAGCACCCGGTCGGGCGCTTCGAGCTGCGGCAGATGGCCGACGCCTGCGAGGGTCTCGAAGCCGGCTTGCGGTATCAGCCGGTTCAGGGCCTTGCCGCGCTCGAGCGGGATCCAGGGGTCGTCCGCTCCCCACACGATCTTGACCGGGCAGCGGATATCGCCGAAGCGCGATTCGACCTCTGCGGTGTATCTTTCATCAGCCTGCGCGAACTGGCGGTAGAAGCTGGTCTGGCCGTCCGCGCCCAGCCATGGTTCGACCAGCCGCTCGAACTCGCCGGTATTGATCGGGTTCACCAGGGCGCCCTTCATGTAGGCTTCGACGATCGCGCGATGGATATGCGGCGGCAGTCCCAAGAAGGCGTCGACGTGACGGCCGACATGGTCGAAGAAAGCCGACCCCCAGGGCCGCATGGCAACCACGTTCATGAGCAGGTAGCGCCCGTATTCGCATCCGTGCAGAAGATGCGCCCGCAATGTCGTGGCGCCGCCGAAATCATGGGCGACGACGCCTGGCCGATCGAGCTTCCAGTGCGCAAGCATCTCGGCAAACACCACGCCCTGAACATCCAGCGAGGTGCGCTGATCGGCGAATTTCTCCGATTGCCCGAAGCCTGGCATGTCGTACCAGTGGATCCGGAAATGTTCGGCGAGTTGCGGGATCAGCCGGTGCCAGGAGAAGGACGACCACGGCCAGCCATGCGCGAGCACCAGCGGCGGCCCGTCGCCGGTGCGTCCGGCTGCCACCGTACCGGCGGAGGTTCGCACCGTCTCGTCGAGGCTCCATTGCATCGCGCCGCTCCCTTTCCCGAAGCGGCGACCCTACCGTGCAGGCCAAGCCGCGGCCATCGGCGCGGGGCGGTTTGCTGCCAGGTTGCTGCCAGCAACTGAAAGCCCGCTGGGCACGACAGTCTCAGCCGGTGCCGAAAGGCCGCTCGCCGGCAAACAGTGCCGCATGCGCCAGCGACAGCGCCACGAGGCGGTCGATCACGCGGCGCACGTCCGGGCGATGGCGGTCGTCATTGTGCATGACGATCCATTGTTCGCCACTCAGTTCGGCAATCGCCTCGCCGGCCCTTTCGAGAAGCGGGTCGCGATCGCCGACGAAGCACGGCAGGACCCCGATGCCGACACCGGCGCGGATCAATTCGTGCAAGGTGCGGACCGTGTTGGCCCAGGCGGCGATCACGATGTCCGGCCGAGCGTTGACCCATCTGGCCGAACGCGTCGTGGCGTCCTCGGGCGTGATCGCTACCCAGTCGGCACGCCCCGACTGTGCCTGGTTGCGCGCCCGGAACGGGGCCTGCGCGATCGTCACCGTGCGCCTGCCGGCAAGGCTCTGGCTTTCGGGGCGCGCGTTGCGAATGCCGATCTCGACCTCGCGATGGGCGATGTCGAGCTTAGCCTCCGTGGTCTTGAAGGCGATGCGAAACGGGTCGTCCGGCTGCCAAAGCCGGGCGAAGTTGGCGGCGAGGAAGTTGGCGGTGCCAGTGCCGGTCGAAATACGGACCAGCGAACGGCCACCCTCGGCGCTGCGCCACTCGTCGATCGGCCGCGCGCCAGCCTCCATCACGCTGACCCGGGCCCTGAGCGCGCGGCCGTCCTCGGTCAGCGAATAACCTGACTGGCGGCGCACGAAGAGCGGCCGGCCCATTTCGGTCTCCAGCGCCAGCATGCGCCGGCCGACGGTCGCCGGGCTCAGGCCGTGCTCGCGTCCGGCCGCCGACAGGCTGCCGGTGCGGGCGACAGCGCCGAAAAGCTGCAGATCGTCCCAGCGCATGTTTTTCATCAATGAAAAATAGCTTGCGCAAAGCGACCGTTCAAGCGGCTCTCGGGCGCCTCTATTTTCCAGTGGAGAAAATCAGGAGGCTGTGGATGGAATTCATGCTCGGCTGCGCGCTTCTCCATCATGAGGCGACCCGGCAGGCCCGGCGGGCGAGCGGATGGCATGAAGGCGCCGGCTGGTGGCTGTTAGGCGATTGCGGAGCGGATGACGGGCGGGCGCAGGTTCGCGAGCGAATCTCAGTCGATCGCCAGCACCACATTGCCGATCGTGTCACCCTTCTCGACCGCCTCATGCGCCTCGGCCGTCTGTTCAAGCGGAAAGGTCGCGCCGATCGAATGCTTGAGCACATCCGCAGCCAGCATGCGCGTCAGGTCGAGCAGGGCGGCGGCGCGCACCTCGGGCAGCAGTTCGTAGACCACAAAGACCTGCAGCGTCAGGCTGTTCCATAACATGGCCGGGAAGGACACCGGGATGTCGGCCGGCACGTTGGAGCCGTAGCAGACCAGCTTGCCATGCGGCGCCAAAGCGCCCTCGGGCAACAGCGCCGCCGTGGTGGAAAGGTCCATGTCGACGATGCCGTCGGCACCCTTGCCGCCGGTCAGTTCCTTCAGCTGCTCGGCAGTCTTGCCCTCCCGATAATCGATCACCTCGTCCGCGCCGGCGGCCAGCGCGTGCCCGCGGCGGGCGGCCGACGCGGTGCCGATGACGCGGGCGCCGCGCCGTTTGGCGATCTGCACGGCGTAGTGCCCGACCGCATTGGCGGCGCCGGTTATCAGCAGCGTCTTGCCGGCCACGTCGCCCTGCAGGTCGATGGCGCGCAGTGCGGTCAGTGCCGGGATTCCGAGGCAGGCGCCTGCGGCGAAATCAATATTGTCGGGCAGCGGCACGGCCTGCGCCTCCGGCAGGGCGACATATTCGGCCGCCGTGCCGAAGGGGCGCTTCCATTGCGCGTTCCAGGTCCAGACGCGCTCGCCGATCCTGCCTGCCGACACACCGTCGCCCACGGCCTCGACGACGCCGGCGCCGTCGGAATGCGGGATGATGCGCGGTCCGATCAGCGGCCGCCCGCGCCGCGACTTGACGTCGGACGGGTTGACGCCGGAGGTGGCCAGCCTCACCAGCACCTCGCCCGCTCCGGGGCGAGGTGTTTCCATCTCGCCGACCACGATCACGTCGCGCGGTTCGCCGTTCTTCTCGTACCAGGCCGCCTGCATCTCCGCCTCCACTTCACTCCAGGCTCATCGCCCCTGCCTCACCCTGAACCGGAAAGCCAGAAACGCCGGCCACGGGTGTTGCGCCCTCGGCCCTTAGCCTCCACACTTGAACGCGATCGACAAGGGGCTGCGATGGCTGAAGACCGCAAGGTCGTGCTGGCACGCATCACCGGACGGGTCCAGGGTGTCAGCTTCCGCGCATGGACACGATCCGAGGCCGAGGCGCTCGGCCTGTCGGGATGGGTACGCAACGAGGCCGACGGCTCGGTCGTGGCGCTCATTGTCGGAACCAAGATTGCGGTTTCGCACATGGTCGAGCGTCTGCACGTCGGCCCGGCGGGCGCTTCGGTTGAACAGGTGTATGTCGAGGACGCGGACCCGGGCTTTGCGCCGCGGGGTTTTCGCATCACGGGGTGACCCGCTGCGGCGATCTCTGGACGCAAGATTGACAAGTTCGCGACACCGCTGGCAGCTTAGGCGATCTTTAACAGCCATACAGGCCCATCTTGCCCTTGACAGTTCCCGGCACGGCGTCCGCCGGCACAAAGGACGACCGCCCAGCCGCGTCGGTACCGGCTTCACCGGGCCACCGTGCCGACAAGGCCAGCCCGTTCGCCACACCCGAGCACGAGGCCGAATACAAGTCCTTCGTCGAAAAGCACCCCGACCTCGAGGCTGTCGAGTTCCTGCTTGTCGATCCGAACGGCGTCATGCGCGGCAAATGGGCGCCGGGCGACGCGCTGAAGAAGGCCTATCACGAAGGCGTCAATTTCCCGATGTCGCTGCATGGCCTCGACGTCTGGGGGCGCGAAGTCAACGAGACCGGCCTGCATATCGAGACCGGCGACAAGGACGGCTATTGCCGCGCCACACGCGGAACGCTGGCGATCGTGCCGTGGGCCAAACGCAAGACGGCGCAGGTGCTGCTGCAGACCTTCACGCCCGAAGGAGAGCCGTTTTTGGCCGACCCGCGCCAGGTTCTGAAGAAGAAGATCGCCGAGGTGAACGACAAGGGCCTGTTCCCGGTCGTAGCCTTCGAGCTCGAATTCTACCTGCTCGATCCCGACACCGACTGGGATGACGGCATGCCGGCGCCGGTGGGCGCCACGGCCGGGCCGGACCGGCTCAGGATGTACGGGCTCGACGACCTCGCCGAGCATGCCGAACTCTTCGACATGATCCGCGACGCGGCCCACGAGATGGACCTGCCGATCGACACGATCATCAAGGAGGCCGCGCCCGGCCAGTTCGAGGTCAATCTGAAGCACCGCGCCGATCCGCTGAAGGCGGCGGACGACGTCATCCTGCTGCGGCGTATCGTGATCGGCTGCGCGCGGGCGCATGGGCTGACGGCGACCTTCATGGCCAAGCCGTTCCTGGAATATGCCGGCAACGGCATGCATGTGCATGCCTCGATGCTCGACGGGGACGGCAACAACATCTTCGGCGGCGATGGCGGGCGCAGGAAGCTCGAATCGGCGGTTGCCGGCCTGCTCAAGACCATGCCGGAATCGCTGCTTTTGTTCATCAACACCTGGAACGGCTTCCGGCGCATCACGCCTGGTTCCTACGCGCCGACGCGGGCGGTGTGGGCGGAAAACAACCGTTCCGTCGCCCTGCGCATTCCGGTCTCCAGCGACGAGAACCGGCGCGTCGAACACCGCATCGCCGGGGCCGACGCCAACCCCTATCTGGTCATGGCAACGCTGCTTCAGGGCATGGTCGAAGGCATCGAGGGCAACCTCGTGCCGCCGCCGCCGGTGGAGGGCAACGCCTATGACGATGACGGGCTGTTCCTGCCAGACGACATGGACGACGCGCTGCAGCTGATGGAAAAGAGCCGCTTCGTCGACCGGGCGCTCGGGCCGCTGCTTTCCAAGGTCTACAAGGACCTGAAGCGCGCCGAGATCATCGCCTTCTGGGGCGAGATCACGGCGCTTGAGAGGACAACCTATCTGTGAGCAGGGGACGCAATTTCCCGCTTGTCGCTCCGGCGAAACGCCAATAGGCTCAAAGTCAAAACCCGGCCGTGAAGGACCGCTGTGCGAGCCGGGAGGGGAAAAGACAGAGGAGAAAGTTCATGTCGCGCAAGGGGTTGCTGTTCGCCGCCACGTCTCTCGCCGCTATCGTCAGTTTCGGCGCTTCCGCCCAGGATCGGACGGTCAACGTCTACAACTGGTCCGACTATATCGACGAGTCGATCCTTGAGGACTTCACCGCCAAGACCGGAATCAAGGTCGTCTATGACGTCTTTGATTCGAACGAGATCCTCGAGACCAAGCTGCTCGCTGGCGGCACCGGCTACGATGTCGTGGTGCCGACCGGCACGTTCCTGGCGCGGCAGATCCAGGCCGGCGTGTTCCAGAAGCTGGACAAGTCGAAGCTGCCCAACATCTCCAACATGTGGGACATGATCGCCAGCCGCACCGAGAAATACGATCCCGAGAATGCCTATTCGATCAACTACATGTGGGGCACGACCGGCATCGGCTACAACGTCAAGAAGGTGCAGGACGCGCTTGGAATCGAGCGTGTCGACAGCTGGGACGTCGTCTTCAAGCCGGAGATGATTGCCAAGCTGGCCGACTGCGGGGTGCATATGCTCGACGCCCCGGCGGAGATGGTGCCGGCGGCGCTGAAATATCTCGGGCTTGACCCCCTCAGCACCGAGGCGGACGACCTCGCCAAGGCCGAGGAACTGCTTCTTTCCATCCGCCCGCACATCCGCAAGTTCCATTCGTCGGAATACATCAACGCTCTGGCCAATGGCGACATCTGCATGGCCATCGGCTGGTCGGGCGATGTCTTCCAGGCGCGCGACCGCGCGGCGGAAGCCGACCAGGGTGTGGCCGTCGATTATTCGATCCCGAAGGAAGGCGCGCAGATGTGGTTCGATCAGATGGCGATCCCGGCCGACGCCAAGAATGTCGAGGAGGCGCATGAGTTCCTGAACTACCTGATGACGCCCGAGGTGATCGCCAAGGCGTCCAACTACGTCTACTACGCCAACGGCAACAAGGCTTCGCAGGAACTTCTGGAGGAAGACGTGATCGGCGATCCGGCCGTCTACCCGGACCAGGCGACGCTCGACAATCTCTATACGACCATGCCCTACAACGCGAAGGCTCAGCGCCAGATCACGCGCCTGTGGACGCGGGTGGTCACCGGGCAGTGAATGCCGAAGGCCCCGGCAGGGACGCCGGGGCCTCGTTCGGCGGTCACGTAGGGGTGGAGGGGTCATGAAGTCGCTTGGCAGCATCCGGAAGAGTTTCGCGCCCTGGGTCGATCCGGCCGCCAAGCCCTATATCTCCGTCGAAAACGTCACCAAGAAATTCGGCGACTTCACAGCCGTCGACGATCTGTCCCTGACCATCTACGAGCGCGAGTTCTTCGCGCTGCTGGGTGCATCCGGCTGCGGCAAGTCCACTCTGTTGCGCATGCTGGCCGGCTTCGAGGAACCGACGGCCGGGCGCATCCTGCTTGACGGTCAGGACCTTGCCGGCATTCCGCCCTATCGGCGGCCCGTCAACATGATGTTCCAGTCCTATGCGCTGTTCCCGCACATGACGGTGGCGCAGAACATTGCGTTCGGGCTCAAGCAGGACGGCATGTCGAGAGCGGAGATCGAAACCCGCGTCGGCGAGATGCTGAAGCTGGTCAAGCTGGAGCAGTTCGCGAGCCGCAAGCCGCATCAGCTCTCCGGCGGACAGCGCCAGCGGGTGGCGCTCGCGCGTTCGGTCGCCAAGCGGCCCAAGGTGCTGCTGCTCGACGAACCGCTCGGCGCGCTCGACAAGAAGCTGCGCGAGGAGACCCAGTTCGAACTGATGGATCTGCAACAGGATCTCGGCCTGACCTTCATCGTGGTCACGCACGACCAGGAAGAGGCGATGACCATGGCCGACCGCATCGCCATCCTCGACAAGGGCGAGGTCATGCAGGTGGCGACCCCCGCCGAGATCTACGAAGCGCCCAACTCGCGCTTCGTCGCCGACTTCGTCGGCTCGGTGAACCTGATCGAGGGCGATGTCTCGGCGCGCGACGGCGCCTCGGCCCGCATCGACGGCGCTGGCCTTACCATCCTGACCGAGAATCCCGGTGACGCGCAGGCGGGGAGCCGGGTCTGGTTCGCGATCAGGCCGGAAAAGCTGCGTGTCAGTGCCGCGCGCCCGGAGGGCGCGGAGCTCAATGCTGCCGAGGGCGAGGTCTACGACATCGCCTATCTCGGCGACATGACCATCTACCACGTGCGCCTCGACGACGGCCGCATCGTGCGCGCCAGCACCATGAACAGCGCCCGCGTTAGCGAGGAGGCGCTGACCTGGCACGACCGTGCCTGGGTTTCCTTCAAGCCGGATGCCGGCGTCGTGCTGACGCGATAGGGGCATGTGATGAACCGTGTCGCCTCCGCCATCGCGAGCCGCCTGGTCATCCTCATCCCCTATCTCTGGCTGCTGGTCTTTTTCCTCGTCCCGTTCCTGATCGTCTTCAAGATTTCATTGTCAACGACGGCGATCGCCATGCCGCCCTACACGCCGGTGTTCGAGTTCTCCGGCGGGCTGGCGGGCTTTTTCGACAACCTCTCCCGGCTCGGCGTCGACAACTATCTCTGGCTGACCGAGGATCGGCTCTACATCAACGCCTACCTCTCCAGCATCGTGATCGCGCTTGTCTCGACGCTGATCACGCTCCTGATCGGCTTCCCGGTCGCCTATGGCATGGCGCGCGCGCCGGCCGAGCTTCGCCCGATCCTGCTGATGCTGGTCATCCTGCCGTTCTGGACCTCGTTCCTGATCCGCGTCTACGCCTGGATCGGCATCCTGAAACCGGAAGGGCTGCTCAACCAGTTCCTGCTCTGGATCGGCGTCATCGACGAGCCGCTTATCATCCTCAACACGCACACCGCGATCTTCATCGGCATCGTCTATTCCTACCTGCCGTTCATGGTGCTGCCGCTCTATTCCTCGCTCGAGAAGATGGACTATTCGCTGATCGAGGCGGCGCAGGACCTCGGCTGCACGCCGATCTCCGCCTTCTGGAAGATCACCTTCCCGCTGGCGCTGCCGGGCGTCGTCGCCGGCTGCCTGCTGGTCTTCATTCCCGCCGTCGGCGAGTTCGTTATCCCCGACCTGCTCGGCGGTTCCGGCACGCTGATGATCGGCAAGACGTTGTGGACGGAATTCTTCAACAATCGCGACTGGCCGGTTTCCTCTGCCGTGGCGGTGATCCTGCTTTTGATCCTGGTCGTGCCGATCATGTATTTCCAGCAGGCGCAGGCGCGCGCCCAGGAGCAGGACCGATGACCGGCTCGTGGACACGCTTCAACATCGTCTCGATCGTGGCGGGTTTCGCCTTTCTCTACCTGCCGATCGTGCTCCTGATCGTCTATTCCTTCAACGAATCGCAACTGGTCACCGTGTGGGCCGGCTTTTCGACGCGCTGGTATTTCGAGCTCTTCAACAATCAGGGCCTGCTCGACGCGGCATGGGTGACCGCGCGCGTCGCCTTCATCTCGGCCAGCGTGGCCACCGTGCTGGGCACGCTCGCCGCGCTCGCCCTGACGCGCTATACGCGCTTCCGGGGCAGGGTGCTTTTTTCGGGCATGGTGTTTGCGCCACTGGTGATGCCCGAAGTGATCACCGGGCTGTCGCTGCTGCTGCTGTTCGTGGCGATCGGGCTCGATCGCGGCTTCCTCACCGTGACGCTGGCCCACATCACCTTCTCAATGTGCTTCGTCGCGGTCGTGGTCCAGTCGCGCCTGTTGAGCTTCGACCGTTCGCTGGAGGAAGCCGCCATGGATCTCGGCGCGCCGCCGGTGAAGACCTTCTTTGCCATCACCCTGCCGGTGATCATGCCGGCCATTGTCTCGGGCTGGATGCTCGCCTTCACCCTGTCGCTCGACGATCTGGTGATCGCGAGCTTCACCTCGGGGCCTGGCGCCACCACCTTGCCGATGAAGATCTACAGCCAGGTGCGTCTTGGCGTGACGCCGGAGATCAACGCGGTCTGCACCATCCTGATCGGCGTCGTCACGATCGGGGTGGTGGCCGCCTCGATCCTCAACAAGCGCCGCGAGGTGCAGCGGCGGCGTGACGCCCAGGCGGCGCTGCGCGACGGCTGACGGGCACCGGGTCGTTCAACCGCGCGGCGGCTTCAGCAGATAGATCACCAGCCAGATCGGCACGATCACCATCGATCCCAGGACGATGTTGGGGACGGCCCAGGCGGCGCCGCGCTGCAGCAGATCGAGCACGTTTTCGGGCGTCAGGCCGAGATCGGCCAGAATGTCGGCGGCGGTGATGTCGAAAGCGGACAGCCCCGCCCCGGTGATGAGCGACACCACCGCGATCTTGAACAGGCCCGTCAGCAAGCGCAGCAAGCAACCCCTCCCGGACTGTGTGACCGGACACCCCGCCCGCCGCGCAATGGATCGCGGCACGCCGACCGACACCAAGCGGCACTTGACACGATCTTCGCGAACCTAGCGCGATTCGCCACCGCCGGGAAATTCGGCGGCTTACTCCACGGGCGGCACGGGGGCGAGAACCGGGGACACGAAGGGGGTGCTCCAGGAGCCGCCGACGAAGAAGGCGGCGACCGATTGCGGGTCGGGCGTACCGGCGGAAACGTCCTTCGGCGCGACGAGGCCGGACAGGGCCAGCCCGCGCCCGACATAAGGCACGATGCCGGTCAGCGAGATCGCGCGGTCGCCCGAGATCGCGCGGGCGATGTCGAGGCGGGCGACGCCATTGGCGATAGATGCCTTCAACTCGGCTTCCTGGATGGGCAGGGTGCCCTTGGACACCTCGCTCAGCGGAAAGAAGCCGCCCTGGCGGGTGCGTTCGAGGAAAGCGGCAAGATCGATGCCGGCAATGCTTCCCGGGCCCAGCTTGGCCGAGATCGACCCGTCGGCGCGTGACAGGAAATCGTCCCAGATAACGACATTGCTGTTGAGGATGACCGACAGCGTGGCGCGCGCCTGCGGCGCCGGGCGGGTCAAGGTCGCCGCAGTCGCCAGCGGGGCGGTGTCGATATCGGTGGCGAGAAAGCGGAACTGGGCGTGATTTTTGCCGTCGCGGCGGTCGATGCGCATGCCTGCCTGCACGGTGCCGCCGAAAGCCGTGGCGTCGGAAATGTCGAAGGCGGCCAGGCCATCCTTGATCTGCACCGTCGCGGCGACCTCGGTCATGGCGATCGGTCCGGCGGTAGCGCGGTCGGCGGAAAGCCGCAGGTCGAGGCCGAGGTCGTGCGCGAAGCGCGTGTCGATCTCCTGATGCCATGCCTCGGCGTTGTCGGGCGTGCGGGTGAACGCGGCGAGCAGCGAGCGCAGGTCGAGCGTTTCGAAGGCGAGCGTGCCGGCGACGGCCGGGATATCGCTGGCGAAGGAGAAGTCGATGACGCCCATGCCGGGATGGCCGCTGAACTCGATCTCGGCCTCCTCGACCTTGAGGCGTTGCATGTCGCCGATCAGGTGGCCGGACAGGGAAGCTGCGCCGACAGCCGATCCCGGGGAAATCTCGGTCCGCGACCATTCGAGTGCGCGCCGCAGCGAGGGCGATGAAAACTGTGCCCGGCCATCGATGAAGCCGCTGCCGGAGAAGGTGGCGATGCCCTCGAAGCGCGCGGTCAGCGGGGCGGCGGTCATCGCGAAGGTCACCGGCGCGCTGCCGCCGGCGAACAATGTCAGCGGCTGGCTCGTCGTCGTCTCGACGGAGACGTTCTCGCCGCGCCAGACACCCTTGGCCGTGATCGACAGCGGGCGGTTGAGCGATGGCCAACCGCCCCGCCCGCTGAGCGCGGTGACCAGGATTTCTTCCTTGCCGTCCGCCACCAGAACGATCTGGCCGTCCGTGAACTCGACCGAGCCGAGCGGGTCGGCCGGCATCTGGCTGGTGTCGGGCGCAGCCGGGTTGGCCGCGACGGCCTCGCGGGCCTTGACGACGGCGCGCTTGACGCGCCCGCCCATCGGCTCCGACGGCAGGGGCACGACCGCACCTGTGTCGCGCACGCGGACCATCGGCCGCAACAGATGCATCCTGGAGAAAACCACGTCGCCACGCAGGGCGGCGATGGCCGACAGCTCGAGCTCGATCCGCTCGGCCTGCAGCACCGGTGGATCGTCCGGATCGCTCCATTCCTTGAAGGCGACGTCATGCAGCACCGCGCGGAAGGTCGGCCAGACGTCGATGCGGGGATTGCCGAGCAGTTCGACCCTGTATCCGGTCCAGCTGCCGATCTCGTGGGCGATGCGGTTGCGCACGATCTGGGTCGAAGCGACATAGGGAATGGCGGCGAGAAGCGCGATCAGCGCCAGCACGCATATGCCGAATATCCAGATGCTTCTGCGCGCCGCCCTGGATGGCATCAGCCTTTTCAACTCCCGCATGCGCCCGGAGCGACCCCGACGCCGTTGCCCGCTTTGCACGAGACCGATGGCATTTCAAGCCATTGTGGCCCCGCGATGGCGCGATCACGCCACCGCCTGACGATATCTTGCCCGAAGGCGGCGCAGCATGCATAACCGCGCCACCAATCTCGGAGGTTCTATATGTCACGGACGGACCCGCTCTGGACCCCAACACCCGAAGCTGTCCGCAGCGCGCCCATCATGGCATTCATGGCTGAGGCATCCAAGCGCGCCGGCAGATCGTTCACGACTTATGAAGAGCTTCATGCCTGGTCGGTCGCCGAGCGCGAGGCGTTCTGGTCGCTGATCTGGGATTTCTGCGGCGTCGTCGGGGAAAAAGGCGGCACCATCCTCGAGAATGGCGATCGCATGCCGGGCGCCTCGTTCTTTCCCGAGGCGAAGCTGAATTTCGCCGAGAACCTGCTGGCGAAGTCGGGTCCGGGCGACGCGCTGGTCTTCCGCGGTGAAGACAAGGTCGAGCGGCGCATGTCCTGGGATGAATTGCGGGCGCTGGTATCGAAGCTGCAGCAGGCGCTGAAGGCCCAGGGCGTGAAGGCCGGCGATCGCGTCGCGGCGATGATGCCCAACATGCCCGAGACCATCGCCGCAATGTTGGCGGCAACCTCGATAGGCGCCATCTGGTCGTCCTGCTCGCCGGATTTCGGGGAGCAGGGCGTGCTCGACCGGTTCGGCCAGATCGAGCCGGTCGTCTTCGTCACGGTCGACGGCTACTGGTATGCCGGCAAGCGCATCGAGGTCGGCGACAAGGTCGAAAAGGTGCTCGACAAGCTGCCTGGCGTGCGCCAGGCAATCATCGTCGACTATCTGGGCACGGCCGGCGAACTGGCGGGTCGCATCGCCCGGGCCGAGACGCTGGAAAGCATCGTCGCGGCCCATCCCGCGGGAGAACTGTCCTTCGAACGGCTGCCCTTCGCGCATCCGATCTACATCCTGTTTTCGTCGGGCACCACCGGCATTCCCAAATGCATCGTGCATTCGGCCGGCGGCACGCTCCTGCAGCATCTGAAGGAACAGCGCCTCCACGCCGGCATCGCCGACGATGACCGCTTCTTCTATTTCACCACCTGCGGCTGGATGATGTGGAACTGGCTGGTGTCGGGGCTGGCGAGCGGCGCGACGCTGCTGCTTTATGACGGCTCGCCCTTCCATCCGGACGGCAATGTCATCTTCGATTTCGCCGAGGCCGAGAAGATGACCTATTTCGGCACCTCGGCGAAGTTCATCGACGCGGTGCGCAAATCCGGACTCGAGCCGATCGCGACGCATGATCTGTCGGCTGTCCGCGTCATCTCCTCGACCGGCTCGCCGCTGTCGCCGGAAGGTTTCGAGTTTGTCTATTCCGGCATCAAGAAGGATGTCCACCTCGCATCGATTTCAGGCGGCACGGACATCGTTTCCTGCTTTGTGCTCGGCGTGCCGACGCGCCCGGTATGGAGCGGCGAGATCCAGGGTGCGGGGCTCGGCATGGCTGTCGACGTGTGGGACGACGACGGCAAGCCGGTCGTCGGCGAAAAGGGCGAACTGGTCTGCACCAAGGCTTTCCCGTCGATGCCCGTGATGTTCTGGAACGATCCCGACGGCGCCAAATACCATGGCGCCTATTTCGAACGCTTCGACAATGTCTGGTGTCACGGTGACTTCGCCGAGCGCACCGGCCATGACGGCTTCGTCATTCATGGTCGTTCCGACGCCACGCTCAATCCGGGCGGCGTGCGCATAGGTACGGCCGAGATCTACAACCAGGTCGAGCAGATGGAGGAGATCGTCGAGGCCATCTGCATCGGTCAGGACTGGGAGGATGACGTGCGTGTCGTGCTGTTCGTTCGGCTGGCGGGTGGCGTCGAACTCGACGAGGACCTGCAGAAGCGGATCAAGGCCAAGGTGCGCTCCGGGGCGAGCCCGCGTCACGTCCCGGCGAGGATCGTCGCCGTCAGGGATATTCCGCGCACCAAGTCGGGCAAGATCACCGAACTCGCGGTGCGCGACGTGGTGCACGGGCGTCCGGTGAAGAACAAGGAAGCGCTCGCCAATCCGGAGGCGCTGGCGTTCTTCGCCGACCTGCCGGAGCTGAAAAGCTGAGCCCCGCGATGGTTAATGCTTTACCAACGCGAAATTTACCTAAGTGGAAGAAGTGGTACACTTCGGTAAAGAGCGGCGCATCGGGGTAAGGTTTTGTTAAGGCGATATGCCGATATTCGTGCGTAACTTGACGGAGGTTCTCCGAGCCTGGTGACAGGCAAACGCATTCGCTCAAGTCCTCGCGTGACAGCCCAATTAGAAGCTAAAAGGCGTCCCTCCGGGCGCCTTCTTTTTTTGCCGCCGCGGCTTTGATGTCAAAGAGTGGCTTCGGCGTCGCGCATCAGCGCCCGCGACAGCAGCACCACCGGCACGAGCGCGGTCAAGATGATCAGCAGGGCGGCGAGCGCTCCATCCTCGACCACGCCGCGCGAAGCGTTCTCGTAGACATGCGTGGCGAGGGTGGAGAAGCCGAACGGCCGCAGCAGGATCGTCGCCGACAGTTCCTTCACGGTGTCGACAAAGACCAGAACGGCGGCGGTGAAGAGCGCCGGCTTCAGAAGTGGGATCAGCACCTTGCGGGCGGTAGCGCCCGGCGCGTGGCCAAGGCTGCGCGCCGCCTCGTCGATATGCGGGGGCAGCTTTTCGAGGCCGGAATGGATGGCGCCTTCAGCCAGCGCCAGGAACCGTACCGAACAGGCCAGCACCACCGCCGCGGCGCTGCCGGTGAACAGCAGCCCGGTCGAAAAGCCGAGATGTTCCCGCGCCAGCGCGTCGACGACATTGTCGATCCGGCTCAGTGAAAACAGCAGGCCGAGGCCGAGGATCGTGCCGGGCATGGCGTATCCGCTGGACGCCAGCCGCGCCAGCGCGCCGACCGCCGCCGAACGGGAGAGCCGTGTTGCGTTGACGAGCGCCAGCGCGGCCAAAACGGTGACGACCGCCGCACTGCCGGCCGTCACCACGCTGGTGAGGAAGGCGTCGAACAGGGCAGGCTCGGCGAGTTGTTCCAGCCGCCGCGAGGCGTAGCCTGCAAAGACGTAGGCCGGAACGCCGAAGCCGGTGAGGACCGGCGCCACGACCGCGACGGTCGCGAGGCCGGCCCTGACACCCCTCAGCCTGACGCGCGGCGGGTGCGCCTTCATGTGGGTGGAGCGCGCGCCGTGGAAGCGCCGGTGGCGTCGTGCCCAGCGTTCGGCCCAGAGCAGGCCGAGCACGATCACGAGCATGACCATGGCGATCTGGGCCGCGCCTTCCAGGCTGCCGCGATTGAGCCAGGTGGTGAAGACGGAGAAGGTCAGCGTGCGCACCCCGAGATATTCGACGGCGCCGATGTCGTTGAGCGTTTCCATCAGCACGAGCGCCGTGCCGGCGATGATGGCCGGCCGGGCAACGGGGAGCAGGATTTTGAACAGCACCCGGGAAGGCGAGGCGCCGAGCGTCCTCGCCACGTCGGCGATGTTGCGGCCCTGCATGATGAAGACCACGCGCACCGTCAGATAGACATAGGGGAACAGCACCGAGGACAGCACGATCGCCGCGCCGGTGGTGCTGCGGATGTCTGGAAACCAGTAGTCGCGGGCGGTCTGGAAGCCGAACAGCGCGCGCCACAGGGTCTGGACGGGGCCGGTGAACAGGAAAAACTCGCCGAACGCATAAGCCGCGAGGTAGGGGGGGACCGCCAGCGGCAGGACGAGTGCCCAGGCCAGGACGCGGCGCAACGGAAAATCGTAGGCCACCACGAGCCAGGCGCTGGTCACCCCGATCGAGGCCGAACCGGCCGCGACCATGGCCAGCAGGACGAAGGTCGTGCCCGTCGATTGCGGAAGGACGTTGCTGACCAGATGCGGCCAGTCTTCGCCGCTGCCGGAGAGCGCGATCCCGACCACGACGGCGATCGGCAACAGCACGACGGCCGCGATCAGGCCGGCCGCGAGGGTTGCCCCGAGGTAGCGCTCGCGAAGGGCGGGCGGCGCGGTCTCAGCCAAGGCGAACACAGGCGCGCTTTCGGCGCTCACGACGCGGCCTCCCGTGCGCGCGGGATGTCCGTCATTGCCCGCAAATACGGAGCGGGCCGGATCGAGGATCCGGCCCGTCCGACATGGCTCGCCCTTGTCGGATCAGCTTGCCGGGCCATCCTGGAAGCCGGTCTTGTCGACCAGTTCCGATGCCGTCTTGCGGTTCTTGGCGATTTCTTCCAGCGGCAGCGTGTCGGGCTTGATCTCGCCGAAGCCCTTCACGATGTCGGAGGCTTCCGAACCGGGCGCGATCGGGTATTCGAACACCTGCTCGGCGTAGATTTCCTGACCTTCGGGGCTGGCGAGGAATTCCATCAGCTTGAGGGCATTGTCCTTGTTCGGCGAATGCTTGGCCAGCGCCATGCCGGAAATGTTGACATGGGTGCCACGATCGCCGGAATTGGGGAACAGCACCTTCATGGCATTGGCCCAGTCCTTCTGCTCGGGCTCCTTCTCGTTGTTCTGCATCAGACCGACATAATAGGTGTTGCCGATGCCGAGGTCGCATTCGCCGGCGAAGATCGCCTTGGCCTGTGCGCGGTCATTGCCGTCGGGCTTGCGCGCCAGATTGTTCTTCAGCCCGGTCAGCCATTTCTCGGCCTCGGCCTCGCCATGATGAGCGACCATCGAAGCGAAGAGAGCCAAATTGTAAACGTGCTGGCCGCTGCGGATGCAAATCTTGCCCTTCCACTTGGGATCGGCGAGTTCCTCATACGTGATCGTGTCCTGCTCGACGCGATCCTTGGACGCATAGACCACGCGACCGCGGGTGGTCAGGCCGAACCAGTGGCCTTCCGAATCGCGGTACTGCGCGGGAATGTTGGCGTTGACGGTCTCGTTCTCGACCGCCTGGGTGATCCCCTTCGCCTTGGCGTTGGAAAGGCGGCCGATGTCGACGGTGAAGATCAGGTCCGCTGGCGAATTGGCGCCCTCGGCCTCGATCTTTTCCTCCAGCCCCTTGTCCAGGAAGAGCACATTGGTGGTCACGCCGGTCTTCTCGGTGAAGGCATCGAGCAGCGGTTTGATCAGGTCAGGCTGACGATAGGAATAGATATTGACCTCGCCGTCGGCCTGAGCGGGCATGGCAAGGGTGGCCATTCCGCAGGACAGCGCGAAGGCGGCGATGGCGGTGTGGCGAAAGCTCGCGAATGTCATGAACGTCTCCTCTTGTCCCGAACCTGCGGCCGGCGTGGGGCCACGTGGCGGGCCCCTAATGGGCCAACCATATCAGATCGTCAAGGAAAAATGCAGCAAAATCAATAATTTAGAATTATTCTAAACTACGTTTGTCAACTATCTGGAAAATCTGGATTCTTTTGCTCCAGTAAGCTTCCAGCGTGCCCCGCGTAGGGCCTCAGTCGGCCAGGACGCGTGTCGACGGGAAGCAGATCTCGACCAGCGTTCCCTCTCCGGGCGTCGAGTGGATGGAGAACCGGGCGCGATTGGCTTCGACCATCGCCTTCGTCAGCGGCAGGCCGAGCCCGGTGCCGTCCGTGCGCTTGCGCTTCAACGAATTGATCTGCTTGAACGGTTTCAGTGCTTGGTCGATCTCGGCCGACGACATGCCGACGCCGGTGTCGCGCACCCGCAAGAACACGTCGCCGCTGGCTTCATAGGATGTCGAGACGATGACCTGCCCGCCCGGCGGCGTGAAGCGCACCGCGTTGGACAGCAGGTTGAGCGCGATCTGGCGGATGCTGCGCATGTCCGCCACCACGTCCGGCAACCGCGAGGCGTAGCTCGAGCGGATGATGACACGCTCGCGATTGGCCTGCGGCTGCATCATGGCGACGATTTCGCCCAAGGCGTCGTTCAGGGACACCGCCTCGTAGGCCATCTCCTGCTCGCCGGCCTCGATCTTGGAGATGTCGAGCAGATCGTTGACGAGGTCGAGCACATGGTTGCCGGAGCGGTTGATGTCGCGAAGATAGTCGCGATAGCGCTCGTTGCCGATCGGGCCGAACTTCTCGTCGAGGATGAGTTCGGAAAAGCCGATGATGGCGTTGAGCGGCGTGCGGATCTCGTGGCTCACCCTGGCCAGGAAGTCGGTCTTCTGGGAGGAGGAGCGCTCGGCCATCGCCCGCGCCTTGGTCAGTTCCTCCTCGGCGCGCTTCCACTGGGTGATGTCGCGCAAGACCGCGCAGAAGCCGCCGGAGGGCAGGCGGCCGATGGTCATGAACAGCGGGATGAACCGGCCCTGCGATTCGCGGCCGATCACCTCACGCCCGTCATTGAGGACGCTCGCAACGCCATTGTCGGAAAGGCCCTGGAGATAGTCGCGCGCCGCCCGCTGGCTCTCGACTGCGAACAGCGAGGTGAACGGCTTTCCGGCCATCTGGGCGCTCTCGCAGCCGAACAGGGCTTCGGCCGAGCCGTTGAGCGAGCGTATCTTCCCGTCCTCGGCAATCAGCACCACGCCGTCGGTCGCCGTGTCGAGGATCGAGCGCATTTCGGCGACGCGGGCGTCGGCGCTCAATGCCGCCGTCTCCGCAATCGCTTCCGGCTCCGGTTTCGGTTGGTCCACCTCGGCCGGCGTAATGGCCAGCAGCAGCGCCTTGCGCCTTGCCCACGGGATCGACTGCAAATGCGCCCGTACCGCGAATTCGCGGCCGTCGCGCGTCCGCACCACCGTGCCACGTCCGACCGGCTCGTGGGTTTCCTCATCCTCGTAGGGCTCGACGAACAGCGCGCCGAGACCGCCGGCCTCGTCCAACTCGTCGAGCGAGCGATAGCCGGTGAGTTCCCAGAAGGCATCATTGCCGAAATGCAGGACGTCGCCCGAATGCACCAGAACGGCTATCGGCAGCCTGGCCAGCACCGGCACACCGAGATTGCGGAACCCGTCTTCGGCACCCGCCGCGGCAAAGGCCGAGGGCAGGCTGATCACGCGGTCGGCTTCGCTGTCGGCGAGGTCCTCGCCGTCGCGGTCATCGCTGTGCCGATCTTCGCTTTCCGCGCTGGCATCGGCAGCGCGTTCGTCCGCCGCAGGCTCGCCATGCTCGTTGCGATCCTCAATGGCCGTCGGCGCTGAACGGTCGTCGTCGGCGGACGGGATAGAATCACCGTCCTTTGCCAATCCCGTCTCGCTCTCATTCGTGTCCGTGGGCTCGTCAGGGCGGTTCGTCGCCATCGGGGCGACAAACAACGGGCCGCCATCATGTGTCCTGCCGGCCTCCATGGCCGGAGCGAGGCGCGGCTCGACCGGGGCCGGCCTCGCCTCGACGCGCTCCTCAGCTGCGCCCGCTGCGTCGGCAAGCGGTTCGTCATGTGCCGCTGGAGGCGTCGGCGCGTCGGCTTTGCCATCCTGCGGGACCGATTCGTCCTCCGCGAGGGCCTCCGGCGCCGCCTCGTCGGCGGCGGGAGCATCGAGTCGGGGAGGCAGATCCTTGGTCTCGTCGGAGGTCTCTGCTTCCTCAGGGGCGTCGGCGGCCGCGGCCGTCTCCTCGCGCGAACCGGTCTCGTCGCCACGACGATCGTCATTGTCGGCGGGGCGCTGGCGTTCGGCGTCGTCGGCCTCGGCGGTTCCTTCGGTCGCGGCGGCCCGCAATTGCGAACCGATCTCGCGAAAGGCGTCGTGCTCGTTCGACGACAGCGTCCGTTCGGCTCCCTTGCCCCTGCGCGAGGCGAGCGTGACCACCTTGCCCGGCGCTTCGGTTACGGACCCGTCATCGGTCGTCTCTGCCCGGGGCTCGTTTGCCGCGGCTGCTTCCTGCGCGCCGCTCGTCGGGCGCTCGTCGGCTTCCACATGCTCGGCTGTCCCGGCATCATCAGGCGCGGCCGGCTCCTTGCCGGCCTCGGCGTCGGTCAGGCGTGCAATTCCAAAGCCGCGAAAGCCCTCGAAGCCGCGGTCGCGGCCATAGACCGGCAGCGCGGCAAGGTCGACCGGCACGCGGATGGCGGTCCCCGCCACCGGCCAGGAAACGGTCTTTCCCGACCAGGTGTCGCGGCGCGCCAGCAGCCCGGCGATGACGCCGTCGGGGTCGAGGCCAAGGCTTACGGCGATGTCGGCGAAGGGCCGGCCGACCAGTTCGTCCGGCCTCATGCGCACGGACCTGGCGAACTCTTCCGCGATGACGCTGATGCGGCCGCCAGCGTCGGTGCGCCAGACGAAGCGGACCGGCTGCGCGCCGGCGAAATCGGCCAGTGTCGGAGCGGGTTCCCTGGCTTCGTCGGCAGCGACGGTTTTGCTCGCGGGAGGCTGCTCGTTGTCGAAATACCAGCGGTCGACATGAGTGCGGCCATTGCCGTTGCCAGCGTCTTTCGGCCTTACCGCCTGATCGCCGGCGCCATCGTCGGCTGCGTCCGTGGTCGCGATTGCGTCCGTCCCGGTACGGGCGGTCTCCGGAGCGACGGCCGCGTCTGCCTGCACCGGGCCGGTGGCAGCCGGGGTCTCTGTATTGTCGGAGGCGGATTCAGCGTCGGGTTCGCCGCCAGCCTCGGCCGCTTCGGGTGCTGCCGCGTCGGCCACCACCACCAGCAGATGCGTCGGCGGATCGTCGGCAAGCCGGGCGATACCGGCCGGGATTTCCCTGCCGCCGGCGGAGATGCGGCGCTTGACGAGGCGGTCCCGTTCGCGGGCGACCTCGCTCACCAGCCGGGCGACGGTGTCGACTGCGATGTCGAGCGTCTCGAAGCCGGGGGCGGCCGCGATCAGCCGGCCGCCTTCGCCGACCAGCGCGGCGAAATAGCCGGCCTCGGTGAAGCCCGAGACGGCGCGGCGGGCGATCTCGACCGGATCGCGTGCGGCGGCCGCGGGCGCCGGCGCGGCGAGCAGGATCGCGCGCTCGCCATCGGGCAGTTCGACGCTGCTGGCATAAAAGCCCACCGCATGGCTCGACGCGCCGCGCGCCAGACGCAGCATCAGCGGCCGGTCGCGGCCGATATCGGGAAAGCCGGGCGTTGCCGCGATCTGGCGGCGCTGGGCCACGGAAAGGCCCGCCGCCGCGCCCATGATCGCTTCTATGTCGGGATAGCCGAACAACTGAGCGCCAGGCCCGTTGGCCCAGATCACTGCGTCGAGGTCGGTCGACAGGATCGCCAGCGCATCTCCGGCGGCAAACCGGGTGCGGACCTCGTCAAGGACGGCAATGTCGATGAACGAATATTCGCTGGACGCCATACGCATGACCCGGATTCGAAGGGATCCCCACCCCTGGCATTAAGGTTTCGTTAATAAAAGAGACATCTGCCAAGGTCTACAATCGGATCGGCACTGGCGAGCGGATTCTGGTTGGTTGGTTAACCCCGCATATCGTCTTTGCTGCAATGCAATATGAATGTTGCAATGCACAATAATATGCGCTATGTAGAGTCCTGACGCTGCGGCCCGGCGAGGCCGCGCGAAGCCCCAATCAGCGAGGAAACCAACATGAGCAAAGCCGCGAAATCCGCAGAAACCATCGAATTCCCGACCTTTGACCCGAGCCAGGCGACGGACCAGTTCCGCAGCCTCGCCGAGAAGGGCCTGGAGCAGTCCAAGGAAGCCTATGCCAAGTTCAAGGCCGGCGCCGAGGAAGCCCAGAAGACGCTTGAGACCAGCTTCGAGACCATCAAGAAGGCCGGCGACGAAGTGTCGCTCAAGACCATCGCCGCCATGCGCGCCAACGCCGAGGCCGGCTTCAGCCACCTCGAGGCGCTGGTTGGCGCCAAGAGCCTGTCGGAAGTGATCGAGCTGCAGACCTCGTTCGTCCGCAAGAATGTCGACATGGCCGTCGACCAGGCCAAGGAAATCCAGGCGGTGTCGTCCAAGGCCGTCGAGGACGTTTCCAAGCCGGTCAAGACCGCCTTCGACAAGGCGATGCAGGACCTCAAGGTCGCCTGATCGGCCGCATCTCATCGGGGAAGCGGTTTCCTCCTCCCTCCGCAACCCCGCGAACGGCCCTGGCAATCGCCGCGGCCGTTCATTGGAAGGCCGGCTGGCGCCGGCCTTTTCCTTTCCGCGCCGGGCGTGTTCCGGCCTTGCATTCGCGGCTGTTTGAACGTATTTGCACACTCGTCTCGCAACGAGGCCAGTGCGGTTGTAGCTCAGTTGGTTAGAGCACCAGATTGTGGATCTGGGGGTCGCTGGTTCGAGCCCAGCCAACCGTACCATTTCCAGCTTTTCCCTTCCTTTCGAAACCCCGCGCCGCCTCGGCCTTGCGGCAACCTTCGTGTTGCTCCGGCATGCCAAACGCAAAAGGCCCGCCGGGGGAGGAAACCGGCGGGCCTTCACATTTCGGATGGCGGGTCGTTCAGGGAGGAGGATGACCTGCCATCCTGGCCGGCGGGAACGGGAGGAACCAACCCGCCGGAAACTGTTGGACGGTCAGACCGTCTTGCGCGCGACGAGCGGGATCTCGGCGCGGGTGATGCCGATATCGTCGAGCTCGCGGTCCGACAGGCGGCTCAACTCGCCGACGGCGTGACGATAGCGTCGCCAGTTGCGGTAGTTGCGGATGATGCTCACGGCTTTTGCTCACATTCGATGTTGTTGTTCGACAGCGGGTAGATAGTCATGCGCCTGTCGCAAAGAAGCGCTGAAACCGCATAGGTCGAATGCAATTTTTGCAGGGCTCGCAGAGGCCGGAAATCGGCGGCGCCAAGGCCGCCCAGCCACACCGTTTCGCGTAATTCAAGGCCTGTAGATAACCGCTAGAAAAGCGAGCCCTGGCCGGCCGGCACGGGCTTCTCGGCCACCTTGCGCGGCTTGCGCTCGGCCGCCCCGTCGCCGCCGACGATCACGGCATTGGCGGCCGCATCGGCAAACTGCAGCGCGACCTGGTCTCCGGCGCCAAGATCGGCGGCGCGCTTGACCGGCAGCCCCTTGGCATCGGTGACCAGCGCGAAGCCGCGCGCCAGCACCGATTTGTAGGAGATCGTCTCAAGAAGCCTTGTCGCCTGCGCCAGCGTCCGCCGCCGTCCTTCGCCGGAGGCGGCGATGGCGCGGTCGGCGCGGCGGCCGGCATTGGCGAGCATGTCGCGCGCGCCGCCGAGCCGCGCGGCAAGCGGTTCCGGCCGCAGCCGCGCCACCGGGGCCGCCAGCCGTGCGCGGTGATCGCGCAGCACGTTCTGATGCGCGGCCGGCAGCCGGGTTGCGGCGCGCGAAACGTGGCGCCGCGCCTCTCCGAGGCGCCGTTCAAGCGTCGCCGGCGCAAGCCGCAGGCCGCCAAGCCGCAGCTTCTTGTTCTCCACATTGACGCTGAGCCCGCGCGACAGCCGGCTTGCCGCCTCGTCGAAGCGGCGGCGGGGCAGGCCGAGCAGCTGGTCGACTGAGGGCAGGGCGCGTGCCGCCGCCCGCAGCGCCTGGCGCTTGCGTTCGCCATTGCGTGACACCGCGCCGGAAAGCCGCGCCGAGAGGCTGGCCAGCGTCGCCTCGAGTTCGGCCCGCACCGGGACCGCGAGTTCGGCCGCCCCGGTCGGGGTCGGCGCGCGCGTGTCGGCGGCATGGTCGATCAGGGTCCAGTCGGTTTCGTGGCCGACGGCCGAAATCACCGGAATGTCGGATGCGGCGACCGCGCGCACCGCGTCCTCGTCGTTGAAGCCCCAGAGGTCCTCGAGGCTGCCGCCGCCGCGCGCCACGATGATGAGATCCGGCCGGGCGATCGCCCCGTCCGGCGGCAGGGCGTTGAAGCCGGCAACCGCGCTGGCGACTTCGGCGCCGGTGGTCTCGCCCTGGACGCGCACCGGCCACACGATCACGTGCAGCGGATAGCGGTCGGCGATGCGGTGCAGGATATCGCGGATGACGGCGCCGGTCGGCGAGGTGACGACGCCGATGACGCGCGGCAGGTAGGGCAGCCTTTTCTTGCGCTGGTCGTCGAAAAGGCCTTCGGCCGCCAGCTTGCGGCGGCGTTCTTCCAGCAGCGCCATCAGCGCGCCGGCGCCGGCCGGCTCCAGGCTGTCGATGACGATCTGGTACTTCGACGAGCCGGGATAGGTGGTGAGCCGCCCCTGCGCGATCACCTCCATGCCTTCCTCGGGGCGAATCTTCAGTCTGGCGAAGGTGCCGCGCCAGATCACCGCCTCGAGCCGCGCGCGCTCGTCCTTCAGCGCGAAATAGGCGTGGCCGGAGGAATGCGGGCCGCGATAGCCGGAAATCTCGCCGCGCACGCGCACATTGCCAAACGCGTCCTCGACCGTGCGCTTCAGCGCGCCGGAGATTTCCGAGACGGTGAATTCCGCCGCATTGGTGGGAGAATCGTTCATCCGCCCATTCGGGAAAGCGGGCCGCCGCAAGTCAAGCCCCGCTGGAGTTTGCGCTGGCTCAGTCCCGCCATGCTGCTGCCGCTTGCCGGTGCTGTCCTTACCGGCTACCCAAACAGCAGCGAAACGGAGCCGCATTCGCGGCAGCGACCGACCAGCGGGGAAACATGAGTGAACGCGCGATCTGGCAATTGAGTGCCTGCGACCTTGCCGAGGCTGTCCGGGCCAGGAAGATATCGGCCGAGGCCGCCGTCGGTGCCAGCGTGGAGCGCATGCGTGCCCGCAACGGCCGCATCAACGCCGTCGTCGACGATCTTGGCGATGCCGCGATCGAGGAGGCACGCCGGCTCGACGTCAGGTTCGCCGAGAGCGGGCCGGTCGGGCCGCTGCATGGCGTACCGGTGACGATCAAGGAAAATGTCGATCAGAAGGGCAGGGCGACCCCCAACGGCGTTGCCGCCTTCAGGGAGGTCGTGGCGCCCGACGACGCGCCGATCGTTCGCAATCTGAAGAATGCGGGTGCGGTGATCATCGGCCGCACCAACACGCCTGAGTTCTCCTTCCGCGCCACGACCGACAACGAACTGCACGGCCGTACCCTCAACCCGTGGGACGACGAGGCGTCGCCCGGCGGCTCGTCCGGCGGCGCGGCGGCGGCGGTGATGTCCGGCATGGGTGCGCTCGCGCATGGCAACGACATCGGCGGCTCGCTCCGCTTCCCCTGCGCGGCGACGGGAGCGGCGACGGTGAAACCCGGGCTCGGCCGGGTGCCCGCTTACAATCCCTCGGCCAAGGCCGAGCGCGGGCTGCTTGCCCAGATGATGTCCGTCCAGGGCATCATCGCGCGCGAGGTCCGCGATGTGCGGGCCGGGCTACAGGCCGCCATCGCCTACGATCCGAACGATCCCTGGATGGTGCCGATGCCCTTTGCCGGGCCGGCGCATGAGGGCCCGCTGCGCGTCGCCGTCACCCGCGACAGCTTCGAGTTCGACCTGCACCCCGCCGTCGAGCAGGCGATCACCACCGCCGCCGACTGTCTTGCCGATGCAGGCTACGAGATCGTCGAGATCGAGCCGCCGCTGGTGCGCGAATGCGGCGAACTCGGCTACCGCGCCCTGATGGGCGAGGTCACCGAGCTGATGGGGGCGGACATCGAGAAGTATGGCTCCGACACCATCAAGCAGATTTTCCAGGATTATTTCACGCTGTTTGCGCCGCTTGCAGGCAAGGAACTCCTCCAGGCCATCGCGCAGCGCGCCCACTATGTGCGCAGCTGGACCCTGTTCATGGAAGATTATCCGCTGGTGCTGACGCCGTTCCTGCTGGCCCCGGTCTATGGCTGGAACCGCGATGCCGAGGGAGTCGAGGGCGTGCGCGACGTGCTCGGCAAGGCGCATTACTCCTTCGCCATGAACTTCATGGGCCTGCCTGCCGGCCACATCTCGGCCGGCTTCCACGACGGACTGCCTGTCGGCGTCCAGATCGTCGGCCGCCGCTTCCGCGAGGACATGATCCTCGATGCCTGCGAGGTGGTCGAGAAGAAGGTCGGCGTGATGGCCGACAGGCTGTTCGCGCGCGGCGACTGATCGCCACACGCGATCGCGTCGTCTACCAGCCGGGCATCATGTTGGGCCGGTGGCGGCGCGGGCGCATCGCCATCATGGCGGCAAAGTCGAACATGCCGGCCTCCTCGCTCGCGGGCAGCGTTATGTTGTCGAGGCTTTCCGACACATGCCGGGCCAGCGCCTCGACGATCGCCGGCTGTCCCGTGTGGCCGCGCATCAGGCCGATGCGGCAGTCCGGCAGTGTGCCGAAGCCGTCACTTTCGCCGAGCACCCGCATGCCAGGGCGCAGCGCGCATTCGGGCAGCACCGAGACGGCAAGCCCCGAAATCACCGAGGCGATGATGACGGTGGCCGACCAGCTGGTGAACAGCACGCGATAGTCTCGCTCCATCTGGTCGAGCATGTCGATCGCGGCCCTCCGCCACACGCAGGTCGGCCGGCCGACGGCGAGCGGCAGCACTTCCTCCTCGTGCACGGCATGGTTGGAGGATGCGACCCACAACAGCGGCTCGTGGCGCACCACCTCCGACTGGCCCTTCTCGTCGTCATGGGTCACCAGCGCCAGATCGAGCGTGCCGCGCCGGATCTGCTCGACCAGGTTGACGGTCGGCTCGCAGATGACGGAAAGCTCGACGCGCGGGTTGGAGCGGGCGAACCGCGCCATGATTTCGGGCAGGAAACGGTCGGCGTAGTCGTCGGGCGTGCCGATGCGCACATGGCCCTCGAGCCGCCGGTCGTCGAAGGCGGCGATCGTCTCTCGGTTCAGCCGCAGCATGCGGCGCGCATAGGCCAGAAGCCGCTCGCCGTCTTCCGACAGCCGGTTGACGCGGCCGTCCTTCTCGAAGAGCTGCTTTCCGATCCGCTCTTCCAGCCGCCGCATCTGCATCGACACCGCCGACTGGGTGCGGTGAACCTCCTCGGCGGCGCGCGTGAAGCTGCCGGTATCGGCGATCGCGATGAAGGTCTGGAGCTGGTCGAGATCGAGCGGCGCGGCCATGGAGCATATCCATCATTCGTTTTGATGCTAAAGATTAAAAACATTCGTTCGACTTATCAATTCGCCCATGCGAGAAAATGCGCGTCCACTTGAATGGCGCGCATCAAGGCTCGCGGCCGGGTTTCTAACCCGTTGCCGAAGCAATGCGCGTGTTCAAAACCCAGGAGTAAGGAAATGACCGCTCTTCACCACGACCCGATCCCGCTTGCCGGCCATGTGCGTCCGCGGATCGTGGCGCGCGTTCTGCGCGTGGTGGCGGAGCGCATCGTACAGCTCTGGCGTGCCTGGAAAAATCAGCGTGAGGTCATCCGTCTCGCAGAGATGACGGACGCCCAGCTGGCCGACATCGGGCTGGTGCGCGGCGACCTCCACGCGGCCGCGCAGACGCCGCTCGGCGTCGACCCGACCGCCTATCTGGGCCTGGTCAGCGCGTCCCGTTCGCGCGAGATCGAGGATGCGGCCCGCCGCGCGAACTGAATTGCGCCGTCCTTCGCGGACGTCCGCCTTCCGCAGGCCCGATACTCCCGCCGGCTATCCCCCCGGCTAGCGCCTGCCGACTGCCCGGCCTTCTCCCCACGAAGGCCGGGCTTTTTTGGTTCAGCGGTGGCGGTCCATGCCCTTCAGAAACTGGTCGAACACCGATTCCATGTTCTTCTGATAGTCGTCTCGCGTCTTGCGCCCGGTCTCGAACATGTCGCCGAAGAGATCGTCATAGGGCGTGCGCTGCCGGCCGCTGGGATTGGTCCGCGCGCGCGGCTCGGGTTGCGGCTCGCGCGGCTGCGCGCCCGGTTGGGCGCCGCGCATCATTTCCTCGAAGATGCGACCGAGCGGGTTGTCGCCATAGGGACTTTGCTGCTGCGGCGCACGGCGCGGCTGTGGCGTCTGCCTCGGCTGCTGCTGCATGGCGCCGCCGAACATGTCCTGCAGGATCTTGCCGAAAGGATTGTCCATGGGATCGGGTGCCGCCTGCGGCTGCGGCGACCGCGATTGCGGCGCGCCCATGCCGCCGCCCTGGCGCATCATCTGCTCGATGATCTCGCCGAGCGGGTTGCCCTGACCGCCGAAGCCGGCGGCGCCGAAATTGGGCTGCACCGAGTGGCCGCCCTGCGCCATCTGCCCGGTCGACTGCTTGAACAGGCCACCCATCACCATCGCCGCGATCACCGGCAGCATCTGCTTCATGATTTCCTGTCCGATGCCGGTCGCCTGCGCGGCCTGTCCGGCAACGGCCCGCGACAGTTCCTTGGAGCCGAACAGATGGCCCAGAATGCCGTTGCCCTCGGCGACGCCCTGAGGCGACATGGCGCTGGTCGCATCCTCGAAATAGCGGGCGTGCTGGCCGGTCGCCAGCGCCGAGATGAACGCGCCGACACCATAGGGATCGGCGGCGTTGCGCTTCAGCCCCTGGCTGAAGGCCGGCAGCAGCGCCTCGACCGCGGCCTGCGTCTGCTGTTGCGAGAGGTTGAACTGGCGCGCCAGCGTCTCCATGGCGTGCCCGTTCTGGGCGTTGGCCAGCATGTCGTAGAGCGGCAGCATGGTTATCTCTCCCGGGCTTCCTCGTGCGCGCAGAGCCTAGACCAAATGCAACCGGTCGGGAACGAAAAAGGGGCGCTGCCCTAGTAGGCGTATTCCAGGAACACGGGTTCGATCGAGCCGCCCCAGCGGGTGTGGAAGGCGTTGGTCATCTCGTCGGCCGAGGTCGTACCGCGCGCCACCACCTCGTCGAGCGGCGACAGGAAGCTGGTCTCGTCATAGCCGTCGCGGTTGCAGCGGTTGCGGTTCTTCAGCCCCTTGCGCGAGATCGCCAGCACCTCGCGGGCCAGGTCGCGCAGGGGCGCTCCGCGGAAGCCGGCGTCGATGCCTTGGCCGGGCACGGCGTCGCGCATGGCGAGCACGTCGGCAAAACTCCAGTCGCGTGTCAGCGCCTCGGCGGCATCGAGCGCCTCGTCTTCGTAGAGCAGGCCGACCCAGAACGCCGGCAGCGCGCAGATGCGCCGCCACGGGCCGCCGTCGGCGCCGCGCATCTCCAGGAAGCGCTTCAGCCGAACGTCCGGAAACAGCGTCGACAGATGGTTGGCCCAGTCGCCCATGGTCGGCACGCCGTCGGGCACCGAGTTGCGCAGCGCGCCCTCCATGAACTGGCGGAAGGTGACATGGGTGCAGTCGTGATAGCGGCCGTCGCGGATGACGAAATACATCGGCACGTCGAGCGCCCATTCGACATAGTCGGCAAAGCCGAATTCGGGCGAGAAGCAGAAGTCGAGCAGGCCGGAACGCTGGTTGTCGGTGTCGCGCCAGATCTCGCCGCGCCAGCTCTTGAGCCCGTTCGGCCGGCCCTCGGTGAAGGGCGAATTGGCGAAAAGCGCGGTCGCCAGCGGCTGCAGCTTCAGGGACACCTGCATCTTGCGGCGCATGTCGGCTTCCGAGGCGAAATCGAGATTCACCTGGATGGTGCAGGTCCGGTACATCATGTCGAGCCCGTGCGTGCCGACCTTGGGCATGTAGGCGGTCATGATGTCGTAGCGCGACTTCGGCATCTTCGGCGTTTCGGCGAGCGTCCATTTCGGGCTGCCGCCGAGGCCGAGGAAGCGGATGCCGAGCGGCTCGGCGATCTCGCGCAACTGGGCGAGGTGCGCATTGCCCTCGCGGCAGGTCTGGTGGATCGTCTCCAGTGGCGCGCCGGAGAGCTCGAACTGGCCGCCCGGCTCCAGCGAGATGGCGCCGCGGCCGGTCGGTTCGACGAGGCCGATGATGTTGCCGGCGTCCATGATCGGCTCCCAGCCGAGCACCCGCTGCATGCCTTCCAGCAACGCCCTGATGCCGCGTTCGCCGCCATAGGGTACGGGCCCGTTGCCGTCGACGTAGAACGGGAACTTCTCGTGCTCGGTGCCGATGCGCCAGTCTTCGCGCGGCTTGCAGCCTGCCGCGAGATAGGCGACGAGTTCGTCCAGACTTTCGACGGGCCGGCTGTCGGTGGTGTCGCGCGCCATGAGCGTTTCCTGGACGATCCTGTTGGCCGACTTCGCGGCCGGCGAGTGATGGCCGGTCCATGCGGTGCGATCAAGCAAAAAATCCTGACAGCTCGGTCAATCGGAGTTGATCGGGCCGGCGTTGTCAGGCGGCCCAGCGCGCGACCTCGCCGGCTTCACCGATCAGTGCCAGCCCATGGGCGATGGAAAGCAGTTCGCCGCCGCTTTCGATGCGCGAGGCGTCGAAGCGGCGTTCAAAGATGGCGCGCACCGCCGGCACGAAGGAGCTGCCGCCGGTCAGGAAGACCTTGTCGACCGCCCCCGTCGGCGTGTCGGTCGTGGTCAGCACCTCGTCGAGCGCATCCTCGATGCGGGCAAGGTCGTCGGCGATCCAGTCTTCGAAATCGGAGCGCTTGACGGTCTTGCGGCCGGCCTTGCCGAGCGGCGCGAAATGGAACTCCGCCTCCGGTGCCTGCGACAGCGCCATCTTGGTCGCCGCGATTGCCTGGTAGAGTGGATAGCCCTCGTCATATTCGATCAGGTCGACGAAGAGTTGCAGCTTTTCCGGTTCCGTCGCCTGGCACACCAGCGATTTCAGGTCGGCGAACTCGCGTGTGGTCTTGAAGATCGACAGCTGGTTCCAGCGTCCGAAATTGGCGAAATAGCTCGCCGGCAGGTCGAGCAGCTTGTCGAAGCTGCGGAACTGGCTGCCCTTGCCGATCTCGGGCGCGACGAGATTGTCGATCAGGCGGTAGTCGAAATGGTCGCCGGCAATGCCGACGCCGGAATGGCCGATCGGCACGGCGCGCAGCACGCCGGCGTGGAATTCGAAGCGGATCAGCGAATAGTCGGTGGTGCCGCCGCCGAAATCGGCGACCAGCACGGTGGCGTCGCCGGAAAGCTGCTGCGCGAACCAGTAGGCCGCCGCGACCGGCTCGTGGACATAATGGATCTCGGGGAACCCGAAGCGGTCGAGCGCGGCGCGATAGCGCTCCAGCGCAAGTTCTTCGTCGGGACTGGCGCCGGCAAAACGCACCGGCCTGCCGACGACCAGCCGCGAAATCTCTTTCGGCCACGCGTCGCCGGCGTAGGCGCGGAGCCGGCGCAGGAAGATCTCCATCAGATCGTTGAAGGAATGGCGGCGGGCAAAGATGGTCGTCGCCTTGAAGGCGGCGCTTGCGGCAAAGGTCTTGATTGATTGCAGGAAGCGGCAGTCGCCGGGATGATCGATGAAGAGGTCGATCGCGGCCTGGCCGGCTTCGGTGCGCACCGTTTGCGTGCTGCGGCCCTCCTTCATGAAGGCGAGCGCGGTGCGGACGGAATCGGCGCCGCCGGCGCCGCAGTGAAACCGCAGCGAATGCGTCGCCACGCCGGAAGGCTCGGCCAATGCGAGTACCGTGTTGGTCGTGCCGAAATCGAGCCCGAGCGCGCGTGCCATGGCCGGCGTTCCTTCGGTCAGCATTGTTGTCAGAATGAAGCGGAGCGCTTCGGGTTGCGCGGAGCCTGGCTCACGCCGTCAGGGGCGCTCTGGTCGCACGACGGCCGGCATTTGGCAAGTCCGCCGGCGTTATAGCCAGTCGCCGATGGTCGCCTGGATCACGGCGAGCGCTGCCACGGCAGCCGTATCGGCACGCAGGATGCGCGGTCCGAGCGGGATCGCGGTCACGAAGGACTGCGCGCGCAGGAGGCGCCTTTCCGCTTCCGAAAACCCGCCCTCCGGGCCGACGAGGACGGCGAGGCTGCGCTCGGTGATCGCTCGCAGCGTGTCGAGCGGATTGTCGGTGTCGAACCCCTCGTCGCAGAAGATCAGCCGCCGCGCGGCGTCCCAGTCGGCGAGCAGCCGCTCAAGCTTCACCGGCTCGGCGACCCGCGGCAGGGCGAGGATGCCACACTGTTCGGCCGCTTCCAGCGCGTTGGCCTGCAGGCGCTCGATAGCGAGCTTCGGAACTTGCGTGTGTTGCGTGATGACGGGTTGTAGCACGCCGGCGCCCATCTCGACCGCCTTCTGGACCATGTAGTCGAGCCGGCCCTTCTTCAGCGGCGCGAAACAGTAGATCAGGCCGGGCGCCGGCGGCTGCGGCCGTGCCTGGCTTTCTGGCATGAGGGCCGCCTTCTTGCGGCCCTGCGTTTCGAGGCGGGCGAGCCACTCGCCGTCGCGGCCGTTGAAGAGCAGCACTTCGCTGCCGCTTTCCATGCGCAGCACGTTCAACAGATAATGCGCCTGTTCGCGGCTGGCCTCGACGGGCTGGCCCGCCGCCAGTCCGGCTTCGACGAACAGCCTTTGCATTCGATGGTTCGCGCGCATCGGCGAGCAATGCGCGACGCGCGGCAGCGGGTCAAGGGAGGGGGCGGCAACGCCCTTCGAGGCGGTGAACCGCGTCGAAAGTTTCCCGCATGACTTGTATCATCGCCCGGAACGTGCTTCATTGTTCCTGTTATGTTCTAGTTCTTGGGGGAAGGAGATGCGTAGCCTCCGCTCCGGCGTGCTCCTAGCGTTGCTTTGTGCTTTGGTCGCCGCGTGCACCATGAGCAACGGCACCATCGAGCGAATCCTGCGCAGTTCCGCGGAGGACCCACGCAAGGTCATGGATGCGACACGGTTCGAGCACGATCACCACAAGGGCGTCATCGTTCTCCGCGGCCCGATGGTCTACCTCGACAGGCTCGCGGGCGAGTATTTCATCCGCGGCTGGATCGATCCGGCAACGCGGACCTTGAAGGATGATTTCCAGATCGCCGTCGACGCGGTCTTCAAGCGGCGCGTCTACCTCGATCAGGCCTATTCGGAAGGGCAGGAACTGCCGACCAAGGTCATCGATCGGCTGCGGATTTGCGAAAGCACTTGCAGGACGCATGAGCGGATCGGCATTGCAGTGAGCGCCGAGGAGATGGTCACGCGCGCCGAGATAGGGCTCTCCTTCAAGATTTCCGGCAGGCGCGACGCCGTCGAAGTCAATATCCCGCCAGGCTATTTCGCCGGCGTGCTTGCCGCCTATCATGCCCATCGCGACGGCTGAGAACACTTTTTTCCAATGGTGTCCGATACCTCGTGTGGGCCTGGCCAACGGTGCAGCAATTGTCCCGTCAGTTGAGTGCGGTGGCGTGCAGGAGCGGCCCATAACCGCCCACCAGCGCCGCGATCGTGGCCGGCGGCGTGATTGCCTTGACGTCGCCGACAAGCGCGGCGCTCCACAGAGGGTCCCCATAGCCCGCGAAGCGCCAGAGTCGGACCTCGCCGTCAAGAACGAGGTGAGGTTTGCCCCGATACGCGACCATGGCGCCGTTCGGCAGGCCTGCCACCTCGGCGGGGCGCAGCAACGGTCTCTCCGACATTGGGGTCAGGCGTTCACGGTGCAGGATCGCGTCCATATCGGGAGCCGACAGGCGCTCCGTACCCTGGCCGGAGGCAAAGGCGGTGGCAAACCGCGTGGCCGCTTCGTGTCGGCAATAAAAGCAGGGCCGGTGGCCGGCGGCGAGCGCGGTCGCCTCGTCGAGGAAGAAAAGCTCGGTCCAGCCGGCGTTGCCCGACGGCGTGTTGCGACCCATCACCTCCCGGCGGCGGCCGCGAAAGCTGCATTCGCAGACGATCCAGGCCTTTGTCGTCCAGCGGCGCCCGAGCAGGGTTTTCGTCGCTGGATCGTGGATGACGCCGCGATTGCCGGTGAAGAGGCCGCGCTCCGGGGCCGCGTGGATCGTTCCGAACGGGTCGACACGGTTTTGCAGCGGCATGGATCACCGAACCCCGGGTCAGTGCTCGCGCTGGTACCAGAACGCATCGGCGGTGCGCGCCATGCCGATCCGCCCGTAAAACGGGACGGCGTCGGGCACCGATATCAGCACGAGACTGACTTCCGGTCCGAGCCGGCTGCGGGTCTCCTCGACCAGACCCTTGCCGATGCCGAGCCCCTGCGCCTGCCTGGAGACGGCGAGATCGGAGAGATAGGCGACCCAGGAGAAATCGGCGAGGGTGCGCGCCACACCGGCCAGAGTTCCGTCAGTCAGCCGTGCCGTGATTACGAGCCCGGCACCGTCGAGCATGCGCTGAAGCCGTTCCTCGTCGTCGACCGGGCGGATCGAACCGAGGCCGGACTCGACAAGCACCTGCCGGAACTCCGAAACGGCGAGTGTGTCTTCGCGCGCATAGGTGACGGCGCCGATCCCCGGTGCTGCGGTGGCTGTCATGACGACCTCGCTGTTCCTGTTTGACCAGGCCCGCACGAGCCCCTTGCGCGCGGACGCCACCTTGGTAATGGTCCGGCGGCAACCTTGCCATAGGGCACCATGCGCATCCTCGTCGTCCAGAACCTCGAACATACCGGCCTTGGCCAGATCGGGCGCGCGCTCGAAGAGGCGAGCGCCGAGGTCGATATGCTTCGCATGGATGCCGGCGGCGTTCTGCCGGCGAATACAGACAGCTATGACGGGCTCGTCGTGCTGGGAGGAGCGCAGAGCGCCATTGCCGACGTGGACCACCCCTATCTTCCGGCGCTGGCCGGGCTGATGCGCGACGTTGCACTTTCCGGGCGGGCGGTGCTCGGCGTCTGTCTCGGCAGCCAGCTTCTGGCGCGCGGGTTCGGCGCAAAAAACCTCCTCGGCGTGGCGAAGGAGTTTGCCTGGCAGCAGGTCGAACTCACCGCCGAAGGCAGGCTTGACCCGGTGTTGCGGGCAGCCCCGCCGGCTTTCCGCATCTTCCAGTGGCATGACGACACCTTCACCCTTCCCGCCGGCGCCGTCAGGCTCGCGCTCAGCGAAGCTGCCGACAACCAGGCGTTCCGCATCGGACGCGCCGGATACGGCATCCAGTTCCATTTCGAGGCCGACCGAAAGCTGGTCGCGCACTGGAACGGGGTTTTTTCAGAGTACATCGCCGAGCGGCATCCGGAATGGCCGCAACGCTTTGCCACCGAGGCGGAAGCGTACGGGCCCGAGGCCGACCGTGCCGGCCTGGCGATCGCGCGGGCCTGGGTCGCGATGGTGTGACGCCTGTAAGGCCTCAGTCCCAGATCTCGACCTCTTCGCCCTCCTCGCGCAGTTTTTCGGCGCGGGCGACGATGAACTCCTGGAAGTGCTGGTCCCGGTACGCGCCGCTCGCCACATAGTCGAACATCGAGGCGAAGTGGAACGGCTTGAAATAACCGGGCATCACGGCTGCCGCGGCCATGTTGGCCGGCTTGCCGTCGGGATCGGCGTCACTGGGCAGGAAGATCAGCGTCGGTGTGAACACCACGCCCCATTTGCGGGCGAGGTCGCGCTCGGCAAGCTCTTCGCCATCGGTGTCGGTCACCGCGCGGCTGCCGCGCAGGTCGAGTTGCAGCACATCGAATGTCTCGCGGATCTGGGCGACGATCTCCGGGCGGCGCAGATTGACCTTGTGCATCTCGCGGCAATAGGGGCAGCCCGACTGTTCGAAGACGATCACCAGCCCCTTGCCGGCGGCCTGTGCGTCGGCAAGGTCTTCCCCGACCTCGAGGAAGGACTGCAGGAACCAGTCCTGGACATGCAGGCCGTTGTCTCCGAGCTTCGGCTCGGCAAGCAATTCGTCGGCACCGGCCCTGCCGACCGCCGAGGCGATCATCAGCAGGGCGGCAGCGACGCCTGCGATTGTGGAGCGTGACATAATTGATACGCCTCCCGGAATCCGGTGTGGAACGCTTCACAGAAGACTAGCACCGCTCAGCCTATCGAACTATGTCGTCGCGGCTTCGCTGGCGAAAGCCAGTCGAAGGGCAAACGAAGGCAATCGAGCGCGGAAGGCGCAATACGACCGTAACAAAATTCTGCTTTGGTGAAACACTATCGTAACCACGAACGTTTTTAGTACGAAGAGAGTTTTAAGCGAGATGACCCCCGTGAAAGCCGCCCTTTTGTCCTTCCTCATGCTCTCAGGCATTGCGATCTGGGGTCTTGGCATCTACTCCGCCGACGCCGGTTCCGGCTATGTGGTGACCGACGGCTACGGCGTCGGTGCCGTCAAGAAGTAGTCAGCCCGCGACAGCTTCCAGCACGCGCTTTTCCCTGCCGTCGACCACCAGCGCGGTCAGCCGCCCGCTGGCGTAGGCCAGCGTGTCGACATTGACCCGGTTGGCGAGGATTTCGGCCTCCTCGTGAGGTGTGTGCCCGTGGACGATCACCTTGGGGTGAAGTTCGGGATGGTGCAGGAAGGCGTCGCGAATCCACACGAGGTCTTCGCGGTCCTGGCGATCGAGCGGCACCCCCGGCCGAATGCCGGCATGGCAGAAGAAAAAGTCGCCGAATTCCTGCGAAACCCGTAGATTTCCGAGAAAATCCACGTGTTTTTCCGGCACTTTGGCGGCCAAAGCCGCCCGGCTTGAGGCGGCGGCTTCGGTTGTCGAGAAGTCGGCCGCGACCCCATAGGAGCGCGCCGTGTCGGCGCCACCGAAGCGCGCGAACAGGCCGGTGCGGTCGCCGTCCCTCAGGAACGCCAGCAAGCCGTCATCATGGTTGCCCGCAAGTGCGATAACGCGGTCATCCTCGGCCGTGCGGTCGACCAGGAAATCGATCACACCGTTGGAGTCCGGACCGCGATCGACATAGTCGCCGAGATGGATGATGCGCCAGTCGTCCGGGCGGTCACGCTTCAGTTCGGCGCGGATTTGCGCATGCATGGCGCGAAGAAGGTCAAGGCGGCCATGAACGTCGCCGATCGCATAAAGCCGCATGCCGTCTGGCGCCGCCGCATCGAGGAAATGCACGCCGGCCATAGCGCCGCTAGCCGACCACGATCAGGTGGAGCGCTCGCGGGCCGTGCGCGCCGAGGATGATCTTCTGTTCGATGTCGCCGGAACGCGACGGCCCGGTGACCAGGTTCAAGGTGCGTGGCATGCCGCCCTTGCCGAACTTGCGCCTGAGCCTGGCCAGCACGGTCTCGAGATCGCCCGCGATATCGCCGGCGTCGACCACCACGATGTGATGCTCGGGCAGGAAGTTCACCGTCGTCGGATTGTCCTTGCCCGACAAGAGCGCGATCGTACCGGTCTCGGCGATGCCGGCGAAGGCGTGGCTGACGCCGACCTCGTCAAAGCCGTCGGACCGGCCCGGTTTCACGTCGAGCGACTTCAGCGCCTCCCAGGGCATCGCCCGGAGACGGCGACCGTCGCCCATGCGGATCGCGGCAGGAAGGTTCTTTGCACGCAGGTAGTCGGCGACCACCTTTGGCACACGCTCGGGCGAACGCACGCGCGTGACCGTTGCCGCCACCTTCTCCGCCATCTGGCAGAACAGCGCGACACGCTTCTTGTCGGGAAGTTGCCCACGCTCGGGCACGATGCCCTTTGGCGGTCTGGCAAGGCGCTTGTCAACGGCTTCGCGCCGCGCCGCGTTGTCAGCGCTATCGCCGATCGCCGCCCGTACCTTCGCCATGATGGCGTCGCGCGCACTCATGTCGGCCCTCGTCTCGACACAGCCGCGCCCTGGCGCCATTGCTGCATGAAGGTGCGGCGCTCGGGCGCGGGCAGGTCGCGAAACCTTGTCCAGCCGCCGGCGAAGGGCAGGGCGGAAAAACGCTTCTTCCTGCCACCGAAGAGCGACAACGCCGGAATGGCGAGCGAGGTCGCGAACTTATAGAGCCTCGGCCGCTTGGCGAAGGCGGCCCACAACTTCAGTCCGTAGCGCTGGGTCGCCGGGTTGAGCCCACGCTCGAATTCGCGCTCGCGCCAGCTGCGCATCATCTTCGGCAGCGGGATGCGCATCGGACACACGCTCTCGCAGCGTCCGCAGAAGGTCGAGGCGTTTGGCAGGTGCCCCGACTTGTCGACGCCGACCAGGGACGGGGTGAGCACGGCCCCCATCGGTCCGGGATAAACCCAGCCGTAAGCGTGGCCGCCGACGGCGTGGTAGACCGGGCAGTGGTTCATGCAGGCACCGCAGCGAATGCATCTGAGCATGTCCTGGAACTCGGTGCCGAGCATCGAGGAGCGGCCGTTGTCGAGCAGGATGACGTGATATTGCTCCGGCCCGTCAGGGTCGCCTCGGCGGCGCGGTCCCGTCGAAAAAGTCGTGTAGACGCTCATGTCCTGGCCGGTCGCCGAGCGTGCCAGAACGCGCAGGATCTGGCCGACATCGTTGAGCGTCGGCACGATCTTCTCGATCGACGCAACGACGACATGGACGCGCGGCAGCATCTGCGTCAGGTCGCCATTGCCCTCATTGGTGACGATGACCGAGCTGCCGGTTTCGGCGACGAGAAAGTTGGCGCCGGTGATGCCGACATCGGCCTCGAAATATTTCGCCCGCAGCACGCGGCGCGCCTCGTCGAGCAAGCTTTCCGGTTCCGACAGGTCTCGGTTCGGGGCGAGGTAGTCGTGGACGCGGCGGAAGTCGGCCTCGACCTGGTCCTTGTTGACGTGGACGGCCGGTGCGATGATGTGGCTCGGGTGCTCGCCGCGCAACTGGATGATGTATTCGCCGAGGTCGGTCTCGACCGCCTCGATGCCGGCAAGGGCGAGGAAATCGTTGAGCGCGATCTCCTCGGTGATCATCGATTTGCCCTTGGTCACCGTCTTTGCGTTCTGCATGCGGCAGATGTCGAGGATGATGCGACGCGCATCCTCCGCCGTCTCGGCCCAGTGCACGTGGCCCCCGGCCTCGGTGACCTTCTTCTCGTAGGCCTCCAGATAGAGATCGAGATGGGCGAGCGTGTGGTCCTTGATGTCGCGCGCGGCATCGCGCAACGCCTCGAACTCGGGCAGCGCATCGGCCGCCTTCCGTCGCTTGTCGATGAAGCCGGCGCGCACATTGCCCATCGCCTTCTGGAGTTGGGCGTCCTGCAGGGCTTGGACGGCGTTCTGCTTGAAGTTGGGAGAGGTGATCTGCACGTGCCTAGCCCCGTCCCCCGATCGGCGCACCGTCGGTCATGCCGGCCAGCACCTCGGCCACGTGGCGGGCCTCGACCCTGGAACCCTGCCGCTTGAGTTTGCCGGCCATGTTCATCAGGCAGCCGAGGTCGCCGGCGAGGAGCATGTCGGCGCCGCTTTCCTCGATGGCCGCGGTCTTCTTTTCGACGATGGCGTTGGAGATGTCGGAATATTTGACGCAGAACGTGCCGCCAAAGCCGCAGCAGACGTCGGAATCAGGCATTTCGTTAAGCGTGAGACCCTCGACCGAGCCGAGCAGAGCGCGCGGCTGCGCGGCAATGCCGAGTTCGCGCAGTCCGGAACAGGAATCGTGGTAGGTGGCGGTCGTCGCGTGGCTCGCGGAGACCTTCTCGACGCCCATCACGTCGGCAAGGAAAGAGACGAGTTCGTGTACCCGCGATGCGAATGCTTCGGCGCGCTCCTTCCAGGCCGGGTCGTCGGCGAACAGGCGAGGATAGTGCTTCTTCAACATGCCGGCGCAAGAGCCCGAGGGGGCAACGACATAGTCGAAGCCCTCGAAGGCGCGGATCGTGTTTTCGGCAATGGCGCGCGCGTCCTTGCGGTCGCCGGAATTGTAGGCCGGCTGGCCGCAGCAGGTCTGCGCCATCGGCACATCGACCGTGCAGCCGGCATCTTCGATCAGCCTGACCGCGGCGAAGCCAATCTGCGGACGGAACAGGTCGACCAGACAGGTGACAAAAAGGCCGACGTTCGGTGTTGTTGTCGGCTCGTCGGCGGTCGTGTGCATGCCTGGATATCCTGCTTGGCACGTCGTGAAGGCGGGTGTCAGGCCAAGGGTCGCGCCAGCCAGTCCTTGCCCGCAAGCTTGATGTCACGCTTACCACACAGGGCCATCGTGATGTCCAGTTCCTTGCGGATGATCTCCAGCGCCATGGTAACGCCGGCCTCGCCCATCGCCCCGAGACCGTAAAGGAACGGCCGGCCGATATAGGTACCCCTGGCGCCCAGGCAAAGCGCCTTGAGCACGTCCTGGCCCGAGCGGATGCCGCCGTCGAATTGGATCTCGATCCTGTCGCCGACCGCGTCGGCGATTTCCCCGAGTCTCGCTATCGAGGAGTCTGCGCCATCGAGCTGGCGGCCGCCATGGTTGGAGACGACGATCGCGTCGGCACCGGTCCTGGCAGCCATTTCCGCATCCTCGCGGTCAAGGATGCCCTTGAGGATCAGCTTGCCGCCCCAGCGCTGCCTGATCCACTCGATGTCCTCCCACGACAGTCGGGGGTCGAACTGCTCTGCCGTCCATGACGAAAGCGACGACAGGTCGGCGACGCCCTTGGCATGGCCAACGATATTGCCGAACGTGCGCCGCTGCGTGCCCAGCATGCCGAGACACCAGCGCGGGCGCGTCGCCATTTGCCAGATGTGCTTTGGCGTGAAGCGGGGTGGAGCCGACAGGCCATTGCGCAGATCCTTGTGGCGCTGGCCGAGTATCTGCAGGTCGAGCGTGAGCACCAGCGCCGAGCATCCGGCGGCTTTGGCGCGGTCGATCAGGTTGGCCACGAAATCCTTGTCGCGCATGACATAAAGCTGGAACCAGAACGGCTTGCCGGTCGCCGCAGCGACGTCCTCGATAGAGCAGATGCTCATGGTCGACAGCGTGAACGGAACGCCAAACTTCTCGGCGGCGCGCGCGGCGAGGATTTCGCCGTCGGCGTGCTGCATGCCGGTCAGGCCGGTGGGGGCGAGCGCGACGGGCATCGCGACCGGTTCCCCGACCATTGTCGAGGCGAGGCTGCGGTCGGTCATGTCGACCAGCACGCGCTGGCGCAGCTTGATTCCGGCGAAATCCTCCTCGTTGGCGCGGTAGGTGCTTTCGGTCCATGACCCGGAATCGGCGTAGTCGAAGAACATCTTCGGCACGCGCCGTCTGGCGAGTTTCTTGAGGTCGGCGATTTCGAGAATTGGGGGCATCAGGGATTGTCCGGTCGGGTTACACGTTGCGGTGGTCTCGACTGCGCTGGGCCAGCCGCAGTCGCGACACCTTCTGCCAGTTGTCGGCGCGTTCGGCCTTGGCGATCGCGCTCTCGACGAAATCGATATGTCGCCGCGCCGCTTCGAGGGCGCTTGCCGGTTTCCCGGCCAGGACAGCGTCGCCGATCGCCAGATGCTGCTCGAGCAGGGCGTCGCGGGCACCGGCCAGACGGTAGATGAGCGTGCGGTTAAAGAAGACGCCGTCGGCCAGCAGCCGATAACAGGAGCGGAGCGTGTGGAGCAGGATGATGTTGTGGGCGCACTCGCCGATTGCGCCGTGGAACTCGACGTCGAGCCTGGCTTCCTCGTCGAAGTCGGCGCGCTCGTGCGCCGCGCGCATCCGGTCCAGAATACCGGACAGCAGCACGCGGTCGTCGGGTGTCGCGCGTTCCGCGGCGAGCCTCGCGGCAACCCCCTCGATCTCGCGGCGAAACTCCAGGTAGTCGGCGGTAGCCTTGCCGTGGCCGGAAATGAGCTCCATCACCGGCTGGGTGAAAACCTCGCCGATGATGTCGGCAACGCGTGTGCCGCCGCCATGTCGGGAGACCAGCAGGCCGCGCGCCTCGAGCTGTTTCAGCGCGTCGCGCAGGATCGGCCGGGATACGTCGAACATGCTGGCGAGTTCGCGCTCGCCCGGCAGGCGGTCGCCCGAGCGAAGGATGCCCTCAAGGATCAGATCCTCGATGCGGCGCACCACCTCGTCGGCGGTGCGCGCGTGGTCGATGCGGGAAAACAGTTCGCTCAAGGTATGTTGCCGGACAGTCCATCATGCGGAAACGCCAAGCTTAAGCGCTGGATCGTTAAGTGGTCAATTTTTTTATCCACTTGCGGGATCTGCTTCTTCTGGTGGTTTGATGACCATCGGACGCGATGCCGCATGGACCCCGCGGTGCGTTCGACTAAAGTCTTACGTCGGGGCAGGACGGAATGGATGGCCGAAGCACAGAAACAGCCGGGAAAGAATGAGGCACTTGTCGGGACGGTGCTGGGTTTGCGCGCGCATGACGGTCGCGCCGCTGCGGTCGGCGAGGTTCATGCCCGCCCCCATCCCTTGATCGACACACCGCGCAACATCGTGCAGCTCGCCTTCATGACCGAAGGCGGCTCGTCCGTCGACCATGCCGTTCTGGCCGAGCTTTCGCGCCGTCTCGGCGTCGCGCCGCCGGACCGTCAGGCCCGGCACCACGCGATGAAGTGGGGACGCGGCTCGCTGCGCTGGGAGCGCCATACCGAATTTTCCACCTATCTCTGGGAGGGGCCGCCCGGAACCCGTGGCGCGCCGGGCGACGACAGCCCGTTCGGGAACGGCTTTTCGCCGCCGGGAACGGTGATTTCCGGTGTTCGCATCGAGATCAGGAAATGGACCCCGCAGGCCGAACGCGCGGTGGCCGGTTTCGATCCGGCGAGCCTGTGCTTTTCGCATGTCGAAGGCGGTAAGGCCGCCGTTGCGACCGATTTTCGCCAGGACGGCGACGGCCTGACTCGGGTTCTGGTGCTCGACCGCGGGCTCACGCCGGCGCGGGTGGGGGCGCTGTCGCAGCGTCTCATCGACATTGAGACCTATCGTACGTTGGCGATGCTCGGCCTGCCGCTGGCGCAGTCGCTGTCGCCGCGCATCCGGCGTATCGAGGACCGTCTGGCGCAACTGACTGGCGAAATGCGTTCGCGGGAGAGGGGCAACAGCGAAGGCCTGCTAGGCGAACTGACGGAACTGGCCGCGGAACTCGAGGCCGACGCGGCGGCAAGCCTCTACCGGTTTGGCGCCAGCCGGGCCTATCACGGAATCGTGGAGGAGCGGCTTGCCGCGCTCGCCGAAGAGGCAGCACCCGGACACGACACCTGGTCGGGATTTCTTCAGCGTCGTGTCGCGCCGGCCATGCGCACATGCCGCTCGATCGAGGAACGGCAGGCGAACCTGTCGCGCAAGCTGGCTCGCGCGGCGACGCTGCTGCGAACCTGGGTCGATGTCGAGGTCGAGCGCCAGAACCGAGATGTGCTCGCCTCGATGAACCGGCGCGCCAGGCTGCAGCTGCGTCTGCAGCAGACAGTCGAGGGCCTGTCCGTAGCGGCGGTCTCCTACTACGTCGTCGGCCTGGTAGGCTACCTTGCGAAGGGTGGCGTCGCGTTTGGCTTCGAGCCGAAGCCGGAACTGGTAACGGCGGCCGCGGTCATTCCCGTCATTCTAGCCGTCTGGTGGCTGGTGCGGCGGATCAGGCGTCACAATGCCGACGGTGACTCGCAGGAAGCGAAGTCGGGCTAACCGTCAGCAATTCCTGGCGTTGCCGCGTCGCCGGCGAAGCCGTTCGGTTTGTGCACGGGATCAGCTGCCGTTGCCGGAGCCGTCATGTTGGCGCGGCCACCGGTCTCCCAGTAGGGCACAGGTCCGTAGAGCGCAGCAAGGTAGTCGATGAACAGGCGGACCTTGGCCGGCAGGAAACGGCGCGAAGGATACACCGCGTGGATCGCGACGTTCCGCGACGCGGAAAAGTCGGGCAACACACGCTGCAGCCGCCCGCTCGCGATCTCCTCGCCGATGTCCCATGTCGAGCGCAGCGCAATGCCGATGCCGGCGATCGCGGCCTCGCGCAGCACCTCGCTGGAATTGGTCTGCAACGGTCCCTCGGCGCGGTAGACGAACGGGCCCTGCGGCCCTTCGAGGCGCCAGGCCTCATTGTTGTGCTGTGCCAGGCAGACGTGACGGTCGAGGTCTTCGATCGACTGCGGCGTTCCGTTCGCCGCCAAGTAGGTGGGCGCGGCCACCAGGACACGCTCGACCGGCGCCAGGCGGCGGGCAACCAGGCTCGAATCGGAGAGTTCGGCGATGCGGATGGCAAGGTCGAAACCCTCGCCGACGATGTCGACGAACTCGTCGGTCAGGACGAGGTTGATGGACAGATCGGCGTTCTCGCGCATGAAGGCACCGAGATGCGGCGCGATGTGCATGCGCGCAAACGAGGTCGGCGCCGAGATCTTCAAGGTACCGCGAGGCTGGGTGGAGCGCCGGGTGACGTAAGACTCGGCCTCCTCGATACCGGCGATGATGGCGACGACGCGTTCGTAAAAACCCTGGCCGGCTTCGGTCAGGGCCACCTGACGCGTCGTTCGCTGGAGCAATCGGGTGCCGAGCCGGTCTTCAAGCTTGCGCAGTCTTTTGGAGACGACGGCGGGAGAAAGGCCAAGTTCGCGGCCGGCCCCGGAAAGGCTACCGGCGGAAACCACTCGTGCGAAAATTTCAAGGTCAGCAATATTGGTCATCGAATATCGTACTTATGCTTGTGCAAGAACAATACGGCAAGGTGACGGGGCCGACTTACGATCACATGTTTGCGATAATGTGTCGCCGCACTCGGCCACCCCACGCGCCGGCAACAGGCAGGAGGCGCGAACGAGCCGGCGCCGTCTGTGAAAAGCATCACGGTTGCCATCACACATGGTTTGCGTTGCCGCGATTGACTGGTAAAAAGATTTGACCAATCGGAGTAAGCCATGTCGGGCCCGGCCATGCCGAAACCGGATGCCGAAACCATCTCGCGTCGCGCCGAGATCGTCGCCGACATGCGGATCATCGTGCCGGGCGAAGGTGTGGTCGATACCGACGTCGAGATGCGCGCCTTCGAGAGCGACGGGCTGACCGCCTACCGACAGTTGCCGCTGGTGGTGGTTCTGCCCGAAACGACGGCGCAGGTCGCGCGCATCCTGAAATATTGCATGGACCGCAGCATCCGCGTCGTGCCGCGCGGTTCGGGAACGTCGCTATCGGGCGGCGCGCTGCCGCTTGAGGACGCCGTGCTCCTGGTGATGAGCCGCTTCAACCGCATTCTCGACATCGACTACGCCAACCGTACCGTGACGGCGCAGCCGGGCGTCACCAATCTCGCCATCACCCACGCCGTCGAGCAGGAGGGGTTCTACTACGCCCCCGACCCCTCCTCGCAGATCGCCTGTTCGATCGGCGGCAATGTGGCCGAAAACTCGGGCGGCGTGCATTGCCTGAAATACGGGCTGACCGCCAACAATGTCCTCGGCGTCGAGATGGCGCTGATCAGCGGCGAGGTGATCCGCCTCGGCGGCAAGCATCTCGACGCGGAAGGCTACGACCTTCTGGGCGTGATGACGGGTTCGGAGGGGCTGCTCGGCGTCGTCACCGAGGTCACCGTGCGCATCCTCCGCAAGCCGGAGGCGGCGCGTGCCATGCTGGTCGGCTTTCCGTCGAGCGAGGCGGCCGGCCAGTGCGTCGCCGACATCATCGGCGCCGGTATCGTGCCCGGCGGCATGGAGATGATGGACCGGCCGGCAATCCACGCGGCGGAGGACTTTGTCCATGCCGGCTATCCGCGCGACGTCGAGGCGCTGCTGATCGTTGAACTGGACGGACCGGGGGCGGAGATCGACCATCTGCTCGCGCGCGTCGAAGAGATCGCGGCAAAGAACGGCGCCACCACCAGTCGTGTCTCCACTTCGGAGGAGGAACGGCTGTCTTTCTGGGCCGGGCGCAAGGCGGCGTTTCCGGCCGTCGGTCGCATTTCGCCTGACTACTACTGCATGGACGGGACCATCCCGCGCAAGGAACTGCCGCGAGTGCTCGCCGGCATGCGGGCGATGTCGGAGAAATACGGGCTGGGTGTCGCCAATGTCTTCCACGCCGGTGACGGCAATCTGCACCCGCTGATCCTTTATGACGCAAACAAACCGGGGGAACTCGAAAAGGCGGAGGCGTTCGGGGCCGACATCCTCAGGCTTTGCGTCGAGGTCGGCGGCGTACTGACCGGCGAACATGGGGTCGGGGTGGAAAAGCGCGATCTGATGCCGGCGATGTTTTCGGAGGCGGATCTCGACCAGCAGATGCGGGTCAAATGCGCCTTCGACCCCAATCATCTGCTCAACCCCGGCAAGATGTTTCCGCAGTTGCGCCGGTGCGCCGAACTGGGCCGCATGCACATCCATCGCGGCCAGATGCCGTTCCCGGATATTCCGAGGTTCTGAGCGGCATGCTTTTCAAGCAGGAAGCTCTTGAAGGAATTGCGCGCGGCGAGGTGACGGTCGCCTTCAGGCGCTGGAAGAAACCGACGGTGAAGGCCGGCTCGCGGGTGCGCACAGCGCTCGGCGAGGTGCTGATCGGGAACGTGATGCCTGTTGCAGACAACACCCTTGATAAGGGCGCAGCGCGCCGCGCGGGCTTTGCCACGCTGGCGGCGCTGGAAACCAGCCTGCGTGGTGGTGAAGATCGCCGGCTCTATCGGGTCGAGATTGCCGGCATCGTGCCGGACGCCCGTGTCGCGTTGCGCGAGGCGGCGGATATTGGCGAGGTCGAGCGGGCCGAGATCGGTACCCGTCTTGCCCGCTGGGATCGATCCGTGGGTCGGGACGGTTACCACCAGGCGATCCTGCGCCTGATCAGCAAGCGTCCGGGTGAGGCCGCGGCGGAGCTGGCGTCGACGCTCGGGGTTGAGAAGCTCAAATTCAAACGCGATGTGCGTAAACTCAAGGAGCTCGGCCTGACAATCAGCCTCGAGACCGGCTACCGCCTTTCGGCACGGGGAGAAGTTTTCGTTGGGGGATGCTCGCTTTGACCACCTTCCAGCCTGCCGCGTCCGCCGAGGTTGTGGAAACCGTCAAATGGGCGGCGGGCGAACAGTCGTCGCTGGAGATACTCGGCTGCGGTTCGAAACGCGGCATAGGCCGGCCGCTGCAATGCGAGCATGTGCTCGACCTTTCCGGCCTGACCGGCGTGACGCTCTACGAACCCGAGGAACTGGTGCTATCGGCCCGCGCTGGCACGTCGCTTGCCGAGATCGAGGCCCTGCTTGCCGAAAATCGCCAGCAACTTGCCTTCGAGCCGATGGATTATGGACCGCTGCTCGGCGGTAAGGCCGGTCATGCCACGATCGGCGGCGTGTTGGCCGCCAACCTTTCGGGACCAAGGCGAATCAAGGCTGGCGCGGCGCGCGACCACGTGCTTGGCGTCCACGCGGTGTCGGGGCGTGGCGAGGCCTTCAAGTCGGGCGGACGCGTGGTGAAGAACGTCACCGGCTACGACCTTTCCAAGGCACTGGCCGGGTCCTGGGGCACGCTGGCGGCGGTTACCGAGGTCACTTTCAAGGTGCTGCCGGCAGCCGAGACCGAAACGACCTTGGTGCTGCGAGGTCTTTCGGAGGCCGACGCGACAATGGCGATGGCGGCGGCGATGGGCTCGGCGGGCGAAGTCTCTGGCGCCGCGCACTTGCCCGAAAGTGTCACAGGTGTGGTCGCGGACGGCCGGTTTGCCGGTGAGCCATCGACGCTGTTCAGGATCGAAGGGTTCGGTCCGTCGGTGACATATCGCATGAACCTTTTGCGTGACCTCCTCAAAGGCGGTGCTTTTGAAGAGGTCGAGGCCGACATCTCGCGGACTCTGTGGCGCGAAATCCGCGACGTGGCGCCTTTCGCCGACGGTTCCGAAAAGCCGGTCTGGCGCGTGTCGATGGCGCCGGCGCAGGCGCACGAGATGGTAATGGCGTTGCGCATGGCGGCCGCAGCAGACGCCTTCTACGACTGGCAGGGCGGCTTGGTGTGGCTGCGCATGGAAGGTGATCCGGAGGCGGAAATCGTCAGGCGTTCGATCGCGGCGCATGGCGGCGGCCACGCCACGCTGGTGCGCGCCGCGCCCGCCTGGCGCGCCTCGGTACCCGTCTTCCAACCCCAGCCACCGGCACTTGCAGCCTTGTCGGCCCGGCTGAAAGGCCAGTTCGATCCGAACGACATTCTCAATCAGGGGCGGATGTTTCAGTCGACCGCGTCTGCTAGCCTCGCCCGAGAAGCTTGAGGAGACCACAATGAGCGACATGAATTCCGGTCCGTCCGAGCCGCGCCAGACCGATCGCTGGCTCGATCCGGGCAAGACCAACATCCAGATCATCTACATTCTCTATCTGGTCAGCCTGGCGATCGGGCTGACGGCGCTGATCGGTATCGTCATCGCCTACATGAACCGCGGCAAGGCCGGCGGCTGGGTCGAAACGCACTACACCTGGGCGATCCGTACCTTCTGGATCGGCCTGCTCTACGGCCTCGTCTCGGCGCTGCTCATGGTTGTCGGGATCGGCTTCCTGTTGATGATCGCGGTGGCGATCTGGGCCATCGTGCGCATCGTCATCGGCCTGCAGAAGGTGTCGCGCGACGAGCCGATCGGCAATCCTGAAAGCTGGCTGATATGAGCCCGGCCCGCCGTCTGGCCCCGATCCGCTGAGGTTGCGCCGCAGTGCAGACCAGCTTCACGCCAGAACAGCTTGCTGACCCGGATGTCGCGCATTCGGAACAGATCCTGCGCAAATGTGTGCATTGCGGCTTCTGCACGGCGACCTGCCCGACATACGTGACGCTCGGCAACGAACTCGACAGCCCGCGCGGGCGCATCTACCTGATCAAGGACATGCTGGAAAACGGCCGGCCGGCCGACCGAGAAATCGTCACGCATATCGATCGATGCCTGTCGTGCCTGGCTTGCATGACCACCTGCCCGTCCGGTGTGAACTACATGCATCTGGTCGACCATGCGCGTTCCCACATCGAAAAGACCTATCGCCGGCCGCTGCTCGACCGGCTGACGCGCCAGGTGCTTGCCAAAGTGCTGCCCTACCCGGCGCGCTTCCGCGCCGCGCTGTCGCTGGCAAGGCTTGGCCGGCCGTTCGCGCCGCTGCTGGCCGCTGTTGGCTTGACGCCGTTCGGTGCCATGCTGAAGCTGGCGCCGTCGCAAATTCCGGCGCGCTCGGATTCTGCTAAAGCCGGGGACCGCGCGCCGATAGGCGAAAGACGCGGCCGCGTCGCGCTTTTGTCGGGCTGTGCCCAGCCGGTTCTGAAGCCGGAGATCAACGAGGCGGCGATCCGGCTTCTCAACCGGCTGGGCATCGAGGTGACGATCGCCGCGGGCGAGGGCTGCTGCGGGGCGCTGGTGCATCACATGGGACGCGAGGACGATGCGCTCGCGGCGGCGCGGCGCAATGTCGATGCGTGGACGACGGAGATCGACAAGGGCGGCCTCGACGCCATTGTCATTACGGCGTCGGGTTGCGGCACGACGATCAAGGATTACGGCCACATGCTGCGGCTCGACCCGGCCTATGCCGAAAAGGCGGCACGGGTGTCATCGCTTGCCAGGGACATTACCGAGTATCTGGCGACGCTCGACTTGCCGGAACCCGCGCGGCCGGGCCTGACGCTCGCCTATCATTCGGCCTGCTCGATGCAGCACGGCCAGAAGATCACCCGCCAGCCGAAGGAACTGCTCAAGAAGGCCGGCTTTGTCGTGCGCGAGCCGCGCGAGGGGCATCTGTGCTGCGGCTCGGCAGGCACCTACAACATCCTGCAGTCCGAGATCGCGGACAAGCTGCGCGCCCGCAAGGTGGCGAATATCGAGGCGACCGGGGCTACGCTGGTCGCGACCGGCAATATCGGCTGCATTACCCAGATCGCCACCGGCTCCGACCTTGCCGTGGTCCATACCGTCGAACTGCTCGATTGGGCCTATGGCGGGCCGAAGCCGGCGGGCGTGGATGTCGCCTGAGGTCATCCGAACCATGATCGAGGCGGCGGTGGCGACTAACCCGCCGCCCGCCGGCGCCAGAGCACGAACGGTACCGACACCAGATACATGGTGATGCCGTAGACGCCGGACGGCAGCGAAAACGGCGGCAGGCCGCTCGCCTGCTCGGCGATCAGCGAACCGACGGTGATGCCGAGCGTGGCGTTCTGGATGCCTGTCTCGATGGCGATGGCCGAGGACTGGCGCCGGTCGAGCCCGCCGGCGCTTGCGAGCCCGGTGCCGATCGCGAGCAGCACCACGTTGAGGGCGACGACGGCCGGGCCGAGTACCGGCAGGTTCGCCACGAAAAGCGACCAGTTGGAGGCGAGCGCGCCGGCAACCACGACGCAGAACAGCACCGTTGCGAGATGCGAGACCGGTGTTTCGATCACGGCTGCGAAGCCGGACACGAAATGCCGCACCAGCATGCCAAGGATCACCGGCACGGCGGTGATCGCGAACATCGCAAGGCCGAGCGCGGTGACGTCGACCGGCGGCGCATCGACGCCCATGAAATGGCCGGCGGCGAGGCCGACGAGCAGCGGCACGCTGACGACCGAAACGAGGCTGATGACGCCGGTGAGCGAGATCGAAAGCGCAAGGTCGCCTTTGGCGAAACGGGTCAGGATGTTGGAGGTGACGCCGCCGGGACAGAACGACAGGATCATCAGGCCGACGGCGAGTTCGCCGGAGAGGCCAAACAGGACGACGGTCAGATAGGCGACGATCGGCAACAGCACGAGCTGCGCGACGGCGCCGATGGCGAATGCCTTCGGCTCGCGAGCGACACGCGAGAAGTCGGCGACGGTCAGGCCGAGGCCGAGCGAGAACATGATGATCGCCAGCGCCAGCGGCAGGAATACCGACAGGATGATGTCCATGCGTCTTCTCCTCCCCAAGCGGCGCTTCGGCCGCGTTTCCCGTGGACCTTGCTACAGCGATTCGGCGGAAGGTTAAGCAGCGTGCCGCATGGTTGGCTGCGACGCCATGTTGGCAAGTGCGAGACTGCGGCGCCAGAACATGAATGGGACCACGATCAAATACATCGTCACACCATAGACACCGGACGGCACGCTGTAGACCGGCACAACAGCGTCGGGACCGGCAATCAGCGCACCTACCGTGATCCCCAGCGCGGCGTTCTGGATACCGGCATCGGTCGAGATCGCGGTCGCCTGGGCCGTTTCCAACCCGGTCAGGGCAGATACTGCAAGTCCGCCCGCAAGCAACATCACCGCCAAGGCAACAACGCTTGGACCGAGAACCGGCAGTGTCGCCAGGAAGATCTGCCAGTTGACCATGATAGCGGCTGAAACAATGGCCACCAGCAGCAGCACGGAGAGCTTGCGGATGGCGGGGTCGAGAATTTCGGTCAAACCGGGTGCGAAGCGCCGGACCAGCATGCCGGCCGCAACCGGTATCGTCGTCATAGCGAACATGGAAAGCCCGAGCGAGGTCACCTGGATTTCAGGGGCTTCCGCACCCAGGAAGTGCTTGACGAAGAATGTCGCCAGCAGCGGCATGGTGACGACCGCGGCAAGGGTGGAGATTCCATTCAGCGATATGGAAAGAGCAACATCGCCGTGGCTGAACCTGGTCATGAGGTTGGCGGTCGGACCGCCGGGGCAGAGCGACAATATCATCAGCCCCAGCGCCATGTCGGGCGTCAAAGCGAATGTCATGGCAACGACGTAGGCGGTGAGCGGGATCAGCAGGAACTGTACCAGCAAACCGACCGCGAAGGCTTTCGGATTCCGGCCCAGTCGCGCGAAATCGTCGGCGACGAGACCAAGCCCCAGCGAGAACATGATCACCACCAGAACAACCGGCAGGAAAAGCGTAATGGTCAGGCTCATCTCGGGTCCTTTCTAGGCAGACCGGTCGCCGGGCAAGCGGCCGACGTAGTCGCCTTTGTCGAATGTCAAGGGCGGCGCGCCCCCTCGACGCACCGCCCTCGGCCGCGCTGTCCGGCCGGCACGTCCGAGCCGGCCGCCCCCGCTGCGGATTTCATGCCGGCGGTGACGCGTCGAACGCATGACCGCCGAGCCTTCACCTGACCACGACCCTGGTGCCGACGCTGACGCGTTCGTAAAGCTCGATCACGTCCTCGTTGCGCATGCGGATGCAGCCCGAGGACACCGCCTGGCCGATGGTCCAGGGCTGGTTGGTGCCGTGGATGCGGTAGAGCGTCGAGCCGAGATAGAGCGCGCGCGCGCCGAGCGGGTTGGCGGGCCCGCCCTTCATGTGGACGGGCAGGATGCGGCCCTTGGCGCGCTCGCGGGCGATCATTTCCGCCGGCGGGCGCCAGTCGGGCCAGACCCGCTTCTGGGTAACCTTGTGGGTGCCGGCCCATTCGAAGCCCGGCTTGCCGGTGCCAACGCCATAGCGGCGCGCCTTGCCGCCGGCCTGCACGTGATAGAGGAAGTTCTGCGTCGTATCGATGACGATGGTGCCGGCCTTCTCCGGCCCGTCATAGTCGACGGTCTGCGGCAGGTAGATCGGGTTCATCTGCGGCTGGACCGGCTTGCGCTCGGGCCGCACCACCGCGGCGGTGCGCAGCTGGCGCTCGCGATAGTCGGAGCCAGCATACGGCTGCGCGGCGTCGCGGTCATAGAAGATGCCACGGCGCACATAGGCCGGGCGCGGCTGGTCCATGACCTGGCGCACGCGTTCCATGGCGCGCGCTTCGGCGGCGCGGCGCGCGGCACCCGGCTTGCGCTTCAATTGCATGACCCACGGCGCGCTGAGGTCGGGGCTCACCGTGAGCGGTGGCCGCTTGCCGTAGCGCTCGCCCGCCGAGGCGCCGGATGCGAGGATGGCCAGCGCAGCTGCGCCGGCAATAACGGAAAGGAATTTCATCGGACGTACACTCCACAAAATCGCCTGACGAGCCGGGCGCGAAACGAGGGGAAGCGCCCGGAACCACGGCAATTGTCGCGGCGCGGCGGAGTCGGAATGGTGAATCGGGAACGCTAAAATGCCGATCTGGCAGGAAAGATTCCGGTGTGGTTACCGCCCGGTTCAGGAATCTGGTAAAGGCCGGCTTAACGAAGGCAATTTGCGTCAAGAGACGGATTTCCCCCGCACGATGAGCGAAAAGACCGGACTGATCGAGGGCCCGGACGGCGCCATGCGCTGCTTCTGGCACGGCAATGACGATTTCTACCGCCGCTACCACGACGAGGAGTGGGGCCGTCCGGTCGCCGACGACCGGCGGCTGTTCGAGAAGATCTGCCTGGAAGGTTTCCAGTCGGGCCTGTCGTGGATCACCATCCTGAGAAAGCGAGAGAATTTCCGCGAGGCCTTCGACAATTTCCATTTCGACCGGCTGGCGCTGTTCACCCAGCGCGACGTCGAGCGGCTGTTGACCAATGCCGGCATCGTGCGCCACCGCGGCAAGATCGAATCGGCGATCAACAATGCGCGCCGGGCGCGCGAACTCGCCGACGAGGCCGGCTCGCTGGCGGCCTGGTTCTGGCGCTTCGAGCCGGGGCCGGAGGAACGGCCGAAGGTGGTCGACCACGCCACGCTTACCGCCAATCCGAAGACGTCGACCTCGACGCTGATCTCCAAGGAGCTGAAAAAGCGCGGCTGGTCCTTCGTCGGCCCGACCACGGTCTATGCCTTCATGCAGGCGATGGGGCTGGTCAACGATCATATCGAGGGCTGCGTGTGCCGGCCGGTGGTGGAACTGGAACGCGAGCAGTTCAAGCGCCCGCGGTGACGACAGCCGATCTCCCCCCTTGTGGGGGAGATGGCCGGCAGGCCAGAGGGGGGCTGACTTTCAGGGCAACTCCTTTCGCTCACAACTTGGCTCCGCCCCCATCCTCCCCTGTGGGTCGCGGATCACAGCAACGCGGGGTGCTCCGTTGGTCTGCCCCATCTTGACTTGCGTTGCTGGCGGAGACGTCTGCATTCCTTCGCACCCCCCTCTGTCCTGCCGGACATCTCCCCCACAAGGAGGGAGATTGGCCGGCCGCGCTCGTGGCGTCTTTCCTCGTGCCCGCGTTGTCTCCTTTCGCTCACGCCGAGTTCGCTCCGCTCACCGGCTCCGCGCGGGCGGGCCATCAGGCCGCTCTTCCCTTTGCGTGCTCCGCTTCGCTGCGCATCGCGGCTGGCCGGTCGGGCTTGCGGCATGGGCCTGCCCTCCGCTTGGGCTCCTGACGTTCGTCGCTCGAAAAACCAAATCGTTGGCTTTTCGTGGCCTTCGGCCAGCACTCCTCACTACCACGCCCGCCAAACGCGTCTGGCCATTGAAAGGGAAGCGGGGCGCGGGGTCCCTGCCTTCGCTAGAAATTACGTGGCGCGGTCCTCCGCGCCCCGCCGGTGTTCTTGCCCGGTTGTGCAGATGCGCGTTGCCGTCCTTTCGAGACGGCACTCGCAAAGCCGGTGGCCTCGCGACCGGAACCCTGTCGGCCCCGCATCTCACCCTGGGGCCCGGACCTGGGGGCTCATCGCCCAGCGACGTCACCTTTCACGCCGCCGGTCCGGCACCGCCTCCGCCACGCTCGCCCGGTTCGCGACCCGCGTTCCCGTGCGGAAGGTGGGACGATGTTAGCCGCGCCGGTGAGGGCGTGGACGAAAAGGGAGTCGTGAATAGCGAATAGTGAGCAGGAACGAGGGGTTGGGGTGGGGGGAGGCGGGAATGCGTTCACGCTGGAGATGCGGCTGTTCCGACGAGCAGGGCGGAGGTGATTTTCTAGGCGAAGCGGGTTCGCGAGGGGCGGTGCCCTTTCGCACCCCCACTGTCCTGCCGGAGGCCGGGTCCCCGCTGCTTTCGCAGCGTCCCGGCGCTCGTCGGCCTTCCATCGTGCCACCGGCACGACGGATTCGCTTCGCGAACCGGCGGCTCGCCCCCCACAAGGAGGGAGATTGGCCGGCCGCACTGGCCGGCGCCAAACGCGCCCGACCCTTGCCGCCCCGTGGTGCATGGGCTACACGGCGCCTGCCCGTATTGCCGGGCCAGAACGTCATGCCGGAAAGCACAAAATCATGAGCGGCAAACCGATCAAGATGAAGGCGCGGCTGCCGCGCGGGCTGGTGGACCGCACGCCGGCCGATATCCGCGCCGTCGACGAGATGTGCGCCAAGATCCGCGCCGTCTACGAGCTCTACGGTTTCGAGCCGGTGGAGACGCCGCTGATCGAATACACCGACGCGCTCGGCAAGTTCCTGCCCGACCAGGACCGGCCGAACGAGGGCGTTTTCTCCTTCCAGGACGATGACGAGCAGTGGCTGTCGCTGCGCTACGACCTGACGGCGCCGCTGGCGCGCTATGTGGCGGAGAATTTCGAGCGGCTGGCCAAACCCTACCGCAGCTACCGCGCCGGCTGGGTTTTCCGCAACGAGAAGCCGGGGCCGGGACGGTTCCGCCAGTTCATGCAGTTCGACGCCGACACGGTCGGCACGCCGGGAGTGGCCGCCGACGCCGAGATGGCGATGATGATGGCCGACGTGATGGAAGCGGTCGGGATCAAGCGCGGCGACTATGTGATCCGGGTCAACAACCGCAAGGTGCTCGATGGCGTCATGGAGGCGATCGGGCTCGGCGGCGAGGAGAATGCCGGGCGCCGGCTGACGGTGCTGAGGGCGATCGACAAGCTCGACAAGTTCGGCCCCGAGGGCGTGAAGCTGCTGCTCGGTGAAGGCCGCTGGGACGGCGGCAAGGAGGGCGAGGGCGATTTTACGACTGGCGCCGGGCTGGATCAGGAGCAGATCCAGCCGTTGATCGAGCTGGCAAACTTCAAGGAAACGCTCGCAGGCATCAGATACAGCAATGCGCTGGACGACAAGGTTCAGTTCCCCATGCCGTTTCGCGAGCACCCGACCAAATGGGGTGCAAGGGAGAATGACGGTCAGTCGAACAAAAATGAGATGCGACGGAAGGGCGAGACACTGATGGAACTCGTCGAGGTTCCCGAAGATGTCGGCGACACGTGGAACCTCGACAACCTCAGCTTGTTTGCGCTTGTCTTCAATGCCAATCGTAAGATTGTCGAAGGTCTTAACGAACTCGCCGAGATTGCCACGTTGGCATTCAGGGCGGGCTATCACGAAGATCGTGTTTTGATCGATCCCTCGGTCGTCCGCGGGCTCGAATATTACACCGGGCCGGTCTACGAGGCCGAGCTGCTGGCCGAAATACCCAACGAGGACGGCGTCGTGGTGCGGTTCGGCTCGGTCGGCGGCGGCGGGCGTTATGACGGGCTGGTGTCGCGCTTCCGCGGCGAGCCGGTGCCGGCGACCGGTTTTTCGATCGGCGTGTCGCGGCTGATGACAGCGCTGAAAAACCTCGGCAAGCTCGATGCCGCCGACGCGGCCGGCCCGGTCGTCGTGCTGGCCATGGACAAGGATACCGACAGCCTCGGCCGCTACCAGAAGATGGTCGCCGAACTGCGCGCCGCCGGCATCCGCGCCGAGATGTATCTCGGCGGCGCCGGCATGAAGGCGCAGATGAAATATGCCGACCGCCGCCGCGCCCCTTGCGTGGTCATCCAGGGCGGCGACGAGCGCGAAAGGGGCGAGGTGCAGATCAAGGACCTCGTGGAAGGCGCGCGGCAGGCGAGGGCGATCGCCGGCCATGAAGAATACAAGGAGGCGCGGCCCGGCCAGGTGTCGGTGCCGGAGGCGGAACTGGTCGCCACGGTCGAGCGCATCATCGAAGCGCAGAAGGCCGAGCGGGACGGCCGGTGATGGAGGCTTGCGCGGCTTCGCGCCCCCCTCCGGCCGGGTCGCCGCTGCCTGGGCAGCGTCCCGGCGCTCGCCGGGCTTCGATGGTGCTGCCGGCTTCCCTCGCACAGCACGCCGGAGCGCGCCCATGACCGCGCGGCCCGACTTTGCCGCGGCGATCGAGACGCTGTTTGCCGAGCGCGGGGCGGCGATGGTCGACGTCGCCGTGATCCAGCCGGCGGAGCCGTTCCTCGACATGGCCGGCGAGGATCTGCGCCGGCGCATCTTCCTGACCGAAAGCGAGACCGGCGAGACGCTTTGCCTGCGGCCGGAATTCACCATTCCCGTCTGCCTCGACCACATCGCCAGCCGCGCCGGGACGCCGCGCCGCTATGCCTATCTGGGCGAGGTGTTCCGCCAGCGCCGCGAGGGCGGCAGCGAGTTTTTCCAGGCCGGCATCGAGGACCTCGGCGAGGCCGACATCGCGGCCGCCGACGCGCGCTCGCTGGCCGACGCGCATGCGCTGCTGTGCCGGGCGCTGCCGGGCCGCGCCTTTGCGATCACGCTCGGCGACCAGACCGTGTTCGAGGCCGTGCTGGCCGCGCTCGGCCTGCCGCGCGGCTGGCGCATGCGGCTGGCGCGCGCCTTCGGCGCGCCGGAGCAGCTGCAGGCGGCCCTTGCCGACCTCGCCGATCCGCCCAGGGTGGCGACGCTGCCGGCGCCGGTCGCGGCCTTCGTCGCCGATGGCGACCATGACGGCCTTGCCGGGCACATTGCCGCCGGCATGGAGGAATCGGGGCTGTCGCCGACCGCGGGGCGTACGCCGGCCGAGATCGCGCGGCGGCTGATCGAGAAGGCGGAGCTCAGAAGCGTGCGGCTGTCGGCCGAGGCCTTCGAGGCGCTGAAGCGCTTTCTGGCGATACACGTGCCGCTGGCCGAGGCCTCCGACGCGCTCAGGGCTTTTTCGGACGGCGCCGGCCTGTCGCTGGGGGCCGCACTCGACAATTTCGCCGCCCGCGCGGCAGCGATCGCCGAACACGGGCTCGCCGAGGCGCCGGTCGGCTATGACGCGGCGTTCGGGCGGCCGCTCGATTATTATACCGGGCTGGTGTTCGAGATATCGGCCACGGGTGGCGAACGGCCGCTCGCCGGCGGCGGCCGCTACGACCGGCTGCTGACGCTGCTGGGGGCGCAAAAACCGATTCCCGGCGTCGGCTTCTCGGTCTGGCTCGACCGCATCGAGGCGTTGCGGGGGGAGGGGCGATGATTGCGGGCAACAGGAATTCCTCGCCCCCGCGAAGCGGGGGAGAGGTGGCTCGGGCACACCCCGAGACGGAGAGGGGGGCAGTCCAGCCAAGCCGACGCTCCCCTGGCGGCGTTGCACGTGCCCGCGAACTGCGCCGCGGCGGCAACATGGCCGAAGCGATGCTCTGGGACGAACTGAAGGCGAAGAAACTCGGCGGCTACAAGTTTGTCCGCCAGATGCCCCTTGGTCCCTACTTTGCAGACTTCGCCTGCCGAAGCCAAAAGCTCGCCGTTGAACTCGACGGCTCTCAGCATGCCGACAGCACTAGCGACCGCCGTCGAGACGAGTTCATGCGCCGGGAAGGCTGGTCGGTGCTGCGGTTCTGGAGTCAGGACGCAGTCAGGGAACTGCGTAGCGTCTGCGAAACGATACTCGCGGCCCTGGAGGGACGATTGGCGCAGGATGCTGTTGCCACAGATGTGCGGTTCGTCGCCGAAGGGCACCGGGAGGGCGAGCGGTGACGGTCCCCCTCTCCGGCTCGCTGCGCTCGCCACCTCTCCCCCGCTTCGCGGGGGCGAGGAACAGGGAAAGGAGGCGCGCATGACCGTCACGCTTGCCCTGCCGTCGAAGGGGCGGCTGCGCGAGGAGGCGCTGGCGGTGTTTGCGCGTGCCGGTCTGGCGGTGGTCGAGCCCGAGGACCAGCGCCGCTACCGTGCCCGCATCGAGGGCCATGACGGGATCGAGGTCGCCTTCCTGTCGGCCTCGGAGATCGCGGGCGAGCTCGGCCGCGGCGCGGTCGATCTCGGCGTGACCGGCGAAGACCTGGTGCGGGAGGGGCTGGCCGACTGGGAGGCCAAGGTGGCGGTCGCGGCCCGGCTCGGTTTCGGGCGCGCCGACGTGGTGGTGGCGGTCCCCGACATCTGGCTCGACGTCGCCTCCATGGCCGACCTCGACGACGTCGCCGCCGATTTCCGCCAGCGGCACGGGCGCCGGCTGAGGATCGCCACCAAATACTGGCGGCTGACCCAGCAGTTCTTCTCGCAGATGCACGGCATCCAGGTCTATCGCATCGTCGAAAGCCTCGGCGCCACCGAGGGCGCGCCGGCGGCCGGCCAGGCCGACGTCATCGTCGACATCACCACCACCGGCTCGACGCTGAAGGCCAACCATCTGCGCGTGCTCGACGACGGGGTGATCCTCAAGTCGCAGGCCTGCCTGGTGGCGGCGAAGAAGCAGCGCAGCGCAGAGGCGCAGGCGCTGATCGCCGAGATCGGCGACAGGGTAGCGCGAGCACTTTAGCAGTTCTTACGCGGGTGGAAGTGGTTGGAGCGAATGGATCGCCCAGACGTGTCCGCGTCCGGGCGGCGACGGTTTGGCCGGCGTCGCGTTCGGTGATCTTCGCCCCGTTGGCGCAGCTGCGCCAACGGCCGGCTCCGCCCGCGCGGACCCGCAACAAAGCCGCTGCATGTCGACGCGGACATGCAAGAAGCGTTCGCGCAGGGCCATCCGCGGGCGGCGCCGGTCCGTTACGTGGCGGGCCTGTTACGCGGTCGCGGTCTCCAGCGCGGCTTCGTTCACCGTCCGCTCGGCCAGCTTGGTCAGATCGTCGTCGGTTTTCGCCTCCTGCCGCAGGGTTTCGTCAAGCAGCTTGGCGGCGTCCTTCATGCCGAGCTCACGGGCCCAGCGCTTGAGCGTGCCGTAGCGGGCGATTTCGTAATGCTCGACGGCCTGCGCGGCCGAGATCAGGCCGGCATCGAGAGCGGGCGCGTCCTTGAATTCCTCGATGATCTCCTCGCCTTCCGAGATCAGGCCCTCGATGGCCTCGCAGGTCTTCCCGCGCGCCGACTTGCCGAGAATCTCGAAAACCTGGCGCAGCCGCTCAACCTGGCCTTCGGTTTCCTCCTGGTGCTTTTCAAAGGCCGCCTTGAGGTCCTCGGACCGCGCGGCGCGCTTCATCTTCGGCAGTGCCTTGAGGATGCGGCGCTCCGCGTAATAGATGTCCTTCAACGTGTCGTGGAAGAGGTCTTCCAAGGTTTTGGTCTTCGCCATGGTGCATTTCCTTTGGATGGGGTGGATCGTGTCGGGCTCGTGACGGCAGCAAACGCGGCGCGGCCGCTTCGGGTTCCGCCGTTCCGTGGAGATGAATTTCCGGGAGTGGTGTCGAAGGGGCCCGCCAGCGCGGAGACGGGCAGGCATGCAGCAAAAAGAAAAAGGCCCGACGCGCGGCAGGGCCGGTGCTAAACTTCCTGCGTGGCATTATACTCCGATCCGGAGTATAATGCGGGCAATCGGGAGGAAGCGGAAATGAACGTTCATGCGGGCAAGGATCAGGCGCTGGCGCCGCGCGGCGGTATCTCGCATGTCGTCGGCGACCGCTCCGAGCCGCTGCTCGACGTCACCATTCCGGTGCAGCTGGCGCGCACCGTCCAACGGTTCGGCGACCGCGAGGCGGCGGTGTTTTCAGCCGAGGGGACACGGCTGACATGGCGCGAGTTCGCCGCCGAGGTCGACCGGCTGGCGGCCGGCCTGCTGGCGCTCGGGCTGGAGAAGGGCGATCGCGTCGGCATCTGGTCGCCCAACCGGCGCGAATGGCTGCTGACGCAGTTCGCCACGGCACGCATCGGCGTGTGCTGGTCAACATCAACCCGGCCTACCGGCTCTACGAGCTCGAATATGCGCTGAACAAGGTCGGCTGCCGGGCGCTGGTGACGGCGGCGAGCTTCAAGACCTCCGACTATCTCGGCATGCTGGCCGAACTGGCGCCGGAGCTCGAATCGGCGGTGCCGGGCGGGCTCAGGGCCGGGAAGCTGCCGAAGCTCACCACCGTCATCCGCATGGGCGAGGAGCGCTCGGCCGGCATGTTCAATTTCGGCGACGTGATGGCGAAGGGCGGGGCGGAGGAGATGGCGCGGCTCGACGCGGCGACGGCGAGCCTTTCGCCGGACGACGCCATCAACATCCAGTTCACCAGCGGCACCACGGGTGCGCCGAAGGGCGCGACGCTCAGCCACCGCAACATCCTCAACAACGCCCATTTCGTCACCGCGACGATGAACTTTTCCGAGGCCGACCGGCTGGCGATCCCGGTGCCGCTCTACCATTGCTTCGGCATGGTGATGGGCACGCTGGGCTGCGTGACCAAGGGCGCCACCATGGTGTTTCCCGGCGAGGGCTTCGAGCCGGCGGCGACGCTGGCGGCGGTGGCGAACGAGCGTTGCAGCGGCCTTTACGGCGTGCCGACCATGTTCGTCGCCATGCTCGACCATCCCGATTTCGCAAGCTTCGACCTGGCGTCGCTGCGCACCGGCATCATGGCCGGGGCGCCGTGCCCGGTCGAGGTGATGAAGCGGGTGCAGCGCGACATGCATATGAGCGAGGTGACGATCGCCTACGGCATGACCGAGACCAGCCCGGTGTCGTTCCAGAGCCATGTCGACGACCCGCTGGAAAAGCGCGTCTCGACGGTCGGCCGCATCCACCCGCATGTCGAGGTCAAGGTGATCGACGGCGAGGGGCGCACCGTGCCGGTCGGCGAGCGTGGCGAACTTTGCACGCGCGGCTATTCGGTGATGAAGGGCTATTGGGACGAGCCGGAGAGGACCGCCGAGGCGATCGACGCCGAGGGCTGGATGCACACCGGCGACCTCGCCATCATCGACGCCGAGGGTTACGGCAACATCGTCGGCCGGGTCAAGGACATGATCATCCGCGGCGGCGAGAACGTCTATCCGCGCGAGATCGAGGAGTTCCTCTACCGACATCCCAAGGTGCGCGAGGTGCAGGTGTTCGGCGTGCCCGACCAGCGCTACGGCGAGGAAATCTGCGCTTGGATCGTGGCGGCGGGCGAGGCGCCGGACGAGGAGGAAATCCGCGACTTCTGCAAGGGCCAGATCGCGCATTACAAGATCCCGCGTTACGTGCGGGTGAAGGACGCGCTGCCGATGACGGTGACCGGAAAGCCGCAGAAATTCATCATGCGCGACGCGATGATCGAGGAACTGGGGCTGGTCGTGGAGAAGACGGCGTAGACGCTTCCGGCGGTCTCATCACGCCGGCATGAAAAAGGCCCGGCGCCGGCCGGACCTTTTCGTTTCGATGACGTCGGGTGGTCAGGCGGTCGCGACGGCGCCAGTGCGGGCGTCGACCGACAGCGAGCCGGGACCGGAGGCGAAGAGTGCGAGCAGGCCGCCGGCGATGGTGATGTTCTTCATGAACAGGATCATCTGGATCTGGTCGGCCGGCACGTAATGGAACATGAAGCCGGTGAAGACGCAGAACAGGGCCAGCGCGATCGCGGCGATCCTGGTCTGGAAGCCGACGAGCAGGGCGATGCCGACGACGGTCTCGAAGATTGCGGCGAGCCAGGCAAGCAGGGTCGCGGCAGGCAGGCCTACGGACGAGATGTAGCCGGCGGTGCCTTCGATGCCGCCGAACTTCTGCAGGCCCGACATGATGAAGATAATCGCCAGCAGGATGCGGGCGAGAAGGAGGATGACGCTGTTGGACATGATTTTCTCCGGGGGGTTGCGGATCAGTCGCCCACAGATAGTCCACGCTTCGCGTCACGAAAGAGGCCGAAAGCGGTACTCATTGTTCAACAAACGTGAACGAAAACCAGGAAGGCGGCTACATCTCAGCCTGGCCCAGTCATCTGTTCCGGCCTGACGATGCGGTCGTAATCTTCCGCGCTCACCAGGCCGGTCGCCAGCGCTTCCTCGCGCAGCGTGGTGCCGTTCCGGTGCGCCGTCTTGGCGATCCTGGCGGCGTTGTCATAACCGATGGTCGGGGCGAGCGCGGTCACCAGCATCAGCGAGCGTTCGAGCGCGGCCTTGATGTTGTCCTCGCGGGCCTCGATGCCGGTCACGCAATTGTCGGTGAAGGAGCGCGCTGCGTCCGACATCAGCTGCACCGACTGCAGGAAATTGTAGGCCATGACGGGGTTGTAGACGTTGAGCTCGAAATGGCCCTGGCTGCCGGCGAAGGTGAGCGCGGCATGGTTGCCGAAGACCTGGACGCAGACCTGGGTCAGCGCCTCGCACTGGGTCGGGTTGACCTTGCCGGGCATGATCGAGGAGCCGGGTTCGTTTTCCGGCAGCGCCAGTTCGCCCAACCCGGAACGCGGGCCGGAGCCAAGGAAGCGGATATCGTTGGCGATCTTGTAGAGTGCGGCGGCGGCGGCGTTGATCGCGCCATGGGAAAACACCATGGCGTCGTGGGCGGCGAGAGCCTCGAACTTGTTGGGCGCCGTGACGAAGGGCAGGCCGGTGATCGCGGCAACGTTTTCGGCCACCTTCTCGGCAAAGCCGAGCGGCGCATTGAGCCCGGTGCCGACGGCGGTGCCGCCCTGCGCCAGCTCCAGCAGGCCGGGCAGGGTGGTCCCGATACGGTCGATCGCCGAGGCGACCTGCGCGGCATAGCCCGAAAACTCCTGGCCGAGCGTCAGCGGGGTGGCGTCCTGGGTGTGGGTGCGGCCGATCTTGACGATGTGGTCGAAGGCTTTCGCCTTGGCCTCAAGCGCGGCGTGCAGGTGCTTGAGCGCCGGCACGAGGTCGTGAACGATGCGTTCGGCGCAGGCGATGTGCATTGCGGTCGGATAGGTGTCGTTCGACGACTGGCTCATATTGACGTGGTCGTTGGGATGCACCGGCTTCTTCGATCCCATCTCGCCGCCGAGCAGTTCGATCGCGCGGTTGGAGATGACCTCGTTGGCGTTCATGTTGGACTGGGTGCCCGAACCCGTCTGCCATACGACGAGCGGGAAATGATCGTCGAGCCTGCCGTCGATCACCTCCTGCGCGGCGGTGACGATCGCCTTGCCGATTTCGGGGTCGAGCCGGCCGAGCGCCATGTTGGCTTCTGCCGCGGCACGCTTGACGATGCCGAGCGCGCGAACCACCGAAAGCGGCTGCTTTTCCCAGCCGATCCGGAAATTTCCGAGCGAGCGCTCGGCCTGCGCGCCCCAGTAACGGTCGGCCGCAACCTCGATCGGGCCGAAGGTGTCGGTTTCAGTTCGTGTCTGTGTCATGGTCGTGGTCCCGAAGCTGATGGAGGTGAAGGGCCGCGGCGCCGGCTTGCCACCGATCGGGCAGCCAAGGCAAGGCGTCAAAATTTTTCGGGCCCAGTTGTCGAATCCGGATTTCGCCGCTCGTCGTGTGGTTGAAGGCCGGCAATGGAGCAGGCCGAGCGCAACCGAGAAGGAGAAAGTCATGCGTGTGATGGTGATGGTCAAGGCGACGCCCGAATCCGAAGCCGGCGTCATGCCGAGCAAGGAAATCCTGGCCGAGATGGGCCGTTTCAACGAAGAACTGGTGAAGTCCGGCGTGATGCTGGCCGGCGAAGGCCTGCATCCGACGTCGAAGGCGGTGCGCATCAACTTCTCCGGCAAGGAGCGCATGATCGTCGACGGCCCATTCACCGAAACCAAGGAACTGATCGCCGGTTTCTGGATCCTGCAGGTGAAGTCGATGGAAGAGGCGGTCGAATGGATGAAGCGTTCGCCGTTCCAGGAATCGGCAGTCGAACTCAGGCCGATCTTCGAGATCGACGATTTCGGCGACGCGGCGACGCCGGAAATCCGCGAGCAGAACGACCGGCTGCGCCAGCAGACCGAAGGCCGAGGCTGATTTTTCGTGAGGGTGGCCGGCGTGAGAGCCGGGCGCCGGAGGAGCTTGATATGCGATTCATGATGCTGATGATCCCCGCCGGCTACGAAAGCGCGGCGCCGGGAACCATGCCCGACGACACGGAACAGGTCGACGCGATGATGGCCTATAACCGCTCGCTGCAGGAGGCAGGGGTGCTGGTTGCCTGCGACGGGCTGCACCCGCCATCGATGGGCGCACGGGTACGCTTCGACACCGGACGGCCGGTCGTCACCGACGGGCCGTTCGCCGAGGCGAAGGAGGTGCTCGGCGGCTATTGGGTGATCAACGTCGCTTCGCGCGACGAGGCGATCGAATGGGCCAAACGCTGCCCGGGCGCGGTGAACGAGACGATCGAGGTCCGCCAGGTGATGGAAACGGACGATTTTCCGCAGGAGATGCAGACCTCGCTTGCGGATTTCGAAGCGATGCAGAACCGCTGATACCGCTTCCTGCGTTGTCGCGATGACGAGGCAGGTCATGGATTCGTGGCGGCGCCAGCCACTGGCAACAACCATGTCAGGACCGACATCAACCGTGCCTTGCGCGGTCCCGGCCTCCGTTCTATCCGGGGGCCGTGACGGCTACGGACACACATCGCGCCATCGAGGCGGTCTGGCGGATCGAGCAGGCGAAGCTGGTAGCCAGCCTTGCACGGCAAGTGCGCGACGTCGGCCTGGCCGAGGAGTTCGCGCAGGAGGCGCTGGTCGCGGCGCTGAAGCGCTGGCCGGAGACCGGCGTACCGGAGAAGCCCGGCGCCTGGCTGATGGCGACGGCGAAACGGCGGGCGATCGATCATTTCCGCCGCAACAAGCTGATCGATCGCAAGCATGCCGAACTCGGCCACGAGATCGAGACCGAGGAGGACCCGGTCGCGGGGCTGGAAGCCGCGCTCGACGACCATGTCGGCGACGACCTCTTGAGCCTGATCTTCACCGCCTGCCATCCGATCCTGTCGGCCGAGGCACGCGCCGCGCTGACGCTGAAGCTGCTCGGCGGGCTGACGACAGGGGAGATCGCGCGCGCTTTCCTGGTTCCCGAGCCGACCGTGGCACAGCGCATCGTGCGCGCCAAGAAGACCCTCGCCGAAGCCAACATCCCCTTCGAAGTGCCGCGCGGCGAGGAAATGGCCGAGCGGCTCGGCTCGGTGCTGGCGGTCATCTATCTGATCTTCAACGAGGGCTATTCGGCGACCGCCGGCGACCACTGGACGCGGCCGCAGCTCTGCGACGAGGCCTTGCGGCTCGGCCGCATCATGGCCGAGCTGGCGCCGGCCGAGCCGGAGGTGCACGGGCTGGTGGCGCTGATGGAAATCCAGGCCTCGCGCATCGGCGCCCGCATCGACCGCAACGGCGAGCCGATCCTGCTTCCGGACCAGGACCGCAGCCGCTGGAACCGGCTGCTGATCAACCGCGGGCTGGCGGCGCTCGAACGCGCGGAACGCCTTGGCGGCGGCCGCGGCTTCTACGTTTTGCAAGCGGCGATCGCGGCCTGTCATGCACGCGCGGCGAGCGCGGACGACACGGACTGGACCCGCATTGCCGGGCTCTATGCCGTGCTCGGCGCGGAGGCGCCGTCGCCGGTGATCGAGCTCAACCGCGCGGTTGCGGTCTCGATGGCCGAAGGACCGGCCGCCGGGCTCGAAATCGTCGACCGGCTCGTCGGCGACAAGGCGCTCAAGACCTACCACTTCCTGCCCAGCGTGCGTGGCGATTTTCTCGCCCGCCTGGGGCGCTTCGACGAGGCACGAGGCGAATTCGAGCAGGCCGCCGCACTGACCCAGAACGCACGCGAGAAGACCCTGCTCACCGAGCGGGCGCAATCCTGCGCGCGCGGCGAGATGCCTGACAGGTGACCGCATGAAGCTCTATTTCAGCCGCAATCCCAACCCGCGCCTGGCCGTCGCGGTGGCGCGCTACCTGCAAGCGCCGGTCACGTACGAATTCGCCGCGCCCCTGGCGCCGGGCGAGGCGGCGCGGTTCGCGCCGCTCAATCCGAATTTGCGCCTGCCGATCCTCGACGAGCAGGGACGCGGGCTGTGGGAAGCCGATGCCATCGCCTGCCGCCTGTCGCGCGTCGTTTCCTCCGGCTTCTGGCCGAGCGGCGATGACGAGCCCGAGATGATCCGCTGGCTGAGCTGGGGCAAGGCGAATTTCGTGCACGCTTGCGACATGGTGCAGTTCGAGCGCGGAACCAGGCGGCGCTATGATCTCGGCCCGACCGACGAAAGGCAGGTGGAGGAAGGGCTGGCGGCTTTCCGCAGGGCTGCGGCACTGCTCGAGCCGGTGCTTGCCGGCCGGGACTGGCTGGTAGGCGATGCGCCGACCTATGCCGATTTCCGCATGGCCACCTTTCTGCCGTTCAACGACGTGGCCCGGCTGCCCTTGTCCGAATTTGCGGCTGTCAGCCGCTGGTATGAGAGGCTCGAGGCGATCCCGGCCTGGCGCGACCCCTTTCAAGGATTGAGCGCACCGGAACTTCCGCCGGTCACGGGATGAGGCCGCCGCAGGGGTGACCGGTTCCGGGCCCTGGGCCTACCAGGTGCCCATGGTGCCTTCCGGCTCGACGGACCGTACACCCTCGATGGCGCCAGCCGCCTGGCGGACCACCTCCGGCTTGCCGCGCAGAACCAGCGTGCCGATGAATTCCATGCGTTCCTCGACCGTGACGCCGCGCTGTTCGAACTGCCGTGCGACCTCGTCGAGCGAGGTCAATGACGGGTCGATGGCGCAGGTGAACCTGCCGGTCGTCTTGCGTTCTTCCTGATCGGCCATGGCATGGCTCCCGACGCTTTCAGATGCTGGCGCCGCCGTCGCGGCGGCGCCAGGGGTCAAGCGATGTTGCCGCTCGCGGCCGATCCTACTCCGCCGCCTCGGCCGTCGGATAGGTCGGCTGGAAGTAGCGCCACCACCAGGGCAGCGGCTTGACGACGACGTTGCGGCGGTAGGGCGCCTGCACGACACCCGCGCCGACATGGCCGGCCGGCTCTCCGCTGATGGCGTCGGCGGTGGCGATCAGGCGCTGCCAGAGCGCACTGCCGCGATAGGAGGCGTTGGATTCGGCGATCAGGGCGGCGATGCCGGCAACGTGCGGCGTGGCCATGCTGGTGCCGGACTTCAGGCCGTGCGTGCCCTGGGCGACAGGGATCGACGACAGGACGCGCACCCCGGGTCCGGCAATGTCGACCTTGCCGTGCGGCGGGTGGAAGGTGACGTTCGAAAACGCCGCGCGGCGCAGGTTCTCGTCGAGCGCACCGACGGCCATGATCGAGGGCGAGTTCGCCGGGCGGCCGACGGGCTGGAGACCGTTGGTGGATTCGTTGCCAGACGCGGCGATGATCAGGCAGCCGGCATTGAGCGCGGCCAGCGCCGCGTTTTCGTAGACCTGCGAGAAGCCGGCGCCGCCGGCGGGCGCGCCGAGCGACATCGAGATCACCTCGCATTTGTTGGCCACCGCCCAGTTGATGCCGGCGAGAATCCAGCCGTCGGCGCCGCTGCCGCCATTGTTGAGCACCTTGCCGGCGAAGATCTCGGCCTCATAGGCGACGCCGTAGCGGTCGGTGGTGCCGTCGGCGGGTTCCTTGGGACCGCAGGCGGTGCCGATGCAATGGGTGCCGTGGCCCTGCAGGTCCTGAACCGCCTCGCCCGGAACGAAGGAGCGGCTGGTGATGTTGCGGCCGGCGAAATCGGGATGGTTCAGGTCCATGCCGGTGTCGAGCACGCAGACCTTGATGCCCTTGCCGGTGCGGTTCTGGATCAGCGGAAAGGAGACGACCGTGCGCGTCTTCTGCAGGCCCCATGTGGCGCCGACGGCGAGCATGCCGGCATCGGCGGCCTGGGGCATCTGGCCCGACGGCGCGCCGTACTGGTCGGCGAGTGCGTTGGCGGCGTCGCGGAAGCCGCGGACATAGTCGCCGAAATCGCCGGCGAGCGCATACATCATCTGCTCGGGCTCGACGATCGGGCCGTCGGCGTCCTCGGCCAGCACCGACATGGAGGAGATGCGGCCGAGCTGGTCGGCGTCCGACGGCGTGACCACGGCCACGCCGATTTCGTCGAAATAGATGCCGTCGCCGCTCTCGATCGCCTCGGCGGTGACGTTCTGGTCGTCAAAGTCGCGCGAGCTGGCGATTTCGAGCCCGACGTCGTTTTTCATCGCCTTCTGGGCCTTCTTGCCCTGATGCGGTCGGCCGACCACAAGAATGCGTCCGGTGAATTCGGGTTCTCTCGGCAGTTCGATGATTTCGGAGGTCATGACAGGCTATCCCTGGCTGTGCCATGGTCGCTCCACCGGCGCCTGTTGCGCGGCGGATGCCACGGCGTTGCGCCCCTTCAAGCTGGACTTCTCTTCCGCCGCCCCCGTTGCGGACGCCCTCGTTTGTCACCGCCGGGCAGGCCGGCGGCGCGTCTTTCTTCGGCTGCTGCAACGATATGAGCAGTAGCCGCACGCGTCTGTGCGGCGCTTCACAGTACGGGTGAAGTTTTTTGCCGGGCTCGCCTTTGCGTTGCGTCCGCCTGGCACCAGCCGCGGCGCATGGGCCAGCGGCGGGTGCGGGTCTTGCTAGGCCTGCTGACGGAATACGCCCCAGCGCCGTCCGGTGCGGACATGGCCATGCAGGAGCACCAGCACGGTGAGGCTCACCGCGCCGACTTCGGAGAGCGGCGAGGCAAGCCAGATGCCGTTTTCGCCGAGCAGCGGCGGCAGGGCGAGCGTCAGCGGAATCGCGAACAGGTAGGTGCGCGACAGGTTGAGGACGGCGGTGCGCGGTGCATCGCCGATTGCCTGGAAATAGCCGGCAAGCATCATCAGCGGGCCGGCAACGACATAGGCCGCGGTGATGACCGGCAGGATGCGGGTGAGTTCGGCGACCGTCGCCGCGTCGTCGACGAAGATGAAGCCGATCTCGCGCGATGCGAAAAACAGCGTCGCCTGCACAATCGCGCAGTAGACGAAGGCGGTGGCGAGCGCGAGCCGCAGGCTGCCATTCGAACGCGGCCACAGCCCGGCGCCGTAGTTGTTGCCGGCGATCGCCTGCAGCGCCATGCTAAGCCCCAGCATCGGCAGGTAGGTGAAGGTGAGCACGCGGGTGGCGATACCGTAGGCGGCGACCGTCTCGGCATAACCGTCGCCGCCCCAGGCCTGGACCATGGCGATGGTGGCGCCGGAGCCGAGCGAGATGCCGAGAAAGGTGAGGCTTTGCGGCGCGCCGAGCGCCAGGAACTCACGCCAGCCATGACCCCAGTCGGCGAGCGACAGCCGCGCCAGCTTGAGCGGCGTGTCGGCGCTGAGCCGGAAGACGAGGATCGCGGCGAAGGCGAGCAGCATGGCGGCGACCGTGCCGATGGCCGAACCGGCGACGCCGTAGCCGAGCACCGCGATCAGCAGGTAGTTGAAGCCGATATTGGCGAGCGAGGTGGTGAGGCTGACCGCCGCCATCAGGGCCATGCGGCCCTCGCAGCGCAGCGCGTCGGAGTTGATCGACAGCACGAACAGCAGCGGCGAGCACCAGATCAGGATCGAGATGTAGAGATAGCCGTCGTGGGCAAGCTGCCCGGAGCCGGCGGCGAGCCATCGCGCCAGCGGGCCGCCGGTGGCGGCGAAGAGCGCGATCAGGGCGCAGCAGACGAGCAGCGCCAGCACATGCGCGCCGACAAAGGTGGCGCGGGCATTGTCGTGGTCGCCGGCGCCGAGCCGGCGGGCGAGCACGCTCGCCATGCCGCCGGCCACCAGCGTGGCGAGCGCCACCAGGAGCATGTAGACCGGAAACATCAGCGTGACGGCCGAAAGTGCGGCCGCGCCGACGTACTCGCCGAGGAAGTAGGCGTCGATGACGGTCTGCAGCCCGTTCATGCTCATGACCAGCACGATCGGCGCGGTGGTGCGCAGGAAGAGGGCGGGCAGGGGCCCGCTCAGGAAAGGGTTTTTTTGCGCGGAAGGCGTGTCGGGCATCGGGTCGGTCTCCTTGCGCCGGAGAACGCGAACGGGGCCCGCATTGCCATTCCATCGGCGCGCCGGAAAGCGACGTTTGTCCGAGAGGCTTCACCGTGGCATGTGCCTGCGGGCGGCGGGTGCCTCGACCGGCGGCGGATTTAGCTGCGCCGGGCGGTGATGTCAACGCGGTCGGGATATGCTTGCGCGCCGGCCGTCCTTTGCGTTGACCCTGCGGCATTGCCGGGCTACTCGGTTTACCGGATGTTCGAACTCATCATCGCCGCCATCCTCATCGTCCTGAACGGTGTCTTCGCGCTCTCCGAACTCGCGCTCGTGTCAGCGCGCCGGCCGCGGCTGCAGATACTCGCGGCCAAGGGCAAGCGCGGCGCGGCGGCAGCGATGCGGCTTTCGGAACACCCCGGGCGTTTCCTGTCGACGGTGCAGATCGGCATCACGCTGGTGGGCATCCTCGCCGGCGCCTTTTCGGGCGCGGCACTCGGCGAGCGCATGAGCGCCTATCTGGTCGAGGCAGGCATACCGGCCGGCAGCGCCGGGGTGGCCGGCTACGCGCTGGTGATCGGGGCGATCACCTTCCTGTCGCTCCTGATCGGCGAACTGGTGCCGAAACATCTGGCGCTCAAGAACGCCGAGGGTTTCGCCTGCATGATGGCGCCGGCAATGGAGATGCTGTCGAAGGTCGCCGCGCCGCTGGTCTGGCTGCTCGACGGCTGCACGCGGGCGGTGCTGTTCGTGCTCGGCATGTCGGCCGAGCCGGAAAGCGCCATCACCGACGAGGAGATCCAGACGCTGATCGCCGAGGCCGAAAGCGCCGGCGTCATCGAGACCGCCGAGCAGACGATGATCGCCGGCGTCATGCGGCTCGGCGACCGCAATGTGCGGGCGCTGATGACGCCGCGCACCGAGGTCGAGATGCTCGACGCGGCGGCAAGCGAGACCGCGCTGCGCAAGGCGCTGACCGGCTCGACGCATTCGATCATCCCGGTCTACGAGAAGGATGCCGACGTGCTGCTCGGCGTGGTGCGGCTGCGCGATCTGGTCAGGCCGCTCAACCTGAAACGCAAGTTCGACCTGAAAAAGCACGTGCAGGCGGCGCCGGTGATCCCCGATACGCTGGGCGCGCTGGCGGTGCTGAGAACGCTGCGCCACGCCGACGTGCCGATGGCGCTGGTCCATGACGAGTTTGGCCATTTCGAGGGGGTGGTTACGCCGGCCGACATCCTCGACGCCATCGCCGGCGCCTTCAAGTCGGACCTCGACGACGACGAGCCGGAGGCGAGGCAGCGCGCCGACGGCTCATGGCTTTTGAGCGGGGCGATGCCGGCCGACGAGATGGCCGATCTGTTGTTCATCGAACTGCCCGAAAAGCCCGGCTACGACACCGTTGCCGGCTTCCTGCTCGACAAGCTGAAACGCATTCCCGAGACCGGCGAGGTGGTGGAGGCGAGCGGCTGGCGCTTCGAGGTGGTCGACCTCGACGGCCGCCGCATCGACAAGGTGCTGGCCAGCCGGGCGGAGAACTAGCCTGGGTGGCGGGAATACGATTCGGTTCAAGAAAGAACGCCTCCCGCACTTTGACAGTGCCGGGAGGCGCCCTTTCGTCCGTCGCTGTTCCGTAAAGCTGCGTTGGACAGCCAAAAAACACGCGCCGGGTGAAAAAGTTCCGGCGGACCGCGCGTTTTGCTGGCTTTCTGATACCCGGCCAAAAGCCTCTGCGATCAAATCAGATTACAAAAAATGGCGGCAGCGTCGCCGCTGCCGCCCTTCCTGATTGAAGCCGGATGGCTTCCCGGGCAAGGCCCGGGACGGACTTAGAAGTCCATGCCGCCCATGCCGCCCATGCCGCCGCCGGGCATCGCCGGAGCCGCCGATTCCTTCTTCGGCGCCTCGGCGATCATCGCCTCGGTGGTGACCAAGAGGCCGGCAACCGACGCGGCGTCCTGGAGCGCGGTGCGCACCACCTTCACCGGATCGACGATGCCCATGGCGATCAGGTCGCCATATTCGCCGGTCTGGGCGTTGTAGCCGTAGGTGGCCGACTTGTTCTCGAGGATCTTGCCGGCAACGATGGAAGCCTCGTCGCCCGCATTCGAGACGATCTGGCGAGCCGGGGCCTGGAGCGCACGGCGCACGATGGCGATGCCGGCCTCCTGATCGGGGTTCTCGCCCTTGGCCTTGATTGCAGCCGAAGCGCGCAGCAGCGCGACGCCGCCGCCCGGAACGATGCCTTCCTCGACGGCCGCGCGGGTCGCGTTGAGGGCGTCGTCGACGCGGTCCTTCTTCTCCTTGACCTCGACCTCGGTCGCACCGCCGACGCGGATGACGGCGACGCCGCCGGCGAGCTTGGCCAGCCGCTCCTGCAGCTTCTCGCGGTCGTAGTCGGAGCTGGTCTCCTCGATCTGCTGCTTGATCTGGGCAACGCGGCCCTGGATCTCGCCCTTCTTGCCGGCGCCGTCGACGATGGTGGTGTTTTCCTTGTCGATGCGAACGCGCTTGGCGCGGCCCAGCATGTTGAGGCCGACATTCTCGAGCTTGATGCCGAGATCCTCGGAGATCACCTGGCCACCGGTCAGGATGGCGATGTCCTCGAGCATGGCCTTGCGGCGGTCACCGAAGCCCGGTGCCTTGACGGCCGCGACCTTGAGGCCGCCGCGCAGCTTGTTGACCACTAGCGTGGCCAGGGCCTCGCCCTCGACGTCCTCGGCGATGATGACGAGCGGCTTGGACGACTGCACGACCGATTCCAGAACCGGGAGCATGGCCTGCAGGTTGGAGAGCTTCTTTTCGTGCAGGAGGATGTAGGCGTCCTCGAGCTCGGCGACCATCTTGTCCGGGTTGGTCACGAAGTAGGGCGACAGGTAGCCGCGGTCGAACTGCATGCCTTCGACGACCTCGAGCTCGGTCTCGGCGGTCTTGGCTTCCTCGACGGTGATGACACCCTCGTTGCCGACCTTCTGCATGGCCTCGGCGATCATCGCGCCGATTTCCTTCTCGCCATTGGCGGAGATGGTGCCGACCTGGGCGACTTCCTCGGAGGTCTTGATCTTCTTGGCCTTCTTGACCAGATCGCCGGCGACCTCGGCAACGGCGAGGTCGATGCCGCGCTTCAGGTCCATCGGGTTCATGCCGGCGGCAACGGCCTTGGCGCCTTCCTGCACGATCGACTGGGCGAGAACGGTTGCGGTCGTGGTGCCGTCGCCGGCCACGTCATTGGTCTTCGAGGCCACTTCGCGCACCATCTGGGCGCCCATGTTCTCGAACTTGTCCTCGAGCTCGATCTCCTTGGCGACGGTGACGCCGTCCTTGGTGATGCGCGGCGCGCCGAACGACTTGTCGATGACGACGTTGCGGCCCTTGGGGCCGAGCGTCACCTTCACCGCATTGGCGAGGATGTCGACGCCGCGCAGCATGCGCTCGCGGGCGTCACGGGAAAACTTTACGTCTTTTGCAGCCATATCCTAGCTCCTGGGCAAACGCCCGATTGTCCTTCTGGATGTTCTTGAAGCGTTTGTCGGGGTCAGGCGATGACGCCCATGATGTCGGACTCCTTCATGATCAGGAGCTCCTCACCATTGAGCTTCACTTCGGTGCCGGACCACTTGCCGAACAGAACCCGGTCGCCAGCCTTGACGTCGAGCGGGACCAGCTTGCCGGTCTCGTCGCGGGCGCCGGAGCCGACGGCGATGATCTCGCCTTCCTGCGGCTTTTCCTTGGCCGTGTCCGGGATGATGATCCCGCCAGCCGTCTTTTCCTCGGATTCGACCCGGCGAACGACCACGCGGTCATGAAGCGGGCGAAACTTCGACTTAGCCATTTGCATATCCTCAATGCGGATGGTTTCTCTGGAAACTTCCGCCCGGCGAAGCCCGGACGGCCGGTTAGCACTCACAGATGGCGAGTGCTAACGAGCGGTGAGATAGTCGCTCGTCCATATCGTGTCAAGAAGTCGGGGCAGGGGGCCGCGCCACCTGGTCAAGGGGGGCGCGCGGTTTCTAGCTGACGATGCGCAGATTGGAAAGCTCGTCGCCGATTTCCTTGAACTTTTCCGACAGATTGCTGCCGGTGGCATTCCAGAACAGCTTGGCCGGCTTCGATGGATCGATCGGATCCTTGCGGAAGCGAGACTCCGACGCGCAGGCCTTGAGGCCGTCGATCTGGGCCTTCTCGGTGCTGTTGCCCTCGCTCAGATCGAGCGCCACGGTCATGATCATCACGCCGGCGGTCTTGGCGTTGGCGCACAGCGTCTGCAACTGCTCGTTCAGCGCCGCGGTGTAGTTGGCGTTGGAATAGTCGAAATCGCCGATCGCGCTGCTGGTGCCCATGAACAGGCGCGTCTCGCTGCCGCCATCATAGGCGACGCCGGTGTAGCCATAGGCGGAATAGGTCGACTTGTTGCCGGCGGGATCGCTGTAACCGAGCGAACCCGGCGTGTAATAGGTGTTGGCGCCGTCGGTCAGAACGATGACGACCTTGTCGTTGCCCTTCTCGCCGTCGCCGCGGCCTTCGGTGTAGGGCGCGCCGCCGGAGACGGTGCGCCAGCCCCAGGCAAGACCCTCGGGCACGTTGGTGGCGCCGTTGGGCGACATGGCGTCGATGGCGCCCTTGATCGTGGCGATGCCGGCCTCGGTCGTCACGTCGGTCAGAGGCGTGATCGGCTTGGTGGTGCAGGAATAGTTGGGCCCGGAGCCCTGCGGCGAACTGGCGCCATAAGGCCGGACCTCGAAATATTTGCCCATGTTCTTCTGGCGGGTGGCGCCGGAACTGCTCTCGGTGCCGTCGTTCCACCAATTGTTGACGGCGGAGAAATTGTCGGGATCGGCATCGAGCGCGGTTTCCCAGCGGTCGCCGGGTTCGTCGGGCGCGAACATGGGCACGAACAGCGTCGCCGGATCGCCGGTATAGACCCCCGCGACCCCGGTCGGCACGGCCGGCGCGGCGTCGGTGACGTTATAGGGGTGAGGCCGCGCCTCTACGCAGCCCTGCCAACTGGCATATGTGGCGATGGTCTCGTCGTAATAGCCGGTCTCGCGCCATTCGCCATGGCGGCAGGAGCCGTTCTTGCGATAGCTGGTGCAGACCCATTCCTGGCCGGTGACCACCCATTCGCGGGTGTCGACCTTCTTCATGTCCTTGTAGAGCGAAAAGCGCGACAGCGGATCGCCTTCCTCGCCATCCCAGGCCGTGCCGGCCTTGACCCACATGGCGCCGGTCTTTTCGGCGCGCTTCTCGCCGGTGCTCATCGTCGACCAGTCGAAATTCTCGTGGTGGACCGGCGAAACGCCGTCGACGTCCATCCAGGCAGCACCCGCATTGTCCGGCCCGACATTGACCGAGGCCGCGAACGGGACCAGCGAGAACTGGACCGGCTTGTCGACCTGCTTGATCAGGGCTGCCTGCTGGGCCAGCGTATCGACGAGCTGCTTGGCCGCGGCCTTCAGGAGGTCGATGCGCTTTTCGCCGGAGCCGGAGCCCAGATAGCTCATGGAGCCAGAATTATCGAGCGCCAGCGCCACTTCGAGCGTGTTCTTCAGCCGCAGCTCGGTCCTGGCGCCGAAGCTGATGTTTTCGGTCTCGGCGCCCTTGGTCAGAAGGCTTTTGAAGATCGGGAAAAAATAGGGCTGGTAGTCGAGCTGCGCCGACAGCTTCAGCGTGCCGCCGCCGGCCTCGTTGGTCGGCAGGGTGACGGTGAGCACCGTGTCGGCGGGCTTCACCGGGCCGAGATTGGCCTCGAAGAAATCCTTCGCATAGGCCTTCAGTTCGGTCTCGGTTGCGCCTTCGACGATGCGGCGCGCGGTGGCAATGCCGGCGGCGTCGAGCGCGTTCAGCATGGCCTGTTTCTGGCGGTTCATGTCGGTGAAGTCGATCGCCACCGCGACGCCGCCCATGATCGGCAGCAGACCGATCGCGAAGGCGACCGAGTAGTTGCCGCCGGTCGCGCCCAGGAAGCGGCGCAGCAGGCCGCGCCCGTCACCCCGCCGCGCCGCGGCGCGCGGCGCGGGTGCCGCAGCGTGGGTTGTCATCCGACGATGCGCAGGTTGGAGAGCTCGTCGGCGATCTCCTCGAACTTCTCCGAGAGATTGCCGCCGGTGGCGTTCCAGTAGAGCCTCGCCGGCTTCGACGGGTCGGTCGGATCCTTGCGGAAACGCGATTCCGAGGCGCAGTCCTTGAGCGCGTCGATCGCCTTCTTTTCGTCGGACTTGCTTTCCGACAGGTCGAGCGAGACGGTCATGAGAATCAGGTCGTTGCTCTTTGCGTTGTCGCAAAGCTGCTTCATGTGATCGTTCATGCCCAGCGTGTAGTTGCTGTTGGTATAACCTGACTTCGACACGCCCGAGCCGGTGCCCATGAAGATGCGGGCGTAGGAGCCGCCAGGCTGGGTCTTGCCGGCGTAGCCGTAGGCCGAATAGGTCGACTTGTTGCCGGCGTCGTCGCTATAGCCGAGTGAACCCGGGGTGTAATAGGTGTTGGCGCCGTCGGTCAGAACGATGACGACCTTGTCGTTGCCGTTCTCGGCCTCCGAGCGGCCCTCGGTGAAGGGGGCTCCGCTGGAAACGACGCGCCAACCCCAGGCGAGGCCCTGCGGAACGTTGGTCGCGCCATTGGAGGCCATGTCGTCGATGGCGTCCTTGATCGTTTGCAACCCGGCGGCCTTGGTGACGTCGGTCAGCGGCGTGATCGGCTTGGTGGTGCAGGAATAGTTGGGTCCCTGGCCGGAACCAGCCGCGCTGATTCCGGATGCCGGGGCAAAATATTTCGGCATGTAGGACTGGCGGTAGCTCGAGCTGCCGGAGGTGTTGTCCGACCAGTAGCTGTTCGGCGCCCAGCCGCCCGAGGTCAGATCGCTCTCGTCGGGAGCGAAGGTGGGCACGTAAAGCGTCGCCGGTGTGGCGACCGTCGGTGCCGTATCGTTGGTGTTGTAGGGATAGGGACGCGCTTCCACGCAGCCCTGCCAACTGGCATAGGGGCCGTAGGTGTAGACCCAGCCGCCATTGTCGACCCAGTCGTACTTCTTGCAGCCGCCCCACCAATAATACTTGGTGCAGCCATATTCCCAGTTGCTCTCCCAGTTCTGGCCGGTGACGCGCTTGATCTCGTTGAGCAGCGAGAAGCGGGTCACGAGCGCGCCTTCCTCGGCACCCCAGCCGGAACCGCTCTTGTAATAGGCGCCGCCGCTGGCCAGCACCTTCTTGTCGCCGGTCATGCTCGACCAGTCGAAATTCTCGTGATGGATCGGGGAGCGGCCCTGCGTGTCCATCCAGCTCGCCGAAGCGTTGCCCGGGCCGACATTGACGGTGGCGGCGAACGGCACGAGGCCGAACTGCACCGGCTTGTCGACCTGTTTCATCTGCTCGGCCTCGTTGGCGAGCTTTTCGACGAGCTTCTTGGCCGCGTCCTTCAGGAGCACCATGCGCTTCTTGCCCGAGCCCGAGCCGAGATAGTCCATCGATCCGGAATTATCGAGCACGAGTGCCACCTCGAGCGTGTTCTTGAGCCTGACCTGCGTCTGCGCGGCGAACGTGATGTCGCCCATCTCCGAGCCGATCAGGCTGCCGAAGGTGGACAGGAAGTACGGCTGATAGGGGTGCTCGGCATCGATCGTCAAAAGTCCGCCGCCCTTGGTGCTGGTGGGCAGCGTGACGGTGAAGGTCGTCTTGCTGGTGTCGACGCCAGGCATGTTGGCGGCGAAGAAGTCCTTGGCGTAGGCCTTGGCCTCGTCGTCGGTCGCGCCTTCGACGATGCGGCGCGCGGTGGCGATGCCAGCGGCGTCGAGCGCGTTGAGCGTCTGGATGCGCTGGCGCGTGATCTCGGCATAGTCGACGGCAAGCGCCAGGCCGCCCATGATCGGTACGATGGCGATCGCGGTAGCGATCATGTAGTCGCCGCGCCTGTCGCGGAGAAACTTGCGGAACATCGTCGTGCACCCCTGCAGTCCAAACGGATCAGGGCACCATGCCAAAAACTCGCTAAGTTCCCGTTTTCGCCGCCGCTCGAATTCCGACGATTGCGTTCAGCGGCCGTTAACCGAACCGCTCACGCGACGCGCCCCATGCCGGGACGCAGCCGCTTGGGCGGCGAAAAGCGCTCGCCGACCATGATGTCGACCCCGATGTCGAGCAGGTTGACGGCGTCCTCGTCGGTGGCGACGCCGGTGGCGATGACAGCGATCCCGGCTTCGGCGGCGGCTGCGACGATGTCGAGGCCGGAGGGTGCCTTGCGCCTGGTCCTGGTGCGGTCGAGCAGCCGGTCGGTCGAAAGCTTGAGGAACCCGGCATGGCTGGCGCGCAGGCCGGCGATGTTGCCGACACCGCCGTCCCAATCCTCGGCGGCGAAGCTTATGCCGGTGTCGAGCAGCCGGTCGATGGCGTCGCGGTCCGCTCCGTTCGCGTTGAGCAGCAGCGCCGATGGCGCCGACAGCACCACGAGGCGGGCGAGCGGCGGATGCAGTTGCAGAAACCCGATCGTCTTTTCCAGCTCGGCCGCGTCGCGAAGCAGGTTTTCCGAGACCGGGCAATGAAGCGGCGATTTCTCGCCGCCCGTTCCAAGCATGCGCCGGCTCGCCTCGGCGGCGCTGGTAATGGTCAGCCGCTCCAGCGCGGCGCGGGCGAGTTCGGCGCCGTCGGCGAGGCGGCCGACATCGACCGCCAGTTCGTCGTCGATCTCCAGGTGCACGAAGGTCTCGAAGCCGACGGCTGCATTGGCGTCGACCGAAACGATCGGCTGCAGGCTGAGTTCGATGTCCCCGGCCTCGATCGCGCTGGCGAGCGCGGCCTCGACCTTGCGCGCGCTGGGTGCGCCGCGCTCCTTGCCGGGGGCGGACGGACGCGCACTCGCCAGCTTGATGACGTTGCGGTCGCCGTCATCGGCGTCGCCGCGTTCGTCACGCTCGGCCAGCCGGCGCGACAAGGTCTCGATTTCGCCGCGCATGGCGTCCTGCATCTCGCCGATGGTGCTGGCGCTGGAGACGCTGGTCGAGGCGACCTGGCGCAGAGCGTGATCGACGGAATAAAGCAGCGTGTCGAACTGTTGCGCGACGCGCCGGGCCCGGGCGAGGGCGATCCAGGCAATGATCAGGGCGAGGAGCGCCACGGCGAGTGCGCCGAAGACGGCAGCAGTGGGGAGGGCTGCGGCGTTTTCCGCCGCGGCCGCAGGCGTCGCGACGAGCAGCGCCGGCGGCGCGCCCCAAAAGGCTGCCCGGCGCGCGCGAACCATCCGCGAAAACCCCGATCCCATGACCTGCAAAGCCGTCCGTCCTCTCGATTTACCGGCGGCATTTTCCCACGCCGGGCGGCGCGCGTTAAGCGAAAGCTGGTGACACGGTGAACGGGTTCGGTTAATTGCCGACACCGTGAAACGCCCGCCCAGGGCGGCATTGTCGATTTCCCGGCGGAGCCTCATGACCATCACCGCGAACCCGATCGATACGCTCGAGGCGATTTCGGATCGTTATGCGGTCATCCTGTGCGATGTCTGGGGCGTGGTCCACAATGGGGTACGCGCCTTTCCCGATGCCTGCGCGGCGCTCGAGCGGGCGCGCGCGGCGGGCAAGGCGGTGGTGCTGATCACCAATGCGCCGCGCCCGCGCGCCGACGTGACGGAGCAACTCGGCATCCTCGGCGTGCCCGATACCGCCTATGACCGCGTGGTGACGTCGGGCGATGTCACGCGCGACCTGATCCGCTCGGGTCCGCGCCGCGTCATGCATATCGGCCCCGACCGCGACCTCTCGATCTTCGACGGCATCGACGTGGAGCTCGCCGAGGAACCGGAGGCTTCCGCCGTGGTCTGCACCGGGCTTGTCGACGACGAGACCGAGACCCCTGAAGACTATGCCGAGATGCTGCGCCGGCTGCGCGCCCGCGACCTGCCTTTCGTCTGCGCCAATCCCGACATCGTGGTCGAGCGCGGCGACCGGCTGGTCTGGTGCGCCGGGGCGCTGGCGCGCGACTTCACCCAGCTTGGCGGCCGTACGCTGATTGCCGGCAAGCCGCACCGGCCGATCTACGAGCAGGCGCTGAAGGAGGCTGGCGAGGTGCTCGGACGCCCGGTCGGCAAGGACGACGCGCTGGCCATCGGCGACGGCGCGCTTACCGATCTGAAGGGCGCGGTGCAGAACGGCATCGATGCACTCTACGTTTCCGGCGGCATCCACGCGCGCGACTATGGCGACCCGGCCAATCCGGATCCCGAACGCCTTGCCAGTTTTCTTGCCGGCCATGGCCACGAGCCGGTGGCCGTGATGCCGTTCCTTCGCTAGCCGGCCGCCGGTGACAGCAGGCCGATGAAAAGCTTCGCCCGTATCAAGGATGTCGCAGAGCTGCCGGCGGAATTGCGCGGCGGCGTGGTCGCGATCGGCAATTTCGACGGCGTGCATCGCGGCCACCAGTCGGTGCTGGAGCGCGCGCTGGGCGAGGCGAGGAAGCTCGGCGTACCGGCGCTGGCGCTGACCTTCGAGCCGCATCCGCGCACCTTCTTTCGACCCGATACGCCCGTGTTCCGCCTGACACCGGCGCCCATGAAGGCGGAACTTCTAAGGGCGATCGGCTTTGACGGCGTCGTCGAGCAGACTTTCGACCGTGCCTTCGCCGACCAGAGCGCAGAAGAATTTGTCGGGTATATCCTGATGGACGGCCTCGGCATCGCACACGCGGTTACCGGGTTCGACTTCCATTTCGGCCGCGACCGGCAGGGCGGGCCGGCCTATCTCATTGAAGCCGGCGAGCGCCACGGCTTCGGCGTGACGCTGGTCGACGCCTTCCGCGACGAGGGCAGCGAGGTGGTGTCGTCGAGCCGCATCCGGGCGCTGCTCGCAACCGGTGACGTCGCGCAGGCGGCCGGTCTGCTCGGCTACCGCCACACCGTGGCTGGCGAGGTGGTACGCGGCAAGCAGCTTGGCCGCACGCTCGGTTTTCCGACCGCCAACATGGTGCTGCCGCCGGAAGCCGACCTCAAGCACGGCATCTACGCGGTGCGTTTCCGCCGCGCCGACGGCTCGCTGCACGATGGCGTGGCAAGCTTCGGCCGGCGGCCGACGGTCGACGAAGCCGGCGCACCGCTGCTCGAAACATTCGTCTTCGATTTTTCCGGCGACCTCTACGGCGAGACCTGCCGGGTGTCGCTGTTCGGCTTCCTGCGCGGCGAGGAGAAGTTCGACAGCCTCGAAGCGCTGACCGAGCAGATGCGCCGCGACGAGGCCGAGGCGCGTGCCCTGCTTTCCGGCGTCACGCCGCTATCGGAACTCGACATCACAATCGCGTTTTGAGCGTTGTTGCGGCTCGACCGGGACGACCGGGCGGGGCATTGAGCGGCGATGAAAAAACGTATTCTGGTCACCGGCGGCACGTCCGGCATCGGGCTGGCGCTTGCGCGGCGTCTGACGCCGACGGCCGACCTGCTTCTGACGGGGCGCCGCGCCGCCGCCGACATCCGCGACCTGCTGCCGGAAGGCGCCGCCTATGCCGCCGCCGACCAGGCGCACCCGGAAGCGGCGACGGCGACGATCGCGGCGGCACTTGCCGAGCTTGGCTGGGACGGGCTCGACCTTGCCGTGCTCAACGCCGGCCTGGGTCGGGTCGGCGACCCGGCGGCGGAAGCGCCGGAAGCGCTGAGGGAGACGCTCGACGCCAACCTGCTTGGGCCGATTCTTCTTTCCCGACTGCTGCTGCCGCGGCTGGAGGCGTCGCGCGGCAAGCTGGTGCTGATCGGCTCGACCGCGCATCGCGGTGCGCCGGGGTTTGCCAGCTACGCCGCCTCCAAGGCCGGCCTTAACGGCTTCGCCCGCGCGCTGGCGGAAGAGTGGCGCGGGCGGGTCGAGGTGCGCGTGATCCATCCCGGCCCGACGGCGACCGGCATGCATCAGCGCGCCGGCCATGATCCCGGGCGGGCAGGGCGGTTCTTCGCCTCCCCGGAAACCATGGCGGCGCTGGTGGAAGAGGCGATCGCGGCGCGCCGCGCCGCGACCACGATTTCCTTTGTGCGCTTCCTGCTCCGTCGCAAGCCTGCCCCAGGCGCGAGGGTTGGGCGGTGAAGCGGGCGCTGGTCACCGGCGGCGCGGGCGGCCTGGGTGCGGCCCTTGTCGCGGACCTTGCCGCGCGCGGCTACGCGGTGGTGTCGGTCGACCGCGCCGAGAGCGGCACCGGGGAATGTGTGAGCCGGATCGTCTGCGACCTTGCCGAACGTTCCGAGGTCGATCGGGCGCTGCCGATGATCGCCGATGCCGGACCGTTCGACGTCGTCGTCCTCAATGCCGGCGTCAGCGCCACCGGCCGCTTCGAAAGCGTGCCGGCCGAGGCCTATCGGCGGCTGATGACGGTCAATGCCGAGACGCCGATGCTGATGGCGGCCCGACTCGTTAACGCCGGCGCGGTGCGGCATCTCTGCTTCGTGTCGTCGCTCTCACATTTCACCGGCTATCCGGGAGCCGCGGTCTATGCGGCCTCCAAGGACGCGCTTGCGATCTATGCCACGAGCGTGAGGAAACCGTTCGCACGGCGCCGCGTCTCGGTGACGCTTGCCTGTCCCGGCCCGCTGCGGACGGACCACGCCGCCCGCCACGCGCCGGCGGGCGCCGACGAAAGCCGGCGGCTGGCGCCCGAGGCCGCGGCGCGGCAGATCCTTGACGCGACCCTTGCCGGGCGGCGGCTGGTCGTGCCGGGCGAAAACGCGCGGCTCTTCGCGCTTGCCGGGCGGCTGGCCCCGGCGGCGGTGACGCGCCAGATGCGGCGGCTCATCTTCGAGCGGCTGGAGAAGGAGGTCTGGTAGCTATCCGAACAGCCTGCTGTCGAAGGGATAACGCCAAGTGCCGACGATCGAGATCAGGCGCGCGGAAGGATGCAGGGGGTTGATCAGCAGGTTGGCCGCTTTCGGCATGATGGCGGATGGCACGCGCAAAACGGCGCTCTTGCGCGCCTCAAGGAATTGCGAACCCACGCGCTGCGAGACGGCAAGGTCGCGCTCCCAGCCGGCGGGCAACTCGACGTCGATGACGTGGATGTCGTCGGGGACGTCGATGTCGATCAGCTGATAGCCGTCCGGCACCGTCTCCCGGCTCGCGTGGACAAGAATTTCAAGCAGCGATGTTGAAGGGTGGTCGGCGCAATAGATGATGGGCCGTCCCTTGACGTGCCAGCGTCCGGACACGGCTCGGCCGCCTTGTCCGGAGAGGTCGGCGTAGTTGGAAATGCGCCAGGCGCGCATCGCTCAGGCGAGCATGCCGTGGTCGATGCGCGCGAGTTCGTCTTCCACCAGACGCGCGCCGGTTTCGGACTGCATCAGGTCGATCGGCCTTGCCCCATCCAGTGCTACGCTCTCGTGGCGCAGCCAGCGCCGGAATTTCTCCGCGCTGGCGAACACACGTGTGCCATGCTCGGAGATGCGTTCGAGCCTGATCACGCGATCGGACTCGACCGGCGAAAGCACCTCGCCCTTCGCCTTGCGGCGCGCCAGCGTGCGGCGCGGGGCGATGATGCGATAGAGCTCGTCGTCGGAGAAGCCGAGCTTGCGCAGACCGTCGAGCCGCTCGACCGGAACGGTGAAGCTTCCTGGGGAAGCGGTGACGGGGAAGGCGGTGTTCATGAGTTCCCTGCCGATCATGCCATTCGCCCATGAATATAGGCGCAAATGGCCAGAAAGCCAAATTCCGGTGCGCCGGACTTGCCCCTTTATTCTTGCTGCCGGCTCCTTTAAATAGCGCGCCCATGAGCACGAGCCAGCGTCCGCGTCGGACCGCGATACGAATTACCGGCCCGGGCTTCCGGGCGGCCTGAGGCCGCCGGAAGCGCCGGGTGTTGCCGCGCGCCCCGCCGCGCAATCCGTTCGATCCCATCAGCCCGGCCCGCAGCGCATCGCGCGCGGCCACCGACACGGCGAGACCATGACCGACACGTCCGACAAGCTCGACTATTCCAAGACCCTCTATCTGCCCAGGACCGACTTCCCGATGCGCGCCGGCCTGCCGGCCAAGGAGCCGCAGCTGGTGGCGCGCTGGGAGGAACTCGACCTCTACCGGCGGTTGCGCGAGGACGCGGCCGGGCGGCCGAAATTCGTGCTCCATGACGGCCCGCCCTACGCCAACGGCAACATCCATATCGGGCATGCGCTCAACAAGATCCTGAAGGACGTCATCACGCGTTCGTTCCAGATGCGCGGCTACGATTCCAACTACGTGCCCGGCTGGGACTGCCACGGCCTGCCGATCGAGTGGAAGATCGAGGAGCAGTACCGCGCCAAGGGCCTCGACAAGGACCAGGTGCCGGTCAATGAATTCCGCAAGGAATGCCGCGACTTCGCCAGCCACTGGATCGAGGTGCAGACCGGCGAGTTCAAGCGGCTGGGCGTGGTCGGCGACTTCGACGATCCGTATCTGACCATGAGCTACCACGCCGAGGCGCGGATCGCCGGCGAGCTGCTGAAATTCGCGATGTCGGACCAGCTCTATCGCGGCTCCAAACCGGTGATGTGGTCGGTGGTCGAACGCACCGCGCTGGCCGAGGCCGAAGTCGAATATCACGACTACGAGTCGGACACGGTGTGGGTGAAGTTTCCGGTCGCATCCCTAACCGGGGATACGTCGGACCTTGCAGCTCTCGATTTCGAAGCAGCCCAGAAAGCGGTACTGGCAAAAGTTCTGGAAGCGACTGCCGCCACCGAGGCCCATGATCTTTTCGGTGCCTCCGTCGTCATCTGGACGACGACGCCGTGGACGATCCCGGGCAACCGCGCCGTGTCGTTTTCCCCGCGCATCGACTACGGGCTTTACGAGGTGACGGCCGCGGAGAACGATTTCGGCCCGCAGCCCGGCGAAAGGCTGATCTTTGCCGATGCGCTGGCGGAAGAGTCGTTCGCAAAGGCGAAGCTTGCGTACAAGCGGCTGCGCGCGGTTTCGGCCGACGCACTCGCGGCGATGACGTGCGCTCACCCGCTGAACGGCCTCGGCGGCGGCTACGATTTTCCGGTGCCGCTGCTGGCCGGCGCCCATGTCACCGACGATGCCGGCACCGGCTTCGTGCACACCGCGCCCGGCCACGGCCGCGAGGATTTCGACGCCTGGATGGACGCGGTCAAGGAACTGCGTGAACGCGGCGTCGATACCGCGATCCCTTTCACCGTCGATGATGCCGGCTTCTTCACCAGGGACGCGCCGGGTTTCGGGCCGGACCGCGAGGGCGGACCGGCACGCGTCATCGACGACAACGGCAAGAAGGGCGACGCCAACAAGGCGGTCATCGAGGCGCTGATTGCCCGCGACATGCTGTTCGCGCGCGGGCGGCTGAAGCACCAGTACCCGCATTCATGGCGCTCCAAGAAGCCGGTGATCTTCCGCAACACGCCGCAATGGTTCGTCCATATGGACAAGGAACTGGACGAGTTCGGGCTGGGGCAGAGCGACCAGTCGCCAAAGCCCGACACGCTGCGCACGCGCGCGCTGGCCGCGATCGACGCGACACGCTTCGTGCCCGCCGCCGGGCAGACACGGCTGCGCTCGATGATCGAGGAGCGGCCCGACTGGGTGCTCTCGCGTCAGCGCGCCTGGGGCGTGCCGATCTGCGTCTTCGCCGACGAGAACGGCGACGTGCTGAAGGACGAGGCGGTCAATGCCAGAATCCTCGAAGCCTTCGAGGCAGAGGGCGCCGACGCCTGGTTCGCCGACGGTGCGCGCGAACGCTTCCTCGGGAGCCGCGCCAACGAGCCGTGGCAGATGGTGACCGACATCCTCGACGTCTGGTTCGATTCGGGCTCCACCCACGCCTTCACGCTGGAGGACCGGCCCGACATGAAATGGCCGGCCGATGTCTATCTGGAAGGATCGGACCAGCATCGCGGCTGGTTCCATTCCTCGCTGCTCGAAAGCTGCGGCACGCGCGGCCGCGCGCCCTACGACACCGTCATCACGCATGGCTTCACCATGGCCGAGGACGGTCGCAAGATGTCGAAGTCGCTCGGCAACCAGGTGCTGCCGCAGGACGTGATGGCGAAGTCCGGCGCCGACATCCTCAGGCTGTGGGTGATGACCACCGACTACTGGGAGGACCAGCGGCTCGGCCAGAACGTCATCCAGACCAATGTCGACACCTACCGCAAGATGCGCAACACGATGCGCTGGATGCTGGGCACGCTCGCCCATGACGAGGGCGAGGAGGTGGCGGCGGCCGACATGCCGGAACTGGAGCGGCTGATGCTGCACCGGCTGGCCGAACTCGACCAGATCGTGCGCAAGGGCTACGACAATTTCGACTTCAAGCGCATCGCCCGCTCGCTCAGCGATTTCATGGTGATCGACCTGTCGGCGTTCTATTTCGACGTGCGCAAGGACGCGCTCTACTGCGACGCGCCGTCGAGCCTGCGCCGCCGGGCGGCGCTGGTCGTGGTGCGCAGGCTGTTCGACGCGCTGGTGAAATGGCTGGCGCCGATGCTGCCCTTCACCACGGAGGAGGCCTGGCTCGACCGCCATGGCGACGCGGTCTCGGTGCATCTGGAGCAGTTTCCGGACATCCCGGCCGAATGGCGCGACGAGGCTCTGGCGGCGAAATGGCGCAAGGTGCGCCAGGTCCGCCGCGTCGTCACCGGCGCTCTGGAGCTCGAACGCGCCAACAAGACCATCGGCTCGTCGCTGGAGGCGGCGCCGAAGGTGTTCGTCGCCGATGCCGAGCTGATGGCGGCGCTTGGCGGTGTCGACATGGCCGAGATCTGCATCACCAGCGGCATCGAACTGGTCGGCGGCGAAGCACCGGGCGACGCGTTCCGCCTCGACGAGGTGACGGGCGTCGGCGTGGTGTTCGCACGCGCCGGCGGAGTCAAATGCGCCCGCTCGTGGCGTTACACCGACGATGTCGGCAGCGACCAGGCCTTTCCGGAGGTCTCGGCGCGCGACGCGGCGGCACTGCGCGAGTTACAGGCCATGGGCCGATTGTGATCGAAACCGCGCACGTCCGGGGCAATCGGGGCGAACCCGCTTGCCCCGCTCTTTTTCCGGCCTCAGGCGCCGGCGGGCGCATCCGCGCCCCTGGCTTGCGGCGCATGAGCGCCGGCGGCCGGTCGGCCTCGCCATTTTCGCCCCGGCGCAAGTGCCAGGGCGGGACCGGACTGGGACAATGTTCCATCACCCTATCGCCATGGCGCGCCGGCGCGTTGCCCTTGTCAGGGCGTTCCTGTACAAGGGCGTCCGGCGTGCCTCGTCAATATGTTGCCGGATTTACGGTTCATCAGGCGCTCGACGGGCACAATATCTTCGGTGATACCGAGAGGCGGTTGGAGTGAAGGATTTGCGCATCATGCGTGCACGCGGTTTTGCACACCCTGCGGCGATCGCCGTGGCGGCAGCCGCGATCGCGCTTTCGGGCTGCGTCGGCTCGCCGACCTACGGCACCGACAAGCCGGCCGACCAGCAGCTTCTGGAAGACCTGACCGGAGTGCTGTCGCTGGCGCCCAAGGACAAGAAGAACATCGAATACAAGCCGCGGCCCGAACTGGTTAAGCCGGCCTCGACCGCGGCGCTCCCTGCGCCCCAGGACGGGATCGTGACCGCGTCGAACCCGGCCTGGCCTGAATCGCCCGAGCAGCGGCGTGCCCGCATCCGCTCGGAAGCGACCATCAACTCCGAAGCCTACAATTTCGACCCCGAGGTCACCGACGACGTTGCGGCCGTCACACCGACGCAGCGCCGGCACACGCGTGGCGACCCGGTCGACGTGAACGGCAATCCGCTGGTCGACATCAATCGCGGCGGCCGCGATGAGTTCAATCGCCGCCTTGCGGAGCGCAACCAGGGCAACCCGACCAACCGCAAATATCTCTCCGAGCCGCCGCTCGACTACCGCGTTCCGGCGGCTTCCGCGCCGACCGACGATATCGGCGAGGACGAGTGGAAGAAGAAGAAGCGGCGCGAGAATAACGCCAAGGAAGGCTGGGGCTGGGAAGACATCCTGCCCTGGTAGGCTCGCCGTTGCTTCCGCCGTGACCGCCGCTAGGAAGTGTCGCGGCGCTGGACGAAAAAGTCCTTCAACAGGTCGGCCGCCTCGCGTTCGGCAAATCCCGAATAGACCTCCGGCGCATGATGGCATGTGGGCGCAGTGAAGAAGCGCCCGCCATTGACGACCGCTCCGCCCTTGACGTCCTCGGCGGCGAAATAGAGCCGGCGGATGCGCGCAAACGAGATAGCGGCCGCGCACATGGCGCAGGGCTCCAGCGTCACATAGAGATCGGCATTCTCGATGCGTTGCGAGCCGGCCGCCCGGCAGGCCTCGCGGATCGCCAGCAATTCGGCATGCGCGGTCGGATCGCTGAGTTCGCGGGTGCGGTTGCCGGCGCGCGCGACGATCGCACCGTCGACGACGACGACCGCGCCGACCGGTACTTCCTCGCGGGCCGCGGCGGCGCGCGCCTCGGCAAGCGCTTCCCCCATGAAATCGGGCTGTCGGGCCGGCATTCGCTCTGACAATTCCTCTCGCAAGCGGTGCGCGATGCTGATAGTTAGCCGCCCGGAAAGGCCACGACCAGATGAACGACAAAAAAGACGACGGGCGCAATGGCGGCAGGCCCGGCGGCAGCGCGGGCCGGCGGCCTGAGCGGCGCGGTTCGCCAGACGAGCGCCGTGGCGACAAGCATCGCGACGGCAAGCAGCGTGAAGGGGGGCGCCGTGAAGACGGGGCTCGTGAAGGGGGGCGAGGCCATGACCGACCGCGCGGCGGCAAGCCGGGCGGAAAACCGCAGGGCGGCGGTTTCAAGTCGGCCCCGCGCCCGCGTTCCGGAGAAGAACGGGCCAGTGCGGAGGCAGGCGCAGGCGAGCGCATCGCCAAGCGGCTGGCGCGCGCCGGCATCGCCTCGCGGCGCGATGCCGAGGCGCTGATCGAGGCCGGCCGCGTCGCCGTCAACGGCGTGGTGCTCAAGAGCCCCGCGGTCAATGTCTCGGCCAGCGATACGATCACGCTCGACGGCGAACCGATCCCGGCGATCGAGCGCACGCGGCTGTTCCTGTTCCACAAGCCAGCCGGCGTCGTCACCACCAACCGCGACCCGGAAGGCCGCCGGACCGTGTTCGACGCGCTGCCGAAAGACCTGCCGAGGCTGATGACGGTCGGACGGCTCGACATCAACACCGAGGGGCTGCTGCTTCTGACCAATGATGGCGGGCTGGCACGGGTGCTGGAACTGCCGGCGACCGGCTGGCTCAGGCGTTATCGCGTACGCGTCCACGGCACGGTCGACGAGGCGCGGCTGCGCGCGCTCGGCGAGGGCGTGGCGGTCGACGGCGTCTTTTACGGCGCGGTCGAGGCGTCGCTCGAACGCGTGCAGGGCACCAATGCCTGGCTCAGCATCGGCCTCAGGGAAGGCAAGAACCGCGAGGTCAAGAACATCCTCGGCGCGCTCGGGCTCGAGGTTACCCGTCTGATCCGCGTTTCCTACGGGCCGTTCCAGCTGGGCGAACTGGCCGAGGGCGCGGTGCTGGAAGTGCGCGGGCGCACACTGCGCGAGCAGCTTGGCGAGAGGCTGATCGAGGAGGCCGGCGCCAATTTCGACGCGCCGGTCGCGGTGCCGTTCTCCAACAAGCCGGTGGTTGCCGATCGCCCCCGCAAGGAAGAGCGCCCGCCCGCAGGCGGGCGCCGGGGCATCGAGGAGCCGGGCGAGGGCGGGCTGATCCGCAACCGCAAGCGCCAGCGCGAGGATCGGCGCGAGAATGCGCTGTCGCGGCTCGACACCCGGCAACCGGGAAGAGGCCGCAAGGACGAGGAGCGCGGCAAGGACGCACGGCGTTCGCGCACCAGCAACGTCTGGATGGCGCCGGGCGCGCGTCCGGCCGGCAAGAAGGCCGCGAAGCCCGAGCCGGACAGTGCGCCGGAACGGCCGCGCAAGCCGGCTTCCGCGCTGCGCCGGGCGCCCGAACGTGAAGGCGAGGCAGGCCGTCCCGCATCGCGCCCGGGCCAGCCGGCGAGGGACAAGCCGTTTCGCTCACGCGCCGACAGGCCGGCCGGAAAGCCGTTCGCGGGCAGCGAGGCAAAGCGCGACGGAGACAAGCGGGCGCCGGGCGGCGCAGATCACGCTGGCCGGGCGCGGCCCGGCCATGATGCCGGCAAGGGGCGCTACGGCAAGACGGGCGGCCAGTCCGGCTCGTTTGCCGGGAAACCCGGCCGGGGCAAGGGACCGGGAGGGCCGCGCAAGGGGCCGAAGGGCCGCTGATGCGCATCGTCGGCGGGGCGTTTCGCGGCCGTCCGCTCGCAGCACCACGCTCGGACGCGATCCGCCCGACGACCGACCGCACCCGCGAGGCGCTTTTCAACGTGATCTCGCACCGCTATGGCGAACGGCTCGAGGGCGCCCGCGTGCTCGACCTCTTCGCCGGAACGGGGGCTCTCGGGCTGGAAGCGCTGTCGCGTGGCGCAGGCTTCTGCCTTTTCATCGAGGAATCGGCCGAGGGCCGGGCGCTGCTCAGAACCAATATAGAGGCGCTTGGCCTGCAGGGGCGCACCAAGGTCTTCCGCCGCGACGCCACGCGGCTCGGCGAGGCCGGCACCATCCAGCCTTTCGATCTGGTCTTCGCCGACCCGCCCTACGGCAAGGGGTTTGGCGAAAGGGCTTTCGCTGCCGCGCGCGACGGCGGCTGGCTCGGGCCCGGCGCGATGCTGGTGCTCGAAGAGGCGGCGTCCGCCCCGTTCGCCACGCCGGAAGGCTTCACCATTGCCGACGAGCGTCATTATGGCGACACGATCATCCGCTTGATCGAGACGAGTTGAGCCGAACGCGTCGCGGGCGATCCCGAAGAATTCATCCGCCGTGCGTTCGTCGCCGCCCGCCAGATGCGCTAATATTCTGGTGATCAAGCTGCCCCCGAGAGGTGATTCTCCATGATTTTTGCTGATCGAAGCGCCCGGCTGCCGGTGCTCCGTATCGTCCTCGCCCTGGTTTTCTGCGTTGGCGCCGTGCCTGCCGCGTTGGCCGAGACGACGGCGCAAGACGAGGAGAGCAGAGTCACCCGCCATGTGCTCGACAACGGTCTCGAGATCATCGTCATTCCCGACCACCGCGCGCCGGTGGTGACCCACATGCTCTGGTACAAGACCGGCAGCGCCGACGAGACGCCGGGCAAGTCGGGTATCGCGCATTTCTTCGAGCATCTGATGTTCAAGGGCACGACCAACCACGGGCCGGGCGAGTTTTCGCGACGGGTGGCGGAGATCGGAGGCCAGGAGAATGCCTTCACCTCCTACGACTACACCGCCTATTTCCAGCAGGTCACGCCCGAGGCGCTGGAGACGATGATGGCGTTCGAGGCCGACCGCATGCGCAATCTCGTGCTCAGCGACGAGGTTATCGGGCCGGAGCGCGACGTGATCATCGAGGAGCGGAACTCGCGGGTCGAGAACGAGCCGGGCGCGCTGCTGGGCGAGGAGGTCGATGCCACGCTCTACCAGAATCATCCCTACGGCATTCCGGTGATCGGCTGGATGCACGAGATCGAAGAGCTCAACCGGGCCGACGCGATCGCCTTCTACGAGCGCTACTATGCGCCCAACAACGCGGTCCTGGTGGTGGCGGGCGACGTCACCGCCGAACAGGTACGGACACTCGCCGAGGCCACCTACGGCAAGGTGGCGCGCGGCCCTGATTTGCCGCCGCGCATCAGGCCGAAGGAGCCGGAGCAGAACACAAGCCGCACGGTCACGCTCACCGACGCGCGGGTGACGCGGCCGTCCTTCCGCAAGGCATGGGTGGTGCCGTCCTATTCGACGGCCGAGCCGGGCGAGGCGGAGGCGCTCGACCTGCTTTCCGAAATTCTCGGCGGCGGGGTGAGAAGCCGCGCCTACGAGACGCTGGTGGTGGAAAAGGGGATTGCCTCCTCCGTAGGGGCCTATTTCCAGTCGGATGCACTCGACGATACCAGCTTCGAGATCTATGGCGCGCCGCGCGGTGACGCGACGCTCGCCGAGGTCGAGGCGGCGATGGATGCCGAGATCAGCCGCATCGTCGACGACGGTGTCACGGAGAAGGAACTTGCCATGGCCAAGAAGCGCTATGTGCGCAGCATGATCTTCGCCCGCGACAGCCAGCAGGGCATGGCGCGCATCTATGGCGCCACGCTTGCCACCGGCGGCACGATCGAGGACATCGAGGAGTGGCCGCGGCGCATCGAGGCGGTGACGGCCGAGCAAGTCAAAAGCGCTGCGCGCCGTTATCTGTCGCCGGACCGCTCGGTCACCGGCTATCTGCTGCCCGCAACCGAGGAGCGTTCGTGATGCCCGCACTTCTCTGCGCACCGTTCCGGATCGCCCGCCCGCAAGCGGTGGAAGCCGCACGCCTGATCGTGGCCCTGGTGGCGCTGGCCTTCGTGGCGCTGCCGGCGAAGGCGGCCGTCGACATCCAGAAGGTCGAAAGCGAGAGCGGCGTCACGGCCTGGCTGGTCGAGGATTACAGCGTGCCGCTGATCTCGGTGCGGTTCGCCTTCGAGGGCGGCAGCATCCAGGAGCCGGCCGGCCAGGAGGGCCTTGCCCGGCTGATGAGCGGTCTCTTCGATGAAGGTGCCGGCGGGCTGGACCGCGCCGCCTTCCAGGAGCAGCTCGACCAGAGCGGCGCCGAGATGTCGTTCGATTCGGGCGCCGACGCCTTCTACGGCTCGATGCGGATGCTGGCCGAGGAGCGCGAAGCCGCCTTTTCGCTGCTGGCGCTGGCGGTGAACGCGCCGCGCTTCGATCCTGAACCGCTGGCGCGCATCAGCTCGCAACTCGCCAACCGCATTGCGGCGCGCGAGAACGATCCCGACACCAAGGCCAGCATCGCCTGGGCGAGCGCGATCTATGGCGACCATCCCTATGCACGCCGCCAGGAAGGCACGCCCGAAACACTGGCCGCGATCACCGCCGACGATCTGCGCGCCTTTCACCGGCGTCTGTTCGCGCGCGGCAATCTGGTGGTCGGCGTCGTCGGCGCCATCGATGCCGAAACCCTGAAGACCGAGCTCGACAAGGTGTTCGGCAGCCTGCCGGCCGAGCCCGATCTGCAGCCGGTCGAGGTGGTCGAGCCGAAGGTCGACCAGAAGATCCTGCTCGAATTCGACCTGCCGCAGGCCTCGCTCCGCCTCGCCTATCCGGGGATGCGGCGCGACGATCCGCGTTTTTTCGCCGCCTATCTGATGAACCACATTCTCGGCGGCGGCACATTCTCCTCACGCCTGTTCGAGGAGGTGCGCGAGAAACGCGGGCTCGCCTACGGCGTCGGCTCGACCATCGTCAACCGCGATTATTCCTCAGCGCTGATGATCGGCACCTCGACGCGCGCCGACCGGGCGCAGGAGACGCTTTCCGTCATCCGTGACGTGGTGAAGACGATGGCTGAGGAAGGGCCGAGCGAACAGGAACTGGCCGACGCCAAGAACTACGTGCTCGGCGCCTACGCGATCAACAATCTCGACACCTCCTCGGCGATCGCACGAACGCTGGTGGACCTGCAGATCGAGGAACTCGGCATGGACTATATCGAGCGCCGCGAAGAGCTGATCGGCGCAGTGACGCTGGACGAGGTGCGCGAGGCGGCGCGGCTTCTGCTTTCCGGCGAGCCCGCGGTCATGATCGTCGGGCCGGCGGACGAGGCCGGGAAGGAAGGCTGAACCTTGCAGGAAGCGCTGCACCCCCCCGAACGCGCCGCAAGCGGTGGCGATCCGTCCTTTGCCGTCGCCTTCGGCGGTGGCGGCGCGCGCGGGCTGGCCCATATCCATGTCATCGAGGCGCTGGACGAGCTCGGCCTCAGGCCGGCTGTCATCAGCGGCTCCTCGATCGGTGCGATCATGGGCGCCGGCATGGCTGCCGGAATGAGCGGCCGCGACATTCATGACTATGCGCGCTCGGTGCTGTCGCGCCGCGCCGAGGTGGCGACACGCATGTGGCGGGCGCGGCCCGGCACCATCGCCGAGTTCGTCGCAGGCGGGCTGAGGGTCAGCCAGTTCAATGTCGAGCGCATCCTGAAATCCTTCCTCCCCGAAGATATCCCGACGGCCTTCGAGGACCTCAAGATCCCGCTCAAGGTCACCGCGACCGACTACTACAAGCACGAACTGGCCGTGTTCGAGAGCGGCGACCTCATCTCGGCGCTCGCGGCGTCGGCGGCCATTCCGGCCGTGTTCAGGCCGGTCCGGCGCGACGGCCGCATCCTGATCGACGGCGGCATCTACAACCCGGTGCCGTTCGACCTTCTCGAAGGTGCGGCGGACATCGTGATCGGTATCGACGTGGTCGGCGCGCCGGCGCAGGAGGGCGTCAAGATGCCCAACTCGATCGACCTGATGTTCGGCGCCACGCAGCTGATGATGCAGTCGATCATCGCCCACAAGCTGAAGACCTGCCGTCCGGCGATCTTCCTGCGCCCGCCCGTCTCCCGTTTCCGGGTGCTCGACTTCCTGAAGATCGACGCCGTGATGGCGGAGACCGTTTCGATCAAGGACGAGACCAAGCGCGCGGTCGAACTTGCCGTGGAGGAGTATCGCCGGGTGGCGGCGGAGTAGATTCTCCGTCAGCCGGCCGTGGTGGCCTTGCCGGTGGAGAAAGGCGACTGCGCCGCCGGCGGCGGACCCGGCAGCGGTTCGTCGGGCGGTTCGCGCGTCGCGATCCGCGCCAACACCCTGAAACAGACGGCGACCGCCGCCAGCCCGAACACGACCGCGCCCAGGCCCCAGCCGGCGATGACGCCCTTGGCGCCATAATAATGGGCGCCGAGCCAGACGAAGGGGATGATGCCGAGCGTCGAGCGGCCCCAGTTGAAGACGGTCGAATAGGTCGGGTAGCCGAGATTGTTGAAGGCGGCGTTGGCAACGAACAGGGCGCCGTTGAACAGGAAGCTGCCAGCGGCGAACAGGCAGAAGAAGATGACGAGGTCACGCGCCTCGCCGGTGGCGTTGAAGAGCGCGGCGATGGCGTCGGAAAAAAGCGCCAGCAGGGCCCAGGCCGCGAGCACGTAGATGACGGTGACGGCCATGGCGTCGCGCATGGTCGTCTGCAGGCGGTCGAAGCGTCTGGCGCCGTAGTTCTGGCCGAGGATCGGCCCGACCGCGCCGGACAGCGCGAAAATGGCGGCGAAGGCAACCGGGACCAGGCGGCCGATGATCGCCCAGCCGGCCACCGCCTCGTCGCCGAAGCGGGCAATCATCGCGGTGACGTAGGAATTGCCGACCGGCGTCGCGATCTGGGTGGCGACGGCGGGCAGCGCGATGGCAAAGAAGGGTCGGGCGACCGCCATGAAACGGGCACGGTCGGGCAGTCTGACGAGACGGTGGACATGATGGGCGCCGTGCAGGCCGACGATCACCATCACCAGCCGTGACAGCACGGTGGCGATCGCGGCGCCGTCGAGGCCGAGACCGAAGCCGAAGATGAAGAGCGGATCGAGGATGGCGGCGGCGAAGCCGCTCGCCAGCGTCACATACATGGCGCGCCGTGCATCTCCGGTGCCGCGCAGGATGCCGGTCGTGGCCATGCCGACGCCGACGATCGGCGCCGACGGCAGCACGATCTGCAGGAAACGCGTCGCCATGTCGAGCGTTGCGCCCTCGGCGCCGAGCAGCGCGGTGAGCTGCCTCAGGAAAGGCCAGACGAGGGCCGTGATCAGGCCGAGGGTGAGCGCGACATAGAGGATGGCGGCTCCGCCGGCCGCCGCCGCATCATCGCGCGCGCCACGGCCGAGCGCACGCGAGACCAGCGCCGAGGTGGCAATCGTGAGGCCGATGCCGATCGACACGGTGAAGAACATCAGCGTCGAGGCAAAGCCGATCGCGGCCGCCAGTTCCTGCACGCCCAGAAGCGAGATGTAGAACAGGTTGAGCGCGTCGACGACGAAGATGGCGACGAGGCCGATGGAGCCGGTCGCGGTCATGACCACGACATGGCGCATCGTCGAGCCTGCGGTGAATTTCGCCGGCGCTGCGGCCTTGTCCGCTGCTGCCATGGCCGCTCGCGGCGTTACGCCGCGAACACCTTTTCCAGCGAGGCAAAGCCCTTGAACTCGAGCGCGTTGCCCGAGGGATCGCGCAGGAACAGCGTCGCCTGCTCGCCCGGTTGGCCGCGGAAGCGGATTTGCGGCCGCTCGATCCAGGCGATGTCGTCGCGCGCCTCGAGCCGTTCGGCCAGTTCCTGCCAATCGGCCATCTCCAAGACGACACCGAAATGCGGGATGGGCACGGCGACGCCGTCGACCGTGCCGGCGCCCGCCGGATCACCCGTGTCCGGCCGCAAATGCGCGGAGAGCTGGTGGCCGAAGAGCGAGAAATCGACCCAGCTTTCCGACGAGCGCCCGATCTCGCAGCCGAGCACGTCGGCGTAGAAGCGCCGTGTCTCTCCGAGGTCGCGCACCGGAAAGGCGAGGTGGAAGGGCGTCATGAACTGTTCTCCGCTGGCAATTGCCGGCTATTCCGCGGGCTCGGCGCCTTGCGACGCATCTGTCGTTCCGGTCTTGTCGAGCCGGCGGGATTCGCGGCTGGGCTTGATCAGGGGTTCGGGCGTCATCGGGCGGGTCTTGAGCTTGTCGGAGCCGGCATAGAGACCTTCGACGGCCTGGATCGCCAGCCGCTCCTCGTCGCGGCGGCGCACGTCCTCGCCGATCTCGGCAACCGTCTCTTCGTCGAAGCCGAGCGCTTCCAGCGTGCGGCGGCCGAACAGCAGGCCCGATTCGAAGGTCTCGCGCAGCTCGTAGTCGACGCCCTTGGCGCGCAGCTCCAGCGCATGGGTGCGGTCGTAGGAGCGCACATAAAGACGGGCATGCGGATATTCCATCTGCACCAGTTCGACGATCTTGTCGGTCGCCTCCTTCTCGCGCGTGCACACGGCGACGATCTTGGTACGCCGGATGCCGGCGGCCTCGAGCACGTCCTTGCGGGTGCCGTCGCCGAAATAGATGCGGAAGCCGAACTTTTCCACCGCACGCACCCGATTGGCGGAGTGGTCGATGATGGTCACGTCGCGGCCGCCCGACAGGAGGATCTGCGCGGCGATCTGGCCGAAACGCGAAAAGCCGATCATCAGGACATCGGAGCCGGCGCCGTGGAAATCCTCCTCCATCGTCTCCTCCTCCTCGGCGGGGATGAGGAAACGCGAGAGGCCGGACGCGATCGGCGTCAGCACCATCGACAGCGTCACCACCGAGATCAGCAGCGAGGAGGTGTCATGCGAGAAGATCGACGCCGCGGCGGCGGCCGAAAAGATCACGAAACCGAACTCGCCGCCCTGCGGCAGCAGCAGGGCCACGCGCACGGAACTCGCGTGCGGCGACCCGAACAGACGGCAAAGGGCGTAGATGCAGACCGCCTTGAGCACCATGAGAATCGGCACGGCAACGATGATCGTCAGCCAGTTGTCGACGATGACGTCGAGTTCGAGCGACAGGCCGACGGCCATGAAGAAAAGGGCGATCAGAATGCCGCGGAAGGGCTCGATGTCGGCTTCCAGTTCGTGCCGGTAGGATGATTCGGCGAGCATCACGCCGGCGATGAAGGCGCCCATCGCCATCGAAAGGCCGGCGAACTGCATCAGCGCGGCGGCACCCAGGACGACGAACAGGGCGGCCGCGATCATCGCCTCCTTGGCGCCGGTGTTGGCGATGATCCGGAAGAGCGGGTTGAGCAAGTAACGCCCGGCCGCCAAGAGCGCGACGATGGCGACGACGGCGATTGCGAACTGTTCGAGGCCGGAGCGCTCGCCCTCGCCGCCGCCGGGCGCGAAGAGCGGCACCAGCGCGAGGAGGGGAACGATGGCCAAATCCTGGAACAGCAGGATCGAAAACGCCGTCTGGCCGTAATTGCGGTTGGTGTCGCCGCGCTCCTCGAGAAGCTGCATGGCAAAGGCCGTCGACGACAGCGCCAGCGCAAAGCCGACGATCACCGCAGGCTGCCATTCGAGCCCGGTCATGGCGAGTGTGGCCGCGGTCAGGACGATGCCGGTGATGACGACCTGGGCCAGGCCGAGCCCGAAGATTTCCCGCCGCATCGCCCAGAGCCGCGACGGCTTCAGTTCGAGCCCGATGATGAACAGGAGGAGCACGACCCCCAGTTCGGCGACGTGCAGCAGACCCTCGCCATCGGTGATCAGCGCCGCGACCGGGCCGATCGCCACGCCCGCGGCCAGGTAGCCGAGGACCGTTGCCATGCCGACGCGCTTGAACAGCGGCGCCGCGACGACGGCGCCGCCGAGCAGCAGCAGTGCCTGCGAGAAATAGGTCGCGCCCTCGGCAGCCATGTCGTTCCCCTGCTTGTCGACCGAACCTTGATGCGGGCCCGCCTGGCGTCCGCCCATTGCACATGCATGCGCGGGGCAATAGATGGGGGCTGTCCGCGACGCTGCCAACGCTGCCCGCATGGCGAGGCCTTCCAACCGGGAATACCGCATGTCGGAACCGATGAATACCGAAAAGCTCGTCGATACGGTGAGCGCGCTTGTCGAGGCCGGACGCCGTGCTGGCGCCGAGGTGGCCGACGCGGTGGTGGTGCGCAGCCGCTCGACCAGCGTCTCGGTGCGACTCGGCAAGGTCGAATCGACCGACGCCTCGGAAAGCGACAACATCTCGCTCAGGGTGTTTGTCGGCAAGCGCGTCGCCAGCGTCTCGGCGACGGCCGGCGCCGACGCGGCCGCGCTGGCCGAGCGGGCGGTCGCCATGGCCAAGGCGTCGCCGGAAGACCCCCACCAGGGACTGGCGGACGAGGAATTCCTGGCGCGCCAGGTCCCCGACCTCGATCTCTTCGACGCAACCGAAATCGGCGCCGACCGGCTGCGCGCCGACGCTCTCGCCGCCGAGGAAGCCGCGCTAGCGGTCGAAGGCGTCACCAATTCCAGCGGCGCCGGCGCCAGCGCCGGCCTTGGCGGGCTGATGCTTGCGACCTCCAGCGGTTTTGTCGGCCAGTATGTCGCCTCGCGCTTCTCGCGTTCCGTCAGCGTCGTCGCCGGCGAGGGCACGGCGATGGAACGCGATTACGAGTTTTCCTCGCGGCTGCATTTCGCCGATCTGGAGGATGCGGCGGCGATCGGCCGCAAGGCCGGCGAGCGCACCGTCAGGCGGCTTGGCGCGCGCAAGGCGAAAAGCGGTCCGGTGACCGTCGTCTACGACCCGCGCGTGGCGCGCGGCATTGCCGGGCATCTCGCCGGCGCGATCAATGGCGCGTCGGTCGCCCGCAAGACCAGCTTCCTGCGTGACAGCATGGGCAAGAAGGTCGCCAACGCGGCGGTCACGGTGACGGACGAGCCGCGGCGCGTGCGCGGCCCGTCTTCGCGGCCCTTCGACGGGGAAGGTGTCGCCGGCCTGCCGCTCGTCATGGTCGACAAGGGCGTGCTCGGCCACTGGCTGCTTTCGACCGCCGTGGCGCGCGAACTCGGACTGGAGACCAATGGCCGCGGGGTGCGTTCGGGATCGTCGATCACCCCGTCCTCGACGAACTTCGCGATCGAGCCGGGCGAGGCCACGCCCGAAGACTTCATCGGTGCGCTGAAGTCCGGCTTCTACGTCACAGAGGTGTTCGGCCAGGGCGTCAACATGGTCACCGGCGAGTACAGCCGCGGCGCCTCGGGCTTCTGGATCGAGAATGGCCAGATCACCTACCCGGTGTCGGAAGTGACGATCGCGGCCAACCTCAAGGACATGTTCCTCAACATGATACCGGCCAACGACATCGACCGCCATTTCGGCACGGCCGCTCCCACGCTTCTGATCGAGGGCATGACGCTTGCCGGGAGCTGAGGCGTTTTCTTCCGACGAGTCCGATCTCGACCTCGTTCGAGACGCCGCGGCCGAGGCCGGCCGCATCGCGCTGCGCTACTTCCGCAAGGATCCCGATGTGTGGATGAAAGGCGGCAATTCGCCGGTGAGCGAAGCCGACATCAGTGTCGATCGCTTCCTGCGCAGGACGCTCGGCGGCGCCCGGCCGGATTATGGCTGGCTGTCGGAAGAGACCGCCGGCCATGAGCGTAGGGGCGCGCACCGGACCTTCGTCGTCGATCCCATCGACGGCACGCGCGGCTTCATCGAAGGCCGCAGCACCTGGTGCGTCAGCGTCGCCGTGGTGGAAGGCGGCCGGGCCGTTGCCGGCGTGCTCGACTGCCCGGCGAAAAACGAAATCTACTGGGCTCGGCGAGGCGCGGGCGCGTTCTTGAACGGCCGAGCCATCGCGGTGCGCAAGGCCGGCCCGACGCCGATGGTCGGCGGCCCGAAACCGCTCATCGATGCGGTCGCCGAGCCACTGCGCGCAACGCTGAAGCGGACCCCCTACGTACCATCGCTCGCCTACCGCATCGCGCTGATCGCCTCGGGCCAGCTCGACGCGACCTTCGTCAAACCCAATTCCCATGACTGGGATCTCGCCGCGGTCGACCTCGTCCTGACCGAGGCCGGCGGCGAAGTGCTCGACGAGAACGGAGATCGTCCGATCTATGCCGGTCCGTCACCGCGCCATGGAGCCCTGGTCGCCGGCAGCGGCCCGCTCCTGGCCGGGCTGGCGCGGGCCATCGCCGCAGGGGCGCCTGAATCGGCCGGCACACGGTGAGCCTTGTCCCCGGCTGCCGGCGAAAGCTTACGTAAACGGCAAAGCGCAGGTTTCCAATCGCGCCGGAATGATCTAAGCAGATTCGATTTTCACCAACATGCACGGACACCGAAATGGCTGAGGACACAGGCAAGAAGCAGCTTTTGCACCTCGTCTTCGGCGGAGAGCTCAAATCATTGAAGGGCGTCGAGTTTCGCGATCTGAACGACCTCGACATCGTCGGCGTCTTCCCCGACTACGCGACGGCGGAAACAGCCTGGCGGTCGAAGGCCCAGCAGACGGTCGACAACGCCCATATGCGCTATTTCATCGTGCATCTGCATCGTCTCCTCGACCCCGAGGCGGACGGTTAGCGGGGCGACAGCGATGACGGATGAGCGGCTCGGCCGCATCGATGACGCGCATGCATTGCGCCGCGGGCGATGGTCGACGATGAGGAAGTCCTTGTGGCGGAAGATGCGGGTCCGGCTCGCACAGTCCGATCTCGTGAACGGTGCCCTTGTCGGCGCGATCTCGCTGGCGCTGCGCTTCATCTACCTGACCAACCGCACCGCCAGGGGCTCGCAGGACGCGCAGCGGGCGTTCGACGCGCATGCCCCGGGAATTGCCGCCTTCTGGCATGGCCAGCACATCCTGGCGCCCTGCATGAAACCGAAGGGCGTGGAAATGGCGGCGCTGTTTTCGCGCAGCAAGGACGCCGAACTCAACGCGCGGGTGGCGGAACGCTTCGGTTTTGCCGTCGTGCGCGGTTCGGGCGGGCGCGACCGCGCCCGGACGCTCGAAAAAGGCGGCATCAGGGCGCTGCTTGCCCTCAAAAAGGCGCTCGACGATGAGAAAGCCGTGGCCATGATTGCCGACATTCCCCACGGCACCCCGCGCGAGGCCGGCCTCGGCATCGTCATGCTTGGCCGCATTTCCGGCCGGCCGATCGTGCCGGTGGCGCTGGCAACGAGCCGCCGCAAGGTCATCGAGAGCAGCTGGGACAAGACCACCATCAACCTGCCCTTCGGGCGCAAGGCAGTGGTGTTCGGCGACCCGGTGCTGGTCCCGGCCAATGCCAGCGACGAGGAACTGGAGGCCAAGCGCCGCGAGATCACCGACGGCCTCAACGCGGCTACAGCCGAAGCCTACAGGCTCGTCGACGGGCCATGAGCGAACGCTGGGCCCGCACCATCCTGTCGGCCTACCGGATGGCCGGCGCCGCCGTCTATCCGCTGGTCGGCGGTTACATCGCCTGGCGCTCGACCAAGGGCAAGGAGGAGGCGGGCCGGCGGCGCGAACGCTACGGCTTCACCCGCATCGCGCGGCCAAGGGGCCCGCTGGTGTGGATGCACGCGGCCAGCGTCGGTGAAACCAATGCGGTGATCCCGCTGGTGGAACGCATTGTCGGCTACGGCATCGGCGTCGTCATGACGACGGGCACTGTCACCTCGGCGCGGGTCGTTCGCGAGCGCTTCGGCGACAGGGTCATCCACCAATATGTGCCGCTCGACCTGAAGCCGACGGTGAACCGCTTCCTGTCGCACTGGTCGCCGGACCTCGCCATCATCGCCGAATCCGAGATATGGCCGATGACCATCCTGGAGCTCGGCGCCCGGCGGGTGCCGCAGGTGCTGGTCAACGGGCGGCTGTCGGACCGCTCCTTCGCCGCCTGGAAGAAGCGCTCCTACCTGGCCGAGGCTTTGATGGAAAATCTCGCCCATGTGGTGGCGCAGTCGGAAGAGGACGGCGCGCGCTTCGCCGCGCTCGGCGCGCGCCCGGTGACCGTCTCGGGCAATCTGAAGGTCGACACCGACCCGCCGCAGGCTGATCCGGAAAAGCTTGCCGCGCTTGCCAAGGACGTTGCCGGCCGCCCGACCTGGGCCGCGATCTCCACCCATGACGGCGAGGAGGAAATCGCCGCCGACGTTCACCTGCTCCTGAAGGCACGCCACGCCGGCATCCTGACCATCATCGTGCCGCGCCATCCCGACCGGGCCGACACGCTGGAAGCGATGTTTTCGGCCAAGGGGCTGACGACGGCGCGCCAGAGCCGCGGCGACCGCGTGTCGCCGGCGACCGACATCCTGTTCGGCGACACGATCGGCGACATGGGGCTCTATCTGCGCCTGACCGAGATCGCCTTTGTCGGCCGCTCGCTGGAGGCCGAGGGCGGGCAGAATCCGATCGAGCCCGCCATGCTCGATACGGCGGTGCTGTCGGGACGCAACGTCCAGAATTTCCGCGAGGCCTACCACCAGCTGATCGAGCGCGGCGGCGCGCGCCTCGTCAATGACCGCGAGATGCTGGCCGGCGCGGTCAACTTCCTTCTCAACAATGAGGGCAAGCGCCGCGAGATGATGGCTGCCGGCCGCGCCACCGTCGACGAGATGCGCGGCGCGCTGGCGGCGACGCTGCGTGCGCTCGAACCCTACATCCAGCCGCTGATCGTGAAAGCCCGGCTCGAGGACGGTTCCGGGAGGCGCTGACGGTGACCAGCGAAGCCCCTCCGTTCTGGTGGGAAGAGCCGGACTGGCGCGCGCGCGTTCTGTCGCCGGTGTCCTGGGTCTACGGTGTCGTCGCCGGCCGCCGCATGGCGCATGCGCGCCGCGAAAAGATTGCAGCGCCGGTGCTCTGCGTCGGCAACCTGACCGTTGGCGGCTCGGGCAAGACGCCGACGGCGATCGCCATGGCGCGAGCGGCCAGACGCGCCGGCCTGAAGCCGGGCATCCTCTCGCGCGGCCATGGCGGCGGCATCGCTGCTGAGCCGCATCTCGTCGACCGCGACCATGACAGTGCCCGCCATGTCGGCGACGAACCGCTGCTCCTTGCGCGTCATGCGTCGGTCGTCGTGACGCCGCGGCGGGCCGACGGCGCCCGGCTGCTGCTCGAAAAGGGCTGCGATTTCCTGATCATGGATGACGGCTTCCAGAGCGCGCGCATCCATGCCGACCTGTCGCTGATCGTGATCGACGCGCGGCGCGGGCTGGGCAACGGCCACACGATACCGGGCGGCCCGATGCGGGCGCCGCTCAACCGCCAGATGGGCTATGCCGATGCGGTGCTGGTCGTCGGCGAGGGCGACAGCGCCGCGGCGGTGGTGCGGCTTGCCTCGCGCGCCGGCAAGCCGGTCTACGCGGCGACGCTGAGGACAGTGAAGGCGAAGCGGCTCGCCGGACGCGACTTCCTCGCCTTTGCCGGTATCGGCGATCCGGAGAAATTCTTCCGCACCGTGTCGGAGGCCGGCGGCCATGTCGCGCAGCGCCGCGTCTTCGGCGACCACCACGCCTTTGCGGAGGACGACCTGGCCGAACTGGCCGCCGACGCGCGGGCGAAGAAGCTCGAACTGGTGACGACGGAGAAGGACGCCGTGCGGCTGGCGACCGGGTCGCAGGCGGCGCGCGATTTCGTAGCCGGACTGGAAGTCGTCGCCGTGGAGATGAAGTTCGAACTGGCTTCGGTGCCCGACCGTATCATCGCCGACACGATCGAGGCGTACGACGTGCGCCGCCACGGCGTGTCGCGGGCAGGGTAAGCCGGCGACGCTCAGCCGCGCTTGCGCAGTCCGGGGTCGACGTCGATCTCGCGGCTGAGCGAGATCGCGGCGCTGGCATAGGCCTCCTGGCGCGCGACGCTCCAGTATTTGAGCTCGTCGAGCGGGATCGCTTCGCCGGTGACGGCGCAGCGCACGAAGGAGCCCGGGCTGGCGACCTGAAAGTCGCCGTCCAGATAGCGCAACCGCGCTTCCTTCGCGCCTGGTCCTTCGAACCGGTTCATCCGCCGTTCGGCCTCTTCGTCATGAGTGCGCCCTAAGCGCCATATTTCCGCTGCCGGGTCAAGCCGGTTGCGCCCGCGTGCGGCGCCGTCAGCGGCGGCCGAACAGGCGCTCGATGTCGCTGAGCTTGAGTTCGATATAGGTCGGGCGGCCGTGATTGCAGGTTGCCGAGCCCGGCGTCGCCTCCATCTGCCTCAAAAGCGCATTCATCTCGTCGGGCTTGAGCCGGCGGCCGGAACGCACCGAGCCGTGGCAGGCCATGGTGGCGGCGATCTGGTCGAGGCGCTCCCGGAGCGTCTCGGCGGTGTCGTTTTCGGCGATCTCGTCGGCGAGGTCGCGCACCAGCGCGGCAATGTCGGTCTCGCCAAGCATGGCCGGCGTCTCGCGCACGGCGACCGCGCCGGGGCCGAAACGTTCAAGCCCGAGGCCGAAACGTTTCAGCGTTTCGGCGTGGCGGGCGAGGCGGTCGGCGTCGTCTTCGGCAAGGTCGACGATCTCCGGCATCAAAAGCAGTTGCGCGGCGAGCGGGCGCGCGTGAAGGGCGTTCTTCAGCGCCTCGTAGACCAGCCGCTCATGTGCCGCATGCTGGTCGACGATGACCAGCGCGTCCTCGGTCTGGGCGACGATGTAGTTCTCGTGGACCTGCGCCCGGGCCGCGCCGAGCGGCGCGCGCAAGGTTTCGGCGGGCGGTTCGGCAAGGGCGGCCCCGGCGTCGCCGCTGGGTGCCGCGGCCGTTTTGAAGGTGGCCTGCCCGTCCTCCCCGAAACCCGACAGCGGCCGCTGCGGTGAACGCGCGAGGTCGAAGGGCATCGATGCATAGGCGCGCTGCAGCCCGTCATGCGAGCGGTGCTGGTTGGCGGGGCCGGGATGCGAGGCGGGCATGCCGCCGGGCCGGAAGGCACCGGCGAGGCCCGCCGCGGCGCTTGTCGCCGGGCGGATGCCGGCGCCGGCGAGCGCCTGGCGGATGGCGCCGATGATGAGGCCGCGCACCAGCCCCGGGTCGCGGAAGCGTACATCGGCCTTGGCCGGGTGGACGTTGACGTCGACCAGTGCCGGGTCGAGCGTCAGGAACAGGGCGGCGACCGCGTGGCGGTCGCGCGGCAGCACGTCCTGATAGGCGGCGCGGATCGCCATCGCGATCTGGCGGTCGCGCACCGGCCGGCCGTTGACATAGGCATATTGCTGCAGGGCGTTGGCGCGCGTGAAGGACGGGATGGAGACCTGCGCGGCAAGCCTTACGCCCTCGCGCTCGGCTTCGACCTCGAGCGCATTGGCCGGGAACTCCTCGCCCAGCACCCGCGCCAGCCGCCGCAGCGTGCCCTCGGCGTCGCCGGTCTCGGCGGGCAGGTCGAGCCGCGTCCGGTCGCTGCCGGACAGGGTGAAGCGCACCGCGGGAAAGGCCACCGCGATGCGCCTGACGACGTCGGTCACGGCGCTGGTCTCGGCGCGCTCGCCCTTCATGAATTTCAGCCGCGCCGGGGTGGCGAAGAAGAGGTCGCGCACCTCGACCATCGTGCCGGGATTGGCGGGTGCGGGATGCGGGCGCGAGATTTCGCCGCCTACGACCGCGATCTCGCTGCCGTCGTTGGCGCCGCGGGCGCGGCTGCGAATCGAAAGCCGCGCCACCGCTCCGATCGACGGCAGCGCCTCGCCACGGAAGCCGAGCGAGCGGATGTCGTGGATATCGTCGGCAAGCTTGGAGGTGCAGTGGCGCGCGATCGCCAGAGGCAGTTCGTCGGCCGGGATGCCGCTGCCGTCGTCGATGACGCGGATCAGGTTGAGCCCGCCGCCGGCGGTCGTGACCTCGATGCGGGTGGCGCCGGCGTCGAGCGCGTTCTCGACCAGTTCCTTGACGACGCTCGCCGGCCGCTCGATCACCTCGCCGGCGGCGATCTGGTTGACCATGGTGTCGGTAAGCTGGCGGATCGGCATGCCCGCGCTTATAGCCGGATTCGGCGCCAAGCACAGGTGGTGCGCGGGCGCCAGACACGGCGGGCGGCGAACTCAGCGCTGGTAGCTCGGCAGTTTCGCGATGCGGTCGACGAATGTGGTCGGCAGGGGGTGGGCGAAGGTGGCGTTGATGAGCAGGCGGTCGCGGTTGAGCACGTAGCAGACAATGCGCTCGTTGCTGAAGGGAAAGCGGACATAGAAGGAGTCCGGCAGGTCGGCGATGCCGCGCGTGTCGAGCTGGATGCCGCCTTCGGAGATGTTGCGCACCAGCGCCTTGGCTTCCCGCAGCGAACGGATACCACGGGAGAACTGGATTTCCGCCAGGATGGCGACAGGCCGCCGGCGATAGCGCCGCTTCTCGGCGGTCGCCGCCTGTGATGCGCCTTTGCGCGCCAGTGTGCCGTCCATGGCCGTTGCTACCCGTGAGCGTTGCCGACCCCGAATGCGGATTCTGACATTCGGGGGTTATCAAACCGTTACGTATGAAACAGATGCCGGCGGACCATCAGGCCTGCGCAAGCAGCCAGTCGCGAACCTTCAGCGCGTTCGGCGACAGGTCGCGGTCGCGCTGCCAGACGACATGGAACCATTTGCCGGTCGCCATGGCGTGGCCGGTGACCCGGGTGAGCAGTCCGCTGGCCAGGAGCCGTTCGGCAAGATGGCGCCAGCCGAGCGCGATGCCCTGGCCTTCCATGACCGCCTGGATGACCAGCGCATAGTCGTTGATCAGCAGCCCGCGGGCGGCCACCGGGCCGGCGTGGCCGGCCGAGCGGAACCAGTCGGACCAGCTTGCCGCCTCGCGATAGGGTTCCTCGAGATGGATGAGCCGGTGCTGGTGCAGATCCTCCACGGTGCGCGGCAGGCCGAAACGTGCGGCATAGGCGGGGCTTGCGACCGGGAAGATTTCCTCTTCCGCCAGTGGCAACGCCTCGTAGCGCGGCCAGTCCCTGGGGTCGCCGCCGCGGATGCCGAGCGGAATGCGCTCGGCGACGATGTCGAGGTCGCGCTCGGCGGTCTGGATGCGCAGGTCGACGCCGGGCACCTCGTCGCGGAACTGCTGCAGGCGCGGCATCATCCAGAAGGAGGCGAAGGCGGTTGAGGCCGACAGCGTCACATGGCCGCCCGTGGCCGCCAGGCGCAGGTCTTCGGCCGATTTGCGGATATGCGACAGGCCGAGCGCCACGTCGGCGAAAAAGCGCGCGCCAGCCTCGGTCAGGAGCACCTTGCGGTGGCGGCGCTCGAACAGCGGCACGCCGAGCTGTTCCTCGAGCCCGCGGATGGCATAGGAGACGGCGGCCTGGCTCATGCCGAGCTCACGGCCGGCGGCAGTGAAGCTCTCCAGCCGGCCGGCGGCCTCGAAGACGATCAGATTGCCGGCCGAGGGCAGCAGGTGGCGCAGGCTTTGCATAAGTCAAGCTTATACAAGAAATGAAGATTTTCCAGCGTCACAGCGACCGGTGGCGCGGTTAGGGTCGACCAGGCTTTTGCTCCGGAGGTCAGGTGATGGCGGTGGCGCAGACAGCGACGGCAGGCCAGCGGCGCGAGCGCGGCGGACGCAGCGCCCGGCGCGAGCAGCGCAGCCACGGCGCCAGCGGGCCCGGACGCCCGTTCATCAAGCGGGCAATCCCGACCTACGACATCCTGTCGGAGGACAACCTCGTCCGCATCGAGACCGCCGCCGACCGCATCCTGGCCGAGATCGGCATCGAGTTCCGCGACGATCCCGCCGCGCTCGACCACTGGCGGCGCGCCGGCGCCAGGGTCGACGGCGTGCTCGTCAAGTTCGAGCCGGGTATGCTGCGCGAGATCCTCAAGACCGCGCCGGCCGAATTCGTCCAGCATGCACGCAGCCCGGAAAAATCGGTGCGGATCGGCGGCGACGCGGTGGTGTTCGCGCCCGCCTACGGCTCGCCCTTCGTCATGGACCTCGACAAGGGCCGCCGTTACGGCACCATCGAGGATTTCCGCAATTTCATCCGGCTGGCGCAGTCCTCGCCCTGGCTGCACCATTCCGGCGGCACGATCTGCGAGCCGGTCGACCTGCCGGTCAACAAGCGCCATCTGGAGATGGTCTACAGCCATATCCGCTATTCCGACCGCCCGTTCATGGGCTCGATCACGGCGGAAGAGCGGGCCGAGGATTCGATCGAGATGTGCCGCATCCTGTTCGGCTCCGACTTCGTCGACGAAAACTGCGTCATCCTCGGCAATCTCAACGTCAATTCGCCGCTGGTATGGGACGGCACCATGACGCGGGCGCTGCGGGCCTATGCGCGCGCCAACCAGGGCACCGTCATCGTGCCCTTCATCCTCGGCGGGGCGATGGGGCCGGTGACCAATGCCGGAGCGATCGCCCAGTCGCTGGCCGAGACCATGGCTGGCTGTGCGCTCGCCCAGCTCGAGCGGCCGGGCGCGCCGGTGATCTTCGGCAATTTCCTGTCGTCGATGTCGCTGCGTTCGGGCTCGCCGACCTTCGGCACGCCGGAGCCGGCGATCGGCTCGATGGTGATCGGGCAACTGGCGCGGCGGCTGAACCTGCCGCTCAGATGTTCGGGCAATTTCACCACCTCGAAGCTGCCCGACGCGCAGGCGATGACCGAATCGACATTGTCGATGATGGCGGCGATCCATTGCGGCGCGAACTTCATCCTGCATTCGGCCGGTTTTCTCGACGGGCTGTTGTCGATGTCCTACGAAAAGTTCGTCATGGACGCCGATCTGTGCGGCGCACTCGCCACCTATCTCGACGGGGTCGCGGTCGACGACAACCAGCTTGCCCTCGACGCTTTCCGGGAGGTCGGGCCGGGCAGCCATTTCTTCGGCTGCCAGCATACCATCGCCAACTACGAGACCGCGTTCTGGGACAGCGAGATCGCCGACAACGACCCGTTCGAGAAATGGGAGGCAGGCGGGGCCGAAGACGCGGCAACGCGCGCCAACCGGCTGTGGAAGAAAAAGCTGGCCGAGTTCGAGGCTCCGCACCTCGACCCTGCGACGGACGAGGCGCTGAAGGACTTCATCGCGCGAAAGGACGCGGCGATGGAAGACGCCTGGTACTGATGGTTGCCGGGGTGCAGCGACAATGACGTCGAACGCATGGTCATGCCGATGAAGATCACCGATATCCGCGTCACCCATGTCAACGTGCCCTTCGACGCGCCGTTCTGGTGGACGGCCGGACTTTACGGCGGCGCCTCGAAATCGATCGTGGAGGTCGAGACCGACGAGGGACTGGTCGGCCTCGGCGAGGCGCCTTGGTGGCATTTCGGCGAGGTCATCAAGGCGGAGATCGCGCCGGCGCTGATCGGCGCCGACCCGCTCGACCTTGCCGATTGCGAGGCGCGCTGCGTGCCGCCGTGGCAGATCACCGCCAATACCGGCGAGAACGCCGCCTCCGTCGCCTTCGGCGCCGTCGAACTGGCGCTGTGGGACATTCGCGGCAAGGCGTTCGGGCTGCCGCTCTACAAGCTCCTCGGCGGGGCGGTGCGCAAGGACATCCCGTTCTCCGAATATTTCGCCTTCCGGCCGCAGCAGGACGGCGCCGGCGGCGAGATGAGCCCGGAGGCGATCGTCGACTATTGCCTGAGGATGCGCGCCGAGCACGGCTCCTCGATCTTCGAGGGCAAGCTCATCCTCGGTGATCCGGAACTGGAAATCCGCACGGTGCGCATGCTGCGCGAAGCGCTGGGCGCGGGCGTCCAGCTCAAGCTCGATTCCAACATGCAATGGTCGCTGACCACGGCGCGCTGGGTGCTGCGCGAGATCGAGCCGTTCAACATCCGCAATTACGAGGACCCGGTCGCAAGCTTCGAGGAGATGGCGGCATTGCGCCAGCATTCGCGCATTCCCTTCTCCACCCACGTGCCGGATTTGCGCCGCGCCGTCGCGCTCGGCGCGCCCGATACCTTCGTGTGCAATTTCGCGGCGCTTGGCGGGCTGTCGCGGACGCTGAAATTCATCGCCGCCTGCGAGGCGATGGGCAAGGGTTTCTGGTGCTATTCCAACGATCTCGGCATCATGACGGCGGCCTATCTGCACGTCGTCGCCGCAACGCCGTGGATCACGGAAGCCTCGCAGTCGCTGTTTCGCTGGCAGGTGGGCGACGTGATCGAGGACGGGCCGTTCCGCCAGCAAAACGACACCGTCAGGGTGCCGGAAGGTCCGGGGCTGGGCGTGGCGCTCGATGACGGCGCGATGAAGCGCTGGGCGGCGCATTTCGCCGAAAACGGCCCGATGAACCATTTCACCGACCCGGCCAGCCCCGGCCGCTATCGCCGCCTGCCTTTGAATTGATGTGATCGGAATGGAGCATGATGGTATGGAATGGACATGACGAAACTGCTCGAACAGGTTTTTGAAGAAGCCAAGCGCTTGCCGCCCGAGAAGCAGGATGAGCTCGCCCGTGCAATCATAAATATCATGTCCGGTCGGTCGGACGACGATGTCTATGTTCTCTCGGAGGCTGAACGAGCGGCGATAGAGGTTGCCCGCCGGCAGGTTGCGCGCGGCGAATTCGCGAGCGAGGAGGAGATAGAGGCGCTCTTCAAGACTTATGCTTCATGAAAACGAGCCTTTCGCCTGCCGCCCTCGCGGATTTGGCCGAAATCCTCAAGCTGCTCGCGACCGAGTCGCCGTCCGCCGCGCGCGGGTTTCGCGAACGGTTTCGAAACGTTCGCACGCTCCTCGCGAACTATCCCGCTGTGGGCCGTCAGACGGATGATCCTTCGCTGCGCTGCGTGAATCCGGGCCGCTATCCCTATCTCGTGTTCTTCGAGGTAGTCGGTACACAGGTCGTCATCATGCGCATCATGCACGGTGCGCGCGATCCCCGCTCAATGCCAGCCACACCCAGCTAGCCAACCATGACATCCATCGCCAACGACCCGCTGCTCCAGCCCTACCGGCTCAAGCACCTGACGCTCAAGAACCGCGTCATGTCGACCGCGCATGAGCCGGCCTATTCTGACGACGGGCTGCCGAAGGAGCGCTACCGGCTCTATCACGCCGAAAAGGCAAAAGGCGGCATGGCGCTGACCATGACCGCCGGCTCGGCGCTGGTCTCGCGCGACAGCCCGGCGGCGTTCGGCAATCTGCAGGCCTACCGCGACGAGATCGTGCCATGGCTGGCCGAACTCACAGATGCCTGCCATGCGCATGACTGCAAGGTGATGATCCAGCTCACGCATCTCGGCCGCCGCACCGGCTGGAACACGGCCGACTGGCTGCCGGTGCTCTCTGCCTCGCCGGTGCGCGAGCCGGCGCACCGCTCGTTCCCGAAAGAGGCCGAGGACTGGGACATCGAGCGCATCGTCGCCGACTATGCGGCGGCGGCGCAAAGGATGCAGGCCGCCGGCCTCGACGGCATCGAGTTCGAGGCCTACGGGCACCTGATGGATTCGTTCTGGTCGCCGGCCACCAACCGGCGCGAGGACGAGTTCGCCGGCAGCCTCGACAACCGGCTGCGCTTTTCCTTCCGCGTCATCGACGCGGTGCGCGCCGCGGTCGGCCCGGATTTCGTCGTCGGCATCCGCATGGTCGCCGACGAGGACTGGGAGAGAGGGCTTGCGCGCGAGGACGGCGTCGAGATCGCGCGCCGCTTCGCGGCCTGCGGCAAGGTCGATTTCCTCAACATCATCCGTGGCCATATCGAGACCGACGCCGCACTCACGGAGGTGATCCCGATCACCGGCATGCGGTCCGCGCCGCATCTCGACTTCGCCGGCGAGGTCAAGGCGGTGACGAAGTTCCCGGTGTTTCACGCCGCGCGCATTGCCGATGTCGCCACCGCGCGCCACGCGATCGCCGCGGGCAAGCTCGACATGGTCGGCATGACCCGGCCGCACATGGCCGACCCTCATATCGTCAGGAAGGTGATGGCCGGCGAGGAGGATCGCATCCGCCCCTGCGTCGGCGCCACCTACTGTCTCGACCGCATCTACGAGGGCGGCGAGGCGTTGTGCATCCACAACGCCGCCACCGGCCGCGAGGCGACGATCCCGCATGTGATCGCGCGCAGCAACGGGCCCTTGCGCCGCGTCGTGGTGGTCGGCGCCGGGCCGGCCGGGCTGGAGGCGGCGCGCGTTGCGGCCGAGCGCGGCCACCAGGTGACGGTGCTGGAGGCGGCGTCGCAGGCCGGCGGCCAGGTGCGGCTGGCCGCACAGAACCCCCGACGCAAGGAACTGATCGGCATCGTCGACTGGCGGCTGGCCGAACTCGAGCGGCTCGGCGTCGAAATCCGCTACGATTGCTGGGCCGAGCCGGACGATCTCAGGGCGCTCGCCCCCGAAATGGTGGTGATCGCCACCGGGGGGCTGCCGCAGCCGCCGCCGCTCGCCGAAGGGGACGATCTTGTCACCACGAGCTGGGACATCCTTTCCGGTTCGGTGAAGCCCGGCGGCTCCATCCTGTTCTATGACGACAATGGCGGCCACCAGGCGATGAGCGCGGCCGAAGTCGCCGCCACCTCCGGCGCGTCGGTCGAATTCGTGTCTCCGGAGCGCTTCTTCGCGCCGGAAATGGGCGGCATGAACCATGTGCCCTATATGCGCTCATTCCATGAAAACGGCGTGCGGGTGACGATCAATACGCGCCTTCTTGGAGTGCGCCGCGAAGGCAACCGGCTCGCCGCCACGCTCGGCTCGGATTTTGCCTCCGGCTTCCGCGAGGAACGGCTGGTCGACCAGGTGGTGGCCGAACATGGCACGACGCCGCTCGACGAGCTCTATTTCGCGCTCAAGCCGCTTTCGTCCAATCAAGGCGCGGTCGACTACGAGGCGCTGGTTTCGGGTGGCGACATCTTCCCGTCGTCCAATGCCGACGGCGCGTTCGTGCTTTTTCGCATCGGCGACGCGGTCGCCTCACGCAACATCCACGCCGCCATCTATGACGGCATCCGCTACGCGATCAGGCTGTAGCGCCTTCGGCAGCGGCCTCTTCGACCACCCACGCCAGGAACTCCCGCAGGCCGGCCTGCTCCTCGGCGCCCGGCCGGTGGACGAGTCGGTAGGGGTGCTCGCCGGCGATCGTGTTGCGCGAGGCGTTGGCGAGCCGGCCGGCGGCGAGTTCGCGGCCGACCAGCAGCCTTGGCACCAGCGCCACGCCGAGCCCCGCGGCGGCGGCCTCGATCAGCATCGAGAACTGCTCGAAGCGATGGCCGCGCAAGGTGGTGCGCGGATCGATGCCGGCGGCCTGGAACCACTCCAGCCACAATGTCGGCCGCGTCGATTGCTGCAGCAGCGGCAGGCCGGCCAGTTCGGCATCGTCGAGAAATTCCCTGCCGGCAAGCAGTGCGGGTGCCGCGACCACGATCAGTTCCTCGCCGAACAGCGGCACGATGCCGGATGTGTCGGCTTCGGCCGGGCCGCGCTGGATCACCGCGTCGAAGGGTTCGGCGTGCAGATCAACCGGGTCGAGCCTGACGGTGATGTCGATGGTGACCTGCGGCGCGCGCTCCAGGAAACGGCCAAGCCGCGGCACCAGCCAGCGGTCGGCGAAGGTCGGCAGCACCGCCAGGCTGATGACGTCGGACTGGCCGCCGAAGGCCATCACCCGCACCGAGGCCTCGTGCAGGTGGTCGAGCACGGCCTCGGCGTCGCGCAGGAAACGCCGGCCGGCGTCGGAAAGCACCAGGCGCTGGCGTACGCGGTGGAACAGGTTGACGCCGAGCCGGTCTTCCAGCATGCCGAGCGAGCGGCTCACCGAACTCTGTGTCAGGCCTAGATCATCGGCGGCGCGAATTGTCGTGCCGTAACGCACGCAGGCGCGAAACGCCTGGAGTTCGGCTACGGTTGGGATGTAGGCGCGGCGCATGACGGCTGTTTGATCCCATTGATCGCAAAAACGCATAAACTTCGCGGGAATTGTTGTTAGCGCGAAGCGCCGTTGCGGTCTAGGATGGGGCCAATGGCGGTCGTCCGCCAAGATCGCGCATCGTTGGGAGGTCCCATGAACATTTCCGCACAAAAGCCGGCGAGCTTCGTCTGGAACGACCCGTTCCTGATCGAGGACCAGCTGTCAGAAGACGAACGCATGATGCGCGACGCGGCGGCGAGCTTTGCCGCCGACAGGCTGATGCCGCGCGTCCAGGACGCCTATATGGAGGAAAAGACCGATCCGGAGCTGTTCCGCGAGATGGGTGAGGCGGGCCTGCTCGGCGTCACCATTCCGGAGGAATATGGCGGGCTCGGCGCCAACTACGTCACCTACGGGCTGGTGGCGCGCGAGATCGAGCGTGTCGATTCGGGCTATCGCTCGATGATGAGCGTGCAGTCGTCGCTGGTCATGTATCCGATCCACGCCTACGGCTCCGCCGAACAGCGCAAGAAATACCTACCCAAGCTCGCCTCGGGCGAGTTCATCGGCTGTTTCGGCCTGACCGAGCCCGATGCCGGTTCCGATCCCGGCGGCATGAAGACCAGGGCCGAAAAGACCGATGGCGGCTACCGGATCTCCGGCTCCAAGATGTGGATCTCCAACGCGCCGATCGCCGACGTGTTCGTGGTGTGGGCGAAGTCGGCTGCGCATGACAACCAGATACGCGGCTTCGTGCTCGAGAAGGGCATGAAGGGGCTTTCCGCGCCCAAGATCGGCGGCAAGCTTTCGCTGCGCGCCTCGATCACCGGCGAGGTGGTGATGGACAATGTCGAGGTCGGCGAGGACGCGCTGCTGCCCAACGTGTCGGGGCTCAAGGGCCCGTTCGGCTGCCTCAACCGGGCCCGCTACGGCATCTCCTGGGGCGCCATGGGCGCGGCCGAGGATTGCTGGTTCCGTGCCCGTCAATACGGGCTCGACCGCAAGCAGTTCGGCAAGCCGCTCGCCGGCATGCAGCTCTATCAGAAGAAGCTCGCCGACATGCAGACCGAGATCACGCTCGGCCTGCAGGGCTCGCTGCGCGTCGGGCGGCTGATGGACGAGGGCAAGATGGCGCCGGAGATGATCTCGATCGTGAAGCGCAACAATTGCGGCAAGGCGCTCGACATCGCCCGCCAGGCCCGCGACATGCATGGCGGCAACGGCATCCAGATCGAGTTCCACGTCATGCGCCACGCGCAGAACCTGGAGACGGTCAACACCTATGAGGGCGCGCACGACGTGCACGCGCTGATCCTCGGCCGCGCGCAGACGGGATTGCAGGCGTTTTTCTGAGGCTTGCGAAAATGATTTGCGCCGGGGAATGCCCTGTCGGCCGCGCCATTCAGGCGACGTGCCGAGCCGCGGAGGATTTGCCGATGCAGACCACGTTGCGCCCGTCCGCCTTTGCCCGGTAGACGGCGGCGTCGGCTTCCTCCATCAGGGTGGCAAGCGTCTTTTGCTGATCGGCATCGCGCGTTGAAAGGCCGATGCTGACGGTGACCTTGCGCCTGACGCCGTTCGTTCCAGCGACCGGCAGCGCCTGAACGCCGGCGCGGATCGCCTCGGCCTGTTCATGCGCCTGCTGCGCATCCACGTCGGTCAGGATCACAGCGAATTCCTCGCCACCGAGCCGGGCGACGATATCCTCGTCCGGCCGCACACTGCCAAGCAGCGCCCTCGCCACCGTGACGAGGCAGGCATCGCCTTCGACGTGGCCGTAGCTGTCATTATAGGATTTGAAATGATCGATATCGACGATCATGACCGCGCAGCGGCCGCGAACGGCGCGGGCGAACGACATCAACCGCCGGCGGTTGGCAAGACCGGTGAGCGGGTCGGTATGGCTCTCGATCTCGAGTTCGCGATTGGCGGCTTCGAGTTCGGCGCTGCGCTCCTCGAGGCGCTCCGCCAGCCGCCGGTTCTCGATCGACAGCCGCAGCGCGTTGGTCAGCTGATCGCCAAGCACGCGGCCGATGACGACGGCGAAGGCACCGAGCAGGAAGAAACCGATGGCAATCGGCCATTTGAACTGCAGCGTGCTCAACGCGGCGCCGACCGCATAGGGCCAGAAGATCGGCAGATGGAACAGATTGTAGGCGCGCAGGTGCACCACCGAAGGGATCGAAACGGTGACGGCGGCAAGACCGATCGTAACGGTGACCAAAGCCTGGTGCTCATTGGCGAAGCTCAGCATCCAGCCGCCGCCGACACCCCAGCTGAGGCCGGACAAAAGATGCATGAGGCAGACGAAGCGCGCCCAGGAGCGGGCGTTCCAGCTTTGAGGAATCCTGCGTGCGTAAAGGACCGTCGAGACAAGGTTGGTGACGGCGACCGCCACGATGCAGCCCAGCCAGAACAGCAGAACCGTCGCGGTTGACGGCGACCAGTAGACGTAAAGCGCGATCAGCGCGCCGACGATGCTGAGAAACGACGCGGGCGAGGAGTTGAGCATCGCGTCCATCCGCATCGACAGAATGACATCCTTTTCATTCCTGTCGGCCGATGCGTCGCTCACGGCAATTTGCTCCTGCCCATCAATCGCGAGAGCCTAGCGCGGCACTCCTAACATTTGCTTTCGCGACGTGCCCGCCGCCCTTGGCGAGGAATACGGCGGCGGGTGTCGCCTGGGCGATTGTCTGCGCAGGCCGAATGGGCCACAAATCCGGCTGGAGGTAAGCGATGACGAAGGCATTCCTGACCCATCTGGAGGGCGAACTCGCCGAACTGCGGCGGTCCGGGCTCTACAAGTCGGAGCGTGTCATCACCTCCACGCAGTCGGCCCATATCGAGGCCGGCGGCGCCGACGTGCTCAATTTCTGCGCCAACAACTATCTCGGGTTGGCCGACAATCAGCGCGTGCGCGCGGCGGCCAAGGCGGCACTCGACCGCTATGGCTACGGCATGGCCTCCGTGCGTTTCATCTGCGGCACGCAGGAGGAGCACAAACAGCTGGAGGCCCGCATCTCGGCCTTTCTCGGCTTCGAGGACACGATCCTCTATTCCTCCTGCTTCGACGCCAATGCCGGCCTGTTCGAGACTCTGCTTTCGGAAGAGGATGCGATCATCTCCGACGCCCTCAACCACGCCTCGATCATCGACGGGGTGCGGCTGTCGAAGGCGAAACGCCTGCGCTACGCCAACAACGACATGGCCGATCTCGAGGAAAGGCTGAAGGAGGCCGAAGGCTGCCGCTTCAAGCTGATCGCCACCGACGGCGTCTTTTCCATGGACGGCATCATCGCCAACCTTGGCGGCATCTGCGATCTGGCCGAGAAATACGGTGCGATGGTGATGGTCGACGACAGCCATGCCGTCGGTTTCGTCGGCGAAAACGGCCGCGGCACGCCGGAGCATTGCGGTGTCGAGGGCCGGATCGACATCGTTACCGGCACGCTCGGCAAGGCGCTCGGCGGCGCGTCCGGCGGCTACACGGCGGGCAGGGCGGAGGTGGTCGACTGGCTACGCCAGCGTTCGCGGCCCTATCTGTTTTCCAACACGCTGATGCCGGCGATCGCCGGGGCCTCGCTCGAGGTGCTCGACCTGATCGAGGCGGGCGGCGAACTCAGGAAAAAGCTCTATGACAACGCGGCGCGCTTCCGGTCGTCGATGACCAAGCTCGGCTTTTCGCTCGCCGGCGCCGGCCACCCGATCATCCCGGTGATGATCGGCGACGCGGCGCTTGCCGGCAAGATGGCCGAGATGATGCTGGAACGCGGCATCTATGTGATCGGCTTTTCGTTCCCGGTGGTGCCGAAAGGGCAGGCGCGCATTCGCACGCAGATGTCGGCGGCGCATTCGGCCGAGGACATCGACCGCGCGGTAGCCGCGTTCGGCGAGGTGGGGAGGGAACTGGGGGTGATCGGGTGACGATCGAGATGGTGTTTGGCCGTCCCTATCTTTCGGAGACATCGAAGTGTCCAACATGATGCGCGCGCTGGTGAAGGCGAAGGCGGAGCCCGGCATCTGGATGGAGAACGTCCCGGTGCCCGAGGTCGGGCCCAACGACGTGCTGGTGCGGGTGAGGAAGTCCGCGATCTGCGGCACTGACGTCCACATCTACAATTGGGACGAATGGGCGCAAAAGACCGTGCCGGTGCCGATGGTGACCGGCCATGAATTCGTCGGCGAGGTCGCCGATACGGGTTCCGCGGTCACGGAATACCGCATCGGCCAGCGCGTCTCGGGCGAGGGCCATATCGTGTGCGGCCATTGCCGCAACTGCCGGGCGGGCCGCGGTCATCTCTGCCGCAACACGCTCGGCGTCGGCGTCAACCGGCCGGGCAGCTTCGCCGAATATGTGTGCCTGCCGCAGCACAATGTCGTCGCCATTCCCGACGACGTGCCCGACGAGATCGCGGCGATCTTCGATCCGCTCGGGAACGCCGTTCACACCGCGCTTTCCTTCGACCTCGTCGGCGAGGACGTGCTGGTCACCGGCGCCGGGCCGATCGGCATCATGGGCGCGCTGGTGGCGCAGGCGGTCGGCGCGCGCAAGGTGGTGATCACCGACATCAATCCCGTGCGGCTCGACCTTGCCCGCAAGATGGGCATCCATCACGTGGTCGACGCGGCCAACGAGAAGCTTTCCGACGTCATGCGCGAGGAACACATGAAGGAGGGTTTCGATGTCGGGCTGGAAATGTCGGGCTCGGCCGGCGCCTTCCGCGACATGATCGACGTCATGAACAATGGCGGCAAGATCGCCATTCTCGGCATCGCGCCGACCGGCTTCTCGATCGACTGGAACAAGGTCATCTTCAAGATGCTGACGCTGAAGGGCATCTACGGCCGCGAGATGTTCGAGACCTGGTACAAGATGATCGCGCTGGTGCAGGGACCGCTCGACGTTTCCGGCCTGATCACGCACAGGATCGGCATCGACGACTTCCAGGCCGGCTTCGACGCCATGCGCAGCGGCAGTTCCGGCAAGGTGGTGATGGACTGGTGAGCGGACGGCCGCGCAAAGACGTGGTGTCAATGGATCGACGACGCTCAGGTCGACTGCTCTCGCGAAGCGATTTCGCCATCGGTGGCCGGCCTTTCGCCGGCAAGCAGGAAAGTGGACATCGGTCCTACGCCGCGAACTTCGATTGCGCCCCTTGCCTCGAAAAAGAAGGTGTCGCCCGCCATAAGGCGGAATGCCTCGCTGACCTGGATGGAACCCGGCAGGCCGTGCGATTCCATGCGCGCGGCGACGTTCACGGCATCACCCCAAACATCGTAGGTGAAGCGGGTCTCGCCGATGATGCCGGCCGTGGCGCTGCCGGAATGGATGCCGATGCGAAGGGCGAGCGGCGTTTCGCCGAGCGGCCGCCGCACCTCCGGCGCGTCCCGCATCGCCAGCGCCAGCCGCCCGATCGCCAGCGCACCGCCGCGGTCGTCACCATTGAGCCCGCCGACGGCCATGTAGCTGTCGCCGATGGTCTTGATCTTTTCCGCGCCTGCCTGTTCGCATAGGCGGTCGAAGGCACGCACTAATCCGTCGAGATGGTCGACGATGTCTTCAGGCGGCAGGTTGCGTGCGGCCGCGGTGAAGCCGGCGAGGTCGGCGAAAAGCACACTCAGCCCGTCGATGCGGTCGGCGACGCGGCGGCCCGGATCGTGGCTCAGCCGCTCCACCACGCTGGCCGGCAGCACGGCGGCAACAAGCATCGAAGCTCGCGCATGCTGGTCTTGCAGGGCGATTTCGGTGCGGCGCAGGCTCGAAAGCACGAAATAGATGACCAGCGCGTTGACCACCGCGACATTGACCATGGCGTGAGAAGAGACCAACCGCCGCAGACCATCGTCGCCGGCCGCCAGCATGCCGTCATCGCTGACCAGCGGCAGCGCCGCAAGGAGGCTGGCCAGCGCCACCATGAACCACGGCGCATAGGCGCGCGGATTACCGATGCCGAAGGTGAACAAGATGATGCCGGCAAGGGCGAAGTAGACGTAGATCTGGCTGTCGCGGCCGAGCATGACGAGCGTGAAGAGGATCGCCGCGGTGCTGATTCCGGCAAGGACATGCGCGGCGACGAAATCGCCGGCGCGGTGGAGAAACGGGACCGCCAGAAGGCCCGCCAGAAAGACGACGTCGGCAAGAACGAGAGGAAACAGGCCGAAGAGGTCGTATGCGCAGAACGCGGCGACATGTGCGGCCACGTTGGCGGCCGAAGCCCAGGCAAAAATGTTGGTGAAGCGCTGCCGCCGGACGACCATCGGGTCGTCGGCGCTGATGCCGAAGGAGGCGGCCGCCTCGAGCCATCGCGGCAATGGCGCGGCGTGGACCGCCGGCAATGCCAGTAGGTCGCTCAGCCGTGCCGGCTTCGGGTGGCGGCCGTCAGTCATCGCGCGAACCCGCGCTCCAGCGCGTCGAGCCCGGTCAGCAGAGCCTTGCGTTCACTTTCACGCAAGGCGGCCAGCATGGCCGCCTCGAACGCGCGGGCGAACGGCACGAGTTCGCGATAGACGCGCTGGCCGGCACGGGTGAGCGTCAGGTTTTCCACGCGCCGGTCGGCGTCGTCGGTCGCCCGGGCCAGCCACAGGCGCTTTTCGAGCGCGGCGACGGCGCGCGATACCTTGGTCTTGTGCATGGAGGAATGCGCGCCGATCTCGGTCGCGGTCATGGCGCCATACTGGCCGAGGGTCGCAAGCAGCCGCCATTCGGGACGGGTCAGGCCGTGACGATCCTTGTAGATGCGGGCAAAGTCGCGGCTGACCGCGTCGGCGAGCCGGTTGAGCCGATAGGGCAGGAAGTTTTCCAGTTCCAGCGCCGCGGCTTCCATGGTCTCATGGCGGGGAGAGGTCATGGGCAAGACCGTTGATAGTTGCACTTTCGATCGTTACGGGTGCAACAAATTTTTCCGGCGGTCAAATGCGGCCGCGGCAGACCGACAGCGCCCGGCAGAGGAGTGGCAATCTTGAAACTGGCGACACTGAAGAACGGTACGCGCGACGGCAGGCTGGTGGTCGTGTCGCGCGACCTGACGCGTTGCACCGACGCCTCCTTCCTGGTGCCGACGATGCAGGCGGCACTCGACGACTGGAAACGGATGGCGCCGCATCTGGAGGCACTGGGCGAGGGGCTGGAGCACGGCTCCGTGCCTTCCGAACGCTTCCACGAGCATGACGCCCATTCGCCGCTGCCGCGCGCCTATCAGTGGGCCGACGGCTCGGCCTATGTCAATCACGTCGAACTGGTACGCAAGGCGCGCAATGCCGAGATGCCGCAAAGCTTCTGGACCGATCCGCTGATGTATCAGGGCGGCTCGGACGCGTTCCTGGCGCCGCGTGATCCGATCCTGATGGCCGACGAGGCTTATGGCATCGACATGGAGGGCGAGGTCGCCGTCATCGTCGACGACGTGCCGATGGGCGCGAGCGCGGACGAGGCGCGGGACGCGATCCGGCTGGTCATGCTCGTCAACGACGTTTCGCTGCGCGGTCTGATCCCGGCCGAACTCGGCAAGGGTTTCGGCTTCTTCCAGTCAAAGCCGTCCTCGGCCTTCTCGCCGGTCGCGGTGACGCCGGACGAACTCGGCGAGGCATGGGATGGCGGCAAGGTCTCGCTGCCCCTGTGTGTCGACCTCAACGGCAAGCCGTTCGGCCGCGCCGAGGCGGGTCTCGACATGACCTTCGATTTCCCGACGCTGATCGCGCATGCGGCCAAGACAAGGCCGCTCTCGGCCGGCGCCATCATCGGCTCGGGCACGGTCTCCAACAAGCTCGACGGCGGGCCGGGCAAGCCGGTCGCCGAAGGCGGCGTCGGCTATTCCTGCATCGCCGAAATCCGCATGATCGAGACCATCGAAGGCGGCAAGGCCTTGACGCCGTTCATGGGTTTCGGCGACACGGTGCGCATCGAGATGAAGGACCGGAGCGGCCATTCGATCTTCGGCGCCATCGAGCAGGTGGTGGAGAAATACGAGCGCTGACGACGGGGGCCGTGGCGTCGCGATTGCATGGCGCCGCGGCCGCGCTATCCTGCGCCGGGGCTCAAACCGGGAAACGGCGATTGCATGAACGACGGGTTTTTCGTGGCGACCGGCCTCTGGGCCGTGGTCATGCTGGCGCTCTTCATCCAGGCGATCCGGCTTTCCTACCGGATCGAGGAACGCTCAGAGGGCCTGAAGAACCGCACCGGGCTGCCGCGCTATGCGGCGATGCCGCTTACCGTCGCCAACTACAAGGTGGCGCGCGACGCCGAGACCCAGGCGATGCGCCGGCGCATGCTGATCCTCCTGGCGCTGGTCGCGGCAGGCTTCGTGCTGATGGCGGCATGGCTGGCGATGACCGGCAGCCCCTAGGCCGGTAGGCGGCCTACGAATCGCCAAACGAAAAAGCGGCGGAGGCCCGCCGCTTTTTCCGCCGTTTCGCGTTGAGGGCTGCTACTCGGCGGCCTCGGTTTTGATCACGCCGCGGCGGATCTGGTCTTCCTCGATCGATTCGAACAGGGCGCGGAAATTGCCCTCGCCGAAGCCTTCGTCGCCCTTCCTCTGGATGAATTCGAAGAAGATTGGGCCGATCACGGTCTTGGAGAATATCTGCAGCAGGATCTTGGTCATGCCGCCGTTCAGCACGCCTTCGCCGTCGATCAGAATGCCGTGCTCCTTCATGCGCTCGATCGGTTCGTCGTGGCCGTTCACGCGGTCATACGACATCTCGTAGTAGGTCTCGGGCGGGCCGGGCATGAATTTCAGACCATTGGCCGCCAGCCTGTCGGTGGCGTCGTAGATGCCGTCGGTGCCGACGGCGATGTGCTGGATGCCTTCGCCGCGATACTTCTTCAGATATTCCTCGATCTGGCTGGTGTCGTCCTTGGATTCGTTGAGCGGAATCCGGATCTTCCCGCAGGGCGAGGTGATGGCGCGGCTCATCAGGCCGGTGATGCGGCCGTCGATGTCGAAGAAGTGGATCTGCTGGAAGCCGAAAAGCTCGCGGTAGAACGCCCACCACTTGTCCATGTTGCCGCGATAGACGTTGTGAGTGAGGTGGTCGAGGTAATAGAAGCCGACGCCTTCCGGCTTCGGGTCGGTTTCGCCGATCCAGTCGAATTCGTCCGCATAGGCCGAGCCCTTGTCGCCGTACTTGTCGACGAAATAGAGCAGCGAGCCGCCGATGCCGACGATGGCCGGCACGTCGAGCGTCTTGCCGCCGCCCTCATAAGGCGTGGCCCCCATCTTCACGGCATGCTCGAAGGCATGTCTGGCGTCGACCACGCGCCAGGCCATGGACGGGGCGCAGGGGCCGTGCTTGCCGACGAATTCCATGGCGTGCGAGCCGGGCTCGGCATTGACGACATAGTTGATGTCGCCCTGGCGCCACACGGTGATTGCCTTCGACTTGTGCCTGGCGACGGCGACATAGCCCATGCGCGTGAACAGTTCGCCGAGTTTTTCGGGCTCGGGATGGGCGAATTCGACAAACTCGAAGCCGTCGGTTCCGGCGGGATTTTCCGGCGAGATCTTCGGCGGCGGGGCATCGTGCGGGAAGGGGCCCATGTCATCCTCCTGTGGCGCTGCTGGCACATATGTTCGATTGGCCGGATTCTAGCGCGAAACGCCCGCACGAGGCTTGCAATCTGTGGTGTCCAATGGTCATGTTGCGCACAGATCGTGCACATATCCACGGAAATTCGTCTCCATGACGCAGCTTGATCAATTCGACCGCAAGATACTGGCTCATCTTCAGGATGACGCGCGCCTGACCAACAACGACCTTGCCGAACGGGTCAACCTGTCGCCGTCGCAATGTTCGCGGCGGCGCCAGCGGCTCGAGGAGGACGGTTATATCCGTGGCTACCGCGCCGTGCTCGACCGTGAGAAGCTGGGATACACGCTGGTCAACATCATCTCGGTGACGCTGGCCACCCACAATCGCGACAATGCCCGGCACTTCGCCGAGCTCCTGTCGCGGCTGCCGGAGGTGCAGGAGGCGCATGCGCTGACCGGCGAGATGGACTACATCCTGAAGGTGGTGACACCCGACCTGCGGTCGCTGTCGGAATTCGTCAACGGCGTGCTGTTGCCGCACGAATCGGTGCAGCACGTGAAGACGGCGATCGTGCTGGAGTCGCTCAAGGAAGCCGGTGGCCTGCCAGTCCGGCAGACGGCATCAGGCCGCGCATGACGCGCGCACCGGCGCTGCAGCAGAATAATGTTACGATAAAATCGGGAATCCCTGCTTTATTGTTACGCGTTTTCCGCTAAGGATAGGCTCGACCGGAGACCGGTCGTGATCGATAATCACCTGGAACCGGGTTGAAGATCCAACGGGAGGAACCGAATGAACATGAAATCCCTGAAAACGCTGGCGCTTGCCGGCGCGGTCGCGGCGACGACATTCCTGTCCGGAAGCGTTGCAGGCCTCGCCCAGGAAGTCACGCTGAAGATGCACCAGTTCCTGCCGGCGCAGGCCAATGTGCCGAAGCTGGTTCTCGACGTGTGGGCCAAGGACGTCGAAGAGGCGTCGGGCGGGCGCATCAAGGTCGAGCATTATCCCTCGATGCAGCTCGGCGGCACGCCGCCGCAGCTCATGGACCAGGCGATCGACGGCACCGTCGACATCATCTGGACCGTGGTCGGCTATACGCCGGGCCGCTTCCCGCGCGTGGAGGTGTTCGAGCTTCCGTTCATGATGACCAATGCGGACGCGACCTCGCGCGCCTATTGGGATCTGTTCGAGAAGGAGATGAAGGACACCGACTTCAAGGATGTCCACATCATCGGCACCTGGGTGCACGGCCCGGGCATGATTCATTCCAAGACGCCTGTCAACGGCCTTGGCGACATGAACGGCCTCAAGCTGCGCGCCCCGACCCGCATCATCACCGGCCTTCTCGGCGAACTCGGCGCCACCGCCGTGGGCATGCCGGTTCCGGCGGTCACGGAAGCACTTTCCAAGGGCGTCATCGACGGCTGCGTCATTCCGTGGGAGGTCACCGCGGCGCTGAAGGTGCCGGAGCTGGTCGAGAACCACACCGAATTCGGCGGCGACCACGCGCTCTACACCACCGCCTTCGTGCTGGCGATGAACAAGGAGCGCTACGAGAGCCTGCCCGACGACCTGAAGAAGGTCATCGACGACCATTCGGGCCAGGAATTCTCGGCTTTCGCCGGCCGCACCCAGGCTTCGGCTGACGGCCCGAGCAAGCAGATCGCGGTCGACCGCGGCAACAACATCATCACCCTTGGCGATGAAGAAGTGGCCCGCTGGAAGGAGGCCGCGCAGCCGGTCTACGAGAACTGGATCAAGGAAATGGAAGGCAAGGGCATCGACGGCCAGGCGCTGATCGACGAAGCCCGCATGCTGATCGACAAATACAGCAAGATGTAAGGCCGCAAGGCCTTCCGGAACGGGGCGGACGGCATACGTCCGCCCCGTTTTTTGCAAGAGCGCCGGGAGCGGACCGGACAGGGCGGACGGCCGCCGCCGTCCGCTTTCCCATTTCGATCGTTGCGCATCAAACGGTATAGTGGCATCTAGGCTTGCCGGCCCGACGCAATTGTTATAGGGCATAGCAAAAATTCCGGCCGTTCAGGCCGAGGGGCGCGGTCGGCAGGCCGCGGGCTCGGGGAGGACGATGAGAACGCTCTCGGTGTTCATTAACGCTCTCGCGCGGTTCCTTGCGATCATCGGAGGCATTGTGCTGGCCGCGATCACCGTGCTCACGGTGGTCAGCATCACCGGGCGCTCGCTGGTGCCGTTCGGCCTTGCGCCGGTGCCGGGCGACTTCGAACTCGTCGAAGCCGGCACGGCCTTTGCGGTGTTCGCCTTCCTGCCGTGGTGCCAGCTCAATCGCGGCCATGCGACGGTCGATCTCTTCACCAGCTATCTGCCTGAGAGCACCAACCGCTGGATCGACCTCGTGTCGGAGATCCTGATGACGGTGATCCTGATCCTGCTGGCGGTGCGGCTCTGGTACGGGATGATGGACAAGATCCGCTACGGCGAGACGACCTTCATCCTGCAGTTTCCGGTGTGGTGGGGCTTTGCCGTGGCGATGGTCGGCGCCGTCGTCGCTGTCATCGTTTCGGTCTATATGGTCGTGGTTCGGGTCAAGGAGGTGCGTGAAGGCCGTACGCTGCTCGCGCCGACCCTGGGGGGCGGGCATTGAGCAATCTCGAAATCGGCGTCTGGTCCTTTCCGGTCCTTTTGCTCCTGATCTTCCTGCGCCTGCCGATCGGGCTGTCGATGCTGATCTGCGGCATCGTCGGCACCTATCTCGTCACCGGCACCTGGAAGCCGATGCTCGGCAAGCTGAAGCTCGAGACCTATTCGACCTTTTCCAACCATTCGCTGTCGATCATTCCGCTGTTCCTGCTGATGGGCCAGTTTGCCGGCCTCGGCGGCATGTCGCGGGCGCTGTTCAAGGCGGCCGAGACCTGGCTTGGCCACCGCAAGGGCGGCGTGGCGATGGCGGCGATCGGCGCCTGCGCCGGTTTCGGCGCCATCTGCGGCTCGTCGCTGGCGACGGCGGCGACGATGGCCCAGGTCGCACTGCCCGAACTCAGGCGCTACGGCTATTCGGGTGCGCTGGCGACCGGCACGCTGGCCGCCGGCGGAACGCTCGGCATCCTCATTCCGCCGTCGATCGTGCTGGTCATCTATGCGATCCTCGCCGAGCAGAACATCGCCAAGCTGTTCCTGTCGGCCTTCGTGCCGGGCGTGCTGGCGGCCATCGGCTACATGATCGCGGTTTCGATCTATGTGCGGGTGTTTCCGGATTCGGCGGGCGCCAGCCCGCGCGTGCCCTATGCGGAGCGTTTTCGCGCGCTGCTCGACGTCTGGCCGGTGCTGCTGGTTTTTCTGACGGTTGTCGGCGGCATCTATTTCGGCTGGTTCACGCCGACCGAGGGCGCCGCGATCGGCGCGGCCGGCACCGGGCTGATTGCGCTGGTCAATGGCGGGCTGACCCGCAAGACCTTCATCGATTCGGTGCTGGCGACGGCGACCGCCACGGCGATGATCTTCTTCATCGTCTTCGGCGCCTCGATCTACAACGGCTTCCTGGCGCTGTCGCAGGTGCCGCAAGAAATTGCTGCCTACATCTCCGGCCAGGGGTTCAACCCGTGGATCGTGCTGATCGGCATCCTGGCGCTCTACCTGGTCCTCGGCTGCGTGATGGATTCCCTGTCGATGATCCTCTTGACGATCCCGATCTTCTTCCCGATCGTCACCGCCCTCGACTACGGGCTGAGCCCCGAAGAGTTCGCGATCTGGTTCGGCATCCTGGTGCTGATCGTGGTCGAGGTGGGATTGATCACGCCACCCGTGGGCATGAACCTGTTCGTCATCAACTCGATGGCGCAGGGAACGCCGATCTCGCACACCTATCGCGGCGTGGCGCCGTTCGTGGCAGCGGACCTGACCCGCACCGCAATCCTGGTGCTTTTCCCGTCGATCTCGCTGTTCCTCTTGCGCTGGCTCTATTGAGCCGGCGCGGTTTGGCCGCTTCCGGGTTTGGCGAGACGCGAGATCGCCTGGTGCTGTGACAGGAAGACCTCGCCGCTCATGTGATCGAGGAAGTCGGTGCGTTCGAGGCGGTCCATCACCGGGCCCTTGACCTCCGAAAGATGCAGCGTGACCTCCATGTCGGCCAGCCGCCGGTTGATGGCTTCCAAAGATTCCAGCGCGCTCATGTCGATGTGGTTCACCGCCGGGCACATCAGTACGACATGCCTGATCTCCGGTGACCGGGAAACGAGATCGTAGACGCGGTCCTCGAGAAAGCGGGCATTGGCGAAATAGAGGCTTTCGTCGACCCTGAGCGAGAGGATGCCGGGTGAAGTCTCGACCGCATGGCGGCAGATGTTGCGGTAGTGCTCGGTGCCTGGGACACGCCCGACCACGGCGGTGTGCGGCCTCGACGTGCGGTAGAGGTGAATGAGCACCGACAGCACGACACCGGCCGAAATCCCGACCTCCACGCCCGACAGCAGCGTTGCGGCGATGGTGACCGCCACGGCGGCGAAATCGGCCCTGGAATAGCTCCATGACTTGCGCAGCACCGAAAGGTCGACCAAGGAAAGCACGGCAACGATGATGGTCGCGGCCAGCGTTGCCTGCGGCAGGTAGAAGAGCAACGGCGTCAGGAAGACGGTGGCGAGCGCCAGCCCGGCCGCGGCGAAAGCCCCGGCGGCCGGCGTGCGTGCCCCGGCGTCGAAATTCACCACCGAACGCGCGAAACCGCCGGTTACCGGATAGCCGCCTGAAACGCTGGCTGCGATGTTGGCAGCGCCGAGGCCGATCAGTTCCTGGTCCGGTACGATATGCTGGCGTTTCCGCGCCGCAAGCGTCTGGGCTACAGAGACAGACTCGACGAAGCCGACGATCGAGATCAGCGCGGCAGGGCCGGCAAGAGCCAGCCACAGATCGGGGTCGAGGACCGGCGTCGTCAGGGGCGGCAGGCCCTGCGGCACACTGCCGACGAGCGCGACCCCGGCAGACCCCAGGTCGAGCAGCCAGGCGACCAGCGTGGTGACGGCGACGGCGAAGACGGGCCCGGTCTTGGCGACGATGTCGGCGGCGCGCGGCCCCAGCCCGGAGCGCAGGAGGATCGGTTTCAGTCCCTTGCGGACCCAGAACAGGAACCCGGCGGAAGCGATGCCGATGGCGGCGGTCGCGGGATGAAGGTCGGGAAGTGCGGAAACAAGCGAAGTGAGCAGCTCGGGCAGGTTGTGGCCGCCGGCGGAAACGCCGAAGACATGCCTGAGTTGGCTCGCCGCGATCAGGATTCCCGATGCGGTGATGAAGCCCGAGACCACCGGGTGCGACAGCAGGTTGGCGAGAAAGCCGAGCCGCAGCAGGCCCATGGCGAGCAGGAGCAGGCCGGACATGAAGGCAAGCAGGATCGCGGCGGTCGCATAGTCGGCACTGCCCTGTTCGGCGATGCGGCCGATGGCGGTCGCCGTCATCAGCGACACGACGGCGACGGGGCCGACGGCGAGGGCACGGCTGGTGCCGAAGACGGCGTAGGCGACCAGCGGCAGGATCGAGGCGTAAAGGCCCATCTCCGGCGGCAGGCCGGCCAAAAGCGCGTAGGCGAGCGATTGCGGGATCAGCATGATGGTGACGATGACCGCGGCGACGACGTCGTCTCCGAGCGCCTCGCGATCATAATCCCGGCCCCAGTCGAGGACCGGAAAGTAGCGGCGCCAGCCGCCGTTTTTTGCTGCTTGCATGGCCATTCCGTGCGTTCGTCGCGCACGACCTTTCATCGCGCCGGCGGTCCGCCGGGGCGTCGTCCATTCGACCTTCCAGCTGTCGGGCGTCGCCGCCCTGCGCGTCAGCCGCTTTTCTGCTGGACCAAGCCGTAGAGGTTCATGCAGCGGCCACCGGTGCGGCAATAGGCGAGAACCGGCCGTGGCAGGTCGGCGAGCGCGGCCGCCATATCGTCGACATCGTCGCCGGTGATGGCACCGGAAACGACCGGGATAAAGCGGAACTCGAGCCCGGCTGTGCGCGCCGCCGATGCCACGGTGTCGTGCGGCACGGCGCCGTCCTCGGTGTCGGGGCGGTTGCAGACGAGGCTCTTGTAGCCGGCCTCGGCGATCGCCGGAACGTGCTCGGGGCCGATCTGGCCGGCCACCGAGAAGTCCTCGTCGAGTTTGCGGATTTCCATCATTCGTTTCCTGCTTGCCTGCGTCCGCCGTCAAAGCCCGTTCACGGGCACCTTCAGAAAGCTTTTGCCGCTTTCGTCCTTGGGAGGCAAGCGGCCGGCGCGCATGTTGACCTGCAGCGACGGGATGATGAGTTTGGGCATGGCGAGTGTGGCATCGCGCGCCTCGCGCATGGCCACGAACTCGTCCTCGGTCACGCCGTCGCGAACGTGGATATTATGCTCGCGCTCCTCGGCGACCGTCGTCTCCCATTTGATGTCGCGACCGTTCGGCCCGTAATCGTGGCAGATGAAGAGCCGCGTCTCGCCGGGCAGGGCGAGAACACGCTTGATCGAGCGGTAGAGCGCACGCGCGTCGCCGCCGGGGAAATCGGCGCGCGCCGAACCGCCGTCGGGCATGAACAGCGTGTCACCGACAAAGGCGGCATCGCCGACGACATGGGTCATGCAGGCCGGCGTGTGGCCGGGCGTGTGCATGACATGGGCCGTCATCGTGCCAATCTGGTAGCTGTCGCCATCCTTGAACAGCCGGTCGAACTGCGAGCCGTCGCGCTGGAACTCGGTGCCTTCGTTGAAGATCTTGCCGAACGTGTCCTGGACGACGGTGATGTTTTCGCCGATGCCGAGCTTTCCGCCCAACTGCTCCTGGATATAGGGCGCGCCGGAAAGGTGGTCAGCATGGACATGGGTCTCGATGATCCACTCCAGCTTCCAGCCCTTGTCGCGGATATGCGCGATGATCTGGTCGGCATGATCGTGGGTGATGCGGCCGGCGGCGTAGTCGATGTCCATGACCGAATCGATCACCGCGCAGGCGTCGGAGTTCGGATCCTTGACGATGTAGGAGACCGTATTGGTGGCCTCGTCGAAAAAGGCGGTAACCTCCGGTTTCACGGAAAGGTCCGCGGTGAAGGGCAGGGCGGTGGTCATCCCATTCATGCTCCTCTGCTTGGTGTTTGCTGTGCGGCCACGACGCTGCTGCCGCGTACCTTGATCCAGCGCGCCAGGGCGATGCCGGCGATCATTGCTGCCAGAAAGACCGGCGTTTCGGGATGGCCGAGGCCGAGGGCGGGCACGGCTCCGCCGGGACAGAAGCCGGCAATGCCCCAGCCGACGCCGAAAAGCGCCGAACCGCCGACCAGCGGCAGATCGATCGCGCGGCTGGTGGGCAGCCCGAAGCTCTTCTCGAACAGCGGCCGCTGCCGCGCGCCGAAGACGAGGCGGTAGCCAATCGCGGTCGTGACCAGCGCGCCGCCCATGACGAAGGCGAGGCTCGGATCCCAGGTTCCGGCGATGTCGAAGAAGTTCAGCACCTTGGCGGGATTGGCCATGCCGGACAATGCGATGCCGAGGCCGAAGATGGCGCCGATGATGAAGGCGGAGAGCAGCTTTGGCATGGGTCAGGCTCCGAACACGTGGCGCACGACATAGACCGTGGCGAAGGCGGCGATCATGAACACGATGGTGGCGGTGATCGAACGCGGCGACAGCCGCGCGATGCCGCAGACGCCGTGGCCGCTGGTGCAGCCGGAGCCGTAGGTGACGCCGACGCCGACGATGAGCCCGCCGACGACCAGCGCCAGCGTCGAGACCGGAACCGCGAACGGTACGATCCCGCCGGCGACGATGAAGACGAAAGGCGCCAGGGCGGCGCCGGCGAGGAAGGCTGCGCGCCACGGCCAGTCGACCGGCAGAGGCGGCACGACGCCGGCGAGAATGCCGGTCATGCCGGCGATGCGGCCATGGAGAAGCATGAGGAACACCGCCGACAGTCCGATCAGGACGCCGCCGGCGAGCGACAAGAGGGGGGTGAATTCGGTCATTTCGGTTACGGGCCTTCAAGGCTTGCGGATGCGATCTTGACGCTATATATGATGATGTGTTCATGTGTTCAAGGGAAAAATCGCATGCAGATGGATATCGACCGGCTCAACCACTCCGCCGAGCAAGCGGCCGAGCTTCTGTCGGCGCTGGCCAACAAGAACCGGCTGATGATCCTGTGCCATCTGCTCAACGGGGAGATGGCCGTGCAGCCGCTCGCCGACGCCGTCGGCATGAGCCAGTCGGCGCTGTCGCAGCAGCTTGCCAAGCTCAGGCTGCAGAAGCTGGTTGCGACGCGGCGCGCGGGCCGCGAAATCCATTACAGCGTTGCCTCGGCGGAGGCGGCCGAGGTGCTGGCCACGCTCTACCGGCTCTATTGTGCGCCGGAGGCGGGCTCGGCGGCCGCGCGCCGCGAACCCGTCACCGCCGACGCCTAGGGCCGGCCCCCGTTCCCGACCGTCGAACGGCCCTGTCCGTCGTTGCTCAGCAATTCCGGCAACCGTGTTCCCGCTCTTCTCGGAGTGCCTTGGCCGGTCGCCGGCCTCAGGCGGCGTTCGGGAACAGTCCGCCGGCCTGCGCCAGCGCTCGCAAATGATGGTCGGCATTGCCGAAGGCGACGTCGATCATGGTCAACCGCTTGAAATAGTGGCCGACGGCATATTCCATCGTCATGCCGACGCCGCCATGAATCTGGACGGCGTTTTCGCCCACCAGCCTGCCGCCGCGGCCGATCTCGGCCTTGGCGGCATGCATCGCGCGGGCGCGTTCGCCGGCATCGGGCTCGTTTGCCATCATGGTCGCGAACATGGTGATCGAGCGCGCCTGCTCGATGGCGACATACATGTCGACGGCGCTGTGCTGCAGTGCCTGGAAGGAGCCGATCGGCACCCCGAACTGCTTTCTGACCTTCATGTAGTCGAGGGTCAGGGCATGGGTCGCCGTCATGACGCCGACCGCCTCGGCGCAGAGCGCGGCGATCGCCTGGTCGACGACGTGGCGCACCAGCGGCAGGCCGTTTTCCGGATCGCCGAAGACGGCAGAGGCCGGCACCGCGACATTGTCGAGGCGGATTTCGGCGACGCGCAGACCGTCCTGGCCGGGATAGCCGCGGCGCGAGACGCCTTCTGCGGTCGCATCGACGAGGAAGACGCCGATGCCGGCCTCGTCGCGAGTGTCGCCTGCGATGCGCGCGGTGACGAAGATGCGGTCGGCGCAATCGCCATGCAGCACCACGCTCTTGGCACCCGACAGCACCCAGCCGTCGCCGCTTTTCGTCGCCGTCGTCGTCACATGGTTGAGGTCGAAGCGGGAACCTCGTTCGGTATGGGCGAAGGCAAGCTTGAGCGCACCTTCGGCAACCTGCGGCACCCATTTGGCGCGCTGCTCGGCCGATCCGCCGAGGCGCAGGAAGCCGCCGCCGAGGATCACCGTGGCGAAAAACGGCTCCAGCGCCAGCGCCTTGCCGAGCGCCTCCATGACGATCATGGTCTCGACCGGGCCGCCGCCGATGCCGCCATCCTCCTCGGCAAACGGCAGGGCCATCAGCCCCATCTCGGCGTAGTGCCGCCACATCTCGGCGCTCCAGCCTTCGTCGGAGGCGAGCACCCGGTTTCGCTCCTCGAAGCCGTAGCGGTCGGCCATGAGCCGCTCGAGCGAGTCTTTCAGGATCGATTGTTCTTCGGAAAGGTCAAAGTCCATACAAGCTCCTATGGGACATCGTGGCCCTTGTATCACTATCGCGATATGAGATATTGGGATGAAGCAGGTCATCATCCTGCCGGGGGCGGCGAAAGCCCTGCGCAAACACAGGGCAGAAGCGGCGCGTATCGTCAGCAAGGTCGAGGACTACGCTCGCGAGCCCGCGTCGCTGGCGAAAAATGTGAAGGCCCTGACCGGGAGCCGCACCTTGCGGCTGCGGGTCGGGGACTATCGGGTCGTTTTCGAGGAAACCGAGACCGAGATTATCGTGACGGCGATCGGCCCGCGAGGATCGGTCCATGAACAACGGGAGCCGACGATGAATGTGCGCTTCTTCAGGGACGACGAGGGCCGTGAAATGGCGGTGCTGCCGCGTACCGAACTCGATGCGCTGGCGCAGGTCGCGTCGCATGCGGAGGCGGTCGCCGACTATCGCTCCGGACGCCTGCCTGGCCTGTCGCCTGCCGAGGCCCTTGCCTTCGCGCAGTCGTCGTCCCCGCTTGCCTTCTGGCGCAAATATCGCGGACTGACCCAGGCGGCGCTGGCCGGGCGCGCCGGCATCTCGCAGAACTACCTTTCGGACATCGAGAACGGCAAGCGCAGCGGCCCGGTCGAACTCTGGGTGCGGTTCGGCAAGGCACTCGATCTGCCGGTCGAGCACCTGCTCGAAGCGGAATAAGGCGTCAGGGCGCCCGTCCCCGCTGACGCCAGCGGCAGCCGCCATCACAGCCCCAGCACCGCCTTGGCGATGATGTTTTTCTGGATCTCGTTGGAGCCGCCGTAGATCGAGACCTTGCGGTTGTTGAAATAGGCGGGCGCGGCGTGCAGCGCATAGTCCGGCACGTCGGAGGGCTCGTTCCAGCGGTCGTCGTCCTCGGCCATGTAGGGCATGGCGTAAGGCCCCATCACCTCCATCAGGAGATGCGTGGTCGCCTGCTGGATTTCGGAGCCCTTGATCTTGAGGATCGAGGAGGCGGGGTCGGGCCGGCCGGTGTTGCCGCGCTTGGCGTCGGCGGCGACCACCCGCAGCTGGGTCAGTTCCAACGCCTTGAGGTCGATCTCGATCGAGGCCAGCTTCTCGCGGAAGCGCTCGTCCTCGATCAGCGGCCGGCCCGACGACATCTCCTTGCCGGCCAGTTCGCGGATGCGGGCGACACGCTGCTTGGAGACGCCGATGCGGGCGATGTTGGTGCGCTCGTTGCCGAGCAGGAACTTGGCGTAGTCCCAGCCCCTGTTCTCCTCGCCGACCAGGTTTTCGACCGGCACCCTGACGTCGGTCAGGAACACCTCGTTGATCTCGCGGCCGCCGTCGATGGTGACGATCGGGCGCACCTCGATGCCCGGGCTCTTCATGTCGATCAGAAGGAAGGAGATGCCTTCCTGCTTCTTGGCCGCCGGGTCGGTGCGCACCAGGCAGAAGATCCAGTCGGCATATTGCGCCAGCGTGGTCCAGGTCTTCTGGCCGTTGACGATGTAGTGGTCGCCGTCGCGAACCGCACGCGTCTTCAGCGAGGCGAGGTCGGAGCCGGAGCCGGGTTCCGAAAAGCCCTGGCACCACCAGTCGTCGAGATTGGCGATGCGCGGCAGGAAGCGTTTCTTCTGCTCCGCCGAGCCGAAGGTGTAGATCACCGGGCCCACCATGTTGACGCCGAAGGCGAGCGGCTGCGGCGCCGGGTAGCGCTGCAGTTCCTCCAGATAGATATATTGCTTCATCGGGTCCCAGCCGGTGCCGCCATGTTCGACCGGCCAGTGCGGCACAGCCCAGCCCTTCTCGTTGAGGATACGGGTCCAGCGCACGAAGTCGTCCTTGCCGACATGCTCGGCGTCGATCATCTTCTGCCGGATTTCCTCGGGCAGGTTGTCGCGGAAGAACGCTCTCACCTCTTCGCGGAAGGCGTTTTCGTCGTCGGTGAAGCGAAGGTCCATCTCAGCCTCGTTCAGTTTGATTGGACGGCCCCCTGCACCAGGCAAAGGCTCGGTGGAGGGGGCGCGGGGCAGACATCAGTTGATCTCGAACAATCCCGCCGCGCCCATGCCGCCGCCGACGCACATGGTCACGACGGCATATTTGACGCCGCGGCGCTTGCCCTCGATCAGCGCGTGGCCGGCAAGCCGCGCGCCCGACATGCCGTAAGGGTGGCCCAGCGCGATGGCACCGCCGTCGACATTGAGCTTTTCGGGGTCGATGCCGAGCTTGTCACGGCAGTAGATCACCTGCACCGCAAAAGCCTCGTTCAGTTCCCAAAGGCCGATGTCGTCGACCTTGAGGCCGTGGCGTTCGAGCAGGCGCGGCACGGCGAAGACCGGGCCGATGCCCATCTCGTCGGGCTCGCAGCCGGCGACGTTGAAACCGCGGAAGATGCCCAGCGGGGTGAGCCCGCGCCTTTCGGCCTCCTTCGCGTCCATCATGACGCAGGCCGAGGCGCCGTCGGAAAGCTGGCTGGCATTGCCCGCCGTGATGACGCCGTTCTCGCGTACCGGCTTCAGCCCGGCCAGGCCCTCAGCGGTCGATTCCGGCCGCGGGCCCTCGTCATGGGCAAGGGTGACGTCCTTGTGGGAGACCTCCTTGGTCTCCTTGTCGACGACGGCCATGCGCACGTCGATCGGCGCGATCTCGGCGTCGAAGCGGCCGGCCTCGCGCGCCGCTGCGACGCGCCGCTGCGACTGAAGCCCGTATTCGTCCTGCTTTTCGCGCGAGATGCCATAGCGCTTCGAAACGATCTCGGCGGTGTCGATCATCGGCAGGTAGACCTCCGGCTTGATCGCCATCAGCTTGTCGTCCATCAGCCGGAACGTGTTGCGGTGATCGTTCTGCACCAGGCTGATCGATTCCAGCCCGCCGGCGATGCCGGCCTTGACGCCGTCATTGCGGATGGCGTTGGCGAGCAGCGCCATCGACTGCAGGCCCGAGGAGCACTGGCGGTCGATGGTGGTGCCGGCCGTGGTCACCGGCAGGCCGGCGGTCACCAGCGCCCGGCGGGCGACGTTGAGGCCGGTCGCGCCCTCCTGCATGGCGCAACCCATGATCACGTCCTCGATCTCGCCGCCTTCGAGGCCCGAGCGCTTCAGCGCATGCTCGATGGCGTGGCCGCCGAGTGTGGCGCCCGGCGTGTCGTTGAGGGCGCCGCGATAGGCCTTGCCGACCGGGGTGCGTGCGGTGGATACGATGACGGCTTCGGCCATTCCTGGTCTCCTGTTTGTCCGTTCAGGAGGCTGCGCGCGCGCTTTCGCGCCGTGCCGCCTCTTCCTGCTTGAGTTCGAGTTTCGACAGCTTGCCGACGGGGGTGCGCGGCAGCGCATCGCGGATTTCGAGTGCGGCCGGCATCTCGTGGCGGCCGAGCCGGCCCTTCAGGAAGGCGCACAGCGCTTCCAGCGTCAGCGGCGCGGCGCCCTTGCGCAGCTTGACAAAGGCCTTGGCCGCCTCGCCGCGATAGGCGTCGGCGATGCCGATCACCAGCACCTCCTCGACGTCGGGATGCTCGTAGATCATCTGCTCGATCAGCTGCGGATAGACGTTGTAGCCGCCGGACAGGATCATGTCCTTCTTGCGGTCGACGATGGTGAAAAAGCCTTCCTCGTCCATGAAGCCGATGTCGCCGGTGAGAAGCCCGCCCTCGCTGAAGGCGGCGGCGGTCTCCTCCGGCCGGTTGAGATAGCCCTTGGTGACGTTGGGGCCGAAGATGCGCAGCTCGCCGGTCTCGCCCTGCGGCAGCACGCGCGCCGGATCGTCGAGCGCCACGACGTCGACCCAGATGCCGGGCAGGGGGATGCCGATGGTGCCGACCTTGTCGGGCCGTGTGGTCGGAATGTTGGTGCCGGCCGGCGAGGTCTCGGTCATGCCCCAGCCGCCGAGCAGGTCGTGGCCGGTCGCCGTCTTCAGCTTGCGCGCGGTCTCGACCGGCAGCGGCGCACCGCCGGAGCCGCAGAAATGCAGCGAGGAATAATCGCGCTTCTCGAAACCCGGCACCGAGCAGATGGCGATCCACATCGTCGGCACGCCGGGGAAGATGGTCAGGCCGGCCTCGATCTCGTCGAGCGCGACCTCGGGATCGAAGCGCGTGTGCATGACCATGGTCTGGCCACCGCGCACGCAGCGCAGCATCACCGCCGTCAGGGCGTAGATGTGAAACAGCGGCAGCACGAGAAGAACGCGCTCCTGGCCGCGGCGCATCGTGCCGGTGAAGTCGGACCAGAGATCGTAGCTTTCCACTGCGGTCGAAATGTTGCGGTGGGTCAGCATCGCCCCCTTGGGCATGCCGGTGGTGCCACCGGTATATTGCAGGAGTGCCAGGTCTTCGATGTCGACCTCAGACTTCGATTCAACCGGGTCAGAAACCGATTCAGCTTGCTCCGGGGATGATTCAACGAATACCGCGAAGGTGCTGAAATCATTGCCTTCCGGCATCGGACCGGTGAGTGCCGAAGGACCAAAGGCCTGATCCTCGCCGACGATCAGCCGGTCGATCAGGCCGCGCGCCTTCAGCCCCGCGGCGCGGATCGCAAGCTCGCCGATATTGGTGGTGACGACAATGCGTGCGCCGCTGTCGGCGAGCTTGTGTTCGAGCACGCGCTCGCTGTCGAGCGGCGACAGGTGCACGACCGTCGCGCCGGCCTTCAGCGCTCCGAAGAAGCTGACGAGATGGTAGACCGTATTGGGCAGCAGGAAGGCAATGCGCGTGCCCCGGCCGACCCCGGCGGCGCGGAAGGCGCGCGCGGCGCGGTCCATCTCGGCCTTGAGATCGGCGAAGGTCAGGACCGCGTCGCGGAAGATGACCGCTTCGCGTCCGCCCCATTGCACGGCCGCCTCGTCGACGACCTGATGCACCGGCCAGCCCTCAAGCTCCACCGCCGGCGACAGGCCGGGGGGATAGGAGGCTTTCCAGGGCGCGGACGCAAGGTCCATGGTCAGGCGGCCTTGCCCTTGCGGGCGGCGGCGAGGCTTCCGCTGTCGGCGGCCTCCCTGAGCAGTTCGGCGGGCTCGAAGACGGCCTTGCCGGTGCGGCCGTGCCAATGCTCGAGCCGCTCGACGATCTTGCCGAGGCCTTCGCTTTCAGCCCAGAACATCGGACCGCCCTTGCCGATCGGGAAGCCGTAGCCGTTGACCCAGACGATATCGACGTCGGAGGCGCGCGAGGCGATGCCCTCCTGCAGGATTTTCGCGCCCTCGTTGATCATCGGATACATGGTGCGCTCGGCAATTTCCTCGGCCGAGATGTCGCGTCGGTTGACGCCCTTTTCGCGCGCCTTCTCCTCAATCAGCGCCGCAACCTCCGGGTCGGGCGTCGGGGTGCGCGAGCCGGCTTCGTAGATGTAGAAGCCCTTGCCGGTCTTCTGGCCGAAGCGGCCCTGCTCGCACAGTGCGTCGGCGATCGCCGCCGTCTTGCCGAGCGACTTGCGGTTGCGCCAGCCGATGTCGAGCCCGGCGAGGTCGCCCATCGCGAACGGACCCATCGGCCAGCCGAAATCGGTGAACACCTTGTCGACCTGCTCCGGCGTGGCGCCTTCGAGCAGGAGGTCCTCGAGTTCCGCCGAGCGCGAGGCGAGCATGCGGTTGCCGACGAAACCGTGGCACACGCCGACGACCACCGGTACCTTGGCGATCTTGCGGGCGACGGCCAGGGCGGTCTTCAGCACGTCCGGCGCGGTCTTCCTGCCGCGCACGATCTCCAGCAGTCGCATGATGTTGGCGGGCGAGAAGAAATGCAGGCCGACGACGTCGGAAGGCCGGCTGGTCGAGGCGGCGATTTCGTCGACGTCGAGATAGGAGGTGTTGGAGGCAAGGATCGCGCCCGGCTTGGCGACGGCGTCGAGCTTGCCGAAAACCTCCTTCTTGATCGCCATTTCCTCGAACACGGCCTCGATGATGAGATCGCAATCGGCGAGATCGGCATAGTCGGTGGTGCCGGTGAGAAGCCCCATGCGCTTGGCCTTGGCCTCCTCGGTCAGCGAGCCGCGCTTGACCGAGATGGCGTAGTTGCCGTCCATGCGGGCTATGCCGCGATCGAGCGCCTCGCGGTCCATCTCGAGGATCGTCACCGGAATGCCGCCATTGAGGAACGACATGGCGATGCCGCCGCCCATGGTACCGGCGCCGATGACGCCGGCGCGCCTGACTTCGCGCGGCTCGACCTCCTTGCCGACCCCCGGCACCTTGGCCGCCTCGCGTTCGGCAAAGAACAGGTGGCGCTGGGCCCTCGACTGTTCACCCTCGACGAGTTCGACGAAATAGGCGCGCTCCTGGGCCAGCGCCTCGTCGAAGGGCATGGTGAGGCCGTTGCGCACCGACTGCGCGCAAAGCCGCGGCGCGTCGAGGCCGCGCTTCTTTTTCAGGAGCGCGGCGACGCCGGCGTCGAACGTGTCGAGGTCATTCTTCGCCTCGGCGATCTTGTCCTCGCGCCGGCTGACCGGGACCAGCGCGGTTGCCTTGTCCGCCTGCTCGCGGGCGAAGGCGACGGCGTTGGCCACGAGGCTATCGTCATAGACCGCCTCGACCAGACCTTCGGCGAGCGCATCCCTGGCGCCGATCGGGTTGCCCGACACGATCACCGTCAGCGCTTTCAGCGGTCCGATCAGCCGCGGCAGCCGCAGCGTGCCGCCGGCGCCCGGCAGCAGGCCGAGCTTGACCTCCGGCAGGCCGAACCTCGCGTTGCGGTCGGCGACGCGGAAATGGCAGCCCATCGCGAGTTCGAGCCCGCCGCCGAAGGCGGTGCCGTGTATGGCGGCCACCGTCGGCTTTTCGAAGCTTTCGAGCAGCACGATCAGTTCGCGCAGATTGGGGCTCGCCGTCGCCTTCGGCGTGTTGAACTCGGTGATGTCGGCGCCGGCGATGAAGGTCGCGCCGGCGCAGGCGATCACGACGCCGCGCACCGCCTCATCGTCGCGCAGCGCCTCCAGTGCCTTGCCGAGCGGCTCGCGCAGATGGAAGCTCAGCGCGTTCACCGGCGGATTGTCGAGCGTCACGATCGCGATCTCGCCGTCGCGGCTGACGGTGACATGTTCGGTCATCGAATTCCTCCCTGGCCGGGCTTCTGCGGCGCCGGATGGTCCGTTCTACGCCCTGAAGGCGTGGTTGTGAAAGTTGGAAATCAACCGGGCAACGGCATCCGGCTGTTCGATGCAGGGCAGGTGCCCGGCATTGCCGACGATCTCGAAGGCCGCGTCCGGGATCAGGTCCGCCGTGGAGCGCACCAGATCGGGCGGCGTCGAGCCGTCCTGGTCGCCGACCATGCACAGGGTCGGCAGCCGAAGCGAGGCCGTGCTTTCGGTGAAGTCGGCATCGCGCAGCGCCGCGCAGGTGCCGGCATAACCGTCGACGGTGGTGCGCGTCAGCATGGCGACATAACCGACGAAGTCGGCATTGTCCGGGCTGCGGTAGGCCGGGGTGAACCAGCGCTCCATGATGCCGTCGGCGAGAGAGGCGATGCCGTTCTTCGTCACGCCGTCGATGCGCTGGTTCCACATTTCGGCGGTGCCGATCTTGTGGGCGGTGTCGCACAAGACCATCGCCTTGACGAGGTCGGGACGCCTGGCGGCAAGGCCTTGCGCGATCATGCCGCCGACGGAAAGCCCGACCACCGTGCAGGCGCTGACGCCGAGATGGGCAAGCAGCGCCTCGAGGTCGCCGACATGGTCGTCGATCGCGTAGGGCGCCGGCGTGGCCTCGGACAGGCCGTGGCCGCGCTTGTCGTAGCGGATGAAGCGGAAAGCGTCGCCCAGCCGCGCCACGACATCGTCCCAGATGCGGAAGTCGGTGCCGAGCGAATTGGCAAAGACCAGCACCGGGCGGTCGGTTCCGCCGCGATCCTCATGATGCAGCACGACGCCGTTGGCGCGCACGAATGCCATCGATTGTCCTCCCTGATCACCGACATACTACCGAGTATGTTGGCGAGTTCAAGGGGTGGAATCGCACCAGTGGCGCTATTCGGGACGGAAGTGCCCTTTCTCCAGGTTCCACAGAGACATGCCGGCGTCGCCGGCCTGCGGGAAGCGTTGCGATTCCTGGATTGCCCGCAATTGCGCGCGGGCTTCCTGCGGTGCAACGGCAAGAGTCGACTTTGCCGCGTTGAGGCGCACCTGCATGTTCGGGTGGTTGAAAAGCGTGAGCAGGACGCGGCGCTGGTCGCCCGGCCGGGCGCGCAACTCGTTCACGATCTCGGCCTTACGGTCGTAGAGGCGATTGAACTTGCGGGTGTCGAATGCGTCGAGCGCATCGGCCTGGGCAACGCCGATCTCGATGAAACGCTGGACGAGTTGGGTTATTCTCATCGAAGTGACGCTCGGTTTGCTCATCGCTATTCGGGGCGGAACACGCCCTGTTCGAGGTTCCAGAGTGACATGCCCGCCTCGAGTGCCTGCGGCTGGCGCCCCGATGCGCTCAGTTCCTCGAGGGTCTGACGGGCCGCGTCGGGGGCGATCGCCAGCGTGTGCTTGGCGGCCTTGATGCGGACCTGCGCATTCGGATGACCAAGAAGTGCGACAAGGGCCGTGCGCCCGTCCGGTTCGCGGTGCTTCAGTTCGTCGCTCACCGCGCGCATGGCGTCGAAAAGCCGGTTGAACCTGCCGGTGTCAAACTCTTCGAGCGCATCGGCTTGCGCGATGCCGATCTCGACGAAACGCTCGACCAGTTCTGCAGGGGTCATCGCGGCGAAGTTCGGTTTGGCCATGGCTATTCGGGGCGGAAATACCCTTTCTCCAGGTTCCACAGCGACATGCCGGCGTCGCCGGCCTGCGGGAAGCGTTGCGATTCCTGGATCGCCCTGAGTTGCGCGCGGGCTTCCTGCGGCGCAACGGCAAGCGTCGACTTAGCCGCGTTGAGGCGCACCTGCATGTTCGGGTGGTTGAAAAGCGTGAGCAGGACGCGGCGCTGGTCGCCGGGCCGGGCGCGCAACTCGTTCACGATCTCGTCCTCGCGGTCGTACAGGCGGTTGAACCTGCGGGTGTCGAATGCGTCGAGCGCATCGGCCTGGGCAACGCCGATCTCGATGAAACTTGAAATCAGCGTGTCGAGCGGCGTGTTGTTCAGCCTGGTCATGCCACCTCCGAGCGATCGGCACAGAGGCATGCTACCACAAGTCGATGAAAGCCGGCGATCGCACTTGCCGGGCGGACTAGATGCGCACCTCTTCGATCTCGCCACCGGATTCCGCATTGAACGCCGACGCGAAAACGAGCACGTCCTCGATGGTTTCGTCCGCGTGTGCGGAAGTGACGATGAAGCAATCTTCATCTCCGTCGCCGATGATCAGCCAATCGATCTTGTCCTCGACGGCATGGGCGTCCTTGCCGACGACGGCTATCAGCGACACACCGTCCGCCAAGCAGTCTTCCACGAAGGCCGGCAGGCGGGACGGGTCGGTCAGTGGTGTATGGAGGATAATCTTGGCAGCGTAGGTCATGGCGTAGGTTGAGGCTGGAGTTTGCGGCGCTTGGCGCAGAGCATACTGCCAACCGGTGACGTCTGAAAATCCGCCGCTTGCCTTGCCATCACGGCGCCGCTATACGTCTCGGCATGTCTTCCGCCCGCATCGAGACCGGTTATGCCGCGCGCGCCTTTTCCGCGCAGGCGACGGTGCGCGCGCTTTCCTCGACCCTCCTGCTTCTCGGCCTTATCGGCGATCGCCGGGTCCGCTGAAGGAGCGCCCGGCGGTCGATATGCCTGACCGGGCCTGCTGCTCCTCGCACAAACAGCACGACGAAACCGAGATTTGCGCCACGCGACGGGACCGCCCTTCGCCGGCGGCGCGGGAGACGAGACGATGAACGAACAATCCCCCATCAGACAAGCGCCGGTCGGCATGCCGGACGCGGCGCGCAAATACCAGCCCTATCCGGCTGTCGGCCTCGCCGATCGCACATGGCCGGCCAAACGCATCGAGAAGGCGCCGATCTGGTGTTCGGTCGATCTGCGCGACGGCAACCAGGCGCTGATCGACCCCATGGGCCACGAGCGCAAGGCGCGCATGTTCCGCCTGCTGCTCGACATGGGCTTCAAGGAGATCGAGATCGGCTTTCCGTCGGCCTCGCAGACCGATTTCGACTTCGCCCGCTGGGCGATCGAGGAGGGCGGGGTGCCGGCCGACGTCAGCCTGCAGGTGCTGGTGCAGTGCCGGCCGGAGCTGATCGCGCGCACCTTCGAATCGCTCGAGGGCTCGGTGAACCCGATCGTGCATTTTTATAATTCCACCAGCGAGTTGCAGCGCCGGGTCGTGTTCGAGAAGGACGTCGCCGGCATCCGCGGCATCGCCACCGACGCGGCCAAGATGATCACCGACATGGCGGCCAAGGCCGGCGGCGGCTACCGCTTCCAGTATTCGCCGGAAAGCTTCACCGGCACCGAGCTCGAAGTGGCGCTGGAAATCTGCAACGCGGTGACCGAGATCGTCGACCCGACGCCCGACCATCCGCTGATCATCAACCTGCCGGCGACCGTCGAGATGTCGACGCCCAACATCTATGCCGACCAGATCGAGTGGATGTGCCGCCAGCTCGACCGCCGCGACAGCCTGATCGTGTCCCTGCACCCGCACAACGACCGCGGCACCGGCATCGCCGCGACCGAGCTCGGCTTGATGGCGGGCGCCGACCGCGTCGAGGGCACGCTGTTCGGCAATGGCGAGCGCACCGGCAATGTCGACATCGTGACGCTGGCGCTCAACATGTACACCCAGGGCGTCGACCCGCTGCTCGACTGCACCGACATCACGCGCATGAAGGACGTGTTCGAATATTCGAACCAGATGAAGATCCCCGAGCGCCATCCCTATGTCGGCGAACTGGTCTACACGGCCTTTTCCGGCTCGCACCAGGACGCCATCAACAAGGGCATGAAGGCGATCAAGAAGGCCAACAAGGAGCTCTGGGAGGTTCCCTACCTGCCGATCGACCCGGCCGATGTCGGCCGCACCTACGAGGCGATCATCCGCATCAACTCGCAGTCGGGCAAGGGTGGCATCGCCTATGTTCTGCAGGCCGATTATGGCATCAACCTGCCGCGCAACCTGCAGGTCGAGTTCTCCAAGGTGGTGCAGCAGATCACCGACGCCGAGGGCAAGGAACTGCCGTCGAAACGCATCCATGACAGCTTCATGGAGGTCTATGTCGAGCAGCCCGGCGCGCGGCTCAAATATGTCGACCACCACACCTATCCCGACACCGCGGCCAAGGGACGCCGCGTCGTCGAGGCGGTGATCACCGACGGCGGCCGGGAAGTGACCATCCAGGGCACCGGCACCGGGCCGATCGACGGGTTCGTCGACGCGCTGTCGCGCCATATCGGCGTGCAGCTCTCCGTCCTCGACTATTCGGAACATTCGCTGCAGCGCGGCTCCAATGCCGCGGCGATCAGCTATGTCGAGGTCGAATATCCGGATGGCCGGCTGTTCGGCGTTGGCGTCAACACCAACATCGTCGCTGCCTCTCTCGAGGCCGTGGTCTCGGCCGCCAACCGCATCCTCGGATAACCGGCCGGCCGCCTCTCCCGCAGCGGGCGGGGCGGCCCCGACCTGACGCGTCGAAAACCAAAAGGAGCCCGGCTTGAACGACAGGCTTTTCGCGTTCGAGGCGGGTTCCGGCCCGCAAACAATCGTCTTTCTGCACGGTTTCGCCGGTGGCCATTTCGTCTGGAAGGCCGTCCAGGGTGCCCTTTCCGGCACGTTCCGCACCATCGCCTACGATCTGCCCGGTCACGGCGGTTCCCTCGACTTTCCGGACGCCGGTCCGCCCAAGGTGGCGGCGCGGGCGGTGCTGGCCGACCTCGAAGCGCGCGGCATCGAAAGGGCGCATGTCGTCGGCCACTCCATGGGCGGCGCAGTCGCGACGCTGATGGCGCTGTTCGCGCCCGAAAGGGTCGCCTCGCTGACGTTGCTGGCGCCGGGCGGCTATGGCGAGACCATCAACGCCGCGCATCTGCGCTCCTACGCCGCGGCGCGAACCCGTGAGGATGTCGCCACGGGCCTTGCCGAAATGTACGCGCCCGGTGTCGCGATCGCGCCGGAAACCATCGACGATTATGCCAACATGGTGTCGCAGGCCGGTCAGGCCGAAAGGCTCTCCGCCTTCGCCGCCGATCTGTTCCGGGGCGACCGCCAGGGCGTCATCCCCGCAGCATCGCTCGAGGCCCTTCGCATGCCGGTCACGGTGTTCTGGGGCGAGATGGACGCCATCCTGCCGTTCGAACACACGGCCAATCTGCCGCCAAACTTCGCGCTCGAGGCGCTGCCCGGGGCGGGCCACATGCTGCCGGACGAACGCTCCGCCGAAATCGTCGAGTTCCTGCGCCGTCGGCCTGGCTGACGCCGTTGCGGTCCGGTTCGCAGCCGCTCAGGCTCTGAGCGGCCGGCGCGGTGGCCGGCTGTCGGTGGGCACCAGACGTTCCTTGCTCGCCCAGATGGCGACGTCCTGGCGGCGGCCTTCGAGATGGTTGGCGCCGAGCGCGTCGAAACCCCGCAGGAGGCCGTCGGTGGCCTCGGGATAGCGCGCGACGACGTCGGCGACGACAGCGTCGCTGATCACCGCCATGCGCCCGAGGGCGCGGGTCGATTCCTCGAGCCGGCTCGCCGCGTTGACCGTGTCGCCGACGACGGCCAGTTCCAGCCGGCGTTCGGTGCCGATATTGCCCACGACCACCGGGCCGTAATGCAGCCCTACCGCCACCTGAACCGGTTCCTCGTCGCGTGCCAGGCGCCGCGCATTGAGGCCGGCGATATCGTCGATGATCGCCTTCACGCAGGAGACCGCGTTGAGCGAATCCTGCGGCAGCGGCTCCGGCGTGCCGAAGGTGGCCATGATGCCGTCGCCGATGAACTTGTCGAGCGTGCCGCCGTGGCGGAACACCGCCTCTTCGAGCAGGCCGTGGACCTCGCGCAAGAGGCTGATCGTCTCGGCCGGCGTATGGCGCTCCGACCAGCGCGTGAACCCGACAAGGTCGGCGAAAAGCACCGCGGCCTTGAGTTCGCGGATCTGGGTCAAGGGTACGTCGTTGCGGGCGAGCTGGTCGACGGTCGCCTGCGGAAAGTAGCGCGCAAGGTTCAGCCGCTGGCGTTCCAGCGCGGCATAGCGCCATACCAGCCGGCGCGAGCGCGACACGCCGGCCGCGAGGATCACGGCGACGATGGCGAAGACGACGACGTTCTGAAGGACGACGGAAAGGTCGACGAGTTCCGGGTCGGCGATCAGCGCGATGCGCGAAGTGATGTCCATGGCGCCGCCGCCGATCGGCGAATAGATCACGCTGCCGGGCAGGGTCGCGAGCCAGGCGATGCCGACTAGCCAGCAGACGATGCCGACGAAGCCCCCCCAAAGCACCAGCTTGGGCTGGTCCGAGAAGGCGAGGCTGGAAATCAGCACGAAAAAATAGATCGAGGTCTGGAAGCGGAGCGCGAATTGCGGCGGATACTCGACCGGCGACAGCGGGTTGGGATGAATGAGCATGAAGGTCATCAGCGCGAAATCGAGCGTGACGAACACATACATGTGCCAGGATTTGAGGCGTCCGATGCGGTCCATCAGCACCGGAACGAAGCCGGTCAGGATGAAGAAGACGACCAGTGCCTGATAATAGAGGAAATCGGGGTAGGGGGCGACGATCGCCACCAGGAAGAAGATCACGGTCAGCGCGGCGACGCGGCCCTGCATCTGCAGCCGGCGCCCTTCACGCTCGTGGTTGTCGAAGGTTTCGTTGAGAAGCGCCGGAAAGTTCGGCCTGCGGCCGACCCTGCTCCTGAGAGCGGAGCCGACCCTTTCAGCAACAGCCATCGATCTCGTTCCGGCGCGGTTGATACCGACGCACAGATAGTAAGCGTTGCCGGTGCTGCAAAGGCGTTAGTGGCGCGCGTGCCGCCATCTGCTGTCGTTTTGTCCCGGCGATATTCTTTTTGGCCCTGCCGGACAGTGTGTTAATGGGTAGTTAACCATGATCGGGTCCGGCAGGAGGTCGGCATGAACGAGACCAGGAACGGCGCTTCCGCCGAAAGCAAGGGCAGGCTGGCGGAGGCGATCCGCGAGGCAAAGACCGCAGCGGCCGACCGCGAGGACGTGGTCGTCGAGCTGCGCGAGGCGGCGCGGATGCGGCTGGAACTTCTGGCGCAGGAACTCGAACCCGTCTTCGCAGACGTACCTGCCGACGATCTGCTGTTCGATTTCGCGATATCTTCAGGCACGCAGCCGCGGCTGTGGATCGACGCCGTCTCCCATGTCGCGATGGGCCGCGACCGCCGCACCTTCCGTTTCGTGCGCGACACCCGCCTGGGGCGAACGGTGCTGGCCGAATCGACCGATATGCGCCCGGTCGCCGACCAGGTGACGCGCTACATCGCCGAGCGCATGATCGAGCGCCAGCGCTGGCTCGACGGTCCGGTCACGTCGCTGCGCGGGCGAACTGATGGTGAAACCGACGAGGCAGAGGCGGTCCGGCAGAGCGATGCTCCCGCCATGCCATCGCGGGCGGTTTCCGCCGAGGAGGCGCAGGAAGCCGCCGGCCCGGACGGAGACGGCCGGGGGCTCAAAGGTTTCCTGTCGGGAATGGGCCTCGTGCTTGGCGGCGCCGCACTTGTGTTCGCCGTCGCCGCGGCCATCTACTGGGATCGTCTGGCCGCCTATGTCGCGGCCAATTGAGGCCTGACGCGAAGGTCCACCGTCTCGATATCCTTGACTGAAAGGGCCGCGCCGCTGACGCCGCGCCGCGTCAGCGTGACCGACCAGTCCTTTCCGGCCTGTGCGATCTCGAAAAGATTGTATTGCGCCGGCGGCTTGTGGCCGCCCGCGCCCTGGCCGGCGGCGGTCACGCCGACGACAGGCACCTTGTCCCTGGTGCCGTCGATCCAGTGCAGCGTCGGCAGGTGCGTGTGGCCGTGGAGCACGAGTTCGGCGCCGTGGCGGCGAACCGTCTCCTGGAACAGGCCGATCCCGTAAAGCCGCTTGTGCGCGGTGGTGGCTCCGCGCACCGGCGGGTGGTGGATCATGATCACCCGGAAGAGCCCGCCCTCGCCGGCGATATCGAGCAGCTTGCCGAGGCGCCTGGCCTGCTTCTCGCCGAAATGTCCCAGCGCCATGAACGGTCCGGTCGCGCGCGCCGAGGAGACGCCGACGAGTGCGATGTCCTCGCGAACACGGAGATAGGGGTAGCCATATTCGCTGGAGCCGACATGGGTCACCTCGCCCTTCATCCAGGGCCGCCAGGCGCGGCAGCTCTTGGCCAGCGCGCCGGGCACATAGGCGTCATGGTTGCCCGGCACCACGGAAACGGTTTCCGGCGTTCCGAGGCTGACCAGCCACTCGCGTGCCACTTCGATCTCGGCATCGAGCGCCAGGTTCACGAGGTCGCCGGTAACGGCAATGTGGTCGATGTCGGCGGCGGCCATCCCGGCCAGCAAGGCATCGGTGACGCCGTTCTGGATGTGATGGCGACGGTTGCGGCGCCAGTTGACATATCCGGTGATGCGCTTGGACGCGAGCTCGCGATAGGTTAGCGAGGGCAGGGGACCGAGATGGATGTCTGAGATATGGGCCAGTCGGAACATCAACCCTTTCTAGGGCAGGGACTTCGCATGATCCAGCCCGCGGCCGCGTTCGCATGAGCCAGGCGCCGTCCCGGCCCGCCCTGTGGACGCGGCTGCGCAACCGCTTGTTCCATCTCTATTTCCTGCTCTCGCGGCCAATGACGCTGGGCGCCCGCGGGGTGATCTACCGGACCACGGACGACGCGGTTTTCCTGGTGCGGCACACCTACGTTCCGGGCTGGCAACTGCCCGGCGGCGGGCTGGAGGTTGGCGAGACGATGGAGGACGCGCTCACGCGCGAACTCGCCGAGGAGGCCGGGGTCGAACTGACCGCGCCGCCTGTCCTGAGGTCGATCCATTTCAACCGCCGCGCCAGCCGCCGCGACCATGTCGCGCTGTTCCTGATCACCGACTTCGTGCAGGCGGCGCCCAAGCAGCCGGACCGCGAGATCGCCGAAGCCGGCTTTTTCCCGCTTGCGGCTTTGCCCGACGGCACCACGCCGGCGACCAGGGCGCGGCTCGACGAGCTCTTCGCGGGAAAGCCTGTCTCGCCCTATTGGTGACGGTGCATCGAGCGGCGTCAGGCGGCGGCCCTGAACCGGTCGCGGTCGTGGGGCCGCGTGTAGTCGATCTCCGGGCCGACGGGCACGATGCGGGTCGGGTTCACGCTTTCGTGGCTGCCGTAATAATGCTGCTTGATGTGGAACATGTTCACCGTCTCCGCGATGCCGGGCACCTGGTAGAGTTCGCGCAGATAGTTGGACAGGTTCTGATAGTCGGCGATGCGGCGCAGATTGCACTTGAAATGGCCGACATAGACCGGGTCGAAGCGCGCCAGCGTCGTGAACAGGCGCCAGTCGGCCTCCGTCAGGCGGTCGCCGACGAGGTAGCGTGACCGGGCCAGCTGCGCCTCGACCTCGCCCAGCGCCTCGAAAAGCGCGGCGAACGCTTCCTCATAGGCTTCCTGCGAGCGCGCGAAGCCGCATTTATAGACACCATTGTTGACCGCCTCGTAGATGCGGTCGTTCCAGCGGTCGATGTCGGAGCGCAACTCGGCGGGGTAGAAATCACGCGATGCGTCGCCCCATTCGTCGAAGGCGCTGTTGAACATGCGGATGATCTCGGAGGATTCATTGGAGACGATGGTCTCCTGCTTCTTGTCCCACAGCACCGGCACCGTCACGCGGCCCGAATAGTGCGGGTCGGCCCGGGTATAGATCTGGTGCAGGAAATCGCTGCCGTAGAGCGGGTCGCCGGTCGCGCCGTCGCGTTCGACGAAGGTCCAGCCGTCGTCGCCCATGAAATAGTCCACGACCGAGACGGAGATCGCGTCCTCGAGCTTCTTCAGCACCCGGAAGATCAGCGTGCGGTGGGCCCAGGGGCAGGCATAGGAGACGTAGAGGTGGTAGCGGCCGGGTTCGGCCTTGAAACCGCGCTCGCGGCCGGGCGCCGGGCTGCCATCCGCCGTGACCCAGTCGCGGAACTGCGACTGCGAGCGCACGAAGCGGCCGTCGCGAATGCGGCCGTCCTCCCATTTCTGATGCCACTTTCCCTCGACGAGCAGACCCATGCGAATAACTCCTGTTCGGCCCAAATCTAGGGGCTCGCGGGGAAATGCCAAATGCGCCGGGCCGTAAACAATTCGTCACCCGGCCAAAGGACCGCCGCATTGCGGCGCCACTTTCGCGTGGACGCGCCCGGGATTTGGTGCTAGCGAACGTTCCCCGGAGGAACCCGCTCGTGACGCATTTCCGTATCCAGCGACGACGACCAACGCGACGCGCCTGAGGCGCGCTCCCTCGCGCCGCATCCGCGCGGCCTGGTCCTTGCCTTGCGATACGGAAAAAAGATGCTCGACATCGCCTATCTGGCCGAAACGGCCGCTCACGACGACGCCATTGAGGATATCAACCAGGAAGCCTTCGGGCCGGGCCGTCACACGCGCGCTGCCTACAAGATCCGCGAGGGCGGGCCGCACGAGCGCGCACTGTCTTTCGTCGCGCTGCATGACGATCAGGTGATCGCCACGGTGCGGCTGACCCGGGTGGCCGTCGGCAAGGGCCGCTCGCTGCTGCTCGGCCCGCTGGCGGTGAAGCCGGCCTTCAAGGATATGGGGATCGGCCGCAAGCTGGTGCGCATGGCCGTCGAGGCGGCGCACGAGGCGGCGGCAGGCTCGGTCATCCTGGTCGGCGACGAGCCCTATTACGGCCCGCTCGGCTTCCGCAAGATTCCGCCCGGACAGGTGACGATGCCGCGGCCGGTCGATCCGCACCGGCTGCTGATCCATGAGATCGCGCCGGGCGCTCTAGAGTTGCTGCAGGGCGCGATGGTTCACGCCGATCTGGCGCGTCAGCCGGCCTGAAGCCCGCTCAGCGGCCCTCGCGGTACCACATCGCAGAGAAGGCCAGGAGCAAAAGCGCCAGGCCGAAGAAACCCGCGAAGAGCGGCACCCGGTTGACCGATTTCAGGATCGAGTCGCTGGTCGTGCGCAGCCCGATCCAGTCGCGGCCGGAGGCGTCGCCGCTGGAGCGCACGGGCACGATGCCGGGCAGCGCCAGACGCCCGGCGAAGCCGGCAAGCCTGCGCACGCTGCCGCCGGTCTCCTCGGCAAGCGGCGCCAGCACCTCCTCCGTCGACACCGTCTCGGCGAATTCGGGCGCGTTGACCGGGCCGACATGGGCGAGCGTGGCGAGGTCGCCATTGGCGATCTGGTAGAGCCCGATCTCGTCGACGGTGGCGGTGCCGGTGAAGATGCCGGGCGTCGCGGCAACGAGCGGCACGTCGAGGGTCGCGCCCGACGGCGTGATGACGCGGGCCGGTCCGGCCTCGTCGCTCATCGTCTGGCGGCGCACCTCCAGCGTCATGCCGCGGCCATGCGCGGTCAGCCGCTCCTCCTCCAGTTCCGGCTCCTTCATCAGCCAGTGCGCGATGCGCCGGTAGAGCGCGACATGCGGGCCGCCGCCCTCGAAGCCGCGCGCCCACAGCCAGCCATGGTCCGACAGGAACATGCCGACGCGGCCCTCGCCATTGCGGTTGAGCAGCAGCAGCGGCTCCTCGCGCGGCCCCTTCATGACGACGTGGCCGGCGGGGCGGTCGATGCCGATCAGGCGGAACCAGCGGCTCCAGTTCGGCGGCTCCTGGCCGGAACCCTCGAGCCCGCGGGTGACCGGGTGACGCGCTCCGGTCTCGGTCAGGCGTGGATAATACGCCTCCTCGATGACGTTGCCGGTCGGCAGCGCCGGCAGCGCCGACATCAGCGGCGTGCGCGAGATCGACTGGTTGCCGGCATATTCGGGGCCGGCGGCGACCAGCAGCGCGCCGCCCTGTTCCACATATTCGGCGATGTAGTCGTAATAGAGGATCGGCAGCACGTCGCGATGCTGGTAGCGGTCGAAGATGATCAGGTCGAAGTCGTTGATCTTCTCGACAAACAGCTCGCGGGTCGGGAAGGCGATCAGAGACAGGTCGTTGATCGGCGTGCCGTCCTGTTTCTCCGGCGGCCTGAGAATGGTGAAATGCACGAGGTCGACGGCGGCGTCCGACTTCAACAAATTGCGCCAGGTGCGTTCGCCGGCATGCGGCTCGCCCGAAACCAGGAGCACGCGCAGGTTCTCGCGGATGCCGTCGACGATGGCGATGGCGCGGTTGTTGGTGTCGGTGATCTCGTCCTCGGCACGCTCGATCGCCAGTTCGACGATGTTTCGCCCGGCGCCGGGCACGGTGATCTGCAGCGGCATGTCCTCGCCGAAGATGGCGCGGTCGACGGCGACCTGCTGGCCGTTGACGGAGATGCGCACGTCGACCGGCTCACCGTCCTCGCCGCTGCCGGTGACGCGGTAGGTCATCTCCAGCGGCTTGTCGACGATGCCGAAGCGCGGCGCGTTGACGAAGCGGATGCGGCGGTCGCGCTCGTCCTCGTCGCCGGTGATCAGCGCGTGCAGCGGCCCGGGCATGCCTTCCGCCGTCGCCGGCAGGTCATGCACCTGGCCATCGGTGACCATGATGGCGCCGGCGATGCGCGACGGCGGCACGTCGCGGAAAACGCTTTCCAGTGCCGCGAAAAGCCGCGTCTCGGTGCGGTCGTCGGTCTCGCTCGCGCGGCCCGCCTCGACCACGCGCACGTCGAACTGCCTGAAGCGGCCGAGCCGCGCCTTCAGTTCCTCGATGGCGCGGTCGGTGGTGTCGGTGCGTTCGCCGATATCCTGGCTCTGGCTGCGGTCGGCGACCACGGCGACGACGCTCTGCAGCGGCTCGCGTTCCTCGTCGAGCAGCACCGGGTTGATCAGCGCCAGCGCCAGGGCGGCAAACGCGGCCGCGCGCAGCAGCGCACCGCGCTGGCGCATGAAAAGCGACGCCAGCGCCAGCACGGCCATCGGCGCGATCAGCAGCGCCAGCACCGGCCAGGACAGAAGCGGTTCGAAGGCGATCGACCAGTTCACGATACGCTCCTACTGGCCCAGCCGTTCGAGAAGGATCGGCACATGCACCTGATCGGATTTGTAGTTGCCGGTCAGCATGTACATCATGATGTTGACGCCGGTGCGCATGGCGTAGACGCGCTGCATCGGGTCGGCCGGCACGGTCGGCAGCAACGGGTCGCCATTGGCGTCGATGGCCCAGGCGCCGGCGAAATCGTTGGCGGTGATCATGATCGGGCTGACGCCGTCGCCGGTCCTGACCGGCCGGTCCTCGTCGCTGCGTGCATTGAGCGAGGCTTCGACCCAGAGCGGGCTGCCGCTGAAGCGGCCGGGGAAGCTGCGAAGGATATAGAACGACTTGGTCAGAACGTGGTCTTCGGGCACCGGCTCCAGCGGCGGCACGTTGAGGTCGGCCAGGATGTCGCGCAGCCGGCGGGTCGCCGCGCTGGCCGAGCCTGAGAGTTCGAGGCTGGTCGAATACTGGTCGCGCGTGTCGAACAGAACCGTGCCGCCCTGGCGCATGTAGCTGTCGATACGGGCGACGGCGTCTTCGGACGGCATCGGAGCGGCCGGATCGATCGGCCAGTAGATCAGCGGATAGAACGCCAGTTCGTCATTGGCGATGTCGACGCCGGCCGGCTCGCCGGGTTCGAGCGCCGTCTTGTCGATCAGGAAGCGCGTCAGGCCGGCGATGCCGGCGCGGCTGACCGCGTCGATCGAGGAATCGCCGGTGAGCACATAGGCGATCCGGGTCGTGGCGATTGCCGCGATCGCCTCGGCGTCGCCGGGCTTGGCGTCCTGCGCGAACACGGTTGAAGGGGCGAGCACGAGGCCCGCACCGGTCAGCCCGGCCACCAGCAACAGACCCGCGGCTGCGGCGCGGCGCGCGGCGCGCGGACGGCGCGTGAACAGGCCGCCCATCCAGAACACGGCCAGCGTGTCGAGCACCATCAGCGCCAGCGCCGCGGCAATCAGGATACCGCGCAGGTCACGCGACTGGTCGAGCGCATATTCGCCGACGGTCACCGGTACCGAGGTCGCGGGCCTTTCGATGGGGGTCAGCGTCGCGTCGGCGGCCAGCAGATTGTGCGCCACAAGGCCCTCCTCGGTGCCATAGAGGCCGGGCGGGTTCTCCACCGTCACCCTGCGTTCGCCGGCCAGCGCCAGCGGTCGTGCATCCGGCGTTGGCGGCACCAGCACGCCATCGGCCGACACCAGCCGGAACGGCGCCAGCGTCTGTCCGCCGCCATTGGCGCCGGCTTCGATGGCGCCCTGGTTGCGCGAAAGCTGCACGATGCGGCGCAGCATTTCCACGAAGCTGCCCGAGATCGGCAGGTTGGACCAGGTGGCCTCCGGCGTCACATGGAAAAGCACGATCGTGCCGTCACCTTGCTTGGCGCCGGTGACCAGCGGCGTGCCGTCGGCGAGGTTGGCCCAGGTGTGCTCGAAAAGGTTCGGCGTCGGTTCGGCCAGCACCTGCCGGTTGACCTTGACCTCGCGCGGCGGCGTCAGGTCGGCGAAGGGCCCGGAAGGCGGAAACTCGGCGACCGGCTGCGGCTCGGTCCAGGTCAGCGAGCCGCCGAGTGCGCGCTCGCCGAGCCTCAGCCTGACCGGCAGCAGGTCCTCGTCATTGTCGGCCGCGGCCAGCCGCGAACCGGCGAAACGCACCAGCGTGCCGCCGCCATTCAGCCAATCGATCAGCTGCCGCCGGGCAGTGTCGGGCAACGTGCCGATGTCGGCCATGACGATCATGGCCGGCTTGCGCTCGATCAGCGCCGGGATCGCCTCGCTCAGGTCGGAGGTTTCCGGCTCGACCAGATCGGCGAACGGTTCGAGCGCCCGCTCGATGTAATAGAGCGGCGACAGCAGCGGCTGCGCCTGGTCGCCTTCGGCCTGCGACAGGAGGCCGACGCGGCGCCGCTTCGAATTTTCGTCGAGCAGCCGCACCGCCGCGGCCTGGTTCTCGCCGTCGACGCGGATCGTGGAAAAGTCGTTGCGCAGTTCGAAGGGCACCTGAATCTCGGCCACTGCAGTCGTCTCGCCGGGACCGAAGGTGAAGGCGGTGTCGGCGATGCGGCGGCCGCGATCGTCGAAGGCGCCGGCGGTGACCTGGCGCGGCGCGGGGTCGCCCGCGGGCCTCTCGGCCGTCACCGTGAAGACGTCGGGCCGGTTTTCGGTCGCGGTCAGGCCGAGCATGGCCAGCCGCTCGGGCTCGATCCAGAGCAGATTGGCCGCGCCATCGCCGAGAAGCGTGGCGAAGGCGGCTTCGTCGCCGGCGGTCGCCAGTCCGTCATTCAACACGGCCACCGTTGCGCCGGGCAGGGTCTCGAGCGCTGCGGCGACGCGGCCGTAGATCGACGCCCGGTCGACCGGTACCGGACGGGGCCCGGCCGCGTGCAGCCGGTCACGGGCCTGTTCGGCGTCGAAGGGGCCGATCTCGGCGTTGGGTTTTTCCGCAGTCATGGCCAGGATTACCGGTGCGCCGCTTTCGGCGGCATCGGCGATCAGCCGCTCGGCGGTCGCCACTCTCAGGTCCCAGTCGGTCGCCGAGGCCCAGCCATTGTCGATGACCAGCGCCAGCGCTTCGCCGCCGGTCTCCAGCTTCTCGCGCGGGCGGAAGACCGGCTCGGCAAGCGCCAGGATGATCAGCGCCGCCATCACCAGCCGCAGCAACGTCAGCCACCACGGGCTCTTGTAGGGCGTTTCCTCCTTCTTGAGCACCCGAGCAAGGATGCGCAGCGGCGGAAAAATCTCCGATTGCGGCTTCGGCGGCGTCAGCCGCAGCAGCCACCAGATGACGGGCAGGGCAAGAAGGCCGAGCAGGACGAGCGGTTGTGCGAAGGCGAGAAAGCTCATGGCCGGACCCCCGCAGCATAGCTGGTGCCCGCGCCCAGCGCCATATGTACGCGCACCAGCGCCTCGGAGGCGAGGCGGTCGGTGTGATTGACCGTGTAGCTCCAGGACAGCCGCTTGCACCAGGCGCCGAGCGCCTCGCGGCGCGCCAGATAGAGCTGGCGGTAGTCTTCGCCCAGCGTCTCGGCACGGCCGGCGGTGAGCTTTTCGCCGGTTTCGGGATCACGGAACTCGGTGCGCCCGGCATAGGGGAAGTTCTCTTCGGCCGGGTCGGCGACCTCGATCAGGTGGGCGCGCACGCCGTGGCGGGCGAGCGGGTCGAGCCATTCCATGGTTTCCTCGACCGGGTCGAGGAAGTCGCTGGCGATGACGATATCTGAGAAGCGGCGAATGGTCGAAAGGTCCGGCCGCTGCGGGAACTCGGCGGTGTGGCTGAGGATCGCGGCCAGCCTTTCGGCGCCGTTGCGGGCCACGAAGGGATCGGACAGGCCGGGCCAGGCGATGCGCTCGCCGCTGCGCGACAAAAGTTCGGCCAGCGCCAGGGTCAGCACCATGGCGCGCGACTCCTTGGAGACGGTGGCGTTGACCGACTTGTAGAGCATCGATGGCGAGGGATCGGCCCAAAGCCATACTGTGTGCGCGGCCTCCCATTCGCGGTCGCGCACATAGGTGTGCTGGTCGTCGCGAGCCGAGCGGCGCCAGTCGATGCGGGCGATCGCCTCGCCCTCGACATAGGGCCGGAACTGCCAGAAATTCTCGCCGATGCCGCGCTTGCGGCGGCCGTGCCAGCCGGAAATGACAGTGTTGACGATGCGGCGGGCGTCGATCAGCAGGTCGGGGACGAGGGATGCGCGGAGCCGACCGCGCGCAAGGGCGTCACTGGTTGCGACCGGGACGGCCGCTTCGCCGATTTGCGCCATCAACCGCCCGCTTTCACCAGCCTCGCGATCACGTCGCGTACGTTCATGCCTTCGGCGCGCGCCGCAAAGGTCAGCGCCATGCGATGCTGAAGCACCGGCTCGGCGAGCGCGTGGACGTCATCGACAGATGGCGCCAGCCGGCCGTCGAACAGCGCCCGGGCGCGCGCGCACAAGGTCAGCGCCTGGCTTGCGCGCGGGCCGGGACCCCAGGCGACATGCTTGTCGGTGTCGGCGTTGCCCATTCCGGGACGCGCCGAGCGGACCAGGTCGAGGATCGCCTCGACCACGCTTTCGGGAACCGGCATACGGCGGATCAGCGCCTGGATCTCGCGGAGCCTTTCGCCTGTCAGCACGTTGACGGCCTTTGCTTCCTCGACCCCGGTGGTCTCGAGCAGGATGCGGCGCTCGGCCTCGATCTCGGGATAGAGGATGTCGACCTGCATCAGGAAGCGGTCGAGCTGCGCCTCGGGCAAGGGATAGGTCCCTTCCTGTTCGAGCGGGTTCTGTGTCGCCAGAACGTGGAACGGGGCCGGCAGGTCATGGCGCGCGCCAGCCACGGTGACGTGGTACTCCTGCATCGACTGCAGCAGCGCCGACTGGGTGCGCGGGCTGGCGCGGTTGATCTCGTCCGCCATCAGCAGCTGCGCGAAGACCGGACCGGGAATGAAGCGGAAATAGCGCTTCCCGTTCTCGTCCTGCTCCATGACCTCGGAGCCAAGGATGTCGGAAGGCATCAGGTCGGGGGTGAACTGGATGCGCCGCGAATCAAGGCCGAGAACGATGCCAAGGGTCTCGACCAGCTTGGTCTTGGCCAGTCCCGGAACGCCGACCAGCAGCGCATGGCCGCCGGCGAGGATCGCCACCATGGTGCGCTCGACTACGGTTTCCTGGCCGAAGATCACCCTACCGACGGAGTCGCGGACCCTGGAGAGGTCGGCGAGCGCGCTTTCGGCCGCCGCGATGATCTCCTTCTCCGTGGCTGCCTTCTCCTTCGCGCTCACGCCCATGCCGAGTTTTCCCCTGTTGACCGGAACCCGTTGCCGAGAACACATGATCCGCTGATTCGTGGCATTCCGATATATCGAGCCTGAACTTAAAACAGCCAAAGTGGCTGACAAGCGGAACGACAGTGACTATTTCGTGACCATGTCCGAGCAAAACAGCCATACATCCAAAGGCTTGAACGAGGCTGGTGATGCGGCTGGTCTTGCGGCATTGATTTCGCGCGCTGCGCGGGCCGGCAAGGGATTGCCGCCGGTGGAGCGCTGGAACCCTGAATTCTGCGGCGAACTCGACATGGAAATCAGGGCCGACGGCACCTGGTTCTACATGGGAACGCCGATCGGCCGCATGCCGCTGGTGCAGCTTTTCTCCACCGTGCTGCGCAAGGACGCTGACGGCATCACCTATCTCGTCACCCCGGTGGAGCGGGTGGCGATCCGCGTCGAGGACGCGCCTTTCGTGGCCGTCGAGGTCGACGTTTCGGGTTCAGGCGACGACCAGGTGATGACGTTTCGCACCAATGTCGGCGATGTGGTCGAGGCCGGGCCGGAACATCCGCTGCGCTTTGTCGACGAGGACGAGACCGGCGGGCTCAAGCCCTACATCCTGGTGCGCGGCCGGCTGGAGGCGCTGGTCGCGCGCCCGGTCATGTACGAACTGGTCGAGCATGGCGAGGAACTTGAGATCGACGGCCGGACGATGTTTGCCGTGCGCTCGCGGGGCGAAATCTTCCCGATCATGCCCGCCGCGGAACTGAAGAAGCTGAGCGGGCAGTGATGGAGGCGATCGAGGCGCTGCCGTTCTCGGCCGAGGACTTCCGCCGCCGTGCGTTGCGCGAACAGGCGCCGCATACCGTCGAACTCGGCGATCACGTGCTCAACCCGTCGCTCAAGGACCTGATCCTCGGCAACCGCCTGCGCGACGCGGCGGTGCTGATTCCTGTCGTCGACAGGGGCGACGAGGCGACGCTGCTTCTGACCAAGCGTACCGACACATTGAAAAACCATTCCGGCCAGATCGCCTTTCCCGGCGGGCGGATCGACCCCGATGACGGCACCGCCGAGATCGCCGCGATCCGCGAGGCGCAGGAAGAAATCGGGCTCGACCCCGGCTTCGTCGCCATTGCCGGCCGCATGCCCGACTACGTCACCGGCAGCGGCTACCGCATCGCGCCGGTGCTGGCGACGGTGCGGCCGGGCTTTTCGATCACCATCAACCCGGCCGAGGTGGACGATGCCTTCGAGGTGCCGCTGCGTTTCCTGATGGACCCGGCCAACCACCGCCGCGAAAGCCGAGTGTGGAACGAGCGCGAGCGCTTCTTCTATACGATGCCGCATGGGGAAAGGTATATCTGGGGCATCACCGCCGGCATCATCCGCACCGTCTATGAAAGGCTCTACGCGTGAGCAGGGTCTCGATCGCGGACAGCGCCGAATGGCTCGGCGCGGCCGAACTGCAGCGGCTTCTGGCCGTGCTTTCGGAGCGTGGCGAGGAAGCGCGGGTCGCCGGCGGGGCGGTGCGCAACACGCTCCTCGGCGAGGCGGCCGGCGACATCGACATCGCCACCACCTGCCTGCCCGACGAGACGATCGCCCGCGCGGGAAGGGCCGGTTTCAAGACGGTTCCGACCGGCTACGAACATGGCACCATCACCGTGGTCGCAGGCGGAAAGGCCTATGAGGTCACGAGCTTGCGCGCCGATATCGAAACGGATGGCCGGCGCGCCAAGGTGCGTTTCGGCCGCGACTGGCAGGCCGACGCGGCGCGGCGCGACTTCACCATCAACGCGCTTTACGCCACTGCCGAAGGCGAGGTCATCGACCTCGTCGGCGGGCTGGCCGACATCGAGACGCGGACCGTGCGTTTCATCGGCGATGCCGAAGAGCGCATCCGTGAGGACTATCTGCGCATCCTGCGCTTCTTCCGCTTCTTCGCCCGTTACGGCTCCGGCCGTCCCGACGCCGAGGGGCTGAAGGCCTGCGCGCGGCTGAAGCAGGGGCTCGACGGGCTCTCCGCCGAGCGGGTCTGGGCGGAACTGAAGAAGCTGCTTGCGGCGACCGACCCGTCGCGGGCGCTTTTGTGGATGCGGCAGGCGAGTGTTCTTTCCCGCATTCTGCCGGAAAGCGAGAAATGGGGCATCGACGGCATTCACGGCCTGATCGAGGCCGAGCGTGATCTCGGCTGGGCGCCGGACCCGCTGTTGCGGCTGGCATCGATCATCCCGCCCGATCCGGTGAGGATCGCGCCGATGGCGCAGCGGCTGAAACTGGCCAACGCCGAGCGTGACCGGCTGGCCGCCTGGGCGGCGACGCCGGCGGTCGCGCCGACGACGACCGAGACCGAACTGGCGAAACTCGCCTACCGCGCCGGACGCGAAGGGTTCGAGGACCGACTGCGGCTGGCGCTCGCCTCTGCGAGAGCGCGTGCCGCGGGCGATGACAAGGCGATGGTCGAGGCCGGCGGCTTCTACCGGCTGAAAAAGTTCCTCGACGGCTGGACGGCGCCGAAATTTCCGCTCGGCGGAACCGACCTTGTCGAACTCGGCATTCCGGCCGGACCAAAGATGGGCAATGCGCTGCGCGACCTGGAGGAGATGTGGATCGATTCCGGCTTCCGGCTGGAGCGGTCAGAGCTCATCGACGAGGCGGAACGCATGAAACGGGAATTGCTCGGCTAGCTGCCCGACTTTTCCGTGACTTCTGCCCGGGTTTCACGAATTTCGGCGCAAACCCTGCAAAAAAGCCCCGGAAACACCGGGGCTTTTGAGCGCGTTTTCGCTGGCAATGTCAGGCGGCGTCGCGCGCCTTCTGGATGCGCGAGCGGATGGCGTCGACCATCGTTTCGCGGATGACGTCCTCGCCATGGTCGACGCGCATGTGCTCGACCGCGCGGCGCATCACCTCGGCTTCGTCTTCGTGCCGGGTGTGCCAGTCACAGCCGGGAACGAGCGATCCGCAATGGAATTCCTTCATCGTCTTCCTCCTGTTTCCGTTCTGCTGGCGGGTTTCAACAAGGATAACACGAAATGCGGCGTTTCGTTGCCGGATTGGCGATCACGATTTCAACTGGTTACGGCCATTTCACCATTGGCGGCATCGATGACAGGATCGAATCGACATTGCCGCCGGTCTTGAGCCCGAAGGTGGTGCCGCGGTCGTAAAGCAGGTTGAACTCGACATAACGGCCACGGCGGATGAGTTGCTCGTCGCGGTCGGCATCGCTCCAGGCGTCGTTGAAATTGCGCCGCACCAGTTCTGGATAGATCGCGGCAAAGCTTTCGCCGACATCCCTGGTGAAAGCGAAGTCTGCCTGCCAGCCGCCCTTTTCGGGCGCCGAATGCAGCCAGTCGTAGAAGATGCCGCCGATGCCGCGCGCCTCGTTGCGGTGGGTGAGAAAGAAATATTCGTCGCACCAGGCCTTGTATTTCGCATGGTCGGCGATGGCATGCCGGGCGCAGGCGGCCTGCATGGCGGCGTGGAAATCGACCGTGTCGGGATCGTCCTGGCGGCGGCGGCGGTCGAGCACCGGGGTCAGGTCGGCGCCGCCCCCGAACCACTGCCGGGCGGTGACGACCATGCGGGTGTTCATATGCACGGCCGGCACGTTGGGATTCCACGGATGGGCGATCAGCGAGATGCCGGAGGCCCAGAAGCGCGGGTCTTCCTCGCTGCCGGGGATCTGCCTGCGGAACTCGGGCGAGAACTCGCCATAAACGGTCGAGGTGTGCACGCCGGCCTTTTCGAAGACGCGGCCATGGATCATCGACATGACCCCGCCGCCGCCAAGGCCTTCATCGCGCTGCCACGGCCTTTTTTCGAAGCGCCCGGCCGGCTGGTCGGACAGCGGCCCGTCGAGTTCGTCCTCCAGCGCCTCGAATTCGGCACAGATGCGGTCGCGCAGCTGCTCGAACCAGGTCTTTGCCTCGGCCTTCCTGTCCTCGATGTCGGCCGGCATGTCGGCCGGAATTTCCGGGCGCTGCATCACAATCCCTTCCGCCGCCGGCGCAGTTGCCGGCACCCGGCGCAATAGCGCCGATCGGGCGGTTCGGGCAAGCGCGGCGGCGCTTCGTCGACGCCGGCACAAATGACTCGCCAGCCATGCGATTCGTTAATAGGCTTGCCGGGACCTTGGGAGAGGCTTTGTGCGAACACCGCCGAGACCGCCCCTTGAGGGGTTGAAAAAGAGGCTCGACAGGCACCGTTCGGAGGGGGAGCGGCTGCCGCGTGACGGCTTCCTGCGCGAGACCTATATCCTGCCGCGCGACGATGCCCGGGCCAAGGCGCGCGAATGGTTCGACCGCTGGCCGAAGCAGGCCTACTGGACCGCGATCGAAAGCTGGTGCGAGCGCCCCGAGGACGTCATCGAATTCACCATGCGGCGGCTGCCGACGGCGGATTGATGGCGCGGCAGATATGGTTTCTGTTCGATCAGGCGGTCGCTTGGCGCCGACCGCCCGATGTTAGGCGATTGCGGTCTCACGACAGCGGACTATCCTTGGCCTCGATCGCGGTGACGTCCGATCGGCATCACGCCGTTGGCAATCGCCAACTCGCCTCCAACTCCTGCTAGCGCGCTCCCACCTGCCGCATCGCTTCGCCGGCGGCCATTGCCGCGGCCACCGCGAGGTTGAGGCTGCGGCCGCCACCCGGCATCGGGATCGTCAGGCGTTCGTCGGCGGCCGCGTGCACATGGTCGGGAGCGCCGGCCGATTCGCGGCCGAAGAGCAGGATATCGCCGCGGCGATAGTCGAAGCCGGCATAGGGCAGGGCGGCGCGCGTCGAGAAGAGCAACAGGCGGCGATTTTCGTCCACGCGCCAGGCGTTGAACATTTCCCAGTTGGCATGGCGGGTCAGCGCCGCCATCTCCAGATAATCCATGCCGGCGCGTTTCAGCGTCCGGTCGGAAAGGTCGAAGCCGGCCGGTTCGACGATATGGACCTGAACGCCGAGGCAGGCCGCGAGCCGCAGGATGGCGCCCGTATTGCCCGGAATGTCCGGCTGGTAGAGCGCGATGTCGAAGGGGCCGGTCACGCAGGGGGGCCGCACGCGACGACCTTCTTTTCGAGCAGCATGCGCACGAACGCGCGTCGGTCGGGAATGGCGATCTTGAAATCGCGCTCCAGAATTGAGGCCAGTTCGTCGGGGTCGTTGAGCTCGCGCCGTTGCGTGCGGCCGCCCTTCTCATGGATTGCGAATGAATTTCCGCGAAGGGCGTAGCGGCGACCGGGCACAGCGCGGGCGGCGATGAGGCTGGTGACGAAATGCGAGGCCGGGTTGGTCGACAGGAAATAGCTCGAGACCTGATAGTCGACGTCGAACTGCGGTGCGAGGTCGAAGCGGTAGAGCGTGCGCCATTGGCCATCGACTTCGGCCTGCAAGCGAAAATGATCGCCGGTCTCCAGGATGCGGAAGCTTTCGTGCGGCGTCTCCTGCACGATGCCGGGCGCCAGCAGCAGCGGCGTCGTCAGCGTCAGCCCGCCGAAGCCGACATCGGCAATCAGGATGCGACCGTCGAGGTCGATGCGCAGCAATTGGTGTCCGCGCGGGGTCACCGCGTCTTCCGCTTGGCCCCAGAGCACGCGTGCCGCAAGTCCGCCGACAGTGAAGCCGAGCGCTCGCAGCGCGCGCATGAAGACGAGGTTGTGCTCGAAGCAATAGCCGCCGCGGCCGCGGCCGATCAGCTTGTCGAGGACGCGAGCCGGTTCGAGGTCGACGGCCTTGCCCATGAAGGGATCGAGGTTTTCGAACGGGATTGCCTGCGGGTGGGCCTCGTGAAGCGCGGCGAGCACCGCGAATGTCGGCTCGCGCGGCCCGTGATAGCCGATGCGGCGGAAGTAGGCGTCGAGATCGAGGGGTTCGGACGCCGCATCGCCGCGTGGCAAGGTGGCTGCATCTGACATGGGAACAGGCCTTTGCTGGTCGTCTTTCCGGTCACGTAAGGGGGTTGTGTACAGCTTCAAGGATGGTTGAAGTCAAGCGGGGGCGCGTCCGTTCAATCCGGACGGTCGCCTATCCAGTAGCGCGGGCCGGCGCCGCGCCGGGCGGCGGTGTCGGCAGGGTTGACCAGCTTGCATTTTCCCATCGACAGGCAGCCGCAGCCGATGCATTCGGTCAGTCCGGCCTTCAGGCGCTCCAGTTCGGCGATGCGGGCATCGATCCTTGCGGACCATTTGCCGGAAAGCTTCTGCCAGTCCGTTTTGGTCGGTGTCCGCCCGTCGGGCAGCCGGGCGAGTTCGGTGCCGATTTCTTCCAGGGTCAGCCCCACCTTCTGGGCGAAGACGATGAAGGCGATGCGCCGCAGCACGGAGCGGGGAAAACGCCGGTGGCCGACGCCGGCGCGTTCGGAGCGGATCAGGCCGCGCTCCTCGTAAAACCTGAGTGCTGACGCTGCGACGCCGGAACGCTTGGCGATGGCGCCGATGGTGAGGGTCGTTTCCATGAGAGAGAAAAAAGCACAAGCCGCCCTTGATCTCAAGTTAAGTTGAACTTCTATCTTCGTGTCATCGAGGCCGGCAGCCTGGTCGCACAGGGACCGGCGGTTGGCGAGATGTTGGCCGAAAAGGCGCAAGGAGCGGAGCAATGGTGCCATTTTTGCAAAACATGTTGAGACGCGGGAGGACAGCGCTCGCAAGGGTTACGCAGGAGCCGTGGCGCTGCGATCCGCTGGCGCACCCGGTGCTCGACCGTATGACGCCTGCGGAGCTGGGCGATCTGCCGCTGGGCGAGGTCTGCTACGATTGCAGTACCGACCGTTGAGCGGGCGAGGGTTGCCGATTGACAACACCTGGCCGGTTTGTGCCCGCGGGTTGCAAATGCGGGTTGGCCCCGAGGGAAGGCGGGTCTATAAGCGCCCGGTCCGAAACCGAAGCCAGAAGGAGGCAGCCATGACAATCATGATGTTCGCATCATCCCTCTGCCTCTCCGGCAGACCCCGTTCCTGACGGCGGCATTCGGTTCGACGCTTTTCTACTGACAGGCATTTCCGTTTCGAATCCCGCCGGGCTTTTAGACCCGACACCCGAGGATTCGAACCGTGTCACATCCGTTCCGCCCCTTTGCCGCCGCGCGGCCGCGCCCTGAAGACCCCTCGGCGTCGCTGGCGCCCGGCATCATCGTCGCGCTGGTGCTGGCTGCGATCGCGGTCCTGACCGCCAGTCTCGGCCCGCGCATGCGAAGCGCCGACACCGCCCTGGAAACGCGGCTCGCCGCGCCCGCTCATGACACCTGTTGGCAGCACACGCCGCAAGCGCGCTCCTGTCAGCCCGATTTGCTTCTATATTGATCTTTCGAGGCCAAGACATGTTTCGCTGGTTTGAAAAGAGACTGGATCCGTTTCCGCCCGAAGAGCCGGAGGAACCGCCGCGCACGCTGCTGGCGTTCTGCCTGCACTATACGCGCGGCGCCTGGCCCTATCTGGTGCCGGCGGCCATCCTGATGGCATTGATCGCGATCACCGAAGTGTGGATGTTCGCCTTCCTCGGCAACATCGTCGACTGGCTGACCGAGAAGGATCGCGCAACCTTCCTCGACGAGGAGGGCTGGAAGCTTGCCGGCATGGCGCTGGTGGTGCTCGTGGCGCTGCCGGTGATGGTCTGGCTGCACTCGCTGGTGAGCCAGCAGACGCTGATGGGCAACTATCCGATGCGGATACGCTGGCAGGTGCACCGCTACCTGCTCAAGCAGTCGATGACCTTCTACCAGGACGAGTTCGCCGGCCGCATCGCCACCAAGCTGATGCAGACGGCGCTCGCGGTGCGCGAATGCGTCATCAAGCTGTTCGATGTGCTGAATTACGTCACCGTCTACTTTGCCGGCATGCTGTTCATCGTGGCCGCAGCCGACTGGCGGCTGGCGGCGCCGCTGGCGGTGTGGCTCGTCGCCTATGTGTTCCTGATGCGGTACTTCGTGCCGCGCCTCGGCAAGGTTGCGGAAGAGCAGGCCGATGCGCGCTCGCTGATGACCGGCCGCGTTGTCGACAGCTACACCAACATCCAGACGGTGAAGCTGTTCTCGCATGCGCGCCGCGAGGCCTCCTACGCCCGCGACGGCATGGGCCGTTTCCTCGGAACGGTCTACCGTCAGATGCGGCTGGTGACCTGGCTCTACGGCATCCTCTACGCGCTCAATTCGCTCTGCCTTTTCGCAGTCGCCGCTCTCGGCATCTGGCTGTGGTTTGTCGAGGCGGTCACGGTGGGGGCGATCGCGGTCGCGGTCGGCCTGGTCTTGAGGCTCTGGGGCATGTCGCAATGGATCATGTGGGAACTGTCGGCGCTGTTCGAGAACATCGGCACGGTGCAGGACGGCATCAGCTCGATTTCACTGCCGCGGCTGGTCGACGACCGGCCGGGCGCGAAAGACCTTGTGGTCGAGGACGGCGGCATCTCCTTCGACAAGGTACGCTTCCACTACGGCAAGGAGAAAGGCGTTATCGAGGAACTGTCGCTCGATATCGCCCCGGGCGAGAAGGTCGGCATCGTCGGCCGTTCCGGCGCCGGCAAGTCGACGCTGGTCAACCTCCTACTGCGTTTCTACGACATCGAGCGCGGCCGCATCCTGATCGACGGCCAGGACATCGCCGCGGTCACGCAGGACTCGCTGCGCGCCAATATCGGCATGGTCACGCAGGACACCTCGCTGCTGCACCGCTCGGTGCGCGACAACATCCTCTACGGTCGGCCGGACGCCAGCGAGAAGATGGTGCTGGAGGCGGCGCGGCGGGCCGAGGCGCTGGAATTCATCGGCACATTGTCCGACCCCAAGGGCCGCAAGGGGCTCGACGCCCATGTCGGCGAACGCGGGGTGAAGCTTTCCGGCGGCCAGCGCCAGCGAATCGCGATCGCCCGCGTGATGCTCAAGGACGCGCCCGTCCTGATCCTCGACGAGGCGACCTCGGCGCTCGATTCAGAGGTCGAGGCGGCGATCCAGGAAAACCTCTATCGGCTGATGGAGGGCAAGACGGTGATCGCGATCGCGCACCGGCTTTCCACCATCGCCGCGATGGACAGGCTGGTGGTGATGGACAAGGGCCGCATCATCGAGGAGGGCACGCACGAACAGCTTCTTGCCGGAAACGGGCTTTACGCCCAGCTCTGGGAGCGGCAGTCGGGCGGCTTCCTCGACCTGCAGCCTGCCGAGGCCGCCGAATAGTGGGACGAAAAGGCCGGCCGCCATGCTTATGGGCAGGCGACCGGCCAAGGCTCAATCGGCTAAGTTGACAGCATGCGCGACGGTACCGACATCGACCACATGACCGAAAGCGGGATATCAGAGCGGATTTGGCGGCGCGTGGAAGGCGTCATCAATCCGTTTCAGGACACCGAGGAAGAGGTGCTGCCGCGCGATGCGTGGCGGTTCATCCTCTATTTCGCGCGCCAGGCGAAGGGGCCTTTCATCCTGCTCCTGATCACCGGTGGGCTTGTCGGAGCCGTCGACGCCGGGCTCTACTGGTCGATCGGCTGGCTGGTCGACCTGCTCGACAGCGCCGAACCAGCGACGCTTTTTGCGGAACACTGGCCGGAACTGGTCGGGCTCTTGCTGCTGGTTTTCGTGATCCGCGCCGCGGTGATGGTCGGGGCGGCGATCGTCGAGCAGCAGATCATCGTGCCCGGTTTCTTCGCCATGGTGCGCTGGCAGGCGTTCCGGCGTGTTATCGAGCAGCCCTACGAATTCTACCAGAACGATTTCGCCGGCCGCATCGCGACCAAGATCATGCAGGGCGGCGAGGCGGTTGGCGACTTCATCGTCTCTGTGCTGCAGTCAATCTGGTCGTTCCTGACCTTCGTCATCCTGGCAACCACGCTGCTTGTCGCGCTCGACCCGCTGATGGGGCTGGTGGTGGCGCTGTGGTTCGGCGGCTACCTCATGATCATCCGCTTCCTGCTGCCCCGCCTGAGGCGCGCCGGACGCGCGACCGCCGACCAGCGCTCGATCTTCAACGGGCGGCTGGTCGACGCCTTCACCAATATCATGGCGGTGAAGCTGTTCGATTCGGGTCGGCGCGAACACGCCTTCGTGCGCGACGGACTGGAAGGCTTTTTCCAGGCGGTGAAAAGGTTGACGCGGGCGATCACCACGGTGCGCGCGGCGGTCAACTTCCTCAACGGCGCGATGATGGCGGCGGTCGGTACGATCGCGGTCTGGAACTGGTCGCAAGGCACGATCTCGACCGGCGCCATCGCGGCGGCGCTCGGCCTGGTCTTCCGGCTCAACAACATGTCGGGCTGGATGATGTTCAACATCAACGGGCTGATCCGCTCCTACGCCACCATCCAGGACGCGACCGGCACGATCTCGGTCGAGCCGGCGATCCGCGATGCCGAAAACGCGGTCGAGGCGCAGCGTGCCGACGGCGACATCCGCTTCGAAAACGTCTCCTTCCATTACGGCAAGGGCGGTGGCGTGGTCGACGGGTTCAACCTGCACATCCGTCCCGGCGAGCGCGTGGCGCTGGTCGGGCCTTCGGGCGCCGGCAAGACCACGATCGTCAACCTGCTGCTCAGGCTGTTCGACGTCGAAGGCGGACGCATCCTGCTTGACGGGCAGGACATCCGGCAACTGACGCAAGGGTCGCTGAGGGCGCAGTTCGGCGTCGTCAGCCAGGAGCCGATGCTGATGCACCGCTCGATCCGCGACAACATCGCCTATGGCCGGCCCGGCGCCAGCGACGAGGAGATCGTGCTTGCGGCGAAGCGGGCCGAGGCGCACGACTTCATCATGGGGGTTTCCGACCCCAAGGGTCGCACGGGCTATCAGGCGCATGTCGGCGAGCGCGGCGTGAAGCTTTCCGGCGGCCAGCGCCAGCGCATCGCGATCGCCCGCATGATGCTGAAGAACGCGCCGGTGCTCATTCTCGACGAGGCGACCTCGGCGCTTGATTCGGAGGTCGAGGCGGCGATCCAGGACAATCTGCAGCGCATGATGGAAGGCAAGACCGTGATCGCGGTGGCGCACCGGCTTTCGACCATCGCAGCGCTCGACCGGCTGGTGGTGCTCGACGAGGGCCGTATCGTGGAGGACGGCAGCCATGACGAGCTGGTTGCGCGCGGCGGGCTCTACGCGCAGTTGTGGAAGCGCCAGTCGGGCGGTTTCCTGCCCGGTCGGGTGGCGGCGGAGTAGCGGACGATGGCCGTGCGTGTGCCGCAGGCGCTGGCGCCGAAATCGGATGCGGACAGTCCGCTCGCCATCGACGTCGACATTCTGGCCGAGAAGGCGACCGCGCTCGGTCGCGCCGGCGAGAAGGTCGAGAAACGGCTTGCCCTGCTGAGCGAGGGCGCCGATGACGGCCCGGAGCGCGAGCGGCTGTTGAAGGCGGCGGCCGAGGCCGTGCACGCCTATTTCATCCAGCGCGAACTCTGCGGCATGCGCCGCCACGAGGCGGTCATCCGCGAATATGCCATTCCGCGCGCGGTGCTGGTGAGGCTCGGCGCGCGATAGGGCAGGTGACGGCTATTCCAGCCATTCGGTCTCGAAGCTTCCTGCCTCGTGGATGTCGATCGTCTCCAGCGGGCCGGGGCCGAGATTCTCGAATTTGTGCGGAACGCCTGCCGGCACCACCAGGATGTGGCCGGCGGCCGCCTCTATCTCTTCCCCACCGACCGTGAAGAGAGCCCGGCCGCTTCTGATGACGAAGGTCTCGGCATAAGGATGGCGGTGCAGGCGCGGTCCGCCGCCCGGCCGCTCGATCCTGTTGGCGATCACGCAGATGCCGGCGCCATGGACACCGCCCTGCCATTCGCCTTCGAAACGGCCCGTATCGGGAAGCCAGTCTTCGGGTGGGATGATGCTGGTCATGGCACAGATTCGTTCCGGTGGTGCGACAGCCTATTCCGGGATCGGGGCGCGGCGCTACTGACAGCGGGCGTCATGCTGACGGGCGAGGCGGGAATCGCTGGCGGCACGCCATCCATAAGCGTGGACGGCCCCGTCGCGGACGCGGCCAGGCGTGATTTTCGGGCGCCAGGAAAACCCCGCGACAAACTGCCCACCCGCCGGGCAATCGTATGGACAAGCGCCGGCATCACGCCTAGAAACCATCGCCAATTGCCGGGATTCCAGCCGGCCTGCGCGCTGCCGCGTGCGGGCGCCCCGATCCAGCGGAGCGGAGCGCGGGGCAAAGGCTCACATTCGCGAAGAGGACATGACCCGTGAGCGTCGACGAAACCCATGAACCCAACCGCCGGGACTTTCTCTACGTAGCGACCGGAACCGCGGCCGCGGTCGGCGTCGGCGGCGCCGTGTGGCCGTTCATCGACCAGATGCGTCCCGACGCCTCGACGCTGGCGCTGGCGACGATCGAGGTCGATGTTTCGGCCATCGAGCCCGGCATGTCGGTTACGGCCAAGTGGCGCGGCAAGCCGGTCTTCATCCGCAACCGTACGCCGGAGGAGATCGAGGCTGCCAAGGCCGTCCCGCTCGCGGACCTGAAGGATCCGGTAGCGCGCAACGCCAACCTTTCGTCCGACGCGCCGGCCACCGACGTCGACCGCTCGGCCGGCGAGGGCAAGGAAAACTGGATCGTGATGATCGGCTCGTGCACGCATCTGGGCTGCGTGCCGCTTGGCCAAGCCGGCGATTTCGGCGGCTGGTTCTGCCCCTGCCACGGCTCGCACTACGACACGGCTGGCCGCATCCGCAAAGGCCCGGCGCCGGAAAACCTGGCCGTGCCGACTTTCGAATTCATCTCCGACACCACCATTCGGATCGGTTGAGGGACTGGGGAACAGCATCATGGCCGGTGGACATTCGACCTACAAACCCTCGACGGGCTTCGAGCGCTGGATCGACAAGCGGCTGCCGCTGCCGCGCCTCATGTACGATTCCTTTGTCGCCTACCCGGTACCGCGCAACCTGAACTACGCCTATACCTTCGGCGGCATCCTCTCGATCATGCTGGTGGCGCAGATCCTGACCGGCATCGTGCTGGCCATGCACTACACGTCAGACACCGGCATCGCCTTCCAGTCAGTCGAAAAGATCATGCGCGACGTGAATTCGGGCTGGCTGTTGCGCTACCTGCACGCCAACGGCGCGTCGATGTTCTTCATTGCCGTCTACGTCCACATCTTCCGCGGGCTCTACTACGGCTCCTACAAGGCGCCGCGCGAGCTTCTGTGGATCCTCGGCTGCATCATCTACCTGTTGATGATGGCGACGGCCTTCATGGGCTACGTGCTGCCCTGGGGCCAGATGAGCTTCTGGGGCGCGACCGTCATCACCGGCTTCTTCACGGCAATCCCGCTGGTCGGCGAGTGGATCCAGCAGCTGCTTCTGGGCGGCTTCGCGGTCGACAACCCGACGCTCAACCGCTTCTTCTCGCTGCACTACCTGCTGCCGTTCATGATCGCCGGCGTGGTCGTCCTGCATGTGTGGGCGCTGCACGTGACCGGCCAGACCAATCCGACCGGCATCGAGGTGAAGTCCAAGACCGACACGGTCGCCTTTACGCCCTACGCGACACTGAAAGATGCGTTCGCGATGGTCGTCTTCTTCATCGTGTTCGCCTATTTCGTCTTCTACATCCCGAATTTCCTCGGCCATCCGGACAACTATATCCAGGCCGATCCGTTGAAGACGCCCGCCCACATCGTGCCGGAATGGTACTTCCTGCCCTTCTACGCCATCCTGAGGGCGATCACCTTCAACGTCGGACCGATCGATTCCAAGCTTGGCGGCGTGCTGGCCATGTTCGGGGCTATCGCGGTGCTGTTCATCGTGCCGTGGCTTGATACGTCGAAGGTCCGTTCGGCCTCCTACCGGCCGTGGTACCGGCTTTTCTTCTGGCTGTTCGTGGTCGATTCGATCTTCCTGGGATGGCTCGGCTCGCGCCCGGCGGAAGGCACCTACGTGATCATGGCTCAGGGCGCGACGCTCTACTACTTCGCCTTCTTTATCGTCATCATGCCGGTGCTGGGCCTCCTAGAGACGCCACGACGGCAGCCAGGCTCGATTACCGAGGCGGTGCTGGCGCGCCATGGCGGAGGAGCCGCCGCGCTGCCCGACAGCGCGAATGCAGCGCCCGAGAAGACCGTCTGAGCGCGCGACCGTGAAGCTTGAAAGGAATTTCCGCATGAAGACGATCCTGAGCGGTTTCGCGGCGCTCGCAATCGTGGTCGCCGGCCTCGCGGGCCCGGCGGTTGCCGCCGAGGGCGAGGCGGAGCCGACACACTTCCCGATCAAGAAGCCGGCGGAGCTCAACTGGTCGTTCGAAGGGCCGTTCGGAACCTACGACAAGGCTCAGCTGCAGCGCGGACTCAAGGTCTACAAGGAGGTCTGCGCGGCCTGCCATTCGATGAGGCTGGTCGCGTTCCGCACGCTGGCGGACCTCGGCTATTCGGAAGCGCAGGTAAAGGCGTTCGCGGCCGAATACACGGTCCAGGCCGGCCCGGACAATGATGGCGAGATGTTCGAGCGCCCTGCCATTCCGTCCGACTACTTCCCGGCGCCGTTCCCGAACGACGCTGCTGCAGCTGCGGCCAATGGCGGTGCCGCGCCGCCTGACTTCTCGCTGATCGCCAAGGCGCGGGCGGTGGAGCGCGGCTTCCCGACCTTCGTCTTCGACATCTTCACGCAATATGCCGAGGGCGGCCCGGACTATATCCACGCGCTCCTGACCGGCTACGATGAAACGCCGCCGGAAGGCATGGAGATCGCCGAAGGCACCTACTACAACCCGTATTTCGTCGCCGGAAAGTCGCTGGCCATGGCGCCGCCGTTGTTCGAAGACATGGTGACTTATGACGACGGGACGCCGCAGACGGTCGACCAGTATGCAAGGGACGTGTCGGCGTTCCTGATGTGGGCCGCCGAGCCGCACATGGAAGAGCGCAAGAAGACCGGCTTCCGGGTCATCGTGTTCCTGCTGCTGTTTGCCAGCCTGGTCTACCTGACCAAGCGCAAGGTGTGGTCGAACATCGCGCATTGAGCGCGGCCACAAGGGCGAATCGGGAAAGGGCGCTGCGAGCGCCCTTTTCTTTTGGCCCGCATGAGGCCAAAACTATCGCGCAACGGGGCTCCTTCTTTCATGCGACAGACACTCGAAGACACGCTGCTGGCAGCGATCCGCACCATTCCGGACTATCCCAAGCAGGGCATCCTGTTTCGCGACATCACCACGCTGCTCGGCAATGCGCGCGCTTTCCGCCGCGCCGTCGACGAACTGGTGCATCCCTATGCCGGGACCAAGATCGACAAGATTGCCGGCATCGAGGCGCGCGGCTTCATCCTCGGCGGGGCGATCGCGCATCAGCTTTCGGCCGGCTTCATCCCGATCCGCAAGAAGGGCAAGCTGCCGCACGACACGGTGCGCGTGGCCTACAGCCTCGAATACGGCATCGACGAGATGGAAATGCACAAGGATGCGGTTGCGCCGGGCGAGAAGGTGATCCTGGTCGACGATCTGATCGCCACCGGCGGTACCGCCGAGGGCGCGGTGAAGCTGTTGCGGCAGATGGGTGCGGAGATCGTTTCCGCCTGCTTCGTCATCGACCTGCCGGATCTCGGCGGCCGCGCCAAGCTCGAGGCGCTCGGCGTCGATGTCAGGACGCTGATTTCCTATGAGGGTCATTGAGGCTGGCGGCCGGCGGACTTTCGTCGCCGTCATCGTTGGTCCTATGCTGCCTTGATGCTCACTGCCTTGCCGCCGAAACGCGACTGTCTTGGGCCGACGCTGCGCCGCTGGCGTGTGATCAACCGCGTCAAGCAGGCGGCACTCGCCGAGGAACTCGGCGTCTCGCAGGCGACGGTGTCACGCTGGGAATCGGGCGCGCTCGCGCCGGACCGGCATGAAAGCCGCCGGCTGACCCGGCTCCTGACGGCACGGCCGTCATCGTCCGCCGACAGGGCGTTGCTCGACCTCGTGCGCCTGTCGAGCGAACCTGTGCATCTGATCTGCGACCTGACGCACCGGCTGCTGGCGGCCTCGCCGTCGCGCTGCCGGACATGGCGGGTGGCTTGCGAAGATCTTCAGGGCACCTCGCTGTGGCGCTTCGCTTCCGAAGGCATCGATGACGGCGAGGCGTCGCTGGGTGACCGTGGCTGGTACGATGAACTGGCGCCGGAACTCGCGATCTGCACCGAGCGGGCCGAGTTCGCAGAACTGACCATCCGCGCCGGCACGATCCGCTATGCGCGCCTGGCACTTTCCGACGGCCGCTTCGCGCGCCTCGTGCGCGACGGACGGCGTTCGGGGCCTGCATAAGATATTCCGCCGGTCGCATTGGCGATCGCTGCGGACTAGCCTGTCGGCATGGAATCAGTACGGCCAGCAGACACGCAACGCCTTGCCGCCATCCTCAGTTTCGTCCAGGCGGCGGAACGGCTGAAGGATACGCTGAGGAGCGGGATCACAGCGCAGGGTCGCGCCGAGAGCACGGCCGAGCATTGCTGGAGGCTCTGCCTGCTCGTGATGCTGTTCGAGCGCGAACTGGCGGGCTACGACCATCTCAAGCTCCTGAAGCTTTGCATCGTCCACGATCTCGGCGAGGCAATCTCCGGTGATGTGCCGGCGATCCACCAGGATGGCGATCCGGGACGTGCGGCGCGCGAACGGGCCGACCTCGTGACGCTGTGCGCGCCGCTGCCTGATGATTTGCGTGACGAGATTGTCGGGCTATGGGACGAATACAACCAGGCGGCGTCGCCCGAGGCGATGCTGGTCAAGGGTTTCGACAAGCTGGAAACCATGCTGCAGCACGTGATCGGCAAGAACGCGCCCGACTTCGACTATGTCTTCAACCTGTCCTACGGGGTCGCGCAGACGGAAAGACATCCGCTGCTGCGGGCGCTGAGGGAACTGGTCGACAAGGAGACGACGAGGCGGGCCGAAGGGGCGGAATGAGTGCGCCCGGGAGCGAGTGTCTCAGCCGGCCGTGGGCACTTTCTTCAGAGTCAATTCGACCACGTCGGGGGTGACGGCCACTTCGGCGAAGCCGAGCTTGCGAAGGATGTGGCGCGAGGCCGCGTTGTCGGGATGCACGGTCGCCCGCAGCGATGAAAGGCCAAGGTCTTTGAACGCGAAGCGGACGAGACCGGCCGCGATCTCCGAGCCGTAACCCTTGCTCCATACCGGCCGCTCGAAGCCGTAGATCATTTCTTCGGGTGCACCTTCAGGCCTTGCGAAACCGGCCCAGCCGATGAGGCGGCCGGTGGCAAGCTCGATCACGGCGCCGGTTCCGTAGCCGTGGCGGGCGACGTTTTCGCGTGACCGCTCGATCCACAAACGGGTCGTGGCCCAAGCAAGCGGGGTTCCGTCGTCGGTGTAACGGACAACCTCCGGGTCGGCGACGATACGAAAAAGCGGCTCCAGGTCGCCGGCGGCGAAGGGCCGGAACAATAGCCGCTCGGTGCGAAGGAACATTGCCGGTATCGGATGCGGCATCGGTCGCTGCTTTGGCTTCAACATCTCTCGCACTTGGCGACCGGAACCGACCTGGCCGTTACTCCGCCTTCATCAGCACCATGGTGGTGAAGGTCATGACCGTTTCGCCGTTCTGGTTGATTGCCGCATTGTCGGTGGTCAACATGCGCCAACCGGGCCGCGTGGCCAGAGCGCGGTGGGCGCGGGGGGTACGGGTGAAGGTGATGGTGTCGCCGACATAGACCGGCTTCAGCCATTTGAGGTCGCGCAGGCCGGCCGCCGGACCGAATTCGATCGGCGTTCCCCATTGCCTGGAACGCTCGACGGTTGCCGGGAAGGAGGCAGCGTTGTGCTTCATCCACATCGATATGGTGTGCCATCCCGAAGCACAAAGCCGGCCGAAGACGCTTCTGGCGGCCGCTTCCTCGTCGATGTGAAATCGCTGCGGGTCGTATTTGGAGGCGAACTCCTTGATCTCCCCGGCCTGAAAGGTGTGGCTCCCGAGATCGACCGTCTCGCCGATACCAAGCTTTGCGTCGAGGCTCATGCCGCCGTCTCCGGGTTGCGCAGCAGGAACATGCCGGTATTGGCCATTTCGCAGATCACCTCGCCGCGCTGGTTGCGCAACTCGTGCCGTACCGAGACGAAGCCCAGCCCGGGACGCGATTTCGAGATCCGCTTTTCGAGGATGACGGAGCGCCCGGTAAGGGTGTCGCCGGCCAGCAGAGGCTTGCGGAAATTGACGTAGTCGACGCCCGGCGCGCCCTGCGAGGTCGAATCGAGGATATAGGCGTCGCACATCATGCGCATGAACAGGGACGCAGTGAACAGGCCGGCGGCGGAAAGCCCGCCAAGCATGCTGGCCTTGCCCGCCGCCTCATCAAGATGCATCGGCTGCGGATCGTAGCGGCTGGCGAAATCGATCATCTCCTCGGCCGTGACCAGCCGCGGGCCGAACTCGATCGCGCCGCCGACCTCGAAGTCCTCGAAGGCCCATTTTTTGTCCGTCATGCGCTCACCTGTTCAATTGCGAACAGTCTTTGGCGGGTTTGCGCGGGCGGCGCAAGCGCCTCGCGCGGCAATCGATGGGCCAGTCATGAGCGTGCCGCAGACATCATCCGTGGTGCGTAACGAAGAAGAAGGCCGGCACGGCAACGTAGAGGGCGAGCGCGACGAGCAGCGCGATACGTACCCACAGGGCCCGATAGCGCCGGAACAGGATCACCACCAGCAGGATGCCGATCGCGGCCTCGAAAAGCCCGAACCAGTTGCCGTAGTGGTTGGCGTCCCAGTAGGAGACCGGCGAACGGAACCGCCAGTCGCTGAGTGGCCAGAAATGCATGTGGGCATCGTCGCGATGGAACAGGAAATCGATTGCCGAATGAAGCAGCGCCGAGGCCGAAAAGGCGAAGACGAGAGCGGCTGCACCCTCGCGAGATGTCTTTGCCGTAAGCGGACGGGCGCCGGGCTCGGCTGCGGCCGCGGGCCAGGCGCGGCGGGTCCTGCCGGAAAGCGCCAACCCGGAAGCCAGCGCCAAGCCGCTCCAGAGCAGGAAATTATGGCCGACCGCGTTGGCGATCTGCCACCAGTCCTGCCAGTAGATGCGGCGGAAGATCTCGGAAAGGGGGAAGCCGGCAATCCTCAGTGTCCCGACGGTGACATACATCGGCAGATCGGGCACGAGGCTGCCGGCGGCCGCCGCCCAGGCCAGGCGCGGCATCGGCTTGCCGAACAGGGCGGCACCCATCAGCACGTGGGTCTGCGAGTTCATGGATGCAAAGTGGCCGAGCCACGAGCGGGGGTAAAGCACCTCGGCGCATAAAAACAAGCGCACCGAACCGGCTGAGCGGCGGCGTAGGAAATGTCACGTTACCGTGGCCGCCTTGCGACAGCGCTAGTTAAACCTTTCCTCACATAGACTTGATAGCATCATGGGAAATCGTTGACAGGAGCAGGTGCCGATGGGCGTCTACGAGGCAAGCAAGCGCGGGATCATGGCGCTCTGGTACTGGTATGTCAGGAGGCTCAACAGCGTCTGGCCCACCACAACAATCGAAGGCAGACAGTTCGCGGTGTTCCCCGGCGTCTACAGGCCACTGGAAAACGAGCATGCCTGCGCCGCCTACTGCCGCGAAGGAGACCGGGTGCTCGATCTCGGCTGCGGTATAGGGGTCGGCGCCATCTTCTGCGCCGACAAGGCGGGGCATGTTCTGGCCACCGACATCAGCGAGACGGCGCTGCGCAACGCAGAGGAAAACTGCCGGCGGCACGAGGTGCGGAACATCGACTTCCTGCACAGTGACATGTTCGACAAGATCGATGGAGAGTTCGACCTGGTCATTGCGAATCCGCCCTATATCGCGGCCGATTTCGCCGATGCCGAAAACCAGTATGCGACCTCGGTGCGTTACCTGCCGCTGCTCTTCGACGCCATCCACGATCATCTCGCACCTGGCGGACGCCTGCTGGTCCAATACCCGGCATGGTTCCGTGGTAGCCTGCTGAAGCTCGCCGCGTCCCATGGCATGGTCCTCAAGGAGGAGCGGCGCATGCCGAGGAAATCGCTTGGTTTGGCGCTGACCAGCCTGCTTTACCTGCAGGTTGGCTTCCGCTCGACCTTCTTCCTGTTCGAGCCGGCGGCGGGAAAGCCCGCGGCACAAGACGCGCCCAAAGCCCGCGCCGCGTAAGGAACGACGCGCCTGGGGTGACGGAAGCCGATCGGCACGGAATGACCTGTGTGTTCGGGCTCAGGCGACCTTCAGCGCGCCGCCGACCTCGTGGATGCGCTTTTCAGGGCCGTGCTCAGCCAGGTGTGCCTTGATGACCTTGAGCCCGTTGGCCATGTTGCGTTTCCAGTCGAGCGCAACGAACAGCTTGACGACATTGAGCGCCAGCCTGTTGCGGGCATGGAAGGCATAATCCCAGACGATGCGGGCATTGTCGCCTTCCGGCAAAGCCGTCATGCGGCCCTTGGCGTGATCCGAAAACAGCCGGATCGGATTGTCGTAGGCATAGGGCATGTAGAAGTAGGAGTTCGGAAAGTCGGTGCTGAGAATGCGCTCGCGCGCAACGGTCCCGTCCTTGAACTTGATCAGCCGCTCCGACCCCGGCACGCCGTAGGGATCGCCGGGAAGGGGTTCGCACCCGAGAACCGGCGACACGAAGGGTGTGCCGAGCATGAAGTTCTCGATCGGCTCGTCGATATACCAGTCGAAGAAACGCTCGGCCCGGATCGGCAACACGTCAACGACCTGGCAGTGCGCGTAATTCGACTCGTCAGGGTCGAGTGCGGGAACGACGACATCGCTCATCTTGGCGGAACCCCAATTGCGGTTCCGCCAGCATATGCCGCCAAACTCGTTTCGGTATGGTTAACGGGCGTCCTTTTGGCGAGGCTGGAAGATCAAGGAATGTCAGGTGTTGAACTTGAACAGCATCACGTCGCCGTCCTGAACGACATATTCCTTGCCTTCGTCGCGCGCCTTGCCTGCTTCCTTGGCCGCGACCTCGCCACCGAGCGCGACATAGTCCGGGTAGGCAATCGTCTGGGCGCGGATGAAGCCGCGTTCGAAGTCGGTATGGATGACGCCGGCCGCGCGCGGGGCCTTGGCGCCGCGCGCCACGGTCCAGGCGCGCGTCTCCTTTGGTCCGGCGGTGAAGAAGGTGATCAGGTCGAGCAGGGCGTAACCCTCACGGATCAAGCGGTCGAGACCGGCTTCCTCCAGCCCCATCGCTTCCAGATATTCCGCCGCCTCGGCGTCGGGAAGTTGCGCGACCTCGGCCTCGATGGCGGCCGAGATGACGACGGCGCGGGCGCCCTGGGCGGCGGCCATCTTCTCTACCGCAGCACTAACCGCGTTGCCGGCCGCGGCATCGCCTTCGGCGACATTGCAGACGTAAAGCACCGGCTTGGAGGTGAGAAGGTTCAGCCCCTGCAGAAGCCTCAGATCCTCGATGGCGATGCCGGGCAAGAGCAGGCGCACCGGCTTGCCGTCCTGCAGCAGGGCGAGCGCCTTTTCCATCATCGGCAGAACGGTGATGGCTTCCTTGTCCTTTCCGGTGGCGCGCTTGCGGGTCTGTTCGGTGCGCCGCTCCAGGCTTTCGAGGTCGGCCAGCATCAGTTCGGTCTCGACCGTCTCCGCATCGGCGACGGGATCGATGCGGCCTTCGACATGGGTGATGTCGTCATCCTCGAAGCAACGCAGCACATGCACGATGGCGTCGACCTCGCGGATGTTTGCGAGGAACTGGTTGCCGAGACCTTCGCCCTTCGAGGCGCCACGTACGAGGCCGGCGATGTCGACGAAGGAGATGCGGGTCGGGATGATCTCCTTCGACTTGGCGATCCGGGCGATGGCGGCGAGGCGCTTGTCGGGGACGGCCACCTCACCGGTGTTGGGCTCGATGGTACAGAAGGGATAGTTGGCCGCCTGCGCTGCGGCCGTCCTGGTCAGCGCGTTGAAGAGCGTCGACTTGCCGACATTGGGCAGGCCGACGATGCCGCATTTGAAACCCATGGTGATTGGTCCTGTCGGGAAACGTCGTGTGGAGGCCTATGGTCAATGAGGCCGGGAAGGTCAAGGCGCGCGGCGGTCAGTCGCTGCCGAACAGCTTTTTCAGCATAGCCGCCATCGGCCCGGTTTCGGGAACGGAGACGGACGGCTTTTGCGGCCGCGCCTGACGAATATGGCTGCGTCCCTTGGCGGGTTTGGCTGCCGGGACGTCCATGTCCGCCTTCTTCGCTCCTGCCGGTCTCAGGCCAGCGCCGGGCACGGCGAGTGCGAGCTTGTTCATGAAGCCGTTGTCGTCGCCGGTCGCCAGCCTGTCGGCATTGTCGGCGATGGCTTCGAGCAGCGGTTCGAGCCAGGCCTGGTCGGCCTTGGCGAAATCGCCCAGGACATGGTTGTGGACCAGCGCCTTGTCGCCCGGATGGCCGATGCCGATGCGCACGCGGCGGTAGTCCTTGCCGCAATGGGCGTCGATGGAGCGGATGCCGTTGTGTCCGCCGGCGCCGCCGCCAGTCTTGACCCGCACCTTGCCGGCGACGAGGTCGAGCTCGTCATAAAAGACCGTCAGGTCGGCCGGGGCGAGCTTATAGAAACGCAGCGCCTCGCCGATCGCCTGCCCGGAGAGGTTCATGAAACCCTGCGGCTTGACGAGCAGCACCTTTTCGCCGCCGAGACGGCCTTCGGCGACCTCGGCCTTGAACTTGTTCGACCAGGGTGAAAAGGAATGGCGGCGGTGAATGGCCTCCGCCGCCATGAAACCGACATTGTGCCGGTTGTTCGCATATCTGGGACCGGGATTGCCGAGACCGGCAAAAATGAGCACAGCGCGTACGCTCCCGGCGAACCGGGCCTATTCTTCCCCGTTCTCGGCTTCGCCCTCGCCCTCGGCATCCTCCTCGCCGACGAGTTCGGTTTCCGGAGCCTCCGGAGCACCTTCGTCTTCCTCGGACTTGAGGCCGGCGGGAGCCGCGATGGTGGCGATGGTGAAGTCGCGGTCGGTGATGGTCGGCTTCACGCCTTCCGGCAGCTCGACGGCCGAGATGTGCACAGAATCGCCGATGTCGAGGCCGGTCAGGTTGACGGTGATCGCCTCGGGGATGGCGTTCGCGGGGCAGGTAAACTCGATCTCGTGGCGCACGATGTTGAGCACGCCGCCGCGACGGATGCCGGGCGCGTCGTCCTCGTTCTCGAAATGCACCGGGATGTTGACGGTCACGATCGTGTCCTTGCCGATGCGCAGGAAATCGACATGCATCGTGAAGTCGCGGACCGGATCGAGCTGGTAATCCTTGGGCAGCACCTGGATCTTCTTGCCGTCGACGTCGATCGTGGCGATCGTGGTCATGAAACCGCCGGCGTTGATCCTCAGATGCACCTCCTTGTAGGGCAGGACGATCGGAAGCGGGGGCTGCTTGTCGCCGTAAATGACGGCGGGCACCTTGCCGTTGCGGCGAATGTCCCGGGCGGACCCCTTACCGACCCGTTCGCGCGCCTCGGCCTTGAGCTCGTAGCTCTCGTGGCTCATGGCTTTTCCTTTCAAGTTTTGGAGCGTTCGCGGGTGGCCAAGCCGGGCCCGAAAACGTCGAAAGCCGCCGGTGGGCGGCCCTCATCCGCGGTGCCTCCAAGGGTGTCTACGCGGGTGGCGGTGCTATAGGCGAATGCCGTGCAAAACGCAAGCGACATGCAGCGGGCATGGTCGGTCCGCTACAGGCCGACGCCGCCGACCGGTTCGGTACGCGTCTGGCTGTCGAAACCGGCGATGATCGGTCGCGCCTTTGCAATCGTCGCCTGTACCCGTGGCAGGTCGAGCGAGGCCTTGTGGCTTTGCTCGTCGGTCCAGACCTCGGTGATCCAGATCGTGTCGGCGTCCACCGGATCACGGGCAACCACATAGCTGAGGCAGCCCGGCATGGCCTCGGTGCCATCGAGGAGCAGCGCCACGAGTTCATCGCGCTTGCCGGGGCTCGCCCGCATCCTGCCGATCAGTCCAAACAAGGCCTTTCCTCCGGGGTCGTCGACGGTACGACGCTTAGCGATGGCGCTTGGTCCTCACAAGCTCACCGAGGCGCCGGCCAAAGCCACAGATGACAGATGCTGCCACTTGACCCGGCTTGACGAGGACCTCTGTTGCGGGCCCAATCGTGCGGACAGGAGGAACTTCATGAAACATTTTCCAAGCGGCTCGCGGCCAACCCGGCGGGCGCCGTCCGACTGGTTCACGGGCACGGTGTGGCAAGACCCGATCGTGGAGACCGAGGCACCGGCCCGCCTGCGCGCCATCACGGTGCATTTCGAACCGGGCGCCCGCACCAACTGGCACACGCACCCGCTCGGCCAGACGCTTCACGTCGTCGCGGGGCTCGGGCGAGCGCAAAACGAGGGCGGCGCGGTGATCGAGCTCAGGCCGGGCGACACGCTCTGGATCCCGCCCGGCGAAAAGCACTGGCATGGCGCCGGGCCGGAGACCGGGATGACGCATATCGCCATGCAGGAAGCGCTCGACGGCAAGGCGGTGGAGTGGATGGAGCCGGTGTCCGACGAGGACTATCGCGGCTGACGACGCAAGAAAAAACCCCGCCAGCCCGAAAGCCGGCGGGGGAGTGAGGAGAGTGCAATCTCCATTCCCGTATCCGCGGGCTTACCGCTGACACGGGAATTCCGTTCAGAGCGACCAGATGCGGCGCTGCAACGCGATCGTGTGCTGCGCAGACGCCTCGACGCCCAGCAGTGCTTCGCGGTCGAGGCCGACGTCGCGCAGCAGACGATCGTCGTGTTTGGCAAGCACGGCGCGGGTCGCCGCGTCGAGAGTCCGGCGTGCGCGGTCAGTCCGCTCGCGCTTTTGCGCGAACCAGCCGGCCGATGATTGAAAGTCCAGTGCGATAGCCATCTTAGCCACCTCGAAAATGCTCGTTGGAGGCGGAGATAGGACGCGCTTTGACATGTTTCAAACGAATTGCAATGATGCCTGTCATCAGGGTTTTTGATGGGGTCGATCGTGCAGCTCGACAGCGACCTGCTGAGAACATTTGTCGCCGTGGCCGACAGCGGCAACTTCACGCGCGCGGCGGATTCGGTCGGGCGCACGCAGTCTGCGGTCAGCATGCAGATCAAGCGACTGGAGGAGATCGTCGGCGAACAACTCTTCGAGCGCGGCTCGCGCGGCGTGGAACTGACGCGCAAGGGTGAACTGCTGCTCGGCAACTCACGCCGCATCGTTTCGCTGATGGAAGAGACCGAGGCGTCGTTCCGGGCGCCGCCCCTGTCGGGGCGGGTGCGGATCGGCATCCCGGAGGAGTATGGCTATACGGTGCTGTCGCAGGCGCTGGGTAGCTTTGCACGTGCTCATCCGCGGGTCGACATCACCGCGCATTACGGCCCCTCGGCCCGCAATCTTGCTGCGCTCGATGCCAACCAGCTCGATCTCGCCGTTGTTTTCGAGTGGGAAGACGTGTCGAGCGGCGAAACGCTCAGGATCGACCCGACAGTCTGGGTGACGTCCGACGATCACAATCAGCACCTGGAAAGCCCGCTGCCGATCGCGCTTTACGACCGGTCGGGCTGGTGCACGGATTTCGCGATGAAATCGATCGAGCAGCGCCGGCTGGAGTATCGCATCGCTTATCGGAGCGACACCAGCGGCGGGCTCAAGCTGGCGGTGGCGTCCGGCCTGGCGATCGCACCGATCTCGCGTTCCAACATCCCCGAAGGATGCCGTGAACTCGGGGCCATGGAGGGCTTCGGCGACATCGATACGTCGCGGGTGGTGCTGCACCGCAATCCGAAGTCGAAAAGCGCGGTGACTGACGGCATGGTGGAGGCGATCCGCGCCGCGTTCAGGGATGTGGAGCCGGTCTTCTGACCGGCTCCGACGGGGCCGCACCTGCCCGTTGAACGGCGCCTCGCGATAGCGTAATGTTCCACTCACGGGGGCATGGGTGGACTCCCCGTCGAGGCTTCGGCCCAAGCTCCGCCTTCGCTTTCTCGCGGAGGATGCCATGCCCCGAAGAATCTCGCCCCACGACCTCATCGCACTCACCGGGATTGGCCGCCGGCCGCTTGTGGTCGACGTGCGCCGACCGCCGGCATTCGAGGAGAGCGGCCGGAGAATTGCCGGCTCGATCTGGCGCGACCACATGGCCGTCAGCCAGTGGCTGCCCGAACTGCCCCATGACCTCCAAGTCGTGGTCTATTGCGCGCACGGCCACAATGTCAGCGAGATCGCCGCGGCCGAACTGGCGGCCGCCGGGGCTGACGTGGCCATGCTGCATGGCGGTTTCAGCGCCTATGTCGAGGCTGGCGGCCCGACCGTGGCCAATGAGGGCGAGGGCGTCGACGTGAGCGGGCCAGGCAGCGCCTGGGTCACGCGCGAGCGGCCCAAGATCGACCGCATCGCCTGCCCTTGGCTCATCCGCCGCTTCATCGACCCGCTGGCCCAGTTCCGGTTCGTTGCCGCCGAATGGGTTCGCGACGTCGCCGAGGAGACCGGGGCGATCCCGTTCGATGTGGAGGGCGTGCGTTACTCGCACCGCGGGGATGGCTGCACCTTCGATGCGCTGATCGAGGATTTCCACATTGACGATTTGCCATTGTCACACCTCGCGGCCATTGTGCGCGGCGCCGACACGGCGCGGCCCGATCTGGCCCCGCAGGCGTCGGGGCTGCTGGCGCTGTCGCTCGGGCTTTCGGCGATCGAGAACGACGACCTTGCGCAACTGGAAACGGGCATGATCTTCTACGACGCGCTTTATGGCTGGTGCCGCCATGCCCGCGAGCAAACCCACAACTGGCCTGCGAAATCGGCATGAGCGGCGAGGTGTTGACGCGGACGGCTGAGGGGCCGTCCTTCGGCGACACGGTCGCCGTCTTCGCCCGCATCGGTTTCCTGTCCTTTGGCGGACCGGCCGGGCAGATCGCACTCATGCATCGCATGCTGGTGGAGGAAAGGAAGTGGCTCGATGAGCCGCGGTTCCTGCACGCGCTCAACTATTGCATGCTTTTGCCGGGACCGGAGGCGATGCAGCTTGCGACCTATGCCGGCTGGCTGATGCACGGCGTGAGGGGCGGGCTGGTTGCCGGGCTGCTTTTCGTGTTGCCCGGCGCGCTGGTGATCACGGTGCTTTCGGCGGTCTATCTGGCGCTGGGCGATTTGCCGATCGTGGCGGGCCTGCTCTTCGGCCTCAAGGCGGCGGTGCTGGCGGTGGTGCTGGAGGCGCTGATCAAGGTCTCCAAAAGGGCGCTCAAGGGGCCGGTGATGGCCGTGATCGCGGTGGCGGCGTTCATCGGCATCGCGTTTTTGAAGATGCCGTTCCCACTGATCATCCTGTTGGCGGCGGCTGCCGGCGCGCTGCTCCATCTGACGGCAGGGGAGGGCAAGGCAACCTTGCCCGGAGGCGATCCCGTGCTGGCGCCGCCGGCACCGGAATGGACACGGCCGAGCATGCGCCGCTTCGCTGGCACCACCGCGACCTGGCTGTTGATCTGGTTCGGGCCTCTGTTCCTGCTTTCGGCCGCGCTGGGCGCGGGCCATGTCCTGACGCAGGAGGCAAGCTTCTTTTCCAAGATGGCCGCGGTGACCTTCGGCGGTGCCTATGCGGTGCTCGCCTATGTCGCGCAGCAGGCGGTCGAGGTGCATGGCTGGCTGATGCCCGACGAAATGCTGACCGGGCTGGGCCTTGCCGAAACGACGCCGGGGCCGTTGATCCTCGTCCTGGTTTTCGTCGGTTTCCTCGGCGGCGCCGGCCTTTCAGGGCTGGAACCGCTGGCCGGCGGGCTAGCGGGGGCGACGGTGACGCTGTGGTTCACCTTCGTGCCGTGCTTCCTGTGGATCTTCGCCGGTGCGCCCTATGTCGAGACCGTGCGGGCCGTGAAGTGGCTGGCGAGCGCGCTGGCCGCTGTGACCGCGGCGGTGGTCGGCGTCATCGCCAATCTCGCCGCGTGGTTCGCGTTGCATGTACTCTTCGGAACAGTCGGCGAGGCCCGGTTCGGACCGTTTGGCATACCGGTGCCGGATGCCGGAAGTTTCGATCCGGTGGCGGCGATCATTGCCGCAGGGGCCGCAGTCGCGCTTATCGGCTTCCACCGCAACATGATCCTGGTGCTCGGGCTTGCGGCCGTTGGCGGGCTGCTCGCGCGGCTGGTGCTCGGCTGATCAGTCGAACAGGCTCGACACCGATTCTTCGGTCGCAGTGCGCGAGATCGCTTCGCCGATGAGGTCGGCGATGGAGACGACGCGGACATTGTGACCGGCCTGGACGCCGGACGTGGGCTGGATGGAATCGGTGATGACCAGTTCCTTGAGCTTGGAGCCGGTGATCCGCGCCACCGCGCCGCCGGACAGCACTCCGTGGGTGATATAGGCGGTGACGCTGGTGGCGCCGTTGGCAAGCAGGGCGTCGGCTGCGTTGCACAGCGTGCCGCCCGAATCGACGATGTCGTCGATCAGCAGGCAGTCCTTGCCACGCACGTCGCCGATGACGTTCATGACCTCGGATTCGCCCGGACGCTCGCGGCGCTTGTCGACGATGGCAAGCGGCGCGTCGATGCGCTTGGCGAGCGCGCGCGCCCGCACCACGCCGCCGACGTCGGGCGACACGACCATGACGTTGGCGAGATCGTAATGCGCCTTCACGTCACGTGCGAGCACCGGCACCGCGAACAGATTGTCGGTCGGGATGTCGAAAAATCCCTGAATCTGGCCGGCATGGAGATCGAGGGTCAACACCCGGTCGGCGCCGGCCTGGGTGATGAGGTTGGCGACCAGCTTGGCCGAGATCGGGGTGCGGCCCGACGCGCGCCGGTCCTGGCGGGCGTAGCCGAAATAGGGAATGACGGCGGTGATGCGCCTTGCCGAGGAGCGGCGGAAGGCGTCGATCATGATGAGCAGCTCCATCAAATGATCGTTGGCCGGGTAGGAGGTCGACTGCAGCGCGAAGACGTCCTCGCCACGGACGTTTTCCTGGATCTCGACGAAGATTTCCTGGTCGGCGAAGCGCCTGACACTGGCTTTTCCGAGCGGCGTGTTCAGGTATCGGGCGACGGCTTCGGCCAGCACCCGATTGGAATTGCCCGCGAAAAGTTTCATCCAGGATCCCCGGCGGTCGGCGAGATATGTAGGCGGCTTTTAGCGATGCACGGCGCTATTGCAAGCGCGCGCCGGCCAATTCGTAACGCTAATCCAAAGAAAGGGTTTCAATGCGGGAGCCGCCGGCGTGGTGGCGGACGAGGTCACCCCCGGCCCGCACCAAGCCATGTCGAAAACTCGTCGATGGTGCGATCGGCGATCGTTTCCATCGTTGCCGTGGGGACTGCCGCCCAAGCGTCCGGCGCGGTCGAGGCGACGCGCTCCTGGCCCTGGATGCGGTGCAGGCGATTGCCGTCGGGACCGACCACGTCCCAGACAAAAATGACGATGGTCTCCTTGTCCTCGCTGATGGCGGAGAAATAGCCCTTCAGGAGATGGGTGGCGGGCGTGTCGCCGCCGCCGGTGATGGCGAGCCCGCGCTGGGCGGCTCGTACCGAGAGGCGGTTGGCGAGCGGCGTGGCCGCGGCCACCGTGGGGCCGACAACGGGCGCGAAGGCCAGCCGCGTATCGGCTTGGGCGAGGTTTGCCGTCTGTGGCGGGGTCGGCAGGTTGCCATTGCCTTCCTGTGGCGCCAGCGCGTTCACCGGCACGCCGCTCCGACCGGCGCGAACCGCGTTCGGGTCGAGCGCGTCGGTGCTGCTGCAGCCGGCAAGGGCCGCAACGGCAAGAAGGCAACAGATGGCGAAAGGCGTCTTGCGGCGCACCTCACTGTTCCTCCCTGTTGGCGACGACGGCGCGCAATTCTAACCGAAACCGGTCTTCAGCGCACGATCAAGTCGAGATCGTGGCGGGACAGAGAGGTGGGCGGGCCATCCGTCGTGAGATAGGTGCGCCCGAGCGTCATCGCGGTCTCGGTGTCGGAATCCATGATGATCATGTGCGCAAACAAGGTCATGTCGGGTGCGACCGGCTCCGGATTGCCGGCGTAGAACATCGGCTGGTCCATCCATGACGGCGTGAAGCGTGCCCCCAACGAATAGCCGCAGGCGTTGAGGCGGTGACGGGTAAGGCCATGGCTTTCCATGACACGGGCATGGGCGTCGAAGACATCGCCGAAAGTCTTGCCGGGCACCATCGCCTCCTCTACCGCGCCCATGGCGGCGCGTGCCGCCTCGAACAGTTCCTGATGGCGCTTGGAGACCTTGCCGAGCACGACGGTGCGCATCATCGCCGCGTGGTAGTGGTGATAGACGCCGGCCCATTCCAGCGTCAGCTGGTCGTTCTTCCTTAGCTTGCGACGGCCGGCCTTGTAGCGGCACAAGAGCGCGTCGGGACCGGAGCCGATGATGAATTCGTTGGCCGGATAGTCGCCGCCGCCGGCAAAGATCGCGCCCTGCATGGCGGCCAAGATCTCGCCTTCGTCGCCGCCCTGCTTGATCAGCGGCAGCGCGGCGTCGAGAGCGTCGTCGGCAAGCTGGGCCGCCTTGGTCGCCTTGGTGACCTCGGCCGGGCTCTTGAACTGCCGCAGCCTGCTGACCACGGCCGAGGCATCGGTGATCTTGCCAAAGGTCTGGAGCTGCTCGTCGAGCCTGCGCCCGTTGAACGCGGTAAGGCCGTGGGTGTTGTATTCGACGCCGATCTGGCAGCCGAGCAGGTCGAGGTCGTTGAGAAGATTGCGCAGGTCGACAGTCGGATCGGCGCCGTCGCGATCAGTCCAGACGCGAATGTCCTCGATGATCGAGGTGTGGCGAGCCTGGCGCAGGTCGGCCGAGCGGGTCAGGAGAACCATCTGGCCGTCCGCCTTCACGACGAGGCACTGGAAAAAGCAGAAGCCGAAGGTGTCGTAGCCGGTCAGCCAGTACATGCTCTCCTGGGCGAAGAGCAGCATGGCGTCGAGCTTGCGGTCGGCCATTTCGATCAACAGCCGGTCCTTCCGCGCATCGAATTCCGTGCGCTCGAAATGCAAAGCCATCAGTTCCCCTCCAGAACGATTGCCGAAATCTGCCGACCGTAGTCCGGCTCCTTGCGATGTGTGGTGCGCCGGTAGGAGAAGAACAACTCCTCCTCGGCATAGGTGCAGCGATCTACCTGCGTCGCGCCGATGCCCGCTGCCCGAAGCCGGTCCACCGTGTAGGTGTTGAGATCGAACTGGGCGTGTCGTTCCCGGGCGGCGGGCGCGAAATAGCGGTCGTTCTTCGGATCGGCAAGCCGGAAGCGCGCGACGAATTCGGGGCCGACCTCGTAGTTCTTCTGGCTGATCGACGGGCCGAGGACGGCCACGATGTTGTCGCGCCTGGCGCCGATCTCGATCATGCGTTCGATGGTCGATTCCAGGATGCCGCCAAACGCGCCCTGCCAGCCGGCATGCGCGGCGCCGATGACGCGGGCCTCGGGATCGGCGAAAAGCACCGGGCCGCAATCGGCGGTCAGGACGCCGATCGCCAGCCCCGGCACGTCGGTGACGAGCCCGTCCGCCTCCGGACGATCGCCGGCGACCGGTTCGCGGACAATGCGCGCCTCGGCCGAATGGACCTGGTACTGGGTGACCAGATGCGTGGGGGCAACGCCGAGTTGACGCGCCACGCGCGCCCGGTTCTCGCGCACGAGTGCCGGATCGTCGCTGGAGCCGAGGCCGACGTTGAGGGACGCATAGAGCCCGTCCGATACGCCGCCTTTGCGGGTGAAAAAGCCATGGTCGATGCCGTCGAGTTGGGCAAGCGCGGGTGTTCGGATGGGCTCCGGCCTCAAATCGTTCAGCATGCTTCGCCTTGCCGTTGGTTGCCGCCGCGGCGCGGATCGTGGGGCAGGGACATGGGCAAGTCAATCCGCCCGGCCGAAGGGATGGACCGTCCTGCCGGGTCTTGAAAGAGCCAATACCTTGAAAAGGCTTCCCATTTTATCTTGGCCGGCGAGCCGCTCGACTTCGCTCGCGAGACGTTCGCGCAGGGTCGCGTCGCCCGACGCGCCGAGGTGCCCGGCGCGCTCCAGCAATCCCATGGCGAGCAGGAAATCGCCCTGGGTCATCGTGTGGGCAGCAAGGCCGGCCTGAGCAGCGGTTGCGGCCAGCGCGGAAAAATCGACGTGGGACGTCAGGTCGGCCTCGCCCGGCGTGTCGAGAATGCCGGCGAATTCGTGCGCGCGCACGGCCTGCAAGGTGTCGCCGAGATCCGGCTCGAGGTGACCGTAGTCGAAAAAGAGGCCGGCGCCGTCATGAGACGCTATGCGCACGGCGACTTCCTCCATAAGGGCGGTGCGGGCCGGGGCGACCTCAAAAACGGCGCCGTCAGGGGCAATGCCGGCGCTTGCGGGCAGCAGCCCGGCGTCGAGCGTGCCGGCGCCTGCGACAAAGCGAAAGGCACCGCCGTTCGCGTCGAGCCCGACATGCCGTTCGAGCCAGTGATCGCCGGACTTCACGAATTGGCGCAGGGGCAGGGCGTCGAAAATCTCGTTGCCGACAACCAGAAGCGGTCCGGCGGGAACGTCGCGAAAGGAGCCATACCAGGCGACCTTGGCGCCGGCATCGGCAAGCGTCCGGCGCTGAACCTCGGTCAGGCGCGGGCTGGCCTCGACCATGGCGATTTGGGCCGCGGCCAGGAATGCGGGGTCGAGGCGACGCAGGGTGCGGATGACGTCGGCCATCAGCGTGCCGCGGCCCGGCCCGATCTCGACGATCGTCGCCCGGTCGGCGATGTCTGCCAGTCGCCAGGCCGAGTAGAGCCAGACCGCGACCAGTTCACCGAACATCTGGCTGACCTCGGGCGCGGTGGTGAAGTCGCCGGCGGCGCCAAAGGGCTGACGGGTGGTGTAATAGCCGTGCTCGGGATCGAACAGGCACATCGCCATATAGTCGCCGACCGGTATCGGTCCGGTCTGGCGGATCAGCCCGGCGATCTTTTCGCCAAGCGCGTTCATGCCGCGGCGGCGCGCCTTGCCGTCATCATGGCCCACAAGCCGACGAGCACCATCGGCAAGGAAAGCACCATGCCCATCGTCAGCCAGCCGCTGAAGAGATAGCCGATATGGGCGTCGGGCTCGCGGAAGAATTCGACGATGATGCGCGACAGGCCATAACCGGTGACGAAGGCGCCCGACACCAGCCCGGGCGAGGCAAGTGCGCCGAATCGGTGAGTGAAAAGGCGCAGGACGATGAACAGCACCAGGCCTTCGAGCAGCGCCTCGTAGAGCTGACTGGGGTGGCGCGGTTCGGGTCCGCCATTGGGAAAGATGAAGGCCCAAGGCACGTCGGTCGGGCGACCCCAGAGCTCGGAATTGACGAAATTGGCGACCCGGACCAGACCGAGGCCAACAGGCACGCCGGCTGAAACCACGTCGAACAAGCGCCATACCCCGACGCCGCGCGAACGCGCGAACAGGATCATGGCGAGTGTGGTGCCGAGAAAGCCGCCATGGAAGGACATGCCGCCCTCCCAGACGGCCAGGATGGCGAGCGGGTTTTCGATGTAGCGGGCAAAATCGTAGAACAGGATGTAGCCGATGCGCCCGCCGAGCACGACGCCCGCCGCCGCCCAGACGATGAAGTCGTCGAGGTCGTCGGGCCGCATGGGCGCGCCGCCCGGCAGCCACAGGCGCTCATTGGCCAGGAGACGCTTGCCGTACCACCATGCGAACAGGATGCCGATGACGTAGCCAAGCCCGTACCAATGTATGGCGAGCGGGCCGATGCTGATCAGCACCGGGTCGATCTCGGGGAAGGGAAGCACGGCCAGCGGCACGAGCAGGTATTCGGTCAAGCAGGCCTCCGGCGCCGTTATGGCGAACGCGCGGAGATATGCGCGGGGATGGCAGCCCGGTCAAGCTAGGGTTCGAACGGCTGCACAAGGGCCTTGCAGGGGACACCGGCGCCGGGCGGCTTGCATTCGGCGCGCGCGCCCACTACCTCGATAGGGCACGGAGACACATTCGCCATGACCACGACCGGACCGGGCGGACCACACCGCATTCTCGATGACCTCGCCAAGCTCTTCACGGACGCGGCGGGCGCGGCGCAGGGCGTGCGCAACGAGGTCGAACAGGCGTTCCGGGCGCAGGCCGAACGCATTCTCAATTCGATGGACGTGGTCCAGCGCGAGGAGTTCGAGGCCGTGCGCGAAATGGCGGTCAAGGCGCGGGCCGAAAACAAGACGCTGGCCGCGCGGCTGGAACAACTCGAGGCCAAACTTGCCGGAGACGCCACCGGCAAGGCCAAAAAGGGCGGCCAGGAGCCGAAATCGCCAAAATAATTTGTGCCGATTTCCACAGGCTCGGACTGCAAAAAAGGCTTGATGCAGAATCCCTTACGCGCGGGCACGAAAACGCCGGCAAACGGTCTATCCACATGAGGGCGCTGTTCGGGCAAAAAAGCGCTGGCACTCCGACTCTGTATCAATACACTGAATTTACTGCATGATTCGTTTCAGGGTCATGCGCCGGGGGAGGGGTGGATCGGCCAGGTTTGGTTTGGCCGCGTTGTGCCCGCCCGGCGTCTTCAAGGTTTGTCGCGCGTGCGCGTTGCCAGCGGAGCGCGCGATGGCGCTCCCACAATGACAGGGAATTCTTTATGAGCCTTCTGGAACTCGACCTCGCTCGCACCGCCCATCCGGTCGACGTGATCGAACAGGTCGCGCATGCGAATGACTGGGCTTTCGAACGCGCCGGCGATGACGAGATCGCGATCTCGGTCGCGGGCAACTGGACCGACTACCACATCTCCTTTTCGTGGATGGAAGAGTATGAGGCGCTGCATCTGGCCTGCGCCTTCGATATCAAGGTGACCGACCAGCGCGTGACCGAGGTCATGCGGCTCCTGGCGCTGATCAACGAACAAATGCTGATCGGCCATTTCGACCTGTGGGAGCAGGAAGGCGCGATCATGTTCCGTCAGGCGCTGCTTCTGGCGGGCGGGGTCGAACCGACGGCGCAGCAGGTCGAAATGCTGCTCGCCAGCGCGCTCGAAGCTTGCGAGTGCTATTTCCAGGCCTTCCAGTTCGTGGTCTGGTCCGGGGTCTCCGCCCGCGACGCGCTCTCCGGCACGCTGTTCGAGACCCAGGGCAACGCGTGAGCCCGCAAAACGCATGAATTCCGGCGGTAACAGGAAGCCAGAGATCGGCTTTGCCGATTTCGACAAGGTCGATATCCGGGTCGGCACCATCGTGGCCGCCGAGGATTATCCGGAAGCACGCAAGCCGGCGATCAAGCTGAGGGTCGATTTCGGCCCCGAGATCGGCGTGAAGAGATCCTCTGCGCAGATCACCAGGCACTACCAGCCGCAGCAGCTTGTCGGGCGCCAGGTGATGGCGGTGGTGAATTTTCCGCCGCGCCAGATCGGCAAGTTCCTGTCAGAGGTGCTGACGCTCGGCTTTCCGGACGAGGACGGCGAGGTGGTACTCGCCGCCATCGACAAGAAGGTGCCGGACGGCGGCCGGCTGTTCTGAAGCAGGTTCCGTGCCCTATTCGTGCAGCCTGACCGCCCGTAGAGGATTGCCGTCGTCGACGTAAAGCAGGCCGCCCGGCTTGAGCGCGGCGGCGATGCGGGGCATGGCTCGGCGACCGGCCTCCGGATGGCGACCATCGAAGGCACCGACCCTGACCGCGAAGGCGATGTCGAACGGCTCTTCGCCCGGCTCAAGGGCTAATTCTTCGGCCGCGACCTGACGCAGGCTCAGCAGACCGGCTGCGATCTCCTCGCTGCACGCGGAGCGCGCTTGCGCGATCGCCCGGGCCGAACGGTCGGTGGCGAGCACGTGACCGGTGCCGATCCGGCGCGCGACCTCGCGCGCGGCCGCACCCGGGCCGCAGCCGATCTCCAGCACGCGCATGCCGGGCCTGAGCGGCAGGGCGTCGACGATCGCCACGAGGCGGGGTGAGAGGTTGGTCGTCATTTGCGACTTTCGCAATCGAGCGGAAGCTGCTCCCCCGGCGCGCCAGGGCAAGCGCCTGTCAGGCCCGTGCCATCATGCGGGCAAGTTCCTCAAGGCCGGCGAGCATGGCCTTGCGTCGTTCGTGCGGCAGATCGGCGAAACGGTCGACGAACTCGGCGCCGAAATAGCCGGGTGAAGCTGTGACCATGGCGCGGCCCTTGTCGGTCAGACGCGTATAGACGATGCGCCGGTCGGCGGTCGAGCGGTAACGCTCCACGATGGCGCGGCTTTCGAGATTTTCCAGGATGGTGACGACCGTCGCCGGGCTGAGGTCGGCGAACTCGGACAGCGCGTTGGTGGTCACCTCGCCGAGTTCGGCAACGCCGATCAGCACTACCAACTGCGGCGTCGTCAAACCGCTGGCGCGCGCCAGCGCCCGCGACTGAAGGTCGATCGAACGGACGATGCGGCGGATCGATTTCATCAGGCCGCGAAGCTCCCCCGAAGGGAACGATTCGCCGCTTGGCGCGTTTTTAATCTGCTGTTCGTTCATCGGCAGCCGGGAATGATTTGACTTCTAATAATTCGAACTATAATAAACCGGCCACGAAAGCAATGGCATCCCCAACGACAACGGAGGTTTGAACACGCGCATATGTGCGGCATTTGTGGTGAGATCAGATTCGACAGGGCGGAACCGTCCGCCATCGCAATTTCAAGGATGGCGGACGCGCTGGCGCCACGAGGCCCCGACGGCTCCGGAATCGTGATCCACGGCAATGCCGGCTTCGGGCATCGGCGGTTGAAGATCATCGACCTGTCGGAGCGCGCGCGCCAGCCGATGAACGATCCCGAACTCGGGCTCACCATCGCCTTCAATGGCTGCATCTACAACTATCCGGAACTGCGTACGGAACTGGAAGGCAAGGGCTACCGGTTCTTCTCGACCGGCGACACCGAGGTCATTCTGAAGGCTTGGCATGCGTGGGGCGAAGAATGCGTCGAGCGGTTTCACGGCATGTTCGCCTTCGTGCTGCAGGAGCGCGAAACGGGCCGCGTCGTGATGGCCCGCGACCGCTTCGGCATCAAGCCGCTCTATCTCGCCGAGGATGTCGAAAGGCTGCGTTTTGCGTCGTCGCTGCCGGCCCTTCTGGCCGCGGGTGACGTCGACACCAAGATCGATCCGGCCGCGCTGCACAACTACATGAGCTTCCACGCCGTGGTGCCGCCGCCGCGCACCATCCTTTCGGGCGTGCGCAAGCTGCCGCCGGCGACGATCCGCGTCATCGAGGCGAACGGCGTCAGCCGCCAGTCGGTCTACTGGAACCCGCCGCACGAGCGCGATCCGGCCGACAGCGGCGTCGGCGCGGAGGAATGGCGCGACCGCGTGCTGGAAGCGCTGCGGCTTGCCGTCAAGCGGCGGATGGTGGCCGACGTGCCGGTGGGCGTGCTCCTGTCGGGGGGTGTCGATTCCAGTCTGATCGTCGGTCTGCTCGCCGAAGCGGGCCAGACCGGACTGATGAGCTTTTCGGTCGGCTTCGAGGAGGCCAATGGCGAGAAGGGCGACGAGTTCGTCTATTCCGACCTGATCGCCGAGCGTTTCGGTACCGACCACCACAAGATCTTCGTGCCATCGGACAAGCTGATGGACGCGCTGCCCGGCACGATCGGCGCCATGTCGGAACCCATGGTCTCCTACGACAATGTCGGCTTCTACCTGTTGAGCCAGGAAGTCTCGAAGCACATCAAGGTGGTGCAGTCGGGCCAGGGCGCCGACGAGGTGTTCGCCGGCTATCACTGGTACCCGCCGCTGATGAATTCCAACGATGTCGTCGGCGACTACGCCAAGGTCTTCTTCGACCGTTCGCACGAGAAGCTGAAGACCCAGCTCGGTCCGGACTGGATCAACGGCGTCGACCCAAGTCTCGAACTCGTGCGCGAGCATCTGGAACGGCCCGGCGCCGATACGCCTGTCGACCGGGCGTTGCGGCTCGATGCCAATGTCATGCTGGTCGATGACCCGGTCAAGCGGGTCGACAATATGACCATGGCCTGGGGGCTGGAGGCGCGGGTGCCTTTCCTCGACCATGAACTGGTCGAACTTGCCGCGCGCATCCCGCCTGAGGAGAAGATCCGCGACGGCGGCAAGGGCGTCCTGAAGGACGTCGCGCGCCAGGTCGTGCCGAGCGAGGTGATCGACCGCAAGAAGGGATACTTCCCGGTGCCGCAGCTCAAATATGTCGACGGACCCTATCTCGACATGGTGCGCGACGCGCTGACCTCGCAGGCAGCGCGCGAGCGCGGGCTTTTCCGCAAGGACTATCTGGAAACGCTCTTCGAAGCGCCCTCCGAGCACATCACGCCGCTGCGCGGCTCGGAACTGTGGCAGGTGGGGCTCCTGGAGATGTGGCTGCAGACGCATGGGATCTAGGCCAATGACCAAGGACCGCGGTACGGACGCCAAACCCCATTCGGGCCGTGCGGAAAAGGCGCTCGGCTATCGGCTGAAGCGCCTGCGCGCGGACTCGCTCAAGCCGCCGATCGCGCATGGCGAGGCCGAGCAGAGCGCGATGCGCGGGGAGGTCGCGCTCGATTGCGGTTGGGGCCGGCTGCTCTTTGCGCAGACCTACCCGGACAATGAGAGCATCATCGCCGCGCTTGGCGAGGAAGGCGACAAACGACGCGACATCGCCTTTTACATCCGCGATCCGCACGTGATCCTGTCGCTGGCGCCGCAGGAAACCTTCCTCGATCCGTCGCACACCTATCGGCTCGACCTGTCCACGTACCGCCCAAGCCGGCGCAAGCCGAAGAGCTTCTTCGTCCGCCGGCTTTCGTCGAAAAGCGATGCCGAGGCGGTCAACAACATCTATGCATCGCGCGGCATGGTGACGGTTGACCCGGATTTCTTCTGGGCGCAGCGCGACAGCCGCGCGATCACCTACTTCGTTGCCGAGGACGAGCAGACCGGCGAGGTGATCGGCACGGTGACCGGCATCGACCATCAGCGGCTCTTCGCGGACCCGGAGAAAGGCTCGTCGTTGTGGTGCCTGGCGGTACATCCGCAAACGCGCCATCCCGGGGTGGGCGAGATGCTGGTGCGGCGGCTGGCCGAGCACTTCCAGGCCCGCTCCGCCGCCTTCATGGACCTCTCCGTGATGCACGACAACGAGCAGGCGATTGCGCTTTATGACAAGCTCGGCTTTCGGCGCGTGCCGATCTTTGCCGTCAAGCGCAAGAACTCGATCAATGAAAAGCTGTTCGTGACACCGATCGAGAACCAGGACGCGCTCAACCCCTATGCCCGCATCATCGTTGACGAGGCGCATCGGCGCGGCATCAAGGTCGAGGTGACGGACGCCGAGGGCGGGTTCTTTCGCCTGACCTATGGCGGCCGCTCGGTGCATTGCCGCGAAAGCCTGTCGGAGATGACCTCGGGTGTCGCAGTGTCGATCTGCGACGACAAGGCCGTCACGCGCCGCGTCGTCGAGCGGGCCGGACTGGTGGTGCCGGAGCAGATGACCGCCGACGCGGACGCGGCCAACGTCGCCCCGTTCCTCGAAAGGCACGGAAGCGTCGTCGTGAAGCCGGCGCGCGGCGAGCAGGGGCGCGGCGTCGCCGTCGGGCTGGAGACGATGGGGGATATCGAGCGCGCGGTCGCCGAGGCGCACAAGGTCTCCGATCGGGTGCTGGTCGAATCCTGCTTCGAGGGCGAAGACCTTCGCCTCGTCGTCATCGACGGCAAGCTGGTCGCCGCCGCCGTGCGCCGTCCGCCGCGTGTCGTCGGCGACGGCGAGCATGATATCGGTGAACTGATCGCGCACCAGTCGCGCCGGCGCGAGGCGGCGACAGGAGGGGAAAGCCGTATCCCGATCGACGACGAGACCCTGCGCTGCCTGGCGGCGCAGGGGCTGACGCTGGAAACCAAACCCGATGCAGGACACGAGATCGTCGTGCGCAAGACGGCGAACCTGCACACTGGCGGCTCGATCCATGACGTGACCGGGATCGTGCATCCGCGGCTCGTCGAGGCGGGCTGCGCGGCGGCGCGCGCCATCCGCATCCCGGTCGTCGGCATTGACCTGATGGTGAAGGCGCCGACGAAACCCGACTATGTGTTCATCGAGGCCAATGAGCGGCCGGGCCTTGCCAATCACGAGCCACAACCGACGGCGGAACGCTTCATCGATCTTCTCTTCCCGCATTCGCGCATGCCATGGGCGGATGCGTCGGCACGTACGCTGGCGGAGGCGGCGACGTGACGGGCATGAAGATCGACATGGACTATCTGATCGGCCAGTTGAAGACGCTGCTGTCGATCGACAGCCCGACCGGCTATACCGATTCCATCGTGCGCTACTGCACCGAGGAACTGGAACGTCTCGGCCTGAAGCCGGAACTGACCCGGCGTGGCGCGATCCGCGCGGTGCGGCAGGGCAGCCGCCGCTCCGGTGCACGTTCCGTGGTGGCGCATCTCGACACGCTGGGCGCACAGGTCAAGCTGGTCAAAGCCAACGGTCGCCTGGAACTGGTACCGATTGGCAGCTGGTCGTCACGCTTCGCCGAGGGCGCGCGGGCCAACATCTATGCCGAGGATGCCATCGTTCGCGGCAGCATCCTGCCGCTGAAGGCATCGGGGCATACCTACAACAACGAGGTCGATACCCAGCCGGTCGACTGGACCAATCTCGAAATGCGCATCGACGCCTTGACGACCTCGGTCGAGGAGACGCGGGCGCTCGGTATCGATGTCGGCGACATCGTCGCAATCGACCCGCAGCCGGAGTTTCTCGACAACGGCTTCATCGTGTCGCGCCACCTCGACGACAAGGCCGGCGCAGCTATCACGCTGGCGACCGTTGAGGCGCTTGAACGGGCAGAAGCACGGACCCCGGTCGACATCCATTTTCTGTTCACGATCGCCGAGGAGGTCGGGGTCGGTGCGACCTCGATCGTCGCCCCCGAGGTCGCCTCGATGGTCACCGTCGACAACGGCACGACGGCGCCGGGGCAGAACTCATCGGAGTTCGGGGTGACGATCGCCATGGCCGACCAGACCGGACCGTTCGACTATCACCTGACCAAGAAGCTGGTCGAACTTTGCCGCGAGCACGAAATCGATTTCCAGAAGGACGTGTTTCGCTTCTACCGGTCCGATTCGGCCTCGGCGGTGGAGGCCGGCCACGATGTCCGGACCTCGCTGGTGGCGTTCGGCATCGACGCCTCGCACGGCTATGAACGCATCCACGAGCATGCGCTGGAATCGATCGCGCGGCTGTTGACGATCTACGTGACCAGCCCGCTCGAAATCCAGCGCGACGTGGAGGAAATCTCCGACGTCGAGGGCTTCACCGAGCAGCCGATGGCCGAACGCGACGAGGAATAGTTCCGATCGTTTCCGTAGCCGATCAGGCCGGGATACGGACCACGGCGCGCAGGCCGCCAAGCGGACTGTCGTCGAGGGTGATGTCGCCGCCATGGCTGCGGGCGATGTCGCGGGCAATCGACAGGCCAAGGCCGGTACCGCTTGAATCCTGGTTGCGTGCTGAATCGAGCCGAACGAAGGGCCGGAACACGTGCTCGCGCTTCTCCGACGGAATGCCGGGACCATCGTCGTCCACGGTGACGACGAGGGAGCCCCGGCCGTGGGCGGCGTTGACGTGCACCGTCTGGGCGTAGCGGAAGGCGTTGCCGACCAGATTGGTCATCAGTCGCGAAAAGGCGGTCGGGCGCACGTGCACTTCGGGATCGCCCGAGAGCTGGACACTGAGCTTGCGCTTGCGCAGCTTGGCTTCCTCGGCCAGCTTGGCGAACAGGGTCTCAAGGTTCAGTCCGCCGGTATCCTCCAGCGCCTCTCCGCGCGCGAAGGACAAATAACCCTCCAGCATCGACTGCATGTCCTCGATATCGTTATCGAGTGCCTCGACATCTGCCTTGCGCCCCGAGACGGCGAGTTGAAGCCGGAAGCGGGTGAGGATGGTGCGCAAGTCGTGACTGACGCCGGTCAGCATGGCCGTGCGCTGCTCGATCTGGCGCTCGATGCGCTCGCGCATCTGCAGGAAGGCCTGGCCGGCGCGGCGGACCTCGTCGGCGCCGCGGGGGCGGAAGTCCTCGGGCGTGGGCCGACCCTTGCCGAAACTCTCGGCGGCCTCCGCCAGTTGCTGGATCGGGCGGATCTGGTTGCGCAGGAACAGCACCGCGATGACGATCAGCACCAGCGAGGTGCCGACCATCCACAACAGGAAGATATGGGTATTGGAGGCATAGGCCTGGCTGCGGCGCGCGAAGACACGCAGGACCTTGTCGTCGAGCTGGATGCGGATTTCGACAATGTTGGAATTGCCGACCGTATCGATCCAGAACGGCCGGTTGATCTGGGCGGTGATCTCGGCGCTCAGAATCTGGTCGAGGATCGAGAAGAACGGCTTCGGTCCCGGTGCCGGCAGGGGGTCGGGCGGCATGATGTCGACCTTGAGCGACAGGCGTTCCTGCGCGATGCGCACCGCGTTCTGATGACCGGCCTCGTCCGGATAGGTCTCGATCATGTCGATGACGGCGGCGATGTCGCGGGTGACGGCTTTCGAAAGTCGCTGGGTCACCGTCTGCCAGTGCCGCTCCATGAACACGAAGGCCACGACCGACTGCAGCAGGATCATCGGCGCAATCACGATGATCAGCGAGCGGGCGTAGAGCCGCTTCGGCATGTAGCGCGAGACGCGCCGCCAGAACCGTCGCCAGGTGTTGGGCACCGGGCTGAGGGCGCGCGTGACCCGACCGGCGATGCCGGTCGGTTCGGCCGGTGATGTCTCGCTCGTCGTTGCCATCAAGCGATTCCGTGGAAGCTCGCGCCCGTGCATCTCCCGCTGCCGGACCAGGCCAGTCTATTCGACGCTCAGACGGTATCCAACACCGCGTACCGTCTGCAGCCAGATCGGGTTGGCCGGATCGCGTTCGATCTTGCGCCGCAGGCGATTGATCTGGACGTCGATGGTGCGCTCGCCGACTTCGGCGTCGCCGCTGACCAGTTCGTGGCGGGCGATCGTCTCGCCGGGCCGTTCGGCGAAGATGGCGAGAATCTCCTGCTCGCGGTCGGTCAGCTTGATGCCCTCGCCGGCGCGCTTGAGTTCGCGGCGCGCAATCTGGAAGGTATAGGGGCCGAAGACGATCTGCTCGACCTTGGGCGATTGCGGCGGACCACCGCGGCGGAGCACGTTGTTGATGCGCAGGATCAGCTCGCGCGGGTCGAACGGTTTGGGCAGGTAATCGTCGGCGCCTGCCTCCAGCCCGGTGATGCGGTTGTCCGTTTCCGAGAGTGCGGTGAGCATAAGGATCGGCACTTCGCGGGTCTCACGCAGCGCCTTGGTCAGGTCGACGCCGCTTTCACCGGGCATCATCACGTCGAGGATCAGCATGTCGAAGTCGAGGCCTGCCAGCTGGCGCCGGGCTTCGGCCGCGGTTCCGGCGACGGTGACGCGGTAGCCGTTGGCGGTCAGGAACTGGTTGAGAAGGGTGCGGATGCGCGTGTCGTCGTCGACCACCAGAAGATGGGGGGCGTCGTCCCCCGGTATGATCATTTCATCGGCCATCGTTTGGTCCTCGACTGCCGGGCCGGCCGGGCAGATTGTCGATCTGCGCGCGCAGCTCCGGATTCACCATCGCCTTGAGGAAACGTTCTATCACATCCCGATGCGTCGGGCCCGTTTCCAAGAGGGCAGCACCGATGCGCCGAGACTGTGGCTTCGCAAGGGCAAGGGCGAGCGAGCGCCCTTTGGCGGTCGGGTAGAGTTCGCGCTGGCGCCGGTCCTTGGGGCCGGGCAGTTGCACGACGTGTCCGGTGTCGATCAGCTGCTTTAGGACACGCGCCAGGCTCTGCTTGGTGATCTTCAGTACGTCGAGCAGTTCGGCCACCGTCAGGCCCGGCATGCGGTTGACGAAATGCAGCACCCGGTGGTGGGCACGGCCGAAGCCGTCGGCAGCCAGGATCTGGTCCGGATCGGATGTGAAGTCCCGGTAGGCGAAGAAAAGTAGCTCGATCAAGTCGAGGTCGACGCCGTCCTTTCGCGACAGCGCGGTCCTGATCGGTACGGCATCCGTTTCAGCCTCGCCGGGCATGGGCACTTCCTGTGTCGAAAAATATGTCAGCTATATTGACATATATAGGGCGGAGGGGTAATTTTCGACAAGCTTTTCGGCAGATTGCGAACGAAAAGGCAAGGCTGGCATTGCGCCGTGACGTTTCCTTCCCTTTGCCTTTTGCCGTGTGATCAGCGAGAATTGTGACCGGTCGCGGGTGGCGGCACGGAATCCAAGCATTTTTGGTTTGGCGGCTCGGGTCCGCGGGAGGTGAGTATGGCATCCGTTCCATTCGATCAGCTTGATGGATCAATCTGGATGAACGGCGCGTTCGTGCCGTGGGCCGATGCCAAGGTCCACGTACTGTCGCACGGGCTGCATTATGCCAGCGCGGTGTTCGAAGGCGAGCGGGCCTATGGCGGTGAAATCTTCAAGCTGACCGAACACACCGAAAGGCTCCACGAATCGGCCCGAATCCTGGGATTCACGATACCCTATTCGGTCGCGGAGATCGACGATGCGTGCCGCAGCCTGCTGAAAAAGCAAGGTTTTCTAGATGCTTACGTGCGCCCGATCGCCTGGCGCGGCAGCGAGCAGATGGGCGTGTCGGCGCAGAACAATCGCATCAACTGCGCGATCGCGATCTGGCAGTGGCCGAGCTATTTCGACCCGGCGCAGAAGCTCAAGGGCATTCGGCTCGATATCGCCGAATATCGCCGACCGGACCCGCGTACGGCGCCGTGCAAGTCGAAGGCGGCCGGCCTCTACATGATCTGTACCCTTTCCAAACACGCTGCCGAGGCCAAGGGCTATGCCGACGCGCTGATGTTCGACTGGCGCGGCCAGGTCGCCGAGGCGACCGGCGCCAACGTCTTCTTCGTCAAGGATGGTGTGATCCACACGCCGAAGCCGGACTGTTTCCTCGACGGCATCACCCGGCGCACCGTGATCGAGCTTGCCCGCCGGCGTGGATACCAACTGGTCGAGCGCGCCATCATGCCGGAGGAGATGGAAGGGTTCGAGCAATGCTTCCTGACCGGCACGGCCGCCGAGGTGACGCCGGTCTCCGAAATCGGCCCGTACCGCTTCGAGGTCGGCGAGATCGCGCGCACCCTGATGGAGGACTATTCGGCCGAAGTGCAGCCCCGCCACGCGGCGGCCGCGGCTGAATAGGGTATCGGCAGCGTCAACTTTGCGCTTTGTGACGAATGGCCGACAAGTTGTGTGGAACTTTCCACGCAACCGAGGTCGTGTTTGACTTTAGTCTGGTTCGGGCGTTGCATCGGACAAGCTGGCGTCTTGCTGGCGTGAACCGGAGGGATGTCCCATGGAAGCATTGATGCCCATCATCGTTCAGATCGTCACCGGCATCATCGGCGGCCAGGCCGTCGGCGCGGCGGTCAAGCAGGCGGCGATGAGCCAGCTGCCGAAAATTCTCAGCGGTGCCATCGGTGGCGTGGCCGGCGGTCAGATCCTCGGCTCGCTGATGGGCGATCCGGCGACGGCAGGAGCGCTGAGCGGCATGCTTGGCGATGCGGTCGGCGGCGTTGCGGGTGGCGGCATTCTGACCGCTATTGTCGGCGCCGTCATGGGTGCGATGAAGAAGTAACCAAAGACCGCCGCTGGTCTCTTCGGGCGGCCATTCGAGCCGCCCGTCTGCTGTTGTGTTTCGCCCGTGCTACCGCAGCGCAGGCTTCGGAGCAGTCACGGCCTCCGCCAGCAATTCGGGCCGGGCGTTGCTGCCGGTGATGATCGTCGCGACCTTGAGTCCGCGGAACATCGGGCGGTTGCGCATGATCGCCGCAAGACCCGCCGTCCCGGATGGCTCGGCCACCAGACCGCCTGCCTGCAGCAGCAGCGCCATCGCGCCCAGCAGCGCGTCTTCGTCCACCTCGACAATGTCGTCGATGACGGCCGCGACGTCGTTGACGGCCGACGCGATCGGCGTGTCGATCGCCATGCCGTCGGCGATGGTGCGTGCGGCGGCGCTTACCGGCTTGCGCGCGGCAAGCGACTGGCGCATCGCGGGCGCGCTTGCCGCGGTCACGCCGATGACGCGCGTGCCCGGCGACGTTGCCTTGATCCAGGAGCCGACGCCGGTCACCAACGCGCCGTCGCCGATCTGTACCAGCACGGCGTCAAGCTCCGGCGCCTGCCGGAGAAGTTCCATGCCGATTGTGCCGGCGCCAGCGGCGATTTCCGGGTGGGCGCCGTCCTCGATGTAGAAGGCGTTCGTGTTGGCCGCAGCCTGCCGCGCGGCTGCCTTGAAGTCGTCGCCCTGCGGCACGAGCCGGACCTCGGCGCCCAGCCGTTGCATCGCGGCCAGCTTGCCCGGATTGATGTCGTCGGTCGAAAAGATCGTCGACCTGATGCCGCGTCTTGTCGCCGCGCGGGCCACGCCCTGGCCAAAATTGCCGCTGGACGTGGTGACCACGTGCAAGGGGCTGTTCTCAAGCGAGGCCATCAGCGCCTCGGTGCCACGTCCCTTGAAGGAGCGGATCGGATTGAGTGTCTCTACCTTCAGCGCCACCTGGCAACCAAGCTGTTGGTCGATGGTCTCCTGTCGCACCAGCGGAGAGCCAAGGAAAACCGGGTCGATGAGCGCACGTGCGCTGGCGATGTCGGTCTCGGTGATGGGAATGGTCACTTCGCTTCTCCGTCATTGGCGTTGCCACGACGCTGTTGTAGGCTATAGCCCGCGCGGTCAGGCCGCGTATATTGAGCAACCGACGCCTATTTTTCGCACTCTTGATGTCATTGACGCGCGTTTCCATGAACCTCAACTCAACCCTTGATCCGGCCGACCGCATTCTGCTCGACGCGCTGCAGCGTGATGCCAGGGTGAAACTGGAAGCGCTTGCCGAGGAGGTGGGGTTGTCGGCCTCCGCGGTTCAGCGGCGGATCGCGCGCCTGCGCGAGACCGGCGTCATCGCCGGCGAATGTGTCGTGCTCGACCCCAAGGCGGCCGGCAACCGGGTTACGGTGATCGTGGAACTGATGCTGGAACGCGAACGGTCGGCCTTGACCGAAGGGCTGAAGCGCTGGCTGATCGCGGCGGAGGAAGTGCAGTCCGCATGGGGTGTCACCGGCGAAACCGACTTCGTGCTGGTGGTGACCGCGCCGGACCTTGAAAGCTACGAGCGCTTCACCCGGCGCATGATGGATGACAACGAGGTCATCCGCGAATTCCGCAGCAGCGTCGCCCTCAACCGGCTGAAGCACACTCTGTTCGTGCCGGTGCTGTCTGAAGGCGCGGGCTGAACGGCCGGGCCAGCGCCGCCAGAGGATCGGCTGCCGTCAATCGCGCCGCTGCTCGGCGCGAACATAAACCCAGCCGGTCGCGCCGGAACGCAGTTGCGCCTCCACCCGCTGGTAGTCATCGACTTCGTAGCTGTCGGCAGCGACCAGTTCGGCTGCGGTAATGGCAAAGACGGTCCCGTCGACCGTGTCACCCGGATCGCCAGTGAAAACCACGATCGGATGGTGAGCCTCGCCGCTCAGTTCCACGACGGCGGGGTCGGCCATCGCTATCATCTCGCGCCGGTACCCGACGAGGGCGTCCGGGCTCCCTTCAAGGGCGCGGCCGAAACTGGCCAGTTGGACCTCCCGCTTCTGCAAGGTGCCGTAGGAAAACAGCCGAACGTTACGCGGCTCGCCAACATCCATTTGCCTTCTCCCGATGCGGGGCGGTCGCGGGTAGACGGCCCGGGACGCGATCACTAAGGGTGTTCCGACAAAGCCGAAGGGAATTCAATGGGACAGCTCAATGCCGGCGTCATTCCAGTCACGCCGTTCCAGCAGAATTGCACCATCCTGTTCGATACCGAGAGCAAGGAAGGCGTTGTCGTCGATCCGGGCGGCGAGGTCGAGCGCATCATCGAGGCGATCGGGCAGAACGGGCTCAAGATCGGCGCGATCTGGCTGACGCACGGCCACATCGACCATGCCGGCGGCGCCATGGACCTCAAGGATGCGTTGGGCGTCGACATCATCGGGCCGCATGAAGGCGACAGGCAGATGCTGCTCAACCTGGAGAGCCAGGCGCAGATGTTCGGGCTGGCCGATCCGGTTCGCAACTGCACGCCCGACCGCTTCCTGGCGGAAGGCGAGCGGGTATCGTTTGGCGGGCACGAATTCGAGGTCCTGCATTGCCCGGGCCACGCACCCGGCCATGTGGTCTTCTTCAACCGGGCAGCCAATTTCGCCCATGTCGGCGATGTGCTCTTTTCCGGCTCGATCGGGCGCACCGACCTGCCCGGCGGCGACCACACGGCGCTGATCCGCTCGATCAAGGAAAAGCTGCTGCCGCTCGGCGACGATGTCGGCTTCATTTGCGGCCACGGTCCCGGCGGCCGTTTTGGCGACGAGCGGCGCAGCAATCCGTTCCTGACCTGACCGCACGCCCCTGGCGCCAACACGAAAAAAAGCCCCGCCCAGGGAGGCGGGGCTAAAGCGTTCGGCCTGGAGGTCAGTTGGCGACGCAGAAATGGTCCTGTCCGTCGTAGCCGCGGAAGGTGCCGGTGCGGTCGTTGAACGACCGGTAGCGGTTACGGCAGTAGTCGAACCATTCGCGCGTCCATGGCTCGAGGCCGCCATAGGCGTGCTGATCGGCATAAACAACCTGCGGGCGCGGATAGCGCTTGCCGGGCGCCGGCGGGAAATAATCGACGTCCGGATAGTCGTCGATGACATAGTCGGGCTCGCTCTCGGCCGCGCTGATGGCGCCGACGACGAGGCCGCCGATCACCAGGCCGAGAATACCGGCGGCGAGCAAGTCGTCCTTGGCCTGTTCGCGATGGTGCTGTTCGGGATGGCGCGGGCGGTGCTGACGCCAGCGCTCGCCGGCGCTCGCCTCGATGATGGGAACGAGCGTCGTCGCGGCGACGGTGGTCGTGACAAGAACGGATTTCAGGAAACGGTTCATTCGCATGCTCCTGGGAAGGATGCCGGTCCGGAGAGGGCCGGGCGCTTGCGAATGGATAAGTCAGTGCGGCTGAACGCGGGCTGAACGAGACGTTCAGGCTCGTCGTCGCGAAACGCCGCGGGTAGCGGCAAGACTGGCCGGTGCGGGACACGCGGCCCCGCGACCTGAAACTATTGGGGTGCCGGTCAGGCGATCACGAGATTGACCGCTTTCGGACCCTTGCCGCGGCGGTCGGGCTCGGTGTCGAACGATACCTTCTGCCCGTCTTCGAGACCGGGAAGCCCGGAGGCCTGCACGGCTGAGATGTGCACGAAGATGTCCTTGGCGCCATCGTCGGGCGTTATGAAGCCGTAGCCCTTGGCATGGTTGAAAAACTTGACGGTCCCGGTCATCTGACCCATCGGAATCTCCTTTCTCCCGTCAGGTAGTTCCCTTGCGGAGCCATGCCCCGCACGTCATCGGCCGTTCACTGGGGGAGAAGAAACAGTCGGATCCACGCCGGGGCGGTGCCAAGGGCCCTCTCGTTTCGCGATCCACCCGGACGCCATCGGCGCAAGTCAAGACCGGGGCATGCTATTCCAGTCTCCGGGCCGGCAAATGCCCGAATGCGGCAGTTGTCCCCCATTTTCGGGTGAACGGCAAGGGCAGATTTACGTTACGGCAGGTCCGGCGCCGAGATTGCCTAATCGTTGGGCAAAGGCTCGCCGGAACGCCTGATTTCGCGGATGCGGCAGTTGCCGCCGACGTGGCGGTGATAGAGCATGCCGGCGCCCGGCACGTAGTGGCGGCGCGCGTCGCGGTGGCAATCGAGCGGTTTGGCCGTTTCAGGCGCTCCGGTGGCGACAGGAGCACAATCGCGCTGCCGGTGGCGGTGCGGCACCGTCTGGCGGAACTCCTGCACGTAATGGCGGCGCACGCTGTCGTGGCAACCGCCGGCCAGCAATAGCTGGCCGCGAGGTGCAGGCGTGATGTCGACCGGCGGCGGCATGGCAACCGCGCCGCCGGCCAACATGAACGCCAGGAAAGCTGTCGTCGACGGGCCTGCCGGCATGATCGGTTCCTCGTTCCCCCGCAGATATAGGTGGCGCACCTCACAATGCCCGCGCTGAGCCCGACACTTCGCGGGCGAGCCTTAACGGAGGATGAATCCGGCGCCGGCCGGGCGTTCTGTACGGAATTCGGGCAAAGATGTATGGTTTCGCGACAAGGCCGATGTGCGCAACGCGTGAGCGTCACCGGATCGTAACGCAACGGAACAAAGATTGATCGCCGTTGCCGATCCGTTTCCGCAATCTGCGCGTTGAATGACCAGAGTAGCAGGTTCACCGGCCATAGAAGCCGGCCCGACAGGAGGCCCAGGAGATGTCACGCCCCACCCAGACGACGGTTCGCCGGCCCGTGCCGGCGCCGCCGCGACCGAGCGAAGCCCGCGACGCCATCCGCGAGGTGGTGGAAGCGGTGTGTTCCGAACTCGGCGTTTCGGCGCGCGAAAGGGTCCGCCGCGCCGCGATCGAGCAGCGCGTGCTGGTCGCCTACAAACGCGGCCCGCGCCAGCCACTCGATCTCGTCCAGGCCGGCCTCGACGGCTGACCGTCGTCAAGGCCTCCACTTCGGACCGCCGGTGTGGCGCGTCCGGGCCTCGGTACTACCTTCCGCAGTTCGCCGGCACCGACGGCCGTTCCACATTGTCCCGAACAACAAGCTGTGCGCAGCACGCGCGCTTTGCTATGCCTTCGCCCGAAAGGGTGGGGGGCTGGGTCCGTTGTCTTTCGTGATCGCAAGACCCGTCGCGTGGTCCAAATCGATACTAACGCGGCCGCAATAGCATGGCGAATTTCCCGCCACGCTACGTGGTCTCGTGGCCGTTTCGGCTGGTCTGGCCTTCATTGCGAGGCGGCGAAGGGCTAGACCGGGCGCCGTTGCGGGCGAAGATCGACGATGGAGCGGGCAAGCCGGCGGCGCGGATCGTGGTTCTCGGCGATCTCGGTGCGACCCCGAACGCCAGACCGCTCGCCTGCGATCCGACGCTCCGGGAACTGATCGCCTCCGCCGATCTCGTCGTCGCGAATTGCGAGGGACCGGTAATGCGGCGGCCACGCAACCTCGCGACCCGGAGCGGGCTGCGACATGCCATAGAGCCGGACCACCTTGCCGGCCTGCTGGCCGCGTTGGGTGTCGAGACCAAACGTCTGGTGCTCGGCCTCGCCAACAATCACATCCTCGACCAGGGTACGGTCGGACTGGCGGAGACCCTCAATCATCTCAAGGCCATGGGCGTGCGCAGCGTCGGTGCGGGCATGGCCGGACCGGTCCCGACACTCACGGTGTCCGCCGGACTGGTCGACATCACGCTGGTCGCCTTCACCCGATGGCGCAACGGCGGCGACGCGGCCTACCGCCGTCACGTCGCCTTGCAGGATGCGCTCGAACCGGACGACTGGCGGGTGGTTAGGGAGGAGGCGGCGCGCGGCGGCCTGACCTGCGTCCTGCCGCACTGGGACTGGGAGTTCCGGCACTTTCCCAGACCGCAGACCCGGCGGCTGGCCCGCGAACTTGCCGGGAAGGGGGCGACGCTGATCGTTGGCAGCCACCCGCATGTGCTGCAGCCACTCGAAAGGGTTGACGATGCACTGATTGCTTACGGGATCGGCGACCTTGCCGGATGCCTGCACGAACGGCAGCCCTGGCCGACCCGGCTTTCGGGCATGCTTTCGGTGGACGTCGACCGCGCGGGGCGCCTGCTCGGTTACGAACTGACGCCGGTGGTCCGGCTCAGGGGCGAACGGTCGGACCGGCTGGTGCCGGTAAGTGCGCGGAGCAACGGCGCGTCCGCGAATCGCGTGGCGCTGCTGTTTCCGCCGTAGGCGGACCTGGCCTTTGCCGGACCGTTCGTCCGGTCGTTAAAGGACCGACGCAATCAGCGCGGTATCGTAATATTCGCGCATTTCGACCGGCTTTCCGTCCCTGAAAAGCCAGAAGTCGGCCGCGTTGACCTCGACTTCCTCATCCGTCGTCCGTCGGCGCAAACGCATGCGCGTTTCGGCGGCGACGCGATCGCCATCGGCGAGGATGGAGATCGCCTCGAAGGACAGGTATTCGAAATCGGCATCAAGCTGCATCAGGCGGGCCAGAAACGCATCCTTGCCGGCGCATGTCCCCGCGTAGCGCGATTGAGAAGGCTCGGCGATCCACTGGAAGCAGATGTCGTCGGCGCAATGGGTGAGCGCGCCGGCAATATCGCGCGCGGAGTAGTCCTGATAAATCTGCCTGACGGTCTCGGCCGGTGTCATGACGCTTCCTCCCATGGTTGCAGGGAGCAAGCATTGCAGCTTCCTGACGGAAATGGGAAGTGGGATCACCGTCGTTGAAACGACCGCATGCTCGCGGGAACTTTGAGCGGCAATATTGTCCGCCTAGCTCCCAGGCCGGCCGGTCTTTTTGGACCGGCGGGCACGGCGCTCGTCGGCGGCCTCTTCGTAAGAGCCGGCGCCTGCGCGGTGCCGTCTGACCGGCCTGGCATCCTCCGGTGGTGAGGGCGGGGTGCCGCCGGCCGGCTTTTCGGTGCGCCGTACCGTCATCTCGTCGAGCGTGTTCTTTCGAAACAGCGAGCCCTTGCCGCCGCTGCCGTCATCCGGGGTGCCGTAGTCCGAGCCATGCGCCTCGCGATGGTTCTGCTTCTTGAACAGCGAGCGCGGTACGGCGCCTGCCGGTGTCGCGTGGTCGCCGCTGGAGCCCATCTCGTCGAGCTCCGGCTTGGCGAAATAGCCGCCGGACCTTCCGTCTTGTGAGGCAGTTGCCTCGGGGGCGCCGGCGGGCGGCGCAGCACTTCGGCCTGAACGATCGTCGCCGCGCCCCCTGGCCTTGTCGCGACGGCTCTTCTTCGTATTGGCGATGCCGGTGTCGCGGGCAAGCGGGTCGTCCATGACCGCCAGTTCGGTCTCCTGCAGGCGCTTGATCTCGTCGCGCAGCCGGGCGGCCTGCTCGAAGTCGAGATCGGCGGCGGCGTCGCGCATCTGTTTTTCGAGATGCTCGATATGCGAGCGCAGATTGTGGCCGACCAGAGCGCCTTCCTCGGCGCGGTCGGAAATGTCGGCGCGGACATGATCCTTCTCGTAGACGGAATCGAGAATGTCGGCGATGCGCGAACGCACGCTTTCCGGGGTGATGCCGTGCTCGGCGTTCCAGGCGAGCTGCTTCTCGCGCCGGCGCTCGGTCTCGGCCATGGCGCGTTCCATCGAGCCGGTGACCGTGTCCGCATAGAGGATGACGCGGCCGTCGACATTGCGCGCGGCGCGGCCGATGGTCTGGATCAGCGAGGTCTCGGAGCGCAGGAAACCTTCCTTGTCGGCGTCGAGGATGGCGACGAAGCCGCATTCGGGAATGTCGAGGCCCTCGCGCAGCAGGTTGATGCCGACCAGGCAGTCGAAGGCGCCGAGGCGCAGGTCGCGGATGATCTCTATGCGCTCCAGCGTGTCGATGTCGGAGTGCATGTAGCGCACGCGCACGCCCTGCTCGTGCAGATATTCGGTGAGGTCCTCGGCCATGCGCTTGGTCAGCACAGTGCAGAGCGTGCGGTAACCGCGCGCCGCGGTCTCGCGGATTTCACCGAGCACGTCGTCGACCTGGCTCTTGGCCGGACGCACCTCGACCGGCGGGTCGATGAGGCCGGTCGGGCGGATGACCTGCTCGGCGAAGACGCCGCCGGCCTGCTCCATCTCCCAGCCGCCCGGCGTCGCCGACACGGCGACGGTGAGCGGGCGCATGGCGTCCCATTCCTCGAAACGCAGCGGCCGGTTGTCCATGCAGGACGGCAAGCGGAAGCCGTATTCGGCCAGCGTCGCCTTGCGGCGGAAGTCGCCGCGATACATGCCACCGATCTGCGGGATGGTGACATGGCTTTCATCGACGAAGATCAGCGCATTGTCGGGCACGTATTCGAACAAGGTCGGAGGCGGCTCGCCCGGCCTGCGGCCGGTGAGGTAGCGCGAATAGTTCTCGATGCCGGCGCAGGAACCAGTCGCCTCCAGCATCTCGAGGTCGAAGCGGGTGCGCTGCTCGAGCCGCTGCGCCTCGAGCAGGCGGCCGGCCTTTTCCAGTTCGTCGAGGCGGTGGGCCAGCTCCTCCTTGATCGACTTCACGGCCTGATTCAGCGTCGGGCGCGGCGTCACATAGTGCGAGTTGGCGTAGATCTTGACCGACTTCATGTCGCCGGTCTTCTTGCCGGTCAGCGGGTCGAATTCTGTGATCGACTCGATCTCGTCGCCGAACAACGAAACGCGCCAGGCGCGGTCCTCGAGGTGGGCCGGGAAGATTTCGATGGTGTCGCCGCGCACCCGAAACGAGCCGCGCACGAAGTTGATGTCCTGGCGCTTGTATTGCTGGGCGACGAGGTCAGCGAGAAGCTGGCGCTGGTCGAGCCGGTCGCCGATCTGCATCTGGAAGGTCATTGCCGTGTAGGTCTCGACCGAGCCGATACCGTAGATGCAGGAGACGGAAGCGACGATGATGACGTCGTCACGCTCCAGCAGCGAACGCGTCGCCGAGTGGCGCATGCGGTCGATCTGCTCGTTGATCGAGCTTTCCTTCTCGATATAGGTGTCGGTGCGCGGCACGTAGGCCTCGGGCTGGTAGTAGTCGTAGTAGGAGACGAAATATTCGACCGCGTTTTCCGGGAAGAACTGCTTGAACTCGCCGTAAAGCTGAGCGGCCAGCGTCTTGTTGGGCGCCAGGATCAGCGCCGGGCGCTGCGTCTCCTCGATCACCTTGGCCATGGTGAAGGTCTTGCCCGAGCCGGTGACGCCGAGCAGCACCTGGGTGCGGTCATGGGTGCCGACACCTTCGACAAGGTCGCGGATCGCGGTCGGCTGGTCGCCGGACGGCTTGTATTCGGTCTCCATGCGGATCGGCACGCCGCCTTCGGACTTTTCCGGCCGCTCGGGGCGGTGCGGCGTCCAGAGCTGGCCGTGCTTGTGCAGCGGGTTGCCGCTCTCGATCAGATCGGCCAGCGCCTTCACCGTCGCGGTAACCCCGGTATTGGCGAGCGAGGCCGCGTCTTCGAGGGTCACGTCGAGCCCGGCGACCGGCATCAGGCCGGCGGCGGCGCGATCCCTTGCCGAAGCCGCGCCGCCCATCGAGGTGCCGCGCGCGGTTTTGGTCGGAGCGGCCGAGCGCTCCGGAATCTTCTTCGCACCCTTTCCCGGCTTGGCCTCCTCGGTGTCGCCCGCGCGCACGCGGTGCTTGCCGGCCTCGGAGCGGATACGGCGCATTTCCGATTGGCGCGCTTCCGCTTCGGCGGCCCGTTCCATATCGCGCGCCCAATCCGACACCGGGCCGGAAAGCGGGGCGCCCGAGAGCTCCGGCTGCGGCGCTTCGCCGAAGCCGCCTTCGCGGTCCAGCGGTTCGGCGGCGTCCATGAAGTCGGTCAACGGGCTACGCCGCTTGCGCGCGGAACGCTCCTCGCCAGCCTGCTTGCGCGGCGCCTTGTTTCCGGGGGATCGGGCCATGGCGCGAATATGGAGAGAGTCCGCCGGAAAGGGAAGGGCGAGCGGCAAGGTTTGACCGAGGCCGGCGCCGGTCCTGACAGGAGGGTGTCAGCAGGGGTTCAGTCGCGACGGGCCACGATAAATGGCCGTATGTCCATGCCCCTGCTGCCATGGCGGGCGCGTTCGATGATGCTGAAGCCGGCGTCCGTGATGACGTTTTCCAGCCGTGCGGCGGTAAAGCTGCTCACGGAGGGTGCCTTGCCGATCATTTGCATCACCGGCACCGCCATGCGGATCAGGATGTTGGCGTCGCCCAGGCAGGGTGTCTTGGAGACGAACAAGCCGCCAGGCTTCAACAGGCGCCTGACGGCGGCGACCCCGGCCGCAACATCCGTCAGCATGTGAACCGCGTTGAAGGCGAGGATGGCGTCGAACGAGCTGTCTTCCCAGGGCGCATCGTCCAGCGTGCCTTTCTGAAAATCGACACGGCCTTCGCCACCCGCAGTGGCCTTTTCGCGCGCGATGGCAATCATCTCGCCGGAAATGTCGGTGGCGACGTAAGTACCGACATGAGGCGCGAGCTTCAGCGCCGTGGTGCCGGTGCCGCAGCCGAACTCCAGCACCCGATCGCCGGCGTGCAGATAGGTCCGCGTGCGGCCGAGCGTCTTTTCGTATCCGGCCATGTCGGTGATCGGATCCTTGGCATATTTGCGCGCAAGGCGATCCCAGAAGCGCTCGTCCCGCAGGGTCTGTGACATTTGGCGTGTCTCCTTGGGCGGCGATTTAGCACAAACCGATCGGAAGAAAATTGCATAAATACGGAAGATATATATACGATTTCGTATGAGTGATTTCGACTGGAATCAGGCCCGCGCCTTTCACGCGACGGCCGAGACGGGCTCGCTTTCGGCGGGGGCGCGCAAGCTGGGCCTGACCCAGCCGACGCTATCGCGTCAGGTGGCGGCATTGGAGGCACAGATGGGCGTGACCCTCTTCGAACGGGTCGGCAAGCGGCTGGTGCTGACGGAGTCGGGACACGATCTGCTCGACCATGTTCGGGCGATGCGCGAAGCCGCAGACGCGATGGCGCTGGCGGCATCGGGCCGGTCGCAGACCATTGCCGGTCGGGTGAGCATCTCGGCCAGCGACGGCATCGCCGTGCATGTCCTGCCCGACATTGTCGAGCGCATCCGGGTCGATGCGCCGCAGATCGTGCTTGAGATCGTTGCCTCCAATGCGCTCAGCGACCTGCGTCGGCGCGAGGCAGACATCGCCATCCGCCATGTGCGTCCGGAGCAGCCGGACCTGATCGGCAGGCTCGTCCGCGAGACCACGGCCAGCCTCTATGCCTCGCCCGACTGGGTCGCTCGGCACGGACTGCCCGAGGCGCCAGTTGATCTCGCCGACGCCTGCTTCGTTGGTTTCGATGCCGACGGCCGTTTCGTCGAGCATCTGGTGTCGGTGGGGCTGCCGGTCAGTGCCGAGAATTTCCAACTGATCAGCGAGAACAGCCTCGTCGTCTGGGAACTGGTCAAGCGCGGGCTGGGTCTCACCTTCATGCTGCGGGAAGTGGCCGAGCAGACGCCCGGCATGATCAGGCTGCTGCCTGAACTGGACGTAACGTCGATACCGTATTGGCTGGTGACGCATCGCGAGCTGCGCACCAGTCGCCGTATTCGCATCGTCTACGACATTCTCGCGGAGGAGTTGGGGCGATAGAGGACTATTTCAGATCCCGCGGCCGCAGGAAATGCGTGAGGGTCGCGCCGCCGGCTGCAAGGTCCGACCAGATACCATCGAAGGCGAAGCGGGCGAGTGCCGCGGTCGGGAATTTGGTGCGCAGCCGGTCGACAGCTGCGGCATCAGTGCCGGCGTTGGCCAGCATCGCCGCGAGGTCTTCCATGCCTGGGTTATGGCCGACAACGATCAAGCGACGGCAGTCGTTATCGGCGTTGCGGATCGCAGCGAGAATCGCCTGCGGGCCGGCCTCGTAGATCGTTGCGTCAAAACGGGTATCGAGGGCCGGAAGTGCGTCAGCGACTAGTTGCCAGGTCTGGCGCGTCCGCAGCGCCGGCGAGACGATGGCGAGATCGGGCACCCAGCCGCGACGCAGGATTTCCTTGCCCATGGCGTGAGCCGCCCTTCGGCCGCGCTGGGCAAGCGGCCGGTCGAAATCCGCGAGCGTCGGATCGTCCCAACTCGACTTGGCGTGGCGCAAGAGCAGAAGTTCGGGCACGATTCAAAGGCAATCCACGAGCGCTGCATCAAGGACGGCACCGGCGCCTTCGAGCGGGATGATCGCAAAGGTCTCGTAGGGCGATCCGTCGGCCGCGTTGGCCGGCGTAATGTCGAAATGGAGTGCGAGGCGAGCGCCGTCGCGCATCGCCTCCACCAACTGGCGGTCAACCGGTGCCAGATGGTTTTCCGCGACGGTTCCCTCCGAGAACAGCACCACGGCGATATCCGAGCCGGCCGCGACCAGCGGGTAGTCGTGATCATCGACGCTCGCGACGATCTTGCCCGGTGTGTAGAAATAGTCGGCGGTGCCGCCGCTTTCGGGCAGCACCGGGCCGTCGTCCCGGGAATAGAGCTCGAGCTGGAAAGGATCGCCGCAGGCCACGACGACGGCCTCGAGCGTGCTGTTGGTCGAGCGCGGCGTGCCAATGGCGACGCCGTTGTCGAAACGCCACTCGGCATGGGCGGATTGGCTGGCGGCGATCAGCATGGCGGCAGTGAGGCAGGCTCTGATTGTCGGCATGGGCAGACCTTGCGCGAGATTCGCACCTTTGGAAAGGGCGGACGGTCCGCATGTTCATGACGGCAGGCTGTCAGCACGTGGGTGTTACGGCATGCCGCGGCGCGTTTGGAGCGTCCTTGAATATGTTCTGGAGTAGGTGTGAATGTCTAATGACGACAGGACGCGTGTCATCGAACTGCGTCAGTATCAGCTTCGTCCAGGCGCGCGCGATACGCTGATCGAGCTCTTCGACAGCCAGTTCATCGAGAGCCAAGAGGCGTGCGGCATGCGGGTGATCGGCCAGTTCCGCGACCTCGACGATCCGGACCGTTTCGTCTGGCTGCGTGGGTTTGCCTCGATGGAGGAGCGGGCGGCGGGCCTCACGGCATTCTATGGCGGACCGGTCTGGACCGAGCACGGCCCAGCGGCCAACGCGACCATGGTTTCCTCCGACGATGTGCATATGCTGCGCCCCCTCGCGGAGCCGCCGACGTTCCAGGCGAGCGACCGGACGCAGCGGCTGTTGCTGGCAGCAATTCTTCCTTGCGCGCCAGATGGCGAAATCGTCGGCGAGATTGCTGCCGCGTGTTCCGGCGCCGAAGGCGACGTGCTCGCCTTGCTGGGGAAGGAAGACGCGCCGAACAATTGGCCGCGGCTCTCGGTTCACGATCGACTGGTATGGGTGCTGATTGCGCGGTTTGCCAGTGAATGGGCGCTAGATCGCGGTGTTGCCGCGGTAGCGGCCGCGGCGGCGTTGCATGCCGATATACTCGATGGCCCGCCGGAATTGCGCCGGCTGGCGCCGACCGCACGCTCAAGGCTGTAGCAATTTCTCATTCCCAAACGACCTGGCACGGGCGCGCAAGGTTGAAAATTCGCTTAAAACTTTATCCTTAAAATTCGCATCCAAGATCGCCCGAGTTTTCCAACGCGCGCCCCTCGCTTACGATACTGTCCGGACTCAGGAGAGGGAGGCTGAAACCGGGTTGGCGGGCAACGGGGCACAGGCTTGCGCAAATCCGGAACTCACTGCGATGCCGATATGGTGTCATGACGTAATCGCAACGCGGCAAAAAATATCGCAACATCTTGCAAGGGTCCGCCACCTCACCCCACGGGGAGGCACCCCCAAATCCACGGGATCAGGAGTGAGAGCTCTTCCCTGAACCCGGGATGCGCGGCCAGCGCTCAACCCCACCCCTATGGTCGCTGGCCGCGCAGGTTTTCCTGCGCCGATCTTGTGAATCATCCAGAGAGCGCGCCCGGTCGTGCCGATGCGGCGCGGGCCGACGTTCGCCAGGAAGCGCTTAGTCGATCAGGCGCAGGCGTATCGCCTTGGCAACGGCCTGGGCGCGGTTGACGGCGCCCAGCTTCTGGCACCCCGACGTGACGTACTGGTTTACCGTGTGCTCGGACAGACCGAGGATGGCGGCGATCTCGACACTGGTCTTGCCGGCGCCGATCCAGGTGAGGCATTGCCGTTCACGCATGGTCAGTCGGGGCTCGGACATCGACGGTATCGGCTTGTCCAGTGTCATCATGCGGTCGAACAGGCCGATCGCGCCAAGCGAGAGACGTCCGACCTCGTCGATGTCTGGCAAGGGCCGATCGCCGCCAAACGCGACCAGACCGCGGGCTGAGCCAGACGAGAAGACCGGGATGCCTAATCCCATGCGAATGCCGGCCCGCGCCAGCACGGCTCGACCGTGGTCATCCGCCTGCTGGGGGTCGGCTGTCGTCTTGCCGATGTGCTGCCAGGTAAACGGGCGGGCGGTTCGCAGCGCTGAGCCGAGAGCGTTCTCGGCTGCGTCGTAGCCGCGAATGACCGTCTCCGGCAGGCTTGTGAAGATCAACTGGCGCGACAGGCCGCCTTCGCCGTCATGCTGCATCTTCAGGGCGGCGAAATGGCGGAAGCCGGCCTCGTCGGTGAGACCGCGCAGGAAATCATAGGCGTCGACCATGTTGGCGAGACGATCAAGACGATCGCAAAACCAGTCCCAGTCCTGCCGGGACGATTTCAAGGCGGGTTGCATGCAAGCGGGCTCGGGTTCGGTCCAGGGCGCGGGACCATGACGATTGGCGCTGTCGGGTCTGGCCTGGCAGCGACGATAACGGGCAGGTAATGGATCGCGCGCGGATTTCAATCCTGACGCGCATCGCCGGAGCAGACCCTGGCGGCAATTGCCCCGCTTCGCCAGACACGCTGATGAAACGGAATTTCGTTTTTTGCCGGGAAACAGACTGCAGGGAAACAAAAATTGCCGGGAAGCCGCCCAGCAGATGCGCAATCGTTCCCCGCACGCGAGTCGGTTGTGAATGCCCGCCCGTGGAGCGACATTGCGCACATCCGGTTTGCAACCTCGGGTTCCTTTTGGGAAGCGGACGGGCTCAGAGGAGTTCCCTGTCCTCCCGCCGACGGGCTCGCCTAGTCAGTCAATGAGAGCCCATCGGATCGCCTTTGCGACAGCCTGGGCTCGATTGACCGCGCCGAGTTTCTGGCAACTGGAGGTAATGTACTGATTGACGGTGTGCTCGGACAGCCCGAGGATCGCGCCGATCTCGGTGCTCGTCTTGCCCGCCGATGTCCACACCAGGCACTGCCGCTCGCGATCGGATAGTTTGGCCGGCGGTTCGCCGTCGACGTCGTCGAAGATCACCTGCAGTCGCTCCGCGAAGTGCGTCATCAACAGCAGCAGCGATGCGATCTCGCCGCTGACGGGCAGGCCGCGCTCGCCAAGCAGGCAGAAGGTCAGCCTGGGGCCACGCGCCGTTCCGACCGGAATGATCACACCGTTGAGAATCCCGAAATCCTTGAAAAGATCCCGGGCGCGGCCTTCGTCCGCCTTGTTGCGTCGGCGCGAGGCCGCCTGCCAGGACCACGTGATGGGTGCGACGGCGCGGCGGGCGCTCGCGAAGGTCGGGCTCGTCGTCAGCAGGCCAGATTCGTCATAACCGCGGATGAATTCAGCCGGCCAGTTGCTGAGCAGGACATGATCAGCCAGACGCTGGTCGCGTTCGGGCGGCAGTGCAATGACGGCTCCGTAGCGAAAGCCGGTGTTGCCACAGATCTCCTGCAGAACGTCATAGGCATCGTAGCGGTTCTGAATGCCTTCCATCCTCCGGACGAGATCTTCGTGCGGGAACGCATCGGGTTGGGTCATTTGCTGGGGTCGACCGTAGCTTGCTCATCTGCGTCATCACTCGTGCAGGGATCACGCCTGGGCAACGTTCTCCCATCGCCGCCGAAGCCGATTCGGCAGCTTGCCGCTAGCGGTGTATCCTTTTTTTCCAAAATTGGCAGCGATTATTGCCGGCTTCGTTGCGTATCGGTGTCACTTGCAGCCTAAATGCGACACGTCGTGTTAGGCGACGGTCAAGAATCGGTGCCGGCGGGATTCCAAACGTCGGTCCTGGATGTCGCGACCAGAGCAGGGCATCGTACGCATCGCGGACAATCGGGCGAAAGGCGAGAGAGGCAAGCTGATGCGGTGGCCGGCTATCTCGGCGAAATGCCACCGGAGCGCCGCCGGGCGCTGAAGGCGGTTCGCGCGGTCGTTCTCGAACATCTGCCGGACGGCTACTTGGAAGCGGTCAATTGGGGCATGATCAGCTACGAGGTGCCGCTGGCGGCAAGCGGCAAGACATATAACGGCAAACCACCGATGCTCGCCGCGCTTGCGAACCAGAAACGCCATATGGCGCTTTATCTTTGCGGGCTCTATTGCCGTCCAGCCCTCGAGCCCGACTTCAGAAAGGCCTTTGCCGAGAGCGGGCGCAAGCTCGACATGGGCAAGGCCTGTGTGCGGTTCAGGGCACTTGATGACCTCGACCTGAAGGCCGTCGCCAAGGTCGTCGCGGCGGTGCCCATGCAAGAGTTCATCGAACTCGCGAGGTCAGCCCACCGGAAGCGCTGAATGCAGCCGGGAGCGATTTCCGGTCGTCAAAAACCGTAAGCTGGCCTTGCCGTTGTGGATGCTTTCGTGATCCGCGGCGAGATCGATCGGGACAAAAGGATGGCGCCGAAATTGCGGTGTTTGCGGCGACGAGGCACCCGGGCGATGCCGTCGCTGGGTGTCCGGCATCCAATTGTGTCTTTTTCAAGCCATTGAATATGTTGAAAAAACACACCCAACGTGATTTGCGAACCGGGTTCGTGGCGCGTAGCTCTTGCGTCGTCCGGCGGGGCTTCCCGGCATTCCCCCAAGAAGGGTTGCCCCGTCCGGATCCGATTATCGACGAGGAAGGAACAACCCTTATGAAGACGATTCTGGTCTCCGCCACAGCCTTGCTTGCCGCGATCGGCGCAGCCTATGCGATCGACGCGGAAGGTGTGGTGCAGTCGGTCGACGAAGGAGCCCGCATGGTGATCCTCGAGGACGGCACCACGCTGAAGGCGGCCGACGACGTTTCGCTCGACGGCGTCGCGGCCGGGACGAGGGTGAAGCTCACCTTCGACGAAGCAACCTCGACCATCACCGCGCTCGAAAAGGCCATGTAGCACGGCAACAACAGGCGATATCACCAACTGGCCGGCCCCTCGGGCCGGCTTTTTCGTTCGCGCCGCGTCCCGGTTGCACTCGCACGCGAAAGCCGCTCTAACCGTTTCCGGCAATCCGAGCGAGGGAGGCGGGCGTGGCACGCGGACGGTTCTGGATGTCGAGGCGCTTCCTTCTCGGGGGCGCGGTCGCGGCGGGCGCCGTCGCATGGGGCGGGACGACGCTGGCCAGGCTCGCGCGTGCGCCCTCCGGCGCCAAGGACGCCGGGCGCATCGCCGACGTTGACGGGATCACGCTGACCAGCCCGCGGCCGCTGAACCCGCCGCCCCACGATACCGACCTTCCCTGGCTGTCGCGGGGCGGCAGCCTCAACGATGCCAGCGCTCTGTCGCGCACGCCCGTTTATGGTGTGGTTGGCGTCAGGAGCGAGGAGGATGTGGCCCGGGCGCTTGCCTTCGCGCGCGAGAGCGAGCTCAAGGTGTCGGTTGCCGCAGTCCGGCACTCGATGGGCGGGCACGCGTTCGACGACCATGCGCTGGTGCTCGACATGCTCGCCTTCAACAAGGTCGAAGTTGACGAAGCGGCGCGCACCATGACCGTGCAACCCGGCGCGACCTGGCATGACATCCAGAACCGGCTGCATCCGCGCTTCGCGGTCAAGGCCATGCAGTCGACCGACATCTTTTCGGTCGGCGGTTCGATCTCGGTCAATGCCCACGGAATGGATCACAATGCAGGCGCACTCGCCGGAAGTCTGCGTTCCATGCGGGTGATGGTGCCAAACGGCGAGGTTTTGGCCTGTTCGCGCGACCACAACGCCGATCTCTTCCGCCACGTCGTCGGCGGCTACGGCCTCTTCGGCGTCATCTTGTCGGCGACCCTGGATATCGTGCCCAACGCCGTTTACCAGACCTCGCGCGCGATCATCCGCTCACAGGACTTTCCAGGTTTTTTCGAGCGGGAACTCGAAGGGGAGAACGGACCGGGCCTGTTCTATGGCCACCTTTCGACGGCACCGGGCAATTTTCTCGACGACATGATCGTCTACCGCTACGACGCGGTCGCCGAAGAGGCGCCGCCCGACATGCCAGCGCTTGGGGCGCCAGGGTCGGTCTGGCTCAAGCGGCTGATCATGAACCTTGCCAAGCGCGGCGACCTTTTCCAGCGCTTCAAATGGTTCGCCGAAAAGAACCTCGAACCCGAGTTCGAAGCCTGCACCGTGCCGCGGACCGCGGCGATGGGGGAGGGTGAGGCATGCCTGGTGTCGCGCAACAACCCGATGCACGATTCGGTGCCGTATCTCTTCAACGATCTCGGCGACGAGACCGACATCCTGCACGAATATTTCGTACCGCGCGCTGAATACAACGGCTTTATCGACGATGCGCGGGCGATCCTCGCCGCGCAGGAGTTGCCCGTGCTCAACGCTTCGGTGCGGGTGGTAGACGGCGAGGACATCGCGCTTTCCTATGCGCGCGAGCCTGCGTTCTCGCTGGTGCTCTACATCAACCAATCCGCTGACGAGGCCGGCAACGCGGCGATGCGCAAGCTGACGCGCGACCTCATCGACCTCACCTTGCGCCACCGCGGTCGGTTCTTCCTGCCCTACCAGTTGCATTACACCAAGGAGCAATTGCTCAAGAGCTATCCCGAGTTGCCGCTTTTCCTTGCCAACAAGCGCGCCTACGATCCGGAAGAGCTTCTGACCTCGACCTTTTACCGGACGCTCAAGGCGCTCGCCGAGGGCGCGCCGCTGCCCGGCCCGGCCTGAAACGGACATTCCCGCCTTTGCACCCGTCGAGACGACCGAGTTGCCGCGAATCGTGATTCTGGGAGGCTACGGCGTGTTCGGAGGACGGCTGGCGCGCCTGCTCCTGGCCGATGGCGGGGCCGACATCGTGGTCGCCGGCCGAAGTCTGGCAAAAGCGCGTGCCTTTTGCGAGCAACATGGCGGCAGACCTCTGGCGATCGACCGCGACGGCGATCTTGCCAACGTCTTCAACGGCCTCCGCCCGGCGATCGTCATCGATGCGGCTGGGCCGTTCCAGGCCTATGGCGACGATCCCTATCGGGTCGCGCGTACCGCAATCGAGGCCGGAGCACACTATTTCGACCTCGCCGATGATGCCGGCTTCGCTGCCGGCATAAGCTCGCTTGACGCCTTTGCCTGCGACAACGGCGTGGCCGCGGTCTCGGGAGTGAGCAGCGTGCCGGCGCTGTCGGCGGCCGCCGTACGTGCGCTCGTTCCCGAGGGCGCCGCCATCGATCTGATCGAAACCGCTATCCTGCCGGGCAACCGGGTTCCGCGCGGCCGCTCGGTGGTGCACGCCATCCTTTCGCAGGTCGGGCGACAGGTCGCCGTCTTCCGCCATGGCCAACCAACAATGACGACGGGCTGGGGGAAGGGCAGGATTTACAACGTTTGGACCAAGTCTGGGCTGCCCTTGCGGCGACGCGCCCGCGCCCTTTGCGTGCCTGACATTGCCCTCTTCCCGGAGCGCTTCGCGGCGCGCAACGTGGAGTTTCGGGCAGGACTGGAACTTGGCCTGATCGACCGGGGGCTGTGGTGGCTCGGGCTGCTCGTGCGGTCCGGCGCGATACGGGACCTAACGGCACTGGCGCGCCCTCTGACAGCGCTGGCCCGCCCGCTTGAAGAGTTCGGCAGCGATCGCGGGGCGATGGTCGTGCGCGCCTTCGTGCGTGATGGCGATGACGTCGAACGGCGTGAGTGGCAACTCGTTGCCGAGGCCGGCGACGGCCCCTTCATTCCAGCCGTCCCAGCGAGGGCTCTGGTGCGCAAGGCACTGCGAGGCGGGCTGACGGCCGGAGCGCGACCCTGTCTCGATGACATCGATCCGGACGACGCGACCAAGGCGATGGCCGGGCTGCAGGTCTCTACCGTCATCAGTCGAGAACGGGAAACGCCGCTCTTCCGCGAAGCCCTAGGGCCTGACTTCAACCGGCTGCCGGCGCCGCTGCGCGCGGTCCACGACGCGCGTGTCCATAAGCGCTTCGTCGGGCGGGGCCGGGTTCGCCGTGGTTCGGGGCCGCTGACGGAACTGCTGTGCCTGGCTTTCGGGTTGCCGCAAAGCAGTGATGATCTTCCGGTCACGGTATCGATCGAACGCGACGGAGCAGCCGAGATCTGGACGCGACACTTCGGGCGCCAGCGATTTCGTTCCGTTCTCAGACGCAGCGCCAGCGACGGCAAGGGTAGGGTCAGGGAGCGCTTCGGACCGGTGTCGATTGAGATCGACCTTGCTCTTGCCGACAGTACGTTGAGCTATCCCGTCGGCGGCGGGTCGTTCGCGGGGGTTCGGCTGCCGTCCTTCCTTGTCCCGCGCAGCGAGACGCGCGAGTCCGTCGACGAAGACGGTCGCTTCTGCTTCTCGGTGCGAATATCGCTGCCGCTCACCGGCCTGTTGATATCCTACGAAGGCTGGCTCGAGGACGCTTCCTGATTGCGCGCCTCCACAAGCGGCGCGACGTTCACGTGGCTGAAATCCTGCGTAACGCGAATTTAGCAGTGGCAACCGGCCCGTTCACGCCGTGTGATTTCGGTTGCAGGCGATTTCGGCAAAGTTGCGACGGTTGTGGCGGGCAGGTCGTGCCGCGCGGTCGCGAAAATCAGCGCTTGCACGCCCCGGGCGGCGTTCAACGAGGCGGACGGACGGCAATGTGGCGAAAACAAGTCGTTGAAATCATTTATTTCTTTCACTGTTGTTGATTTGCGACAGCCGACCGGACGCGCCTAGCTTCCGGGTGTCGGCGGGCTTTCCTCGCTCGGGCAACGGAAACACGGAAAGCCTGACCGGCAAGACAACGAACGACGGGAGTCAAAACGTCATGAAGAAGATCCTCTCAGCCCTCGCCGCCACCGCGTTTCTCGCCAGCGCTGCTTATGCAGCCGAAGTGCAGGGAACGGTACAGTCGGTCGACCCGGCGACCCGCACCATCACGCTCGAGGATGGCACCAGCTACACGGCCGACCAGGCGGTCGACCTGAGCACCGTCGTGGCTGGCGACAAGGTGATGATCACCGTCGACGACACCACCACGAGCGCGGTCGAGATCAACAAGGCGGAGTAGCGCTTCTCGAACCCGAACCTCCTGCAAGGCCGGTCCCGCTGGGGCCGGCCTTTTCGATTGGCCGGGCCGCCGCGGCGCTTTCGTTTCGACGGCGTACAATTCCTGTCATAAATGCCGGCTAGGCACGCGGCGACGTCCAAGAGAGGGATCGATTCGATGAAGATTGCGGTTCTCGGCGGCGACGGTTTCGTCGGTTGGCCCACTGCGCTGCACCTTTCTCAGCTCGGCCACGACGTTCATATCGTCGACAATCTCTCGCGGCGCTGGATCGATACCGAACTCGGCGTGCAGTCGCTGACGCCGATGGATTCGATCCAGGAGCGCACCCGTATCTGGCATCAGGAGACCGGGCGCCGGATCCATTTCCACCTGATCGACCTGGCGAGAGATTACGAGGTGCTGAAGCGCTGGCTCGCGGACGAGCGGCCCGACGCCCTGATCCACTTCGCCGAGCAGCGTGCCGCGCCCTATTCGATGAAAAGCGACCGGCACAAGAACTACACCGTCAACAACAATGTCAGCGCCACGCACAACGTGCTGAACGCGATGGTCGAGACCGGGCTCGACGCGCATCTGGTTCATCTCGGCACAATGGGCGTCTATGGCTATTCCAATGTCGGAGCGGCGATCCCCGAGGGTTATCTGCCGGTCGGGGTCGAGACGCTGGCCGGCGAGACGGTGACTCAGGAAATCCTCTATCCGGCCAATCCGGGCTCGATCTACCACATGACCAAATGTCTGGATCAGCTGCTGTTCCAGTTCTACGCGAAGAATGATGGCGTGCGCGTCACCGACCTGCACCAGGGCATCGTCTGGGGCACACATACCGACCAGACGCGGCGCCATGCGCAGCTGGTCAATCGCTTCGACTATGACGGCGACTACGGCACCGTGCTCAACCGTTTCCTGATCCAGGCTGCGATCGGGTATCCACTCACCGTGCACGGCACCGGCGGCCAGACGCGCGCCTTCATCCACATCCAGGATTCGGTGCGCTGCATCGAACTGGCCCTGAAGAACCCGCCGAAGGCCGGCGAGCGGGTGAAGATCTTCAACCAGATGACCGAGACGCACCGGGTTCGCGATCTCGCCAAGATGGTGGCGCGGATTGCCGGCGGCACGGTCGCCTATCTGCCGAACCCGCGCAAGGAAGCGGCCGAAAACGACCTCGTCGTCCACAATGAGCAGTTCCTCGACCTCGGGCTCGACCCGACGACGCTCGAAGAGGGGCTTTTGTCGGAAGTGATCGACGTAGCAAGGAAATTCGCCTATCGCGTCGACCGCAGCCGTATTGCGGCCGTCTCCGCCTGGACCAAGGACATCGCGCCGACCGTTGAGCGTGATCCCGAGGGCAAGCGGCTGAAGAAGGTCAGTTGACGTCAGTTCCCCCATGACTGGAAGGTGGCGAACGAAGCGAGCCGGGAGGGTCCTCCATCCAGAGCGCTGCCGAAACGAACCCACCCGGCCGATCGTCTCAGGCGCTTGGCCACCCTCCACTCGAGGGGGAGGGAACTGGCCGCAACGCCTACGTAACCCTCGTCACCAATACCGATTTTGCCAAGGGTGCTACGGCGCTGGTACGCTCGCTCAGGCATAGCGGAACCAAGGCGGATATCGTCGTCATGCACACTGGCGGAGTCGGCGCCGCCGAACTCGCGCACGTCGCGGCGATGGGCGCGATGCCGCGAGCAGTCGACCTGCTGCCGACCTCGGACGCATTCAATGCACGCCACGCGAAACGCGAGATCCACGGCCGCAATCCCTTCACCAAGGGGCGCAAGCCGGCGTTTCACACACCGCTCGACAATTTCGCCAAGCTGCGGCTTTGGGAACTGACGGAGTACGACCGGGTCGTCTTCCTGGACGCCGACACGCTGGTCGTGAAAAACATCGACAAGCTGTTTTTCTATCCCGAGTTCTCCGCCGCGCCAAACGTCTACGAGCACCTCGGCGATTTCCACCGGCTGAATTCGGGTGTCTTCGTCGCCTGCCCGTCGCAGGCGACGTTTGACGGGATGCTGACGGTGCTCGACGCACCGGACGCGTTCTGGCCGCGCACCGACCAGAGCTTCCTGCAGCACTTCTTTCCCGACTGGCACGGCCTGCCGATCTTCTGCAACATGCTGCAATATGTCTGGTTCAACCTGCCGGAACTGTGGGATTGGAACTCGCTGTCGGTGATCCACTACCAGTATGAAAAACCCTGGGAGACCGACCATCCGAAAGCCGAGCGGCTGAGGCCGCTGATCGAGCTGTGGCAGGCTTATTTCGACGGCGGGCAAATCCCCGACCTGGAGGACCTGCCCGGCCCAGTGAAAGAGGCGCGCTGACCGTGGCCTCCGTACTCGTCTCAGGCGGCACCGGTTATGTCGGTCGCTTCATCGTCGAGGCCCTTCTCGATGCCGGGCACGTCGTCGCAGTGTTTGGCCGTACCGCGCCGCAGCGAGGTTTCTTTTCGCGCGAGGTTGGCTTCGTCGAGGGCTCACTCGATCCCGACCGCGATCAGGAACGCGCTTTCGCCGGCATCGACCACTTCGTCCATGCCGCTTTTCACCATCTGCCCGGACGTTATCGTGGTGGCGAGGGCGACGATCCGACGACATTCCGCCGCCTCAACGCAGACGGCAGCATCGCGCTGTTCGAGCAGGCAAAGCGTGCCGGTGTGAAGCGCGTTGTGTTCCTTTCGAGCCGCGCCGTCTACGGCCGCCAGCCGCCGGGCACGGCGTTGACCGAGAATACGCCGCCACTTCCAGACACGCTTTACGGGCAAGTGAAGCGCGAGGCGGAGCGGGCGCTGGCCGGTCTCTCCGGCGAGGACTTTGCCGGCGTCACCCTGCGCGTCACCGGGGTCTATGGACCGGGCGGGCTGGGGAAGACCCACAAATGGGCCGGCCTGTTCGAGGATTTCCTGACCGGCAACACGATTGCGCCGCGCGTTGCGAGCGAGGTCCATGGGGCAGATGTCGGCGCGGCGGTGCGGGTGGCGCTGGAGGCGGATCAGGAAAGCGTGGCGGCTGAGGTTTTCAACGTCTCCGACATCGTGCTCGACCGCCGCGACCTGCTCGCCGACGTCAATCGTGTGACCGGCAGTTATTTCGAGCTGCCGCCCGCCGGCGACCGTTCCGGGCTCAATGTGATGGCGACCGAGAAGCTCGAGGCGCTCGGCTGGCAACCGGGCGGAATGGCGTTGCTTGAGGATACCGTGAAGGCGATGTGCGATCGGACGATGCGGCCGGTCCGCTAGCTCGCCGCTGCCGCAACCTCGCGGCGGCCGACCTCGGCGAACAGGCTCAGCGCGAACCATCTGCGGAAGGCGGCGATGTCGGCACGCGAACCTTCAAGGCGCAGCCTATCACTGCGGATTGCTTCGCCGAGGTCGAGGTGACCAAGCCAGATTCTGGACATGGTCCGGATGTGTGTCCGGACAAGAAGACGGACCTCGAAACCAGGATCCTTCACGCACAAATCGGTGCCATCGTCGTCGAAGACGAGCCAGTAGAAGCGGTGGCTGGCCGGCACGCCCTCATAGTGAAACTGGACCACGAAGCGCCCGTCGCGCGGCACTTCGCGGGCGACGGCGCGGCGCCTGACGTCCCACATCAGAAGGTCGGGATCGAGGTTTTCCGGTGCGGTCAGTTCGTGCCGCAGCCAGCGCTGGGCCCAGTTGCCCATCGTTTCCAGCACCGGCAGCAATTCTCGCCCCGAGGCGGTGACACGATATTCGCCAGCCCGGCCGTCGGCGCTGCGATGATGTTTGACGATGCCGGCCTGCTCGAGTTCCTTCAGCCGCCGGGACAGCAGCGCGGATGACATGCGCGGCACGCCGCGCTGGATGTCGTTGAAGCGCAGGCTGCCGCACAGGAGTTCGCGCACCACCAGCGCCGTCCAGCGTTCGCCCAGCACCTCGGCGGCGAGCGCGATCGGGCAGAACTGCCTGTATCCCCTGGAGCGAGCCATGACCGAGATCGTAACGCGCCCTGTTCGTCGCGATCAACTTCACATTTGAAAGTTGAAGCGGGCGGACGGCGGAAGCACCCTTGTGGCGGACACGAGATATCAAGGAGTATCCGATGACCGAGAAGATCGACCTGCAACACGTCCTCGCCGAGGTGGGCCCTGCCTTTTCCGACGGCGTGGCCGAGCGTGACCGCGAGGCCGTTTTCGTCGCCGGCCACTACGACATGCTCCGGCGATACAAAGTGTTTTCAGCGATAGTGCCGCTGGAGCTCGGCGGCGGAGGGGCCTCGCATGGCGAGATGTGCGCCTTCATCCGCGGCCTGGCGCATCATTGCAGCGCGACGGCGCTGGCGCTTTCCATGCACCAGCATCTGGTGGCGGCGGCGGTCTTCAACGACCGCAACGGCAAGCCGGGCCGCAAGCTTCTCGAAAAGGTTGCGGGCAACGAGACGATCCTGGTCAGCACCGGCGCCAATGACTGGCTGTCCTCCAACGGCACGGTGGAGAAAGCGGATGGCGGCTATCTGGTCAGCGCGCGAAAACCGTTTGCGAGCGGCTCGCCGAAAGGCGACGTGCTGGTCACATCCGCGCCATGGCAAAATCCCAACGAGGGATGGCAAGTGCTGCATTTCCCGGTGCCGATGCGGGCGGAAGGCGTTTCGCTCGGCGGCGACTGGGACACGCTCGGCATGCGCGCCACCGGCTCGGAGACGGTAATCCTCGACAAGGTGTTCGTGGCCGAGGACGCGGTGGTGCTGAAACGTCCGCGCGACGCCTATCACCCCGCGTTCAGCGTCATCCTGACGGTGGCGATGCCACTGATCGTATCGGCCTATGTCGGTGTTGCCGAGGCGGCCGCTGACATCGCGCGCGGGCTTGCGGTCAAGCGCGCCGACGATCCGGCTACGCCCTATCTGCTTGGGGAACTCGAAAACCGGCTGACGACGGCGCAGATCGCGGTCGATGACATGGCAAGGATCACCAATGATTGGGCGTTCGCGCCCACGCCGGCGAACGCAAACGCCATCCTGGTGCGCAAATCGATCGCTGCCGGCGCCATCATTGCGACCGTCGAGAAGGCGCTGGAGGTTGCCGGCGGGGCCGGCTTCTACAGAAAGATCGGGCTGGAGCGCCTACTGCGCGACGCGCATGGCGTCCAGTTCCATCCCTTGCCGGAAAAGCGCCAGCAGCAATTCACCGGTCGCCTTGCGCTCGGCCTCGAACCGATCGACCTGACCGGAACGGAGACGAGCCAGGCCAGGCGCGCGGCCTGATGCGACCTTCGGGTGTCGCCTGCCTTGCATCGCGCTCGCCAATGGCGTCCTAGGTTCGAGGCGGACCGGAGGCACGAAGGAGGTCGGCGGATGGCGGACGAGGAGCATCGCAGCCCGGGCGCGGGTTATGCCTCGCCGCCCTGCTTCATGCACGAGTTGCAGCCGGGCTACGCGGCAGCGGAGGCGGACCCGCAAGCGGTGGCCGATGTGATGCGCTGGCGCAAGGCCGAACGGCAGCGGCTGATCGAAAAGCGCCTTGCCGTCTCGGCCGACGAAAGGGCCGCGATGGCAGGCCGGATCGCGGAGCATCTGTGGCAGACGATCGGCGAGCCGGCCGGGCGCCGGCTCAGCCTCTACTGGCCGTTTCGCGGCGAGCCGGACCTGCGCGGTTTCGCCGCCGAGTTCCATGCGGACGGCGGCAGCCTCGCGCTGCCGGTCGTGATCGAGAAGGCAGCCCCGCTCGTCTTTCGCGACTGGCGCCCGCGCATGAAGCTCGAAAAAGGTGTGTGGAACATTCCGGTACCGCCCGAGGCCCCCGCGGTGGTGCCCGATATCGTGATCGCCCCGGTAGTCGGCTTCGATGCGCGCAGCTACCGGCTTGGCTATGGCGGCGGTTTTTTCGATCGCACGCTCGCAGCGCTGCCGGCGAGGCCGCTGGTCATCGGGGTCGGCTACGCCGATGCCGCCATTGCGACGATCTATCCGCAAGCGCATGACATCGCCATGGATTTCATCGTCACCGAGGACGGCCGGGTGGGGTAGGCAGGTCAGTCGGCTTCGGCCATGGTGGACCGGACCAGGGTGCCGCTAATGCTCCGTTGCCAGTGAGCCGCGGAGGTGGTCGTTTGCCGTGTCGCTGTCGTCGGCAGCCGGCGCGTCGGCGAGAAAATCGAGCATCTCCCGTACCACCTCGGCCGGCTTTTCCACATGCGGGATGTGGTTGACGTCGTCGAGCACGCTCAGGCGGGCGTCGCCGAAAGCGGCCGCGATCGCCTCGCCCTGATCGAGCGGGGTCACCGTGTCCTGCCGGCCCCAGACGATCAGCACCGGCGGGGCGAAGCCGCCATAGGCAGCCGGGTCGGCCGAACGCGCGCCGCTCTCGTTGCCGAAAAGCCCGCTCAAGAACCAGTCGCCGACCGCCGTCGTGGTGCCGGCGACGACGAGCGGGCGCTGGTAGAGCGCGATGCGCTCGGCTGTGACGATGGCGTCGTCGTGGATGAAGTCGCGCAGCCCCTTGCCGGTCATCCACGGATTGGTGAACGTTGCCGCAATCGCTGCGTCGCGCAGCCAGCCGACGCCGAAGAGCGGGGCCAGCGGCGGGCCGGAATGCGGGCGGCCGAGGCCGATTGCGACGTCGAGCAGGGCCAGCACCTCGACGCGTTCCGGCGCGGCAAAGGCGGCCTCGATGGTGGCGCCGCCGCCGAAGGAGTGGCCGGCAAGCGCAAACCGGTCGAGCCCGAGCACATCGGCGAAGCCGAGCAGGCGCCTTGCCTGCGCGGTGCGCGAATAGTCGCCGTCTGCCGGGCGCCGCGAAAAGCCGAAAGGCGGCAGGTCGGGCGCGATCACCCGGAAGCCGGCATCAGCGAGCGGACCGGCGATGTCGCGCCAGGTCTCGGCCCAGGCCATGGTGCCGTGGACGAGGACAAGCGGCCTGCCATCGGTCTTGCCCCATTCGCGGTAGTGGATCGGCAGGCCGTCGACAGTGACGAAGGTCGCGCCAGCGCCGGCTGCCGTCCCCGGGTCGGCGCGCTCGCGCAGCGTGGCCCAGCCGCGCAGCCCGGCGAGTGCCGCGACGGCGACGATGAGGAGCAGCAGCACGAGGCGCAGGGCGATCTTCAGCATGCAGGCCTGCCTTCGGCGTTGGCGGCGGAACGGTAGCCGCGGCCGTGCGGCTCAGTAGTCGTAGACATGCTCCAGCAGCACCTCTTCGGCCTGAAGCGCCGGGATGATCTCGTGAAGGTGGCGCACCGAGGCGACGAGCCCGGTGCGGCGCGCCGATGGCTCCGCCGGCAGCTGGTAGGCGAAAAGCTCCCGCGTCGCCTCGGGCGCGGCGATCGCGTCATTGGAAAGCACCGTCAGCAGAATCTCGTCATTGCCGCCGATCTCGATGAAACGCACGCCCTTGTCGACCAGCCGCGGGATCATGTCGGTGAAGACCTGATAGCGCCGGGTCACGAACACAGAGCCGTCGAGGCCGAGGTCCTTTTCCAGCATTGTGTCGGCCTCGTCGGCGATGGCCTCTCGCACCGGGCCGGCGGCCCAGACATGGATGTCGAGGAAGGCGGGATCGGCGGTCGCCTCCAGCCCGGCGGTAATCAGCGCCGCATATCCCTGCTTGATCGAATAGCCGAGGCCGAAGGCGAGCTTGCGCTCCCATGAGCGCACCGCCGCGAAGCCGGATGCCGTCTCCGTCTGCCATAGCGCGGCGCGCTTTTCGGCATAGGGAAAGCGGTACCAGGGCACCTGGTCCAGGAAGGCGGCATACTCGGCGGCGGTGATCGCCTGGAAACGGTCCTGCGGCGTCTTTTGCCAGCCGGCAGCGAATTCGGTCAGGCGGCCGATGGTGTTTTCCCATGTCCACTGAACGGCGTTTTCGATCGTATGGCTGGTGCCGATGACGACCAGCATCAGATGGTTCTGCGAATGGAAAGGGTAGCGCGCGGCGGCGCGCACGACGAGTGCGTAGTCCTGCCAGAAGCGGCCGATATAGGCCCAGTAGGGAAAGTCGGTCTCGCTACGCACGGCGACGAAGCCGGCATATTCGCGCGCCGCGTAAACGATCGCCCATTCCGGATAGGTGAGGAAGGTCGATTCTTCCGCACGCTGATAGCCGTCGATGCCGGATCGTACCTCGGTGCGCAGCACCTCCAGCGGCGCCGTTTGGGCGACGCCAGGCGGCGGCGCGGCATCGTATGAAGGCGTCGTCAGCCAGCCATACGCGAAGCCTGCCACCGGGATCGCCACGACGATGACGACGAGCGTGACGAGGAGGCGGAAGAGCCGCCCGATGAGCCGCAGCATGGCGTCAGGCCGGTGCGTAGGTTTCGCGGATGCGGCCGGCCAGCCAGAAGCCGATCAGGACCGCGATGCCGCCGATCGCAAGATGCGGCAGGTTGGCAAAAAAGCGCGTCGGCAGTTCGACATCGTTCAATGAGCGGAAGCCGTCGATGAAGATGCCGCCGTCGAGGCAGCCGGAACCGGTGACCAGCCCGAGCACGCCGTCGAACAGATAGACCGAGCCGAAGAGGCGGAAATAGAGCACCGAGGCGCGGTGCGAGACGATCGCGGCGGCGAGCGCCCAGACGCCGGAAAAGGCGTGCAGCAGGTCGTCGTACCATTGCAGGGAGAACAGGCCGAACAGATAGCCGTTGGCGTCGTTGAAGGCCGGCACGTAGCCGATGCCGACCACGGCGAAAAACATCACGGCATAGGCGATGCCGAGCTTCTGTATCAGCGTCATGGGCTGCTCCCCTCGTTGCGGGCGCGAGTGTAGCCGATTCCGTTGCGCCTGGCAGGCGGGATTCGGGCATTGCCGATACTTCAGGATGCCGGATTCCTACGGTCAGAGGCGATGCTTTTTCTGCCGGCGGTGCCGGAGTGCGGCAGGCGACCGCGACGGCTATTCGCCCAACCTGGCGGGAAAGCCGGGAGCGCGCAGATCGGTGCCGGTCTCGTCCTCCAGCAGCTTGACGATCATGGTCGACCAGGCGTCGCCGCCATAGGCCGCCTTGCCTTTCTCGAAGATCGCCGCGACGCGGTTGGCGAGGTCGAGCGGCGCGCCGAACTCCTCGGCCATGGCGCGCGCGAAACCGAGGTCCTTGAGCGCGAGGTCCATCGTGAAGCCGATATCGTAGGAACCGTTCAAGACCAGCTGGCTTTCGGTCTCGTGGACGAAGCTGGTGCCCGAGGAGGCGGCGATGGCGTGATAGGCCTGCGCCAGGTCGAGCCCGCCGCGCCTGGCAAGCATCAGCGCCTCGCCGGCGGCGACCAGATGGACGAAGGCGAGCATGTTGGTGATCACCTTGATCACCGCCGCTGCGCCGACCGGTCCCATCAGGAAGTGCCTTTCGCACATCGCGGCAATGGCGGCGCGGTGGCGTTCATAGAGAGCGGGGTCGCCGCCGACCAGCGCCGTAATCTTGCCGGATGCCGCGAGATGGACGCCGCCGGTGACCGGGCATTCGAGCACCTCGATGCCACGCGCGGCGGCGAGGGCGGCCAGCCGCAGCATCTCGTCACGGCCGTTGGTCGACATCTCGATCCAGGTCCCGCCCGTGGGCAGGCCGTCGAGCAGGCCGTCCGGTCCGGCGAGAACAGCTTCGCTGACGGCGGGCGAGGGCAGGCAGGTGATGGCGTTGCCGGCCTTGCGCGTGGCCTCCGCCGGGGTGGCGCAGGCGACCGCGCCCTTTTCGGACAGCCGGCGAACCGCTTCCTCGTCGCGGTCGACGACGAAAACGGCAAAGCCGGCGCGCAGCAGACTGGCGGCGAGATGACCGCCGAGATGGCCGAGGCCGATGAAGGCGTAGGCGGGGCGCTCGTTCATGGCTCGCTGCTACGGCATCAGCGGGGTCTGCATCATCTGCAGGTGCAGGTCGGTGCCCTCATAGGGATGCGCCTCGCAGACCGCCTCGTCGAGTTCGACACCGATGCCGGGCTCGGTCGAGGGGATGACATCGCCGGCCTGCCATTCGATCTTCTTTTTCAGGAGTTTTTCGTGGAAGCCGTCCCACTGCTTTAGCGATTCCAGGATCAGGAAGTTGGGCAACGTGACGGCGAGCTGGATGTTGGCGGCGCCGACGATCGGCCCGCAATAGCAGTGCGGGGCGACCTGGATGTGGTAGGCCTCCGCCATGGCGGCGATCTTCTTGGTTTCGAGGATGCCGCCGGAGCGGCCGAGATCGGGCTGCAGGATGGTGGCTGCGCGATGCTCGATGATGCGAGCGAACTCGGCCTTGGTGGTCAGCCGCTCGCCGGTCGCGACGGGGATCGAGGTGGCGCGCGCCACCTGCGCCATCACCTCGGGCATGTCGGGCGGCACCGGCTCCTCGAACCAGAGCGGATCGTAGGGCTCGATGGCGCGCGCCAGCCGGATCGCGCCGGAGGCGGTGAACTGGCCATGGGTGCCGAACAGGATGTCGGCCCTTGTGCCGACCGCTTCGCGGATCGCCTTCAGCATGCGCGCCGAGGTGTCGATGTCGGCGAGCCGCGGCTGATGGCCGTCAAAGGCGGTGTAGGGGCCGGCCGGATCGAGCTTGACGGCATTGAAGCCCTGACGGACATATTCGGCCGCGCATTCGGCTGCCATTTCAGGGTCGTTGTAGACATTACGGCCGGACGGCGCGTCCTCGGAATGCACGCTGCCTTGCTGAGGATAGAGATAGGTGTAGGAGCGCAGCGTCTCGTGCACGCGGCCGCCGAGAAGCATGTAGACCGGCTTGCCTGCTTCTTTGCCGATGATGTCCCAGCAGGCGATCTCGAGCGCGGAAAAACAGCCCATGACGGAAACATCCGGGCGCTGGGTGAAGCCGGAGGAGTAGCAGCGGCGGAAAAAGGCCTCGACGTCGTGCGGGTCGCGGCCGATGAGGTAACGCTCGGCCAGATCCTCGATCATTCTCGCCGTCACATGCGGGCCGAAGGTGGCGTTGTAGGCTTCGCCATAGCCGACGACGCCGGAATCCGTGGTCAGCCGCACGAAGATGAAATATTTGCCGCCGATGCCGGGCGGCGGATTGCCAACCACCCAGGTCTTTACGTCGGTGATCTTCATGGCGCTGCTCCGGTGATCAGTTAGTGAGTAGTGATGTAGGCAGTAGGCAGTAGGCAGTAGGCAGTATCGAGTTTGTTCTATTCCCTATTCCCTTGTTCAAACACGATCACGTTGCGCAGCGCGTGTCCGGCATTGACCTCGGCGATCGCTTCGTTGATCTCTTCCAGCGGATAGCGCCTCGTGATCAGTTCGTCGAGCTTGAGGCGGCCATTGCGGTAATGCTCGACCAGGGCGGGGATGTCGGTGGCGATGTTGGCCTCGCCCATCTTGGAGCCAATGATTTTCTGGTTCCATGCCGCAAGCGTGCCCGGGTCGTATTGGGCAAAGACACCGGAGGGCGGCATGCCGACGACGACGACCGTTCCGTTCTTGGTGATGTAGTCGAAGGCGCGGTCGAAGGCAGCCTTGGCGCCGACCGTTACGAAGACATGGTCGACGCCGCGGCCGGCGGTCAGTTCGCGGATGCGGGCCGCCGCGTCCTCTTTTGCCGGATTGACGCCGTGGGTGGCGCCGAAAGTCTTCGCCGCCGCCAATTTGTCGTCGGTCAGGTCGATCGCCACGATCACCGATGCGCCGGCCACCACGGCGCCCTGGACGCTGTTCAGCCCGACGCCTCCGCAGCCGACCACCGCGACGCTCTGCCCCGGCTTGACCCGGGCCGAATTGACGACGGCGCCGAAGCCGGTGATGACGCCGCAGGCAAGCAGCGAGGCGCTGTCGAAGGGCACGTCTTTGGGGATCGCCACCAACTGGCTTTCGTGCACCACCACCTTGTCGGCAAAGGCGCCGGTGCGCATCGACTGGTCGTAGCGGCGGCCGTCGGCGCCGGAAATCGCGCCGTTCCTGTCGAGCGGAAACACCTCCTCGCACATGACGCGGCTTGCCTGGCGGCAATAATGGCAGTCGCCGCAGGAGCGGATCAGCGTCACGACGACATGGTCACCTTTGCGGGTCCCTGTCACACCTTCGCCGGTAGCGGCCACGATACCGGCCGCCTCGTGGCCGTAGACCGCCGGAAGCGTTCCGCCCCAGGCGCCTTCGGCATAAGAGATGTCCGAGTGGCAGATGGCGCAGGCGGCGATGTCGACGAGTACCTCACCGGGTCCCGGCTCGGCCAGCATGATCTCCTCGATCGTCAACGGCTGGCCAAAGGCGTGGCAGACGGCGGCTCTGGCTGTTGGCATGGCTGGCGATCTCCGGACGACAGGCGGGTGCCGGCAGCCTAGGCGAGGCGGCTCGGGCGTGCGCACGGCCACGGCGACATGAAGCGTCGTGATTGTCTTGGTCGCGATGCTTGTCGTGGCTGTCGCGAGCGGCGTTGACGCTTGTCGGAGCGCCCGCTACGAGCGAAAGGCGATCAACGAACGGACGGCATGACATGAGCGACACCGCAACAGCGCCGCTGGGCGAACTGACGCTTAGGACGCTCGCCATGCCGGGCGACGCCAATGCGGCCGGCGACATTTTCGGCGGCTGGGTGATGGCGCAGATGGACCTTGCATGCGGCATCCGCGCCGCCGAGCGGGCCAAGGGTCGGGTGGTCACGGCGGCCGTGAAGGAAATGTCGTTCGCCAAGCCGATGAAGATCGGCGACACGCTGTGCATCTACACCAACATTGCCCGCGTCGGCCGCACCTCGATGGTGCTCAAGGTCGAGGCGTGGGCGCAGCGTTACCTCTCCGACCTGATGGAGAAGGTCACCGACGCCGACTTCATCATGGTCGCGCTGGACGGCCAGGGAAAGCCGACGCCCGTGCCGGCGGACGGCTGAGCCGGGCGCCGCGCGGTGAACGCCGTCCTGTCTCCGAGGCACTACGGCGAATTGCGCGCCATGGCGCGGCGGCTGATGCGCGGCAGGCACGACGCCGACGATCTGTTCCATGAGGCGTTGATCGTCGCCATGCGCGCCGGGCGGCTGGATGATCCGGCAGCGCCTGCCTGGCTCGGCGGCGTCATGCGCAACCTGGCCGCCGCGGAGGCGCGCAGCGCCGTTCGGCGCCGGCGGCGGGAGGAGCGGTTTCCTTTCCTGCCAGGCGCCTCGGACAATCTTCATGGCTTCCCCCCGGATTTCCTGGCTGGGCTGCCCGCCGGCTTGCGGATCGTGGCGCTGCTTGCCGACTGCGGCGCTACCCGGGCCGAAATCCGTCATCTTTTGGGACTCAACGATACAGCGTTGCGCCAGCGCATTTCAGCGTTGCGGCGCAGATGGGCGGCATTTGACGACGGCAACCACGCTGGGTACCGCCGGCCTGAACAGCCGCTCGCGCTCGGGGCGATCCGCCGCGCGCTGCTGCCCCTCGCACGCCGAGCGCTGGTGCATCTGGCGAGCCACGACCCCGATGGTCATCTGATGGCCTTTGGAAAAATTGCGCGGCCGCCTCACAAAACGTCAAGCAGTGGCAACTAGCGGTGTCGAAAGCATCACAGGAGGAACCCATGCTTGGACAGGCCCGCATCGGCACGATCTGCTACTACGTCACCGACATCGACCGTACCGAAGCCTTCTGGCGCGATGTGGTCGGCCTCGAAGTGCGCCGGATGGGTGACGACGGCAGCGGCAATGACTGGCTTGCCGCGAACACCGCCGGCGGCCTTGAACTGATCTTCTTCATGAACGAGTGCCGGCCCGGCAACACGCCGATCATCGTCTTCGACCTGACCGAAGGCGGCATTGATGATGTCATGGCCGGGCTTGCGGCGAAGGGAGCCACGATCGTCACCCCGGTAAGCCACGCGCCCGGAGGCTGGTCGGGCGATTTCGCCGATCCTGATGGCCATGCGATCTCGCTCTACCAGACGGAGGGCGTGCCTCGCAGCCGCGGCTGAGCCATCGCGGGGGACCGCGCCTACTTGCAGGCGCGGTAGCCGTTGCGGCGCGGCTTGATGTCGAAGTGGAAATGATCGGCGTGGTCGCGGTCGTAGCCGGGGCCAAGCACGGTGGTGAAATAGTCACAGGCGTCGGAACGCACCGAGTTCAGCAGCCCGCGCTGGCGGAAGGAGAACCAGCCGGGCTTGCGCACGTCGATGTCGCGGCCGTTCTTCAGTTCGATGCGCATGACGTCGAGCGCATTGCCGCGCGAGTGCTCCGACATCTTGGAGGTGCCGTTGACCTTGCGGCACGAATAGCTCGACCCCTGATGGATCGTCCGTACGCCGGAAAAATAGCGCCAGCGCGCGGCAGGCGCGAGTTCCTCCTTGGCCCAGCGCGCGAAGGCAAGGGCCATCTGGCAGTTGAGCGTCGCCGCAGGCTTCATCGCGATGCTGCCGGAAAAACCCGAGACCTCGACCGGGTGGTCGATGCCGCAGGAGGCGCTGTCGCGGATCGCCGCTATGTCGCGGTACTTTACGCCGAGCCGCTTCAGGTCGCGCCGGCACTGCACCTCCTCCGCGGGCATCGAGGCGAAGGGCGAGGCCGGCCGGTTCGAACGCGGGAAGCCGACCAGGAACGGGTTTGACGGGATCAGCCGCTGCAGCCCACGCGCCGGTGCGACGGCGCTGGTGCGCGTGCCGACATCGACGTCCGGCCGCAAGGCCTCGGATACCGAGCAGGCGGCCAGAACCGCGCCACTCAAGGCGAGCGCTGAGAGGCTGGCAAGGGCGGTTCGTGGCCGGCCCGCAACCGGCGCCCCGCGGCGGAACAACTTACGCATGAACTTCGGTTCCCGTCCTTCTCGCCTGAAGGTAGCGGTCAACGGTAAAGGAAAGCTCACGCCGGCCGTTTACGAGTGGGGCCGGATCGTGGCGTCGTAGTTGGCGAGAGCCGCGAGGCACTTTTCCAGGAAGCGGCGCTCGGCCGGCTGGCGGCAAAGCGCCAGCGCCTGCCGGTAGGCGGCGCGGGCGTCGACGACGCGGCCAAGGCGGCGCAGCATCTCGGCGCGAGCCGAATGGGCGAGGTGATACTCGTCGAGGCCACCATCGGCGATTGCCGCCTCGATTGCGGCGAGACCTGCCTCGGGGCCGTCGCGCGCACCGATTGCGGCAGCGCGGTTGAGCGCGACGACAGGCGACGGCTCGACCTGCGAGAGCACATCGTAGAGCCCGACGATGCGGCTCCAGTCGGTCGCGCCGAAATCAGCCGCGTCGGAGTGCGTGCCGGCGATCGCCGCCTGCGGCAGGTAGGGGCCGGCGCGGCGCGTGGCGAACGCCGCCTCGATCAGTCCCTTCGCCTCGGCGATCAGGCCGCGGGCCCAGGCCGAGCGGTCCTGATCCTCGAGCAACACGATGTCGCCGGCAGCATCGACGCGGGTCCGGCGTCGCGATTCATGCAGCAGCATCAGGGCGAGCAAGCCGCGCGCTTCGGGTTCGTCGACGAGCGAGAGCAACAGCCGGGCGAGGCGGATCGCTTCAGCCGAAAGGTCGGCGCGGATCAGACCCGGGCCGGTCGTCGCGGCATACCCTTCGTTGAAGACGAGGTAGATCACCCGCAACACGCTTTCGAGCCGGGCCGGAAGCTCGCGCCGTCCCGGCACCTCGTATGGGATGCCTTCGTCGCGAATTTTCGCCTTGGCGCGCACGATGCGCTGGGCGATGGTCGGAGTGCGGGTCAGGTAGGCGCGAGCAATCTCCTCGGTGGTCAGTCCGCCGACTTCGCGCAAGGTGAGAGCGATACGCGCGTCCGGCGAAAGAGCCGGGTGGCAGCAGGTGAAGATCAGCCGCAACTCGTCGTCCTGGATATGTTCGGGCATCTCCGGCTCCGGTTCGGGTTCCGTGATCACGACAAGACTGGGCAGCGCGGCGGCCAGCCGCCCCTGTTTTCGCCAGCGGTCGATGGTCTTGAAGCGACCCGCCGAGACCAGCCAGGAATAGGGGTTCGCGGGCACACCCTCGCGCGGCCATCGTTCGGCCGCTGCCGCGAAGGCATCGTGGAGTGCTTCCTCCGCTGCCTCAAAGCCGCCGAGCAGGCGCACCAGCGTCGCCAGCACACGCCGCCTTTCGTTGCGGTAGGCGGCTTCGACCGCGGCGGTGGCATGCTGGACCATGATCGAGCCCCTAGAGTTCGGGCCGCGGCTTCGAAAAGTCGACCAGAGGGCGCACCTCGACCGAACCGACACGCGCCTGCGGGATGCGGGCGGCGACCTGCAGCGCCTCGTTGAGGTCGACGGCCTCAATCACCACAAGGCCGCCAAGCATCTCCCGGGTTTCGATGAAGGGACCGTCGACGGCCGACATCTGCCCGTCGCGCACGGTCACCGTCATCGCCTCGTCGGGCAGTTCCAACGCGACCGAGGACACGAAATGGCCCGTCTCCTTCAGCCCTTCGTCGCTGGTCTGACATTCGTCGAGAACGGCGTTGGCCTCCGGTGCTCCGCCGAACATAAGCTTGGGATCGTAGTAGATGAGGCAGGCATATTGCATGTCGGGTTTCTCCAATTCGCGCAGGGACGCATGTGGTCGCTCGACGGCGCCGATTTTCGACAGTGCTACAATTTTTTCGGAGGGCGTTGTCGAAAAGGTCGGCCGGCCGACGACAAGGGGTGTCATTTCAACAGGAGACACCCCGCATGCATATCCAGTTTGCAGAACTTCCGGTCAGGGACCAGGACCGCGCCAAGGCCTTCTATGGCGAGCATTTCGGTTGCCGGGTCGCGGCCGATGCGCCAATGGGCAATGACGGCTGGCGCTGGATCGAACTCACGTTCGAGGGTGCCGAGACTGCGCTCCATTTCACGCGCCGCAAGGACAACAAGCCGTCGGCCGAACCGGTCATGGTGCTTGTCGACGACGATGTCGCAGGGACCGCGAACCGGCTGAAAGCGGCAGGCGTCGAGATCATCACCGAACCGCAGGAAGCGCCCTGGCAGCCCGGCCGCACCGTTGCCGAGTTTCGTGACAGCGAGGGCAACCGCATTGTCCTCGCCGATCGGCAGGGGGCCGGCCGATGAACCTTCGCAATGCTCTCACCGTGCTGGCGGCCGCCGCAGCTTTCGGCCTGCCGTCTGCCGCTCTTGCTCAATCGACCGCATCTGCGGCCGCCCGCGCCGCCAATAAGGAACAAACCGAGATGAACACACCACTCACCACCGCCACCCTGAAAGTGACCGGCGCCAGCCTTCATTACGAGGTTCGCGGCTCCGGACCCTTGCTGGTCATCATCCCCGGAGGCCCGCAGGACGCCGGCGTCTTCGCTGAACTGGCCGAACGGCTTGCCGACCGCTATCGCGTCGTCGCGTTCGATCTGCGCGGCAACTCGCGCAGTTCCTTCGACGGTCCGGCCGTCGATCTGGACGTCGACGTCCATGCCGACGATGTCGCGCGCCTGATCGAGGAACTTGGCGGCGGCTCAGCCTATATCTTCGGCACCAGCGGCGGCGCGCAGATCGGCCTCAACCTTGCGGCCAGGCATCCCGGCAAGGTCAAGGTTCTGGTGGCGCATGAACCGCCGTCGGTCATGATGCTCGACGACCCGTCCGAGGCGCTGGCCGCTGACCGCGCGCTTCACGAGACCTACAGGCGCGAGGGCGTCGATGCAGCGATGGCCGCGTTCTTCGCCATGAGCGGCCTCGACGATGGCAATGCGCAGGACGGGCCGCCTCCATTCGACATTCGCCCGGAGGCGGCCGAAACCTTCGAGCGGGTCTCCGGCAATTTCGAATATTGGCTCGCGCACGGCCTGCTACCGCTGTCGCTCTACGAACCGGATGTCGAGGCTCTCAAGGCGGGTGCGCCGAAGGTCGTGGTGGCGCTCGGCGAGGCCTCGGTCGGCCAGCCGATCCACGAGATGGGCAGCGCGCTGGCACGCATGCTCGGTATCGACCCGGTGCCGTTTCCCGGCGACCACATGGGGTTCGAGCAGGACGCAAGAGCGTTTGCCGACCAGCTTCACCGGAGCTTCGCGGCGCAATAGCCTATCCCTGAGGCAGGGGCGTCCGGCCGGGCGGCCTCGCCTACTGGCAAAACGTGCCGCCGTTTCGCCTCTTTCCAAGGTCGAAATGGAAGTGGTTGGCGTGGTCGGCGTCGCTGCCGGGGCCGAGCACGGTCTTGAACGGCCCGCAGGCGGCAGTGCGAACCGAGCGCAGGAATTCGCGCCGGCTGCGATCGATGGTGCCTTCGACGCGCACCACGGTGCCGCCGGCAAGCTCGAACGCGGCAATGTCAAGCGCATTGCCATAGGCGTGTTCGGAGAGCTTTTCGCTGCCGTTGCGCGGCCGGCAGACATAGCCTGAGACCTGCCGGACCGCTTCGACGTCCTTGCCGAAATGCAGTGTGGCGGCCGGGCCGACGACTTCACGCAGGAAACGCGCTGCGGCCGTCGCGACGGCGCAATTGACGAGGGCCGGCGGTTCCAATGCGACGCCAGCGCCGAGGCTCGTCACAGTCACGGGGTAATCGATGCGGCAGCCGGCGGGATCGCTCACCGGGTCGGCTTCGGAGAAGGCAGCGCCAAGCGCCCTCAGTTCGACGCGGCAGGCGATTTCGGCTGCCGGCATGGAGGGCGGGAGATTGTGCGCGCCGTCTGCGTTTTCGTCGGCCCGGGGCGCGGTTTGAGGCACGGCGCGACTGCGCCGCGGAAGCGCGTCCGGCGGAACCCGGTCATTGTTTTTCGTCCCGGCGCCAGGGCGGGGTAGCGGTTGCGGGGCGGTCTCCGGCAAAGCCTGCGCTGCCGCGGCTTGCTTGACGGGCAAATGCAAAAGACATGCAAAAACAATGAAGAGCGCGCTTTTTCGATGGATCTGATTCAACCCTCTGAGATTGCGATTCAACGGCTTGAGAAAACGATTCAGCTAGGATGTGGTTGCATGCTGCGGCCTGCCGGCAACGAATGAAAGGCGGTCGGGTTCACAAAACGTGTCCGCCGCGAAAGATCAGTCTCGTATCTGGAAGTCAGGCGCCGATCGCCTCGAGACCTTCCTCGAGCCAATCCCCGAGCATGGGCATGCCGAGCAGATATTTGGCGGTGCGGCGGCGGTCACGCAGGCGCGCCTCTGCAACCGCGTCGTCCCATTCCGAAATTTCGTAATCGCCGCGGCCGATCCATGCGATGGCAACGAGTTCGGCGGCCTCATCGACATTGAGGTCGCCGATCAGTTCGCGCAACTCGGCCTCTGTGAGGTTTTCCGATTCTTCCTCGACCAGGCCGTCATGGTGGTGGCCGTCGGTCATCTGGTCGTCGAGTTCGATCTCGTGCTCGGCGCCATCATTGTAGTCGTCATTGATGGCGGCACTGATCGCTTTCGCCTTGAGCACGAAGAGGCGAACCGTGTCGGGGTCGATGCTCAGGTCCCAGCTGCGTTCGATCGGTTTCTGCACGGTGTTTCTCCACCCCGCGACCCTGATCATAATGGATTTATCCGCGCCTTGATGCAATCGGGGACGGAACCGGACTCAGGCCGTGCGGCGCCGGCGCTCGATCAGCGGAGGCAGGGCCTCGACCAGAATGATCGCCGCGAAGATCAGGCCGCAGCCGGCAAGTCCCGCCGCCGGCAGCCTTTCGCCCAGGAAATAGGCGCCGAACAGTGCCGCGAAAACCGATTCCGACGCCAGGAAGATCGCAGCCTGCGGCGCCGTGGTGTAACGCTGCCCTACCGCCTGCAGGGTAAAGGCGATGCCGCCGGAGAAGATGCCGGCATAGAGGATCTCGGGCGCGGCGGCGCGAATCGCGTCAAGCCCGATGGGTTCGACAAGCAGGGCCACAGCCAGGCCTAGCGCGGCGCAGACGGCGAATTGCGTGACCGCCAGCGTGACCGGGCGGCCGCTGCCGGCGGCGTGGCGGGCGATGAAGATCATCTGCAGCGCCCAGAACAGCGCGCACAGGATGGTGAGCCAGTCGCCGACGGTGAGCCGCTCGATCGCGCCGCCCGATAAAAGCCAGATGCCGGCGAGCGCCATTGCCGCCGAAGGCCAGACGACAGGGTGCGGCCATTGCCGATAGATAAGCACGGCCAGGAACGGAACCATCACGACGTAGAGTCCGGTGAGGAAACCGGAATTGGTCACTGTCGTGGTGAGTAGGCCGACCTGCTGGGCCGCCATGCCGCCGAACAGAAACAGGCCGATCACGGCGAAAGCGCGCCAATCGCGCGTCTGGAGGCCGGTCTTTGCGACGGCGTGCTCACGCAGCGCGAAGGGCAGCATCGCCACGGCGGCGACTAGGAAGCGCAAGCCGACGAACAGGAACGGTCCGACGGCGGCCATTGCAGTCGACTGGGCGACAAAGCCCATGCCCCAGAGAGCACCGGCGAGGAGAAGAACCAGATTGGCGACCGGGCGTGACATGCAGGTGACCGAGGTTGGCGACTGGCTGGCTCTCTAGCAGCCAGCGGCGGCGACCGAAATGGCTCCCGGCCAAGATACGATCCCGACGATCGAGGCATCCCACCGCTTCCGTCACGTCAATTTGAGGATGACATGGCATGATTCGGTCTTATTCTTGGGTTCGAAGGGTCGAAACCATTTTTCCGTGCGAACCGTAGCTGAGGCGAGCACAACAGGAGGACTTCATGCCGAGACATGTCACGACGATTGCCGCCGCGTTCCTCATCGGGCTGCCGCTCTCAGGCGGAGCGGCGCTGGCTGCTGGCGGTGGTAGTGATGTTAAGGACTGCCCGACCGGGCAGGTCTATGACCAGTCGCAGAAGAAATGCGTCGAGAAGTCGAGTGCCCTCGATACGGAGAGCTTGTTCAAGGCCGGCCGCCAGCTGGCCTATGACGGCAAATATGACGAAGCGATCTCGGTGCTGAAGCTTGCCGAAGGTCGCGGTGATGCCGGCGTCTACAACATGCTCGGCTATTCGCACCGCAAGCAGGGCAAGCTGCTCATCGCCCTCGGTTACTACGAAGAGGCGTTGCGGCTCGACCCGGACCACGTTCTGACACGCGAATATCTCGGCGAGGCCCATCTGCAGATGGGCGATGTTGCCTCGGCGCGCGACCAGCTAGGCGAGATCGCCAAACGCTGCGGCACCGGCTGCGACGAGTATGCGGAACTGGAACGGCAGATCGCCGCGTTCGAGCGCGCCAACGGCTGAGCAGACGACCGCAAATAACGGGGAAGGGCGCGCCGGTCATGGCGCGCCCTTCGCTTTTTCCGGGTCCGTTGTTTGAGGAGGCTAGCCGCCGCGTGAGAGCCTGATGATGGCGCCGTCGCCTTCGTCGGTCAGCAGCCACACCGAGCCGTCCGGTGCTACGCTGACATCGCGGATGCGGCCGAACGCGCCTTCGAACATGCGCTCCTCGCCTAGCGCCTTGCCGCTTTCGTCGCGCTTGATGCGGGTCACAAGCTCGAACTTCAGTGCGCCGCCGAGCAGGTCGCCCTGCCATTCGGGAAACATGTCGCCATCATAGGCTGTCAGCCCGGACGGCGCGATCGAAGGATCCCAATACATGACCGGCTGCTCGTAACCTTCGGCTTCGGTGCCGACGCCGATCTTGGTGCCCGAATAGTTGCGCCCGTAGGAGATCACCGGCCAGCCGTAATTGGCTCCGGCGCGGGGACGGTTCAGCTCGTCGCCGCCGCGGGCGCCGTGCTCGATGGTCCACAACGCGCCGGTGACGGGGTCCCAGGTTGCGCCTTGCGGGTTGCGATGACCCTTCGACCAGATTTCCGGCAAGTGCGCGGCGCCGTCGGCGGCGGGATTGTCAGCCGGTACCGAGCCGTCGGGATTGATGCGCAGCACGGCGCCGGCATGGTCGCGCATGTCCTGGGCGCGGTCGGCGTCGCCGCGGTCGCCGATGGTGAAGAACAGCGTCCCGTCGGGCGAAAAGACGATGCGTGAGCCGAAATGGCGCGCCGTGCCGCTCTTTTTCGACATCGAGAAGATGGTTTCGACGTCTTCGAGCTTGCCTCCCGCCTCGTCGCGCTTGAGCCGTGCGCGCGCCACTGCCGTTCCGGTACCGCCGGGGCCGGGTTCGGAGAAGGTGAAGTAAATCAGGTTGTCACGGGAAAAATCCGGCGAGGCGGCAACATCGAGGAGGCCGCCCTGTCCGCGCGCGGCGACCTGTGGCACACCCGCCAACGGTTCGGAAAGGCGGCCGCCCGACAGGATGCGCATGCGGCCGGGCCGCTCGGTAACGATAGCGTCGCCATTCGGGAGATAGTCCAGCCCCCAAGGGTGCTCGAGACCGTCGGCCAGCACCTCCGATTCCACTACCACCTCTTCGGTGGTGAAGCGCTCGGCATGGGCCGCCGGGACAAGGAGCAGCGCGCTGGGAAGGCCGATCGCGAGGCTCGCGGCAAAAAGCGTGGTGCGGTTCATGCGTCTCTCCCAAAGCTGTCCGTCGATTGACAGGTAGGGTCCGCCCGCATCGGTGCAAGCGCGCGCGACGATGACTCCGGCGAAAACCGTTGTATCCTTGATCACAAGCGGTTGAGCGCGAATCACCGGGGGCGCATGCACGGGGTCAACGACAATCCGGAACCGAGACACGGCGGCCCGTTCGTCCCGTCGACGCTGTCGCTGTTCCTTCCGACCATCGTCGTCGTCGTCGGTTACGGGCTGCTTCTGTCGTTTCTGTTTGCCGCCGGGCGTGGCGATGGGGCTCTGGCGCGGCTCTGCATCGTGGTGCTGGCAATCGGAGGACCGTTCCTGATCGCCCATGCCGTGCTGCGCCGCTTCACGATCAGTGTCGCGGTGATGCCGCGGGCGCTCTACCTTCATCGCGGGTTCCCTCACAGCCAACCGTTTGAAATTCCTTATGCGCTGATCGATCGGGTGAGCGTGCGGCGTGGCCTGCCGGGCCGCATTGCCGGCAGCGGGGCGCTGGTGGTGACGCTGGCGAACGGTCGTCGTGTCGTCGTCGGCGATCTTGCCCAACCACATGCCGCGGCGCGCGCCATATGCGCCCACCTTCCGGAGCCTCGCGTGCGCGACCTGGGCGAGGCAGGCGACGGAACCCCGGATAACCTGCCGCAGGCCGCGGCCCGTTAGTGTATCCGGCAAATTTTGCACGTGAAAACGCCGGCCGCCATTGCTATATAGGATTGGACTGAGTTTGTGCGGTTCCGTGGCTGAAGCTCGCGGACCGTTTTCTTTTTGTGCTTCGCCCGGGGGGACAGGTGCCTTGCACTGCCGGGTGGAGCGCCAAAGCGAGGAAAGGCCTTATCATGAACAAGGTCCCGATGACCGCGTCCGGATTCGAGACTCTGAAGGAAGAACTGCGCTGGCGGCAGCAGGAAGAGCGCCCGCGGATTATCGAGGCGATCTCGGAAGCGCGCTCGCATGGCGATCTGTCCGAAAACGCGGAGTATCACGCCGCCAAGGAATCTCAAAGCCTTAACGAGGGTCGCATCGGCGAGCTTGAAGACCTGATCGCGCGGGCCGAAGTCATCGATGTCAGCAAGCTGAGCGGTGAGACGATCAAGTTCGGAGCCACGGTCGAACTCGTCGACGAGGACACCGAGGAAACGCGCACCTACCAGATCGTCGGTGACCAGGAGGCGGACGTGAAGTCCGGCCGCATCTCGATCTCATCGCCGATCGCGCGCGCCCTGATCGGCAAGGAGGTCGGCGACGCGATCGAAGTCAACGCTCCCGGCGGCGCCCGTGGGTACGAGATCGTGAAGGTGGCGTTTATCTGATCCTTCCCGCGGAGCCGGCATGCCAACAGCGCGTATCGCGTCATGAGGGTCCCCGACGCGGGCGCCATCGAGGTCGTGGCACCCAACTTCAAACGCCGATTGTCGGGCGTGACCAGCACGATCGTCCAGCTGGTGCCGTTGCAGGCAAAGGCGATCGGCATCGCGGTCTTCGGACCGGGGCTGCCGGCGTCCCTGCCGGCACTTGGCTGGGCTGACCTGCCGGCGCTGCTGCGCCGGCCGCGGTCGCGGCCTTTCCGTATCTGGCATGCGCGACGCAACACTGAAATGGCGGGCGGGATCATGCTGAAGCATGTCCTGCGCGCGCCCGTGAAGCTGGTTTTCACTTCAGCTGCGCAAAGGCGTCACAAGCACCTTACCAAATGGCTGATCCGACGCATGGATGCCGTCATCGCGACCAGTCGCCGCTCGGGCTCCTATCTCGACGTCCCGCACGACGTCGTCATGCATGGCATCGATCTCGATCGCTTCCATCCGGCCGAGGGCGCCGAAGACACGCTTGCCGCAGCCAGGCTGACGGCAGCGCACGCGGTCGGCTGTTTCGGCCGCATCCGGCATCAGAAGGGCACCGATCTTTTCGTCGATGCCATGATCGCCTTGCTGCCGGAGCATCCTGGCTGGATCGCCGTCATCACCGGGCGTGTTACCCCCGAGCACCGCGCATTTGCCGACGCGCTCAAGGCGAGGGTGGCGGAGGCCGACCTCTCCGACCGCATTCTTTTCCTGGGCGAGGTGCCCGACATTGGTGTCTGGTACCGGCGTGTCAGCCTCTACGTCGCACCGTCGCGCAACGAGGGCTTCGGCCTGACGCCGCTCGAAGCGATGGCGTCGGGAAAGCCGGTCGTGGCCAGTGATGCCGGCGCCTATGCCGAGATGATCGAGGACGGAAAAACCGGCCGGGTCGTTGTGGCCGGCGACGGTGTCGGGCTAACAGAGGCCATTCGGCCCTATCTCGCCGATCCACGACTGGCGGAGGCGCACGGGCGGGCGGCGTTGGTGCATGTGCGCGCCAGGTTTCCGCTGGCACGGGAGGCAGACGCGATCATTGCGGTCTATCAAAGGCTTTGGGCGGGGGCGAGGTGATGGCCGACGTTCTCATCGTCGCCAAGTCCAATTCCTACGGCCTGACCCGCGACATGGCGCTCTTCAAGGCCGAACTCGAGGCGATCGGCAAGTCCGTGGAGACGGCGTCCCCGCGCGGGCGACAGTTCCTCGACCGCCTGTCGCGCCGCAAGCGGGCGAAAACGGTCGTTCACATGGAGCGCGCCTTTCCGCAATGGTATTCGGCCGGCGAGCGCAACTGGCTGATCCCCAACCAGGAACGCTTTCCGAAAAGACAGCTGGGACGGCTCGCGGGCATTGACCTAGTGCTTGCCAAGTCACGGCATGGCGAAGCGGTGTTTGCGGCGCGCAGCGTTGCCACGGAGTTTCTCGGCTTCATCTCCGAGGACCGCCGATCCCGCGACATCGGCAAGGAATGGTCACGCTTTTTCCATCTGGCCGGCGGCAGCGCAGTCAAGGGCACCGAGGATGTCATCGGCTTGTGGACGAAACATCCCGAATGGCCGGAACTGGTGATCGTCCAGAAGGACAAGGACCTTGCCACGGCGCGACCTTCCAACATCCGTATCGTGTCGGGCTATCTCGACGATGCCGAACTGAAGCAGCTGCAGAACGCCTGCGGCGTTCATCTGTGTCCGTCGCGTTCGGAGGGCTGGGGCCATCATATCGTCGAGGGGCTTTCGGTCGGTGCCGTGCTTGTGACGACCGACGCGCCGCCGATGAACGAGCACGTGACGCCAGAAACCGGCGTCACGGTTGCCCATGCACGGTGCGAGCCGCGGCACCTCGGCACCAACTTCTTCGTTGATCCAGTTGCGCTCGAAACGGCAATCTCGAACTTGGTGCGGATGGACGATGCAAGCAAGGCAAAGCTCGGTGCGGCGGCCCGCGAGCGCTACGAAACGATGATTGTCGGGTTTCGGCAGCGGCTTGCCGCGCTGCCCTGGTAGAAGGTGCCGTTTGCGGTCAACCGGTGATGTCGACAAGTCCCTCGTCCTTGACCTGACGGATGGTCAGGGCGGTGCGGACGGTATCGACATTCGGCGCCGAGGTCAGGGTCTCGATAACGAAGTTCTGGAAGGTGGTGAGGTCGGTCGCCACGCAATGAAGCAGGAAGTCGGAATCGCCCGACACCATCCAGGCCCGGCGCACGATGGGCCAGGTACGGGCCAATTCAGAGAAGGACTTGAGTTCCGCATCCGACTGGTGCTGCAGCCCTATGAGGCAGAAGGCGACAACGTCATAGCCGAGCGCCGGCGCATTGAGCAGAGCCCGGTAGCCGCGGATGATCCCGTTGTCCTCCAGACGCTTGACGCGCCTCAGGCACGGCGGCGCCGAGATGCCGACGCGTCGCGAAAGCTCGACATTGGTGATCCGGCCGTCATTCTGGAGTTCGCGCAGGATCTTCCAGTCGGTCGCATCGAGATCGGCCTTGATCGGCATTCGTTAGCTTTCCGGCGTGTTGCGCGAAAGAATCTTTCTCCGCCGCACTCATAAGCCAAAGCGCCGCGCCCGCCAAGACGGCTGCCACGAAGACACAAGAGTTGCGGACAACCGCGCTAAATGCCGCGCCGGACTTGCGCAACGGTGCCGCCAATCCTTAGATCAGGTCCGACTGAAGGCCTCGCCGCGCGGGCGGCGCGGGCTATTGCTGTTGTTCGAAAGGAAATCCGGACATGAGCGCCAAACACGCGCCCGTCATCATCATCGGCTCCGGACCGGCCGGCTACACCGCGGCGATCTATGCGGCGCGCGCCATGCTCAAACCCATGCTGATTGCCGGCATGGAGCAGGGCGGACAACTGATGATCACCACCGATGTCGAGAACTATCCGGGTTTCGCCGATCCCATCCAGGGACCGTGGCTAATGGAGCAGATGCTCAAGCAGGCCGAGAATGTCGGCACCGACATCGTCAACGACATCATCACCGAAGTCGACCTCGACGTGCGCCCGTTCCGGCTCAAGGGCGATTCGGGCACCGAATACACCTGCGACGCGCTGGTGATCGCGACCGGCGCCAAGGCCAAGTGGCTGGGGCTGCCGAGCGAGGAGACGTACAAGGGCTTCGGTGTTTCGGCCTGCGCGACCTGTGACGGCTTCTTCTATCGCGGCAAGGACGTCGTGGTGATCGGCGGCGGCAACACTGCCGTCGAGGAGGCGCTTTACCTGTCGCACCTGGCGAAATCGGTGACACTGGTGCACCGCCGCGACGAATTGCGTGCCGAGCGCATCCTGCAGGAGCGACTGTTCAAGAAGGACAACGTCAAGGTTCTGTGGGACATGGAGGTCGACGAGGTGGTCGGCGAGGCGGGCAAACCGCCGATGCCGCCTTCGGTCAATGGCGTCAAGCTGCGACACAAGAAGACAGGCGAGATCACCGACATGCCGATCGACGGCGTGTTCGTGGCGATCGGTCACGCGCCAGCCGTCGAGCTTTTCGCCGGCAAGGTGAAGCAGAAGCCGAACGGCTATCTGTGGACCGAAGCGGATTCGACCAGAACCAACATCCCCGGCGTGTTTGCGGCGGGCGACGTCACCGACGACATCTACCGGCAGGCCGTTACCGCGGCCGGCCTGGGCTGCATGGCCGCGCTGGAAGCGGAAAAATATCTGGCCGAGATGGAAGCTCATCGCGAAGCGGCCGAATAAGGCCGCTATCCGGGGGCGGGGAGGAGGCGCATGGCGCTCGACTGGGACAAGCTGCGTGTGTTTCACGCCGCCGCCGAGGCCGGCTCCTTCACCCATGCGGCGGAGAAGCTGAACCTGTCGCAATCAGCTATCTCGCGGCAGGTCAGCGCGCTAGAGCACGATATCGGCGTGTCGCTGTTCCACCGCCATGCGCGCGGGCTGGTGCTCACTGAGCAAGGCGAATTGCTGTTCCGTACCGCCCACGAAGTTTTCATGAAGCTCGAGTCGGTGCGCTCCCGGCTGATGGAGACCACCGAGAAGCCGTCCGGGCTGTTGCGCGTGACGACGACCGTGGGGCTCGGCGCCGGCTGGCTGTCGCAGCGCATGCAGGAGTTCCTCGACCTCTTTCCCGACATCCAGATCCAGCTGATCCTCGCCAACGAGGAGCTCGACCTGACGATGCGCCAGGCCGACTGCGCCATAAGGTTGCGCCAGCCGCAGCAGCCCGACCTGATCCAGCGCCGCCTTTTCACCGTTCATCTGCATGTCTTCGCGGCACCTGCCTATATCAACCGTTTCGGCAAGCCGGCTTCGGCGGCTGAACTCGACCGGCATCGTCTCGTCACCTTCGGTGAGCCTCTGCCGCCCTATCTCAAGGATCTCAACACGTTGCAGACATTCGGCATGCCGGAAGGCGAAAGGCGCCCGGCCGCGCTGCAGATCAACGACTTGATGTCGATGCGGCGCGTCGTCCGCCGCGGCGCAGGTATCGCGATGCTGCCCGACTACATGGTTGACCCGGAGGCTGGGCTCGTCCAGTTGTTGCCGGAAATGGAAGTGCCCGCGTTCGACACCTATTTCTGCTATCCGGAGGCGATGAAGAATCAGGCGAAACTGAAGGTCTTTCGCGACTTCATCTTCTCAAAAGCACGCGGCTGGACCTATTAATCCGCTGGATTCGGCAAAAAATCCACGAACTTTTGCACGGTCTTTGCGCAAAATCTGCTTACAGCACAGGCATTTGCCCGAGCCATGCATTTTTGCACGGGTGATGTGCAATTCATGTGCTTGCGAAAACGGCAGGCCGCGCACATATATCGATCACTCCCGGGCGCGTTCCTCCTCCCATTAGCGCCCGCGAGTGTTCCCCTCTGGAGGTTTCGCCGTTTTACGGCACTCCAATAACTAGGCCGGTTCCAAAGGTTCCGGCCTCTTTTTTTGCCTGGGGATAGTCTGCGCACAACCGGCCGCCTGGCGGACCCGCCCTTTCGTGAAGGGGCGTGCGGCGCGGTTTCCAGCGGCGCCGGCCGGCCGGCGGGCGCCGTCTTCCCATTCACATGAACAGGGCTTCGTCCACCATGCCCTCGTAAAGCCCGGCGACCTGCTCGCCATAGCCGTTGTAGATGACCGTCGGGATGGTCTCGCCCGTGTGCAATACGCGTTCCTGAGCCTGGCTCCAGCGCGGATGTGGCACTTCCGGGTTCACATTGGCCCAGAATCCGTATTCGTTCGACGCGATCCGTTCCCAGAAGCTCACCGGGCGTTCCTCGGTGAAGGTCACCTTGACGATCGACTTGATCGACTTGAAGCCGTATTTCCACGGTAATGCCAGCCTCAGCGGCGCGCCGAACTGTTTGGCAAGCGGCTTGCCATAGACCCCGGTGACCATGAAGGCGAGTTCGTTGGCCGCCTCGGCCATCGTGACCCCTTCGACATAAGGCCACGGATACCAGACCTGTTTCTGGCCGGACGCCATGGCCGGATCGAGAAAGGTCTCGAAGCGCACATATTTGGCGCTGGCTTGCGGCGCGGCGAGTTCCACCAGCGCCGAAAGCGGAAAACCGGTCCACGGCACCGTCATCGACCAGGCTTCCACGCAGCGGTGCCGGTAGAGACGCTCCTCAAGCGGCATTTTCCGGATCAGGTCGTCGAACGCCAGTTTCTGCGGTTTGTCGACCAGGCCGCCGATCTCGACATCCCAGGGTCGGATCTTCAGGTCCTGCGCGGCGCGGGCGATCTGCTTGTGCGAACCGAACTCGTAGAAGTTATTGTATTGCGAGGACGCTTCCTCAGGCGTCAGGTCGCGCTCGATCGTGTAGGCCTCGTTGCGCCCGGCGGGATAGAGGTCCGCAGTGGGATCGTCGGCGGCAAGCGCCCGGCCGGCAAAGGGCGGTGCCGCCAACGCGGCCATGCTGGCGCCGAAGCCGGCCAGAACGGCGCGGCGGTTGAAAAAGACGTGCTCCGGCGTCGCCTCGCGCTCGGCGATAGCCCAGTCCGGGCGGCGATGAAAATGCGCCATTGTTTCCTCCGCGAACAATCGCCGCGACGCTAGCCGATGCCGACGTGATCGCAACTCAATCGCCATCACTTCTGCGTGGCCGCGGTCGTTGCTCCGGCCTTGCCGGTGATCAGGCGGCCTTGACCTTCGCAGCGATCTCGTCCGCCTGCCTGCCGGTCAATTCGGCCATGTGGTCGAACGCGGCGCGGAAGGTGGCGACGCCAGCTGTGGCGGAGCGCAACTCCACGATAAGGTCGCCGATCTCGGATTGCGGGATCATCGCCTCAACCACGTCCCAGCCTTCCCAGCCCGGGCGGGCGTCGAAGCCGAGGATCTGGCCGCGCCGCTGCGGCAGGATCGCGGTTACCTTGGCGGTCGCGTCCGACGGTGCATAGACCTCGATCTTCATCACCGGCTCGAGGATCACCGCCGAACAGGCGGGCATGGCCTCGCGCATGGCAAGCTTGGCGGCCATCTGGAAAGCCATGTCGGAGGAGTCGACCGAATGGTAGGAGCCGTCGGAGAGGTTGACCGCGATGTCGACCACCGGGAACCCGAACACACCGGATTTCAGGTAGTCGCGAACACCCGATTCGACCGAGGGAATATATTGCTTCGGCACTACGCCGCCGGTGATGGTGTCGGTGAATTCGAACCCGGCGCCGCGCGGCAATGGCTTGATCTCGATCACGACGTCGCCGAACTGGCCATGGCCGCCAGACTGCTTCTTGTGGCGGCCGCGCTGCTGCGCGCCCTTCCTGATCGTCTCGCGGTAGGGAATATTGGGTTTCCCGGAGTCGACCTCGATCTGGTATTTGTTGGCAAGCCGCTCGGTCGTTACCCGAAGATGCATCTCGCCATGGCCGGAGATCACTGTTTCGCCGGTATCCTGGTGCTCGACCACGATCGATGGATCTTCCTCAGCAAGCTTCTGCAGCGAGGAGGAGAGCTTGACCTCGTCCTTGCGCTCGCGTGGCCTGAGCGCCACCGCGTAGACGGGCTGTGGCGCCTCCGGGCGGGCGAGGGCGTCGGGCGCCTTCTTGCCGGCGGTCAGCGTGTCGCTGGTCCTGATGTCGTCGAGCTTGCCGAGCGTGACGGTCTCGCCCTCCGTCGCCTTCTGCACCTTGTTCTGGTTGCGACCGAGCATGCGGTACATGCCGGAGATGCGGCCGGTGGCTCCGGTGTCGGCAATGATCTCGGTGCCGTCAGCAACTTCGCCGGACAGCACACGGACCAGCGACAGCTTGCCGCCGTGGGCGGTGTGGATCGTCTTCATGACCTGCATGACGGTGTCGTCGCTGGCCGAAAGGCCAAGGCGGTCGCGGGTCTGGGCAACATCCGGCGCGTCATGGCGGATGGCCTTCAACAGGCGCAGCACACCGTTGCCATGCTCGGCCGAGCCGATCAGCACCGGGATTACCGTGCCTTCGCGCAGGTCGGCCGTGAGGTCGTCGAACACTGCGTCGCGCGCCGGCTCGATCTCCTCCAACAGTTGTTCCATCAGGTCGTCGTCATGATCCGCGAGCGTCTCGAGCATGGAAAAACGAGCCTCGATCTCGCGCGCCTTCTCGTCATCCGGGATCGGCGCGATCTCGCTTTCGGCATGCTCGCGATAGACGTAGGCCCGTTCCAGCGCGAGATCGATCGAGCCTACGACGATGCCGTCCTTGCGCAGCGGGATCTGACGCAAGAGCAGCGGCACGCTGCTTGCCGGCTGCAACAGCTTCAGCGTGTCGCGGACGCCGATGGCCGACTTGTCGACCTTGTTGATGAAGAGCACACGCGGGATGCCGAGCGTTTCCAGGGTACGCATGATCAACTGAAGCGCGGGGATCTTCTTTTCATCCGCCTCCGCGACAACCACCGCGAGATCGCAGGCGGCCAGCACGGGTTCGGCCTCGTAGGCGAACTCGATCGAACCGGGGCAATCGATGAAAGTGAGGCTGTCCCCCATGAATTCCGTCGTGGCGGCGGTCGCCTCGACGCTCATGACATGCTCGCGCGCTTCCGGGGAATCGTCGCCGACCGTGTTGCCGGACGCGACGGTGTTCTGGCGCGGAATGGCGCCACAGCGCGCCAACAGGGCTTCCAGCAATGTCGTCTTGCCGCTCGCGAAGGGACCGACAATGGCGATGCATTTCGGTCCCGTGCGTCTTCCTCCGGCGCGATTACCCATTTGAACGACCTCCTCCTCACGCTGACATGTGAGCGGCGGCCGGCCCGCGGCCGTCGCGCGCCGGGATTATCGTTACCCGGCTGGGGATATCGTCACACGGCTTTCATATCGTGGCAAGAGATCGCGTGCCGCCGCGCGTCAGGCGGCACGCGAAAGGGTGCGCCCCGGAGGGGCGTGCCTGCCGTCAGTTGGCGGCTGGAGAAGCATGCATGAGGCTCAGGCCTTTCGCCGTCCGGTTGGCAAAGCCCTTCCAGTAGCTGTGTTCGGGCTTGAAGGTGCCGTCTTCGTTGGTTGCCCAGACACCGTCGGCGGCGTTCTCGACCAGGTCGAGATAGCCGGCCATGGCCTCGTCCTGCTTCAGATGCAGGCCGAAGTAGGCGGTGGCGAAATGCTGGGCGATGTTGTTCATGCGGACCGTGTCCCAGACCGGATCGGCATAGTGTTCGAAGGGCACGAAATCGAGCGTGTCGACCGGCTGCCAGGATTCCTTCGGAGCAGGCATCGGAGCGGCGGCGTTATGGTTGGCGTTCTCGAAGGTCAGCAGGTGGCGATCCGCGTTGACCGCCTGCTCCCAGATTGCCTTCACGCCCTTTTCATAGCCGGAGACGTCGTCGACGCTGCCAGCCACGAAAAGCACGGGCGTCTCGATGCCGGCGAGGCCGTCTGCATCCCAGAAGCCGCGTTCCATGCCCCACGGCGCGAACGCGATCACCGCCTTGATGCGCTGGTCGGGCAGCGCGTTGTGCGTCTCCGAGCCCGCCAGGTGGACGGAGAGCGTGCCGTCCGGCGCGCCCCATGAAAGCTCGGTCGCCGCTTGGGTGACGCCGCCGCCGGCCGTGATCACGGCGCCGTAACCGCCCATCGAATAGCCGACGAGACCGGTCGTGTCAGGGTTGGCGAGGCCATTGAGGAAGCTGTCGGCGTCGCCGGCAAGCCGCGCCATCTCGTCAAGCACGAAGAGTTGGTCGAGCGGTCGGTTCACCAGCGTGGAGCCGAACGCGGCGCGGTCATTGTAGGTCGAATCGGTGTGGTCGATCGACGCCACGACATAACCCTTGGTGGCAAGGTTTTCGGCCAAGTGGCTGAGCAGGAATCGGTTTCCGGGGTAGCCGTGCGAGACCAGTACCAGTGGCCAGGCACCTTCGCCGCGCTTCTTGGGCGTCGCGTCGCGAACTGCGCGGCCGGTGAGGGTGACAGTTGTCTGGCCGTCCCGCAGGAAGACGCCTTCATACGTGCCGCCGACGGCGTCGCCCTCGGCCGGATACCAGACCTCGACGGTCAACGGCCGGTCGTAACGCGGATGCTCCTTGCCGGCTTCGACATTGAGGATGTCGATGCGGCCAGGATCCGACAGTTGAATGGTCCGCACGCCAATCGCATGTTCGCCGAACGCCGCGAGTTCGGGCGCGTCTGGGCGGATCAGATCGATTCGGTTGTCGTTGGCCATAGCGGGGACGGCAAACACGATCGTAGCGATGGCGGCAAGCGCGATGTTCCTCATGGGACGATCCTCTCCTTGTGCGGCTATCAATAAAGTCGTTCCTAGCCCGAGCCGTCGACAGGCGCGTGACATCCACCCCACAACAGTCGCGCGACCGGGCAACGCATGCAAGGATGATGAGAAGCGGCTACGTCAGCGCGATTACCGGTCACCGGTGAGAACGCCGGGATCGTATTCGCAAATCGGTCGCAGTTCGAGCGCGCCGCCGGCTTGGTGGCTGGCGAATTCCTGCGCAAGACCGATCGCCTCGTCGAGATTTTTGCAGTCGAATATCCAGAGGCCCAGAAGGACCTCCTTGGTTTCGCTGAAGGGTCCGTCGAGCACGGATAGCTTGGTGCCGGATCGCACCGTGACGGCGGCGGTCGTAGGCATCAGGCGCAGATTGGGCCCGAGTTGCCCTTCGGCGGCAAGGCAGTTCTCGGTGACCTTGTGCCGGCCAATGACCGCGCGGACCGTGGCCTCGTCCGCAGAGGCGGCTTCGCTGCCGTAGCATAACAGTGCAAAAAGCATCGTTCCCGGTCCTCGTTTGCCCAAGGACGCAGGAACCGGCCGGATGCCGACTGCACCGGCCGGAAATTTTCTGCCGCAGGTCGGACACGCTGACCTGACTGTCGCGGACGTCAGTCGCGGCCGGCTTCCATGATCTTTTCGGCGAGGAGGCCGGGGTTGGTGAAGCACACCTCGTGGCCGCCCGGGGCCTGCACGAGGCGGAACAGGCCGAGCTTTTCGGACAGCCGCGGGTGCCAGCCGAGGCTCTGGGGCAGGGCGGTATCCTCGGTGAAGTTGATGTAGGACTTGGCGACGTCCATCTCGGCGGGGTTCTTCGACAGGGCGATCTTGTCGGTGAAGGTGGCGTAGGGATGCGGATTGAGCTTCGCGAATGCGCTGTCGGCCAATGCGGCATCGGCATCATTCATGAACGCCTCGCGCCAGATCGGCGGCGGCAGCATGACCGCGTTGTCCGGGCTCTGGCCGCTGATCGCGTCGAACAGTTCAACGTAGTGGGCGGGCACCATGTCGTTCAGGCATTCGCCATTGTTGGGCACGAAGGCGTTCCAGTAGACGAGTCGGCGGACCCGGTCACCGGCGCGGTCTGCTACGCCAGTGATGACCATGCCGCCATAGGAATGGCCGACGAGAATGACGTCGGTGAGGCCGTTCTCATTGAGGTAATCGGCGATCGAGGAGATCGCGGCCTCGAGCCCTGCGCGCCGGTCGTCGCCCGGCGCATTGCCGGCAATGGTCGGCGTGTGGACGTCGTGGCCAGCAGCCCGGATGGGCGCGGCGACATCGGCGAGCAATTCGCCGGTGTGCCAGGCGCCGTGAACAAGCACATAAGTTGCCATTTTTTCCTCCCTGTTCTTCAATCGATGGGGCGTTCAAGTTGCGACGATCCGCCGGAAGGCGCTTGGCCGAGGGCGCACAAATCTGTGCCGGGGACGAACGGTGTCGGGAGGAGCCGATCCATGGGAAACGAGATCTCAGAGGCGTCGCGGCCATCGCTCGATTGGGGCCACGTCTGGGACACGCGCGATGTCAGGGCCGCCGAAGCTTTCGACTATTATCGCGAAGGCATCTGCCAATCCTTCATGGAACTGGTGCCGGAGGCCGAAGCAGGTCGCCGGCGCGCCTTCTCGGCACGGGTGGAATCGCATCCGCTCGGCGAGGGCGCGGTCAACCGGGTGCATGCGACGTCGCATCTCGTTCTGAGGACGCGGCGCGAGATCGAGCGTTCTCCGCGCGAATGCTTCTATCTTAACCTGCAACTCGGCGGCGAGTGCCGCATCGCGCAGGCAGGCGCCGAGATCGCCTTGCGGCCTGGTGATGTCGGCATCTTCGATTCCGGCCGGCCGTTCGCGCTCGAACACCGGAAGTTGCCGTCGCTGGGCGTCGCTTCGTTCTGGGTCCCGAAGGATGCGCTTGGGGAGCGGCTGAGCGCGCCACTGCCGGAGGCGCCGCGGATCGTCTCGCGCGAGCCGGTGCTGGGCGGGCTGATCGCGGAGACTGCGCGCTCAATCCATGACGGGTTCGGCCATCTCGGCGAGGCGTCAAGTGGGCGGCTGTTTTCGATGCTGCTCGACCTCACGGCGATGGCACTCGGCCACGAAACCGGTACAGATGTTTCGCGGCTGCCCTCGCGTCGCGACGCCCAGTATCTGACGCTTTGCCGGTATGTGCGGCGCAACCATGCCGATCCTGGCCTGGATGCGGCGCGCTGCGGCCAGGCACTCGGCATTTCGCCGCGTTATGTGCAGAAGCTCTTCGCGCTCAACGGCACGACGCTCGGTGCCTTCCTGCTGGAGACGCGGCTGCACGCCGCGGCGACAATGCTGCGCGCGGCGGCCAATTCGCATCTGCCGGTCACGTCGATCGCCTTTTCCTGCGGTTTTTCCGACCTGTCGCATTTCGGCCGAGCGTTCCGCCGCCGCTACGAAACGACACCGGGCGAGTGGCGCCGCCGGCTGCACTAATCACGGCAGGCGTGAGCCCGGCTCTGGCGGCCGGGCTTTGATGCGGTTTCAGGTCAACGAGCCGGTGAAACGCTGGATACGGGTACAGGCTTCTTCCAGCACATCCTCCGACGTCGCGTAGGAAATGCGGAAATTCGGGCCGAGGCCAAAGGCAGAGCCGTGCACCACCGCGACCCCTTCAGCCTCAAGCAGTTCGGTGACGAAGTCCTCGTCGTTCCCGATCACCTTGCCCGAGGGCGCTTTCTTGCCGATCAAATCGACGCAGGACGGGTAGACGTAGAAAGCACCTTCCGGGACGGGACAGGAAATGCCGCGCGCCTGGTTGAGCATCGAAACGACAAGGTCGCGGCGGCCCTGGAAGATCGCCTTGTTGCGGGCGACGAAGTCCTGCGGTCCGTCGAGCGCCTCGACCGCCGCCCATTGTGCAATCGAGCAGGCGCCCGAGGTCTGCTGGCCCTGGATCATGTCCATCGCCTTGATCAGTTCGATCGGGCCTGCCGCGTAGCCGATACGCCAGCCGGTCATGGCATAGGCCTTGGAAACGCCGTTCATGGTCAACGTACGCTCGTAGAGCGCCGGTTCCACCTCGGCGATGGTGCGGAAGACAAAATCGCCGTAGGTCAGGTGCTCGTACATGTCGTCGGTCAGCGTCCAGACATGCGGGTGGCGCACCAGCACATCGGCGAGCGCCCTCAGTTCGGCTTCGGTGTAAGCGGCGCCCGACGGGTTCGACGGCGAGTTCATCACCAGCCATTTGGTCTTCGGCGTGATCGCCTTTTCGAGCGCTTCCGGCGTCAGCTTGAAGCCGTTGTCGATCGAGGTCGCGGCGAAAACCGAGATGCCGCCGCAGATTGCCACCATTTCCGGATAGCTCACCCAGTAGGGCGCCGGGATCACGACCTCGTCGCCGGGATTGAGCGTGGCCATGAAAGCGTTGAACAGGATCTGCTTGCCGCCGGTGCCGACGATGGTTTGCTCCGGCCGGTAGTCGAGATTGTTCTCGCGCTTGAACTTCTTCGCGATCGCCTCGCGCAGCGGCACGATGCCGGAAACCGGCGTGTATTTGGTCTCGCCGCGATTGATCGCCTCGATCGCCGCGTTCTTGACGTTGTCGGGCGTGTCGAAATCCGGTTCGCCGGCACCGAGGCCGATCACGTCGCGGCCTTTCGCTTTCAGTTCGCGCGCCTTCTGGGCAACCGCGATGGTCGCGGAAGGCTTGACGCGTGAAAGGGCGTTGGCGAGGAAGGCCATTCGATCTCTCCCTGGGAGCGGTCCGACGCTGCGTCATCGCAGCCGCGTTCCTATTGTCCGAATGTCACGCAAATCGCAAGGCTCGGCCTGTCTCGAGGACAAATATGCGGTGCCGGCGGCGTTAACGATGTAAAAAAGCTCCTGCGCGACAATGGCGGTTGGCTCGGCGGCTGCTACAGGCTCCGGCCACCGACGCGCGGGCGCGGCCCGCGGCGTTCCGACAAGAATCTTCGGAGTTTCCGACCGGTGTCGCGCAGCGCAGGACTGGCCCATATCATCCGACAGGACGACGGCACCTCGGTCGGCGTGTGGGGCGTCTATACGATCAAGAGCGCGTTCCAGCCGGTGTTCGCCTTCGGCGGCGGCAAGCTTTCCATCACCGCCTATGAAGGGTTGGTGCGTCCGTTCCGCGACGGCGAGGGCATGTCGCCCGGCGTCTTCTTCAAGGGCATCCCGGCCATCGACCGCTTCCACGTCGAAACGCTGATGCGCACGCTGCACATCCTCAACGCGGCGCGGTGCCTCGACCCGAAAGCGTCGATCTTCGTCAATTTCGACCCGTCCCTGTTCAGCGACGCCGAGATCGTGGACGTTGCGATCCGCGACATGCGCCTCGTCTTGCATGAGGCCCGCATGCATCCGAGCCGGATCGTGTGTGAAGTGACCGAACAGAAATCTGCCTCGCGCGGCGCGTTGCGCCGCTTCGTTGCCGCGCTCAGGGCGAGTGGTTTCAGGATCGCCGTCGATGATTACGGGGCTGACGATTCCGACATCGCCCGCATTGACGAATTGCAGCCGGATATCGTCAAATTCGACGCGCACTGGATCACGAGGCTCATGGAATCAGGGGCCGGCTTCGGACTACTGAAGGCGATGGTCTCGAAATTTGCCGATCGCGGGATCGAGACGGTCTTCGAGGGGATCGAGGAAACGTGGCAACTGGAACTCGCCGAACAGTCGGGCGCCTCTATGGTACAGGGTTTCGTGCTGGCGCGGCCCGAGATCGCGCCGACGAGCTTTGCGGTGTTCTCGCGCGGTGCGGCCCAGGAGCATCTGGAGAAGTTGCCGCGCGCCGAGGTGAAGGCGCCGGCGGCCGCGCCGCAACCGCGCAGCGGCGGGCGGCGAGCAGCGTTCGGCCGTCGCGTCGCCGGCAAGTAGAGTTGTCGAGCCTCACCGTGCGCACCGCAGCGATCGGGAGGTTGCCCCGGTCATGACCGCCGACTTCTCCTTCAATATCGATGAAGTCGGCATCGCATACGGGCGCTTCCAGGAATTGCGGCTGAAGAGCTGCTATCAGCCGCTGTTCCGGGTCGAGGACGACAATCTGGTGCCGTTCGCCGTGGAAGCGCTGGTGATCGCCTTTACCGCCGGCAAGGCCGTGCCGGCGACGAGCCTGTTCGAACGTGCCGAGAAGTCCGAGCGCGAGGCGCTGGAACGGCTGTGTCGCGTTCTCCACATGCGCAACTACGCCAATATCGGCGTCGACGGCCTCGAGCTGTTCTTCAACGCCGACCCGGCGATGTCCGACGTCGATGTCGAACATCTGGAATGGCTCTTCATCGAAAACGCCATTCCGCCGGGTCTGGTGGTGTGTGAGATCACGGAAGGCGCGGGGCCCGGCCGGGAACGGGTGGCCGCGCTGGTGCGCCGGGTCCGGCAAGCGGGCATGCGTGTGGCGCTGGACGATTTTGGCGCCGGACACTCGACGCCGGCGCGGCTACGGCTGATCAAGCCCGACATCGTCAAGATCGACGCCGTGTGGTTCCAGAAGGCGGTTGCCGATGATGAAGCGCGCGGGCTGCTGCCGGGGCTTTTTTCGCACTTCCACGATCTCGGATGCCGGGTTCTGGTCGAGGGTATCGAGACGGCGGAACATCTGGAGACCGCGGTTTCGGCGGGAGGAGACTTCGTCCAGGGCTTCCTGATCGCGCGGCCCGCGCTTGCCGGCACCATCTTCGACGACGCGCCGGTTGCGCTCGCCAGCCTGGCGCCGGCGCTTGGTCAAGGGCAGCTTGCCGAACGGCGCTGACCGATCAATCGGCTTCATCGTTCGTGCAGAAACTATGATTGGCCTGCCGCTCCGCAGCGGACCATAGTGCGCCAGCAATGAGGGTGACGCGATGATCACGATCTACGGCATGGGCGATAGCGGCAATTGCTACAAGCCGCGGCTCCTGATGGCCAAGCTCGGCCGGCCGTTCCGGCATGTCGAGGTCAACTCCGTCGACGGGTCAACGCGGCAGCCGGAATTCCTGGCGAAGAACCCGAACGGCAAGGTGCCGTTGCTGGAGACCGAAGACGGACGCTTCCTGGCCGAATCCAACGCGATGCTGCTTTATCTGGCCGAAGGCACGCCCTACCTTCCTGGCGACGCTTACGAGCGGGCGCTCGCCTATCAGTGGCTGTTTTTCGAGCAATACAGCCACGAGCCCTACGTTGCGGTGCGGCGCGCGCTCTACGTCTACCCGGAGCGGGCGCATCAGCGAACGCCGGAAAGGCTGGAGGAAACGCTCGCCGGCGGCAACAAGGCGCTGTCGGTGATGGAGGCGCAACTGGCCAGGACGCCGTTCCTCACCGGGGAGAGCATTTCCGTCGCCGACATATCGCTTTATGCCTATACCCATGAGGCGGAACGAGGCGGCTTCGACCTGTCGGCGTTTCCCGCTGTTTCGGCGTGGCTGGCGCGGGTGGCGGCTGATCCCGGACATGTCGGCATGGGCTGGCGCCCGCAAGCATAGGGGCAGAGGAGTGTTTGCCAGCGCTCCTGTATTAACGGTCAGGCGTCTTGCTTGCCCGTGAGCCTCACCCCGTTGGCATTCGCGATGATATCGGAGAGCATGGGGACGTAGTCCTTGCCGTGGCCGGTGCCGACCGCGAGCGCGAAAGCGTTGCGGGCGGCGGCGCCGAGCGGGTTGGCCACGCCTGTCGCGTTGGCGAAGGCGGACAGATAGCTCAGGTCCTTGAGGCCGTTCTCAAGGGCGAATTTGTGCGCCTCGGGGTCGCGATCCAGCACCCATCGGAAAAAGGTCTGGTAGAAGAGACAATCCATACGCCCGCCGCGAATGACCTTGTCGAAGACCTCGGGGCTCAGCCCGGCCTTGGCGCCAAGGGTCAGGGCCTCGGCATAGATCGCCGCATAGCCGAGCGAAATGAAGTTGTTGAGCAGCTTCATCGTATGGCCACTACCGACCGGGCCGGTATGCACGACCTTCTGGGCGAAGCAGTCAAGCACGGGCCGCACCCGCTCGAAGGCCTCTGGCGTGCCGCCCGCCATGACGTCGAGCGTGCCGGCCTCGGCATCGGCGGGCGTGCGGCTCAGCGGCGCGTCGACGAAGGTTATGCCCATTGACGCCATTTGTTCGGCGAGCCGAATGGTGGAGGACGGGTCCGAGGTCGAGCAGTCGCAGATCAGCATCGGTCTTGCCGCGGAGGCGAGACCATCCGCGCCGGTCACGATCGCCTCGACCTGCGGACTGCCGGTCACGCAAAGCACCACGATGTCGCAGGTTTCGGCCAGTTCCCGGGCGGAAGATACCTCCTTCGCGCCGAGCCGCTTCAGGTTTTCGACCGGTTCTCGGTTGCGATGACCCAGCACCTGGAGTTCGAAGCCCTTGGCAAGGATGTTCTTGGCCATGCCGTGCCCCATCAGCCCGACGCCGACGAAGCCTATGCGATCCCGTGATGCCATATCCGATCCCCTTCAACATTTAGGGCGACGATACCCGGCGGGCGCGGCGAGGTCATCCCTCCCCCGCCACAGACGCAAAAGGGCGGGATCAGATCCCGCCCTTTCTCATGTCTCGGTTCTGCGCGACCGCTGTCGCGCCGGCTCCAATCAGCCGGCTGCGGACAGGTTGCCGGCCGAGGAACGGCCGGTACGGCGGTCCTGCTGAATCTCGTAGTTGATCTTCTGACCTTCCACGAGATTGCCCATGCCCGAGCGCTCGACGGCGGAGATGTGCACGAACACGTCCGAGCCGCCCTCGTCAGGCTGAATGAAACCGAAGCCCTTGGTCGCGTTGAACCATTTCACTGTTCCGGTTGCCATGTTGATTTGTCCTTCAAGTCTGCAACGTCATGTGGCCGCGGCGCGGCCGGTGGTATCGAGATTTTGGAGATTGACGTGAGCAAACGCGAAGGATCGCGACCTGCCGTATCGATCGGCCGAAAATTTCAACGGGCCTCATATACCGCTCCGCGCCTTTTCTGGCAAGCTTTTGGCGTTGTCGGATCGGCCTCCTTAGGAGAGCCTTCGGGCGAAGGCCAAAGCCTGAATCCGGGCGTTTTTGCCGCATGCTCGTCGGATTTGGCGGCAAGTATCGGAAGGCTGGCGACTTTAAGGCAGGCGACTACTGCCAACGGGAGGCGAAGATGCGCGGAACCATCTTAATGACCTTGGCGGCGCTTGTTGTCGTCGCACCGGCGCAGGCAATCTCGCGTTACAATTCTGAGACACTGAGTTGCCACCGGGCGCAAACCATCCTGCGGCAGGAAGGCGCGGCGGTCTTCCGCTATGCGTCGAAGCGCAATCCATCGCTGACGCTCTACGACCGCTATGTCGCGCATGGCGGCTATTGTGGCTGGGACGAATACGCCGCAAATGCCTGGGTGCCGACACGCGACGAACCGCGGTGCTTCGTGCGCAAATGCCGCCCGAAGGTGTTCCAGGACGACCATTTCTGACCGCGAAGCGGCCGCCGGTGCGACTAGAACGAGAACGCGATCTGGTCCGGTTGCGGCTCACCGAGCCTGACGCCCTCAAGCGCCAAAAGCCGCATCTTGGTCTCGCCGCCGCCAGGGGCGGAAAAGCCGCCGAGCTTGCGGCCGGCGGCGAGCACGCGATGGCATGGCACCACAAGCGGAACCGGGTTGCTGCCCATCGCCTGGCCGGTCTCGCGCGCCGCGGTCGCATGGCCGGCACGCGCCGCCAGTTCGCCATAGGTCGCGACTTCGCCGAAGCCGAGCTTGAGGGCCTCGACATAGATGCTGCGATGGAAGGCCCTGGCGCGCGACAGATCGAGTGGCACATGCGAGAAGTCGACCTTCTCGCCGGAGGCGTAGCGACGGATATCGGCCACCAGCGCCCGAACCCAGCCGGGCCATGCAGCTTCGCTTCGTACCACAACGCATTCCGCAGGTGCGGTGCGCGAAAGCCTGCGCTCAGCATTGCCGCCATCGTCGCCCGGTAGGCAGACACGGCAGAGCCCGCCGCGTGTCCAGGCGATGCCGAAGACGCCGAGCTCAGTGTCGAATACCGTCCGTCCGCTTTGTGCGACCAAGGCGAATCCCGTGGGAGTGTTCAAGAGTAGACTAGACTAGACTAGCATGGCACAAGCTTCGAACAAAGCGCGAACGCAGCCTTGCTGACAGTTGATGCCAGCCGTCGCAATCAGTCGAATTGCGCCGCGATGAAATCCCCGGTCTTGCCGATGAGTTCGTCGACCATCTCGGTGCCCTGAAAGGCATTGAAGACATGATCCATCGGCCGCACGTAGAGTTCTTCCTCGCCCTCATGATAGTCGAGCAGGACCTGGCCCGAAGCCGGCTGCGGGAAGACGACATCGTCATTGGTGCCGACCGCGACGAACAGCGGCTCGTCGAACTGGGCGATCTCGGCGACGGGATCAACGAGAAACAGGCTTTCGAAAAAGCCGGTCTTGAGCGCGATCTCGGCGCCCCAGGGCAAGGTCGCCTTCACGGCCTCGCCGTCGCTTGCAAGCCCAGCCTTCATGACGTCCGGGCCGAGCACGAAGGTCATCGCCGCGGCGAGGTTGCTGCCAGGCGCCCAGAGCGCCAGTGCCTCGATGTCGTGCCGGGTGCGCGCCGCGACCGCGGAGGCGACCGTGCCGCCCATGCTCCAGCCGACGATCGCCATCTCGTCATCATCGACCTCCCCGGAGGCGGCCAGATAGTCGAGTGCGGCCAGGCCGTCTTCCACCTGGCGGATGACGGTGGTGTCGGCGAACTCGCCGGCGCTTTCGCCAGAGTTGCGGAAATCGATGCGCAGGCTGGCGATGCCCTTTTCGGCCCACATGCGCGCCGCGCGGGCAAAGATGCCTTCCTTGACGGCCGGAATTTCGAGCTCATCACGGCTGCCGGTGAAACCGTGCAGGAGCAGGATCACGGGCGGGCTGGCGACACCGTCGGGCAGGTTCATGGTGCCGACAACCGTCTCGCCGCCGACCTTGAACTCGATCACCTTTTCCGCGGCCGCCACCGGCAGGGCGGTCAAGGCGAGGGCTGCGGCAACGGCAAGGCGGGGAGCGATGGTCATGGCGGAGTTCTCTCGGCGGTGCGGTTTCGTTGCCGCTGACCGTAACACCGCCGGGGGTATGCGCAAGCGTCATCACCAGACGTTTGGCGCGGCCAGGAGGAATGGCGTTCGTGCCGTCAGGCGGCTTGCCGCGCCAAGAGCAGCGAACCTTTGCTGACCAGGAAATTTCGCAGGCGCTCATTGTAGTCCGGCACAACGGCGGTCTTCACCGAGGGCCTCTTCGCCAGTTCACTGCGCCAGCGGAGCACTTTCGTCAGCCCGTCGAAGATGCCGAGGTCGGCCAGTTCGTCGAAGACATCGAAGTAGCGGAAAACCGGTGCGAACACGGCATCGACCAGGGAGAAGATGTCGCCGGCGAAGTAAGGGCCGTCGCCAAGTTCGGCTTCAAGGCGCGCGAATTTTTCCTTCAGCGCCGAAATCGCGGCCAGGAACGCCGATTCGTCGTGGCTGACCTCGAGTGTCCAGATGTCACCGAGGATGGCCGAGGCGAATTCGATCCAGGCGCGATGGCGGGCACGCGCCAGCGGGTTTTCGGGGTGGAGCCGCGGTGTGTGTACCTCGTCGAGATATTCTACAATCGGCGCGCTCTCGAACAGCACCTTGTCGCCGACCTGCAGCAGCGGGACCTTGCCGCGCGGCGAGATCTTCAGGAACCACTCGGGCTTGTTTTCCAGGTCGATGTCGATCCGCTCGAAGGCGACGCCCTTCTCGGCAAGCACGATGGCGGCGCGCTGGACGTATGGGCAGAGATCGAACGAGACGAGGATCGGGGGCGTGGTCATGGTGTTCCTTTCGACACGGACAAAGGCATGTAAATGCAACAGCATCGATATGGATGCGATTGCATTAAAAGTCAATCTTGATGCAGGTGCATTAAATCAATTATGGGTGATGCATGGCAGAAGAGAAGCAAGCGGCAGCAACGCCGCCACACGCGCCCGTTGGCCGTGGCGAAGCGTCAGCCGAAGCCGACGTGGCGGCGTGGATCGCGCTCGCGCGCGCGAACAGGCGGGCGATGCGGCTGATCGAGGGACGGCTGAAGCAGGCCGGGCTGCCGCAACTCGCCTGGTACGATGTCTTGTGGGAGCTGGAGCGGGCGGGAGCCGACGGGCTCAGGCCGTTCGCGCTGGAGCGGCGGCTGCTCTTCGAGCAGTACAACCTGTCGCGGCTGGCCGACCGGATGGCCAAGGCGGGCCTGGTCGAGCGGCGCGCCTGCGCGGAGGACGGTCGCGGCCACATGCTGGCGATTACCGAGCAGGGCCGCGAGATGCGGGAACGCATGTGGGCCGTCTACAGGCCGGCGATCGCCGCGGTGATCGGGTCCAGTTTGAGCTTGGCCGAGAAGGCGGTGCTGGCGGGCCTGCTCGACCGGACCGGCTGAGCCGCACCGGCAATCTGTCAGGCCTGCCGGGTCGTCGCCCGGCGTTGCGACCCGGTGACCGGTCGCGGCCGGAGCGCCCCGGCGCGTGAGGGCCGGCGGAAAAACCGCCGGCTCCCGATGCGGCAAGACTACTTGCGTGCGATCGACACGACCATGTCGCTGTCGTCGGTGGTCACGACCACGCTCGCGCCCGGCTCGATGCCTTCGAGGCTGACGCCGTCGGCGACCTGCAACTCGGCGCCGTCTTCCATCACGATCACCTTGGCGTCGGCGTCGATCGACGACACGATGCCCTCCATCTCGGCGGCGAAGGCGGCGGAAAGCATGGCCGCCGAGGCAATGGCCATGGCGAACAGGGTCTTCATGGGAATGTCTCCATCAATGGGATGCAGTTGCGATATGCCCGCCGCCGGCGCGGCGCCGGCGCTGTGATTGCCGGCGTCACCGTGGCGGACGGCAGCGATCTAGTGCGGGCCGTCTCGCGCGGCAACTGGCTGAAAAATATAAATTTTCCCGGAAAATCCGTCCCGAATTCCGCCGCAATCCGGCGCTTGCGGCCGCCCCGTCGCGGAAGCAGTCGAAGTGCCGCTTGACCGGCGCGGCGCGGGGCGGCGATAGTCGGCGCCGGGGCAGGGGGAAGGGATTGCCGCACGAGAGCGACGACGACAGACTGATCGACGCCATCTACGAGGCTGCGGTCGTGCCGGGCCAGTGGCCGGGCGTGCTTTGCGAAATGACCAGGCTCGGGAACGGCGCCGGCGGCGTGCTGGTGGTGGCGCGCGGAGCCGACCAGACCTGGATCTCGTCGAGCGAGCCGTTCGACGAGATGATCCGCGAGCACTACCGCCAATACAGCGTCGCCCAGGAGCGCACGACGCGGCTGATCGCGGCGCGCCATCCCGGCTTTCTCACCGACCTCGACGTGTTCGCGCCAGGCGAGATGGACGACGACCCGGTCTACCGCGACTTTCTCTATCCGCGCGGGCTCGGCGTCGGCATCGCCACGGCGATCCAGGTGCCGAGCGGCGACACCATGATCTTCCATGTCGAGGGGCACCGCGAAAACGGTCATTACGGCCCGGACCTCGTCGGCCGCTTCGACCGGCTGCGGCCGCATCTGGCGCGCGCGGCGCTGATGTCGGCGCGGCTGTGGCTGCAGCGGCTTGAGGCGGCGATGGCCGTCCTGGAAACGCTCGGCCTGCCGGGCGGGGTGATCGACGGCGGCGGGCGGCTGGCGGCCGCCAACGGGCTTTTCGAGGGGCTGGTGCCGTCGGTCTTCCAGGATCGCAATGCCGGGCTTGCGATGCGCGACAAGGCGGCCGACCGGCTGCTGCAGGACGCGCTGAGGCGCGCCCGCGCCGGCCGCCTCGACGGCGCCGGGCGCTCGGTGCCGGTGCGCCGGCATTCGCCTGCCGACAGCCTGATCGTGCATGTCCTGCCGCTGCGCGGGGCGGCGCGCGACATCTTCACCGCCGGCAGCGCGCTGATCCTGGCGACGCCGCTCGCGGCGCGCGGCGTGCCGGGCGCCGACGTCATCCAGAGCCTGTTCGACCTGACCCCGGCCGAGGCCAGGGTGGCGGCGGCGATCGCCACCGGCGCCACCACCGGCGAGATCGCCCGGCTGACCGGGGCCTCGGTGGCGACGGTGCGCAACCAGCTCAACCGGGTGCTGGCCAAATCCGGCCTCGGGCGCCAGGCCGAACTGGTCGGGCTCTTGCGCGCGGCAGGCGTGGTGACCGGCGGTTTCGACCCCGGCTGATTCGTCTTCGCCGAAATTTTTCGCGGGCGTCGCGTGGCGCGGCAGCCACAGCCGGGCCTTTTCGCCGCGCCGTGTGACGCAAATGCGTCATGCGGCGGCCGCTTTCCGCAGCGATAGTCCGCTCGACGACGCGGCCGGTCCGAGGCCGTGTTCGACCATCCGAGTTCCCGCGGTGCCGACGTTCCCGACTTTTGGGGACGGGCCGCGGAATCCGCTTCCGGGCGGGTGGCGCCAGGTGGGGTGCGCCATCGGGCGCATGCCCGCCGCCCGGAACCGGTTCGCTCTCGCGGGCGAGCCCGCAACCGTTTTTCCGCGAAGGCCCCTGCGGAAGGCGGCGGCGGCGCGCCCGCGGGAGCGGGTTCCTTTCCTCAATCACGGTCATGCGGCCGCCGCTGGCCCAGCGGGCAGGACGGCCTGCCCGGTTGCCGGCGGGCGCCGGCGCTGGTGGTATCGCGGCGCACGCGAACCGGAGACAAGGCCCATGACCGACTGGAACCTGCCGCGCGAGGGCGGCTGCCGCTGCGGCCGGCTGCGCTTCAGCATTTCGGCGTCGCCGCTCGCCACCAGCGCCTGCCACTGCACCGGCTGCCAGAAGATGACCGGCTCGGCCTATTCGCTGACGGCGATGGTGCCGGCCGACGGCTTTGTCGTGACGGCCGGCGAGGCGGTGATCGGCGGGCTGCGCGGGCCGGTCAGCCGGCATCATTTCTGCCCCTCCTGCATGAGTTGGGTCTTCACCCGCATCGCCGGCATGGATTTCGTCAATGTACGACCGACCATGCTCGACGACCCGGCCGGCTTCGAGCCGTTCATGGAGACCTGCACAGCGGAAAGACTGCCTTTCGCGGCGACCGGCGCGGTGCGCAGCTTCGAAAAGTTTCCGCCCATGGAGGGCATCGGGGCGCTGCTGCGCGACTATGCCGAATGGGCGGCGGCGCGCGACCTTGGCCAGGGCGGCGCTTCGTCATAGCGCCCGCGCTGCGGCGCCGTCCCGGCATGGATTCCGGGCCCGCGCCGCGCTGGCCCGGGCTGACGAGCGCAAGGGTCCGGCACCGGCCCGGGATGGCGACATGCAGGCCGGTATCCCCGCTCAGTCGAAGGCGTTGAAGTCCGGCAGTTCGAAATCCGGCGCCGGGTTCGGCGGGTTGCGGGTCGCCAGCCGGTGAATGAAGGTCAGCATGTCGACGGCGTTGCATTCGGCGCGCGCCGACAGGTGGCCGCCGCAGTCATGGGCGACGTTGGCGTCGAGCTTCAGATGGCAGGCGCCGTCGCGGCGGCAGGCGCGGCGCGGGCAGCGTTTCGGCGCGCCGTCGCGCCAGGCGGTGATCTTCAGCGCCTCCTCCAGCGCCGACAGGATTTCGGGCGGCAGGTCGCGGGGATGCAGGGTCGGTGCGTTCATGGCTGGGGGTCCTTTTATTGATCGCTCACGGGTGGATTTATTGCGCTCGCGGCCGAGCGCTCGCCTCTCGGCTCGCTGGCCTCCGCGGGGGCGGGCCAACGGGCTGATTCTTTCCTTTGCGTGCTCCGCTTCGCTGCGCATCGCGGGTGCCCGCTCGGGCTTGCGGCTGACGCCGGGTTCGCGGGTGGGTTTGTTGGCGCTTGCGAGTCGGTACGGCATCGCCGCGCGAATCCTCCCCTGCGGAGCGGGGGAGGGGGACCGCAGGCGGTGGAGGGGGCATATCCCCCTCGCCAGCGGCTCGTGTCGGCGACACTGGCTCGGCCATCGAGCGAACCGCCAGGGCTTTTGCGCCCCCTCCACCACTTCGTGGTCCCCCTCCCCCGTAAACGGGGGAGGATTCGCCGCGACGAAATCGCCTCTCCTTTGTCCATGCTTCATCGCCACCACGCCCGCAAAGTGCGTCTGGTCCTTTGGGAAGCGGGCGCATGACAGCCATCCTTCGCTTCGTGTTGTTGTTTGACGCCTGCCACGCGCCCCGCCGGTGTTCTTGCCCGGTTGTGCAGATGCGCGTTGCCGCCCTTTCGAGACGGCACTCGCAAAGCCGGTGGCCTCGCGACCGGAACCCTGTCGGCCCCGCATCTCACCCTGGGGCCCGGACCTGGGGACTCATCGCCCAGCAGCGTCACCTTTCACGCCACCGGTCCGGCACCGCCTCCGCCACGCTCGCCCGGTTCGCGACCCGCGTTCCCGTGCGGAAGGTGGGACGATGTTAACCGCGCTGGCGGGGGCGTGGATGAAAAGCGAGTAGTGAATAGCGAATAGTGAGTTGGGGCAAAGGGTTGGGGTGAGGGGCGGCGAAAATCGATGCACCGGGGGGCGCCGAGCCACGATTTCGACAAGCAAAAATACAAGCCGACAAAGGACAAGGCGAATAATGATAGAAGTCGTTTCCTAAGTGATAAGAAAACTTAGATAGGTGTTAATGGCTGCTCTTTGCTTCACCACCTTCTGTATTTGCCCGTAATTCCTCAAAGAATAAGTTTCTTTGGTGTATTATCCTCTCTTCGAGGAATTTATCATCTAATGATGCAAGAAATAAAAACGCGAACCCATAAAATTCTTCGATGCTTCCGTGCGCGAAATAAAGCTCCTGATTCTGAAAATTCTCAAAAAGAAGAATCTGATCATCGCCATTAATTCGCACAGTAGACCTTCGGTAAGAAAAAAATCCCAAAATTTTTCTATAGGACGTTCTTGAAAGAGATCTTTCAGTTGCGCCGCTGTTGAAAAGAACTATCTCCCTGAATTCCGGGTCTTCTTCAAACCTTCTGCCGATGTAATGTTTGTTCAAGAATCTATCCGTAAACTCCCCAAATTGCTTCCAAAATGAGAAAGAATAAATCTCTGATCTGTATTCTCCTATAAGTATTCGTACGAGCTCAGCTCTCTTTACGTTCTTATCTCGCGCAGTTCTGTCAAGTTCGTCAACGCATATCTGCGGAATGCTAATTCGAATCGGAACAAGTCGACGCTGAGCGCCGTCTTGAATTATTCCGGTTACCTCTTGATCGACCTCCCTTTCGAAAGACGATCCAATTCGCCAGTGTTCCGCAACTGGCGTCGAAATTCGAGCTAGTTTTCTTGCTCCATCCAAACTCGCGTATGTTATCATTTGCCTGTCACCAAGTAACCTTCCAATCTCTAAACGTAAGAACGGAAAATTTTCTACAGCTGATTTGTATAATTCACTACGTATTTGCATCCGTAGCTTATCCGTGGTTCCTAGCCAGTACCATCCTTCATCGAGAGCAAGACAATAAAGAATCGGATCTCCTATGTTCCTTTGATCGTGCTCTATCTTTTCTATGCGTAAAAAATGCTTTTGCGGTGGGACAATTCGGGTGAACGAAGATATAGTTGTTCCATCCGTTGATGTTTGTACGAAAAAATCACCGTCTTTGTCTGAAAAGATTGGCGTAGCAAACAACGGATAGTTATTATCGGTTACGAAAATGCACATGACTCTCATTTTAAGTGTCCAGATTCTTTCAGTATCTTAATTACTGCCATGTAAACTTGGCCGGCAAAAAACTCTGGTTGTGCGGTGTTAATTATCGAGTACTTTTCAATATATTTCGGGTTCCACCTCTCTATTGATTTAACCCATTTTTCAACGTCAAAAAACCGCTCAGGTACGACGATCCCGGTCAGGCATCCCTTGATCTTAATGGGCTGATTCATCTGTATTTCTATCGCCGACGCGCGCTCATCTGCTGGCGTGCGCGACGCCGAAGTCGGATTCGCTGGTTCGCGGGCGAGTTCGTAGAGGCCTGCGGCCTCAAAATTATCAATGGATATGTTAACATTTTTTCGACTAGATCCAGTAATATACTCATAGTTGCCCTGATAAAGGGCACCGATGTATTTTCTTACGTAGTCGATACTCGGAGGTAACTCGAAATCGTCTATCTTGCTCTCTCTATCGAAAAAATTGTTATACCGTCCAGAGAAAAATGCACCAGTATCGAAGGGAAATATTCGAAATATTTGCGAAAGTAATTTTTGCTCGTCCATTATAAATACAACGGGCCAATCGAAAGACAGCGAATCTTTTGATGCTATCTTAGTCCTATAGGAGGGACGTCCGTAAAATAGATATATCAATTCTTGCTTGAAAAAACTACATTTTCGTGTGGATATTATGTCTTCTGCGGTTATATTATTGAAATTATATGTATTGGTAATATGAACAAACGGAAGTGTGCCAGTTACCGGTTCACATTCATCAACGAACTGTCGCAGTCTATGGTTTGTCGGATTAGGCATGGTAGGCGAATGCTAGTCTAAGCTATCCGCTGTCTGCAAGACATCCCACGACGGACTGGGTGGCTGTCTGCCAGTTCCACTTGGAGAGGTTACGCAGCCGAGATTCCCCCCCCCTAATTTGCCTCTGACTCCCCGCCGTGCCAGAAGTCACACCGGGGTCGAAGTGACGGGCGAGACGGCATGATCTTTTCGACAATGCGCCGGGCGGCGCGGGCGGCGGGCATTTTGCCGCGCGGCGTGGCGATGGCGGCGGCGGTCGCGGCGGGTGCCGTGGCGATGACGGCCGGGCCGGCGGCGGCCGGCGGCTACGACACCGGCGAGCGCGACTGGGAGTTCCTGTTCAGCGAGGCGGGCGTGGCGACGGAGGCCGGCGTGCGCTACCTGGCGCCGCGGCGCACGCTGACCGGCATCACCGGCACGCTGGGCCCGAGCCTCAATGCGCGCGAGGCGGAAGCCTTCGCGGTGCCGCGCGGCAGCCTGGCGGTGCGGCTCGGCGAGAATTTCCGCTGCATGGCGAGCTATCGCGAACCCTGGGGCGGGCATGCCAATTACGGCACGGCATGGACCTATACGGCGTCGGCGGTGGAGCAGCATTTTTCCTCGCGCGACTACGGCCTGACCTGCGCCGCCGGCGCCAAGGTGGGCATGGGGCGGCTGTCGGTGGTCGGCGGCATCTCGGTGCAGGAGGCGAGCTACGAGCTGATCCAGGGCTTCGGGCCGGGGATCACCGCGGTGACCGATGTTTCCGACCGCGGCGTGGCGTGGCGGGCGGGCTTCGCCTACGAGATCCCCGAATATGCGCTGCGCGCCAGCCTGATCTACGATTCGGCCGTCGACTACGACATGACCGGCACCTTCACCGCCTTCGGGGCGGCGCTGCCGGTGTTCGGCGCCATCACCATGCCGCAGTCGGTGACGCTGTCGGCGCAGTCGGGCGTGGCGCCGGGCTGGCTCGCCTTCGGGCGGGTGAAATGGACCGACTGGAGCGTGGCCGACAACATGCCCTTGTGCCCGGTCGGCGTGCCGGCCTGCACGCAGGCGGCCGCCGTCAGCGGGCTGACGCTGCTTTTCAAGGATACGTGGACGGTGACGCTGGGCGCGGCGCACCAGCTTTCCGAGACGGTGGCGCTAGCCGCCAGCCTGACCTACGACCAGGGCGCGACGCAGGGCTTCACCTCGCAGACCGACACCTGGGTGGCGGGGCTGGAGGCGGTGATCTCGCCCGGCGACAATGTGCGGCTGTCGTTCGGCGGCTCGCTGGGGCTGATGACCGGCGGCACGCTGTCGACCATGGTGCTGCCCGGCGGCATCCCCAACCCGGTCGGCTATACGGCAAGCTTCGGCGACGACCTTCTGTGGTCGCTCGGCGGCAAGGCGGTGGTGACGTTCTAGGGGGTGGCTTCAGGCCTGCGCCCCCTCCACCACTTCGTGGTCCTGGCCCCCGCTCGGGCTCCGGGCGTTCGTCGCTTCGATCGACAAATCGTTGTCGATCGATCGCCTTCGGCGACCGCATTCTCACCCCCCGTGAACGGGGGAGGATCGGAGCGCTGAGGCTCAGAAATAATCCTGCAGTTTCCGCACCTCCAGCGAGCCGGCCTTGAGCGCGGCGATGGCCTCGGCGACAGCCTCGGCACCGGCCATGGTGGTGTAGTAGGGCACCTTCTGCATCAGGGTGGCGCGGCGCAGCGACTTTGAGTCCGACACCGCCTTCTGGCCGTCGGTGGTGTTGAAGACGAGCTGGACCTGGCGGTTGCGGATGGCGTCCTCGATATGCGGGCGGCCCTCCAGCACCTTGTTGATCTTCTCCGCCGCGATGCCGTTTTCGGCGAGGTAGCGCTGGGTGCCGCCGGTGGCGAGCACGCGGAAGCCGAGTTCGGCGAGGCGGCGGACGGCGGGCAGCACGCCGGGCTTGTCGGCATCGCGCACCGAGACGAAGAGCGTGCCGGAACGCGGCAGGTCGACGCCGGCGCCGAGCTGCGCCTTGGCGAAGGCGAGCGCGAAGTCGCGGTCGAGCCCCATGACCTCGCCGGTCGACTTCATCTCGGGGCCGAGCAGGATGTCGACGCCGGGGAAGCGGGCGAAGGGGAACACCGCCTCCTTGACCGCGACATGCGAGAGTGCTGCGTCGGGCTTGCCGCCATAGGCGGAAAAGGTCTTTTCCAGCGTCTCGCCGGCCATGATGCGGGCGGCGATCTTGGCGATCGGCCGGCCGATGGTCTTGGCCACGAACGGCACGGTGCGCGAGGCGCGCGGGTTGACCTCGAGCACGAAGATCTCGCCGTCCTTGACGGCATATTGCACGTTCATCAGCCCGCCGACATGGAGCGCCCTGGCGAGCGCCGCCGTCTGGCGCTCGAGTTCGGCGACGGTGTCGGCCGAGAGCGAATGGACCGGCAGCGAGCAGGCCGAATCGCCGGAATGGATGCCGGCCTCCTCGATATGCTCCATGATGCCGGCGACATGCGTTGCCGCACCGTCGGACAGGCAGTCGACATCGACCTCGATCGCGCCCGACAGATAGGTGTCGAACAGAAGCGGGTTCTTGCCGAGCAGGGTGTTGATCTGGCCGGTCTTGTCGTTGGGGTATTTCTGCTTGATGTCCTCCGGCACCAGGCCGGGCACGGTGTCGAGCAGGTAGGACTGCAGCTGGCCCTCCTCGTGGATGATCTGCATGGCGCGGCCGCCAAGCACGTAGGAGGGGCGCACGACCAGCGGGAAGCCGAGTTCGCCGGCGACGAGGCGGGCCTGCTCGACCGAAAAGGCGATGCCGTTCTTCGGCTGCTTGAGGCCGAGTTTCGTCAGGAGCTTCTGGAAGCGGTCGCGGTCCTCGGCGAGGTCGATCATGTCGGGCGCGGTGCCGAGGATCGGGATGCCGGCGCGCTCCAGCGCCTCGGCGAGCTTCAGCGGCGTCTGGCCGCCGAACTGGACGATGACGCCGGCAAGGCGGCCGGCCGCCTGTTCGGCGCGCATGATCTCGAGCACGTCCTCGGCCGTCAGCGGCTCGAAATAGAGCCGGTCGGAGGTGTCGTAGTCGGTCGAGACCGTCTCCGGGTTGCAGTTGACCATGATCGATTCATAACCGGCCTCGGCGAGCGCGAAGGCGGCATGGCAGCAGCAATAGTCGAACTCGATGCCCTGGCCGATGCGGTTGGGGCCGCCGCCGAGGATGACGACCTTGTCGCGCGACGAGACGCGGGCCTCGTCGGCGAGCTTTCCGGCGAACGGCGTCTCGTAGGTGGAATACATGTAGGCGGTCGGCGAGGCGAACTCGGCCGCGCAGGTGTCGATGCGCTTGTAGACGGGATGGACGCCGAGGGAATGGCGTGCCTTCTGAACGTCTTCGGCGTCTTTCCTCACAAGCGAGGCGAGGCGGGCATCTGAAAAGCCCATCGCCTTGAGCATGCGGAAATTGTCGGCGTCCGGCGGCATGCCGTGCTCGCGGACGCGGTCCTCCATGGCGAGGATCGCGGCGATCTGGTCGAGGAACCAGGGATCGATGGCGCACATGGCGTGGATGTCGGCGAGCGAGGTGCCGAGGCGCATGGCCTGCGCGACCATCCTGAGCCGGTCGGGCGTCGGCCGGCCGAGGGCGGCGCGGATGGCGTTGCGGTCGTCGCCCTGGCCGAGGCCGGGGATCTCGATCTCGTCGAGGCCGGTGAGGCCGTTCTCGAGGCCGCGCAGGGCCTTCTGCAGCGATTCGGCGAAGGTGCGGCCGATCGCCATGACCTCGCCGACCGACTTCATGGCGGTGGACAGAACCGGCTCGGCGCCCGGGAACTTCTCGAAGGCGAAGCGCGGGATCTTGGTGACCACATAATCGATCGAGGGCTCGAAGGAGGCCGGCGTGGCGCCGCCGGTGATGTCGTTTTCGAGCTCGTCGAGCGTGTAGCCGACGGCGAGCTTGGCCGCGACCTTGGCGATCGGGAAGCCGGTCGCCTTCGAGGCGAGCGCGGAGGAGCGCGACACGCGCGGGTTCATCTCAATGACGACCATGCGGCCGTTTTCGGGATTGACCGCGAACTGGACGTTGGAGCCGCCGGTCTCGACCCCGATCTCGCGCAGGACGGCGATCGAGGCGTTGCGCATCACCTGGTATTCCTTGTCGGTGAGGGTGAGCGCCGGGGCGACGGTGATGGAATCGCCGGTGTGGACGCCCATCGGGTCGATGTTCTCGATCGAGCAGATGATGATGCAGTTGTCCGCCTTGTCGCGGACCACCTCCATCTCGAACTCCTTCCAGCCCAGCACCGACTCCTCGATCAGCACCTCGGTGGTGGGCGAGGCGTCGAGGCCGCGCTCGACGATCTCGAAGAACTCGGAGCGGTTGAAGGCGATGCCGCCGCCGGTGCCGCCGAGCGTGAAGGACGGGCGGATGATCGCCGGCAGGCCGACATGGTCGAGCGCGGTGGCGGCGACAGCCATGGCATGCGTCATGTAACGCTGCTTGCGGTCGCCCTCGCCGAGGTTCCAGCGGTTTTCGAGTTCGTCGAGGGCGGTATCGAGTTCGTCGCCGGAGAACTTGCCGCGCAGTTCGGCGCGCTCGGCCTCGTGCTTCTGGCGGTCGGTGTTCTTCACTTCGGTGGCGTTGGCGAGCATGGAGCGCGGCGTCTCCAGGCCGATCGCGGCCATCGCCTCGCGGAACAGGGCGCGGTCCTCGGCCTTGTCGATCGCCTCGGCATTGGCGCCGATCATCTCGACCTCGTAGCGCTCGAGCACGCCCATCCGGCGCAGCGAAAGCGCGGTGTTGAGCGCGGTCTGTCCGCCCATGGTGGGAAGCAGCGCGTCGGGGCGCTCCTTGGCGATGATCTTGGCGACGACCTCGGGCGTGATCGGCTCGACATAGGTGGCGTCGGCAAGCTCCGGGTCGGTCATGATGGTGGCCGGGTTGGAGTTGACCAGGATGACGCGGTAACCCTCCGCCTTCAGCGCCTTGATCGCCTGGGTGCCGGAATAGTCGAACTCGCAGGCCTGGCCGATAACGATCGGCCCCGCACCGATGACCAGGATGGATTTGATGTCGGTGCGTTTGGGCATGGAGGCATCCGTTGGTTGCGTTACCCCTCATCCGACTTCGCCGCGCTCAGCCACCTTCTCCCACAAGGGGAGAAGGCCCCGCGCGACGATCTTCGGAATGTCAGGCTAGGCGCGCTCTATAGGGGAAGGAAGGCGGGTAGGGAACCCCTTGCGGTGCGGGCAAGTGCCGCCGTACCCATGGACGCAGGTACCCAGTAAATTTACGGGTTTCAAACCTGCCCTTCCAGAGACTTTTCCAGCAGTTCGATTTCGTCGGGCGTGAGGTCGAACGCCTTGTAGACGAGACGGTCGATTTCACGCTCGGCGGCTTCGATCCCGGCCGTCAGGCGGTTGACCTCGGCGCTGGCCTCCGCATGCAGCGCCTCCCAGCCGGCGCGCTCCTTGACCGGGATCTCCGCCTTCAACGCCCGCTTCACCTCGGCGCGGAACTCGTTGAAGTCGAGTTCGTGGAAGTTCTCCAGCTTGCGGGAGAGTTTGGAGCCGGGGGCGGCGAGGTCAGTGAGGAAGCGGTGAGTGAATGCAAGCTCACAACTCAATCGCGCTCCTGCAAGCCGCGAGGCATCTGCTGACAACGCTTTAAGTCTTTCGTCCCATGAGACTATCGGAAGCGTCTCGACATACTGAACGCGCATTTCATGCCAACCGTTGCGCACAGCTGGTGAAATAGCGGTAAGGTACCACCAGGCAAGGCGAGAATTCAGGAACGCGAGCAATTGCTGGTCATCTGACGGCACAAAGTACGATTTATCATTTGAGAACGCGCCGGTCAGTTCGAGTGAGAACATTCGCTCATTCTGAAAATGCGGATATGAAATCTTGGGCTCCGCAAGTTTCGGCTGATACGCCAGTTGCGCCTGTTGCAACTCCCACCATTCCTGCTTCGTCGCGCGGGCTTCCAGCCTGTCCCTGAACGGCAGCAGCCAGTCGCGGATCGCGGGATATGCTTCGATGTCCACCTTGCCCCTGGGGGTGTTGATGAGCCACAGCCCTTCCGGCTCGACCTGCCAGCGCTTGATGTTCTCGCCCTTGAGGAAGGGCTTGAGCAGTTCTGCCGACTTCGGGTCAGCCGCCACCAGCCGGTCGCGCGTCGGCGTGTCGATGACGAAAGCCTCGTTGAGGCCGGTCTTGATGCCGTAAAGCGGCGCGCCATAGACCTCGCCGAGCGTCTTTCTGCCGTTGACGATCTTGGCGCGCAGGGCGGCGAGCGCGTCGTCCTCGAATTGCCACGAGCGACCGCCGAGTCGCGCGCGCGGCATGGCGGCCGCCTTCTCGGTGAATGTCTGGCCAAGGTCGGGCGGCAGCGTGTCGCCGATATTGAGATAGGAAAGGCTGCCGCTTTGCGCGTCCGGGACACCGATCCCGGCCTTCTTTCTCGCCGTCACGATGGCCGGATAGGTCGTCACGCCCTCGAATATCTGCACGTCGCCGAAGTCGATGACCGCCTCTATGTCGGTATATTCCGACAGGAGCAGGCGCAACTTCTCGCCATAACCGGCGCGGAAGAAGCTCGACGTGGAGATAAAACCGAGGCGGCCGCCGGGTTTGAGCAGCGACACGCCCTTCTCGAAGAAATAGGCGGACAGGTCGGTGCGTTCGTCGGCGACCTTGTAGTGCTTCGCCAGCCACGGCTTGACCGGCTTGAGATGCTCCATACGGACATAGGGCGGGTTGCCGATGACGATGTCGAAACCGCCGTTGGCGAAGATATCCGGGAAGGCTGTCTTCCAGTCGAACGGCCGGTCCTCGGCTTTTGGGTCGTCGATCAGGCTGTTGCCGTCGCGGATCGTCTCGTCGAGTTTGGCGAGCCGGTGCTGACGGCGTGCGGTCTTCAGCCATAGGGCGAGGCGGGTGATCTCGGCCGATTCTACGTTGAGATCGACGCCGTAAAGGTTCCTAGACAGGATTTCGTCGTAGACGTCGAAATCCGTCTCGACTTCGAGATCGTCGAGGCGCTGCGTGACGCGGCGATATTCGGCTGCGAGAAGGTCGAAGGCCGCGATCAGGAAAGCGCCGGAGCCGCAGGCTGGGTCGACAATCGTGAGGCCGCGGAGTTCGTCCAGATAGGCCGTCCAGACAGAGCGCTCCTGCTCCTCTGTCCAAGCGTATTCGCCTTCTTCGTCTGGTCCGTCCAGACCCGCCTTTTCCTTGAGCAGGCGGTCGAACATCTCGCGAAGCGTGCGGCCTATCGTGTGGTCGGCCAGAAAGCGGGTAATGTGGTCGGGCGTATAGATGACGCCTTCGCGCTTGCGTTTCGAAACGGCAGGCTGGTCGCCGCGCAGCTTCTCGATGTCGCTGATCGACTGCTCGAAGATGTGGCCGAGGACATTGACCGAGACTTCCTGCCCATAGTCCCATTCGAGCAGACCGGCCATCTGCTCGGCCAGATGATCGGGTAGAACCACGGAATCGGCCACGGGGTCTTCGGCAAACAGCCCACCATTGTAGGGCCAGACATCGTTTTGCGGATTCGAGCTGGGATTGCCCTTGTCCACCCAGCGAAAGACACGGTTTACGTTCTGCCAGACAGGCTGGGGATCGAAATCGTTCTTCTGACTCACCGCGCGCTGGAAGATCGTCTTGGGCAGCATGCCGTTGCCCGAGGCAAAGGCGATGAAGATGACCCGGTCGAGCAGCTTCTGCGCCGTCTCGATCGCCTGAAAATGATCCAGCTTCGGGCCGTCGGCCGAGTCCTTCAGGAAGGCGACAAGTTCACCGCGAAGCTGGCCATACTCGTCATAAAGATCATCGGTGACTTCCTTGAGGGCCGCGTCCGACGAGCGGAGCAATTCCTCGGCTTCGCCCTCAAGAAAGCGCCTCGCCTCCAACAGAAGCAGCAGCCGCTTGAGCTGGCCCGGCTCGTCAAGGCGCGACAGGTCGAAACGCTCGTAGTTCTCGCGACCGCGCCCGAATCGGTAAAGGCGGATTTCCAGGCAGTTGGAGACCAGAACCCATTTGGCCCCCGGCACGTCCGCCGCGTAGTCCCACGCCTGCTGAACCGGGCTTATGCCGCGCCCCGGCATGATCTTGTCGAGATCGGGCGTGTCGGGACCCTTCATCTCGAAGGGCGCGAAGATACGGTTTCCTTCGCCGGTTGGGAAAAAACGGCCGAGCGCGGCATCCACCGCCTTGCCGCGCAGGGGATGCTCGTAGACGAGGCTGTATTCCGAATCGCCGGAGAAATCCCGATAGCCGAGAACGCCCTTCAGGATGTCGTCGAAGAAGGCGTTGCGAACGGCGGTTTCCTTCTGCTTCTGAAACGCCTCGCTCTTGATGTTGCGCGCATAACGTTCCGCGCGGGCAACCTGCTCGTCCGCAGGCGCAAGCGCCTTTTTGGCAAGCGCATCGTCAAGGGCCTTGGCGACAAACAGCGGCACATGGGCCACGCGCGTTGCCGCGCGCTTGCCGCCGTTGCCCGAGGAGGGGAGATCAACTCCGGCTGCCATGAACAGGTTCATAGCTGCCTACCTAGCAAATTCAAAAACCGGTGTCGGCAGGTTAGATCAGGTTCCTGACAGGTTTTGGTGTCAATGCCGCACCTTCCTTCAGGTGCAGACGGTGGAGCAGGCGCGCGCGGCGCTCGGTGAGGGCGCCGATGTCATCGTGGCACAAGGCACCGAGGCGGGCGGCCATGGCGGCCGCCGGGCGACCTTGCCGCTGGTGCCGGCGGTGGTGGATATCGCCGGCGCGGTGCCGGTGGTCGCGGCGGGCGGTATTGCCGACGGCCGCGGGCTCGCGGCGGCGTTGATGCTGGGGGCCGCCGGGGTTTTGTGCGGGACGGCGTTTTTTGCCAGCGACGAGGCGCTGTCGCCCGAGGGCGCGAAGGCGGTCGCCACCGCCGCGTCGGGCGACGATACGCTGCGCAGTTCGGTGTTCGACATCGCCCGCGGGCTCGACTGGCCCGACGGCTGGAACATCAGGACGTTGCGCAACGGCTTTTCCGACCGCTGGGCGGGCGACATCGATGGTTTGAGAGGCGAGGGGGCGGCGGCGCGCCAGCGCTACGCCGAGGCTGCGGCCAGGGGCGATTTCGACACCGCTGCCGTCATCGTCGGGGAAGGGGTCGGCCTGGTTGCGCGGCGCGAACCGGCGGGCGATATCCTGGCGCGCATGGTCGGTGAGGCCGAAGCGCTGCTGCGGTCAGCGCCCGCCTTTGTGGAAGCGGCCAGGCGCTGATCAGATCGGGCGGCCCGCGGCGTCTCAGCCGCCGAAGGCGACGTCGTCCCGGATTTCGAAGCGCTCATATTCGCCGACGCGGATCATGTTGAGCGTTGCCTCGCGCGAATAGCGCAGCTCGGCGCGGGCGTCGGAGCCTTGCGGCTTGCCGTCGCGGAAGCGGATGGTGCGCGCGCCGCCGTCGAACCACAAAACGGTGACGTCGGCGGCGCCGTCGCCGCGGCGCACGATGCCGACCTTGCAGGTGGTCATGGGCTGGCCGAAATAGCGCGCGCACGGCACCTCGGCGATGTCGTCATAAACGACGGGCGAAGGGTCGGCCTTGCCGACGACCACCGGGTCGATCTCGGGCGGCGGCGCCGCGGAAAGGATCGGCAGGCCGCCGGCCGCCGTCTCCTCGGCCGGCACGAGATCGCCGGCCACCGGTCCGGACGGTGTGTCGGGTTGCGGGGCGGGAAGCTCGGCTGCCGCCGCCAGGGCCATGATCTGCGGGGCGGATTTGGCGGGGTCTTCGGTGTCCTCCACGGGCGCGGTGGCGACCGCGTCCTCGGCCGGCGCACTTTCGCCAGCCGCCGGTTCCTCGGCGGGCTGCGGCGCTTCGATGGGCGCTGCGGGGCGGCGCGGCGACGGGCTCGGCAGTACGACAAGGTCGGCGGACAGCGTGGCTTCCGGATCGGGCACGGGCGCCGGCGCTACGGTCTCGTCGCCGGGCGTGAAGACGGCGCCGGCAAGCGGGTTCCCGGGGGCGGCCATGGCGACCAGCAGCGCGGTTTCCGCCGCCTCCAGCTTCTCGCGCTCGCGCCGGCCGTGGAAGGCAAGGGCGCCGTCGGTGGCAAGACGCGCTTCCAGCGCCGAGACCAGGATCGAACCGGAGGCCGCGTCCACCGGCTTGCCGCCGGCGTTTTTCTCCTCTGTGGCCGGTGGCACCTCGTCCGCCGTGTCCCGGCCAGGCTCGTTGTCGGCGGAGGCCAGCGTCGCCTCTTCGGCTGGAGCCTCCTCTGTCGTGTCGGCGGGCAGGTTGGCGTTGCCGGCCGCCTCGCGCGCGGCGGCGGCGTCTTCCTCGGAGACGAAGAGGTAGCGCGCCGGCGTCCAGCCGGTCAGGCCGTCGGCGTCGAGCGCCACGATCTTGCACCAGTCGTAACCCTTGAAGTTGCCGCACTCGAAGCGCCGAACCTCGGTGCCGTTGGGCAGGCGGCCAAGCACGAGGCCGAAAGGCGAGGCGGTGGCGCGGATGTTGAGCAGATCGGTCGCCGCGAGGCCGCGCACCGTCGCCACCACCGAAGGCGCGGCGACCTCGGCCGCCGGCTCGGCGCGTGCCGGGGCCGGCGCGAAGGGCAGCAGCAGGATCGCGGCGAGCGCGAGGAATCGGGTTCGCAGCATCGATGGCCTCGTGGAGCGCCCGGCTGGCGCGGGCAGACGGAAGCAATTTGTAGGCGATGGCCGGGGCCGGTGTCATCCCCCGTGCCGCGCGGCTGGGCACGTGGCGTGACACGCGGCGGCCTGCGTGTCGTCATGGCAACAGTTCGGAGCCGTCGACGCGCGGGGGGCGGTTCGGCCGTCGCGAAAAAGGGCTCAGCGCGGGCGCGAAAGGTAGCGCAAGAGCACGATGCCGTCGCCGAACGGGCGGCATTCGGCGAGCGACAGCGTTGTTGCCAAGCCATCGGGAAACAGCCTGATGCCGCGGCCGAGCGTATTGTGCCAGCGGGCCTTCTCGAGGGTGCGCGAGGCGACGTATTTGGGCAACGCGTTCATGCGCCTGGCATAACCGGCCTCGTCGTCGACCTCGGGCCAGACGGCGGCGAAGGCGTCATAGGTGCGCCGGCCGAAGAGCAGGGCTTTCGCGTCGAGAAGTTCCCGGTGCTTGAAGGCGTCGCCGTCCGGCCCTCATGTGAACGGCCCGGTCCAGTCGCCAAGGCCGGAGCCTTGCATGCCGACGGGATCCTCGATGACGCCATCGAGCGAGATGTACTGGGTGGTGACGATCCTGCCGGTCATGGGTGGCTTCCGTTTGCTGGTTGGAGTGCGTGCTGGCGAAGGCCGGTCAGCGGAGCTGGCTGCGGCGTTCGCGTTCGGCCTCGCTCGGGGTCTCGGCCGCGAAAGAACCGGTGCCCACGTCGCCAGCGCGCTGATAGGTGGCGACGATGCCGCCGGTCGAGGAGGTTCTTGACGAGGTCAGGTGGAAGGCGCCGGGAACGGCGCCGTCGCCGAACAGGCGCTTGCCGCGGCCGAGCAGGACGGGGAAGACGAACAGGGTGATTTCGTCGATGAGGCCGGCGGCGAGCAGCGTCTGCACCAGCTCGCTCGATCCCTGGATGAGTAGTTGCGGGCCGTCCTCCTTCCGGAGGTCGCGCAAGGTGGCGACGACATCCTCACCGAGGCCGCGGCTGTTTTCCCAGCCGAGCGAAGCGGGACGATGGGTGGCGACATATTTGGTGGCGCGGTTGAAGGCCCCGGCAATCCCGGCATTGGGTTCATCGAAGGTGGGCGAGGCCGGATCGACATCGACATAGGGCCAGTAGGCGGCGAAGATATCGTAGGTGCGCCGGCCGAGCAGCAGGTCGAAGGGCTGTTCGAAGATCGCGCCGATGGCGTCGCCGAGCGTGTCGTCCCAGAAGGGCGCCAGCCAGCCGCCAAAGGCGAAACCGCCGGAGGGATCTTCCTCGGGGCCGCCTGGCGCCTGCATGACGCCGTCGAGGCTGAGGAAAGTGGATGCGATGATGCGTCGCATGTCGAACTCCTTGCGTCGCGGGTTGCCGGCAAAGGCCGGTTTCGACAACACGACGAGCGGGTGAAGCGGATTTCGACATCGAAAGCGATTATCTGCCAGGGAAAGTTTGCCGCCAGCCTGCGAACCGCGTGGCTCCGCTATTCGGCCGGCAACTCAGCGAGCAGCGAGCGGCCGAGCGCGACATGGGCCAGAGTGCCTTCGGCGACGCCGGCATGGCCGTTTTCGCGCAGATGGGCGATGGCGTCGTCGCAGACGGCGAGACCTTCCTCGACCATGGCGCGGTCGCCCCGCGCCTTGCCGAGTTCGACCAGCGCCAGGCACAGGCTGTCCTCGGCAAAGCCGACATTGCGCATGTCGGCGAGTTCGTGGTGAACGGCGACGGCGTCTCGCAAGAGAGCAATCGCACGTTCATAAAGCTCCGCGCCGCCGCCCCGGCGACCGGCGAGGATCAGCGACCAGCCATGGGTATTGGCATTGAGCGCCCAGCGGTCGGGGGTGGCGTCGCGGGTGAAGACCGTGGCGGCCTTTCCCATATGTTCGGCAGCGGCGAGCAGCGCATCGAGATCGCCGTCACGCTCGCCGATCAGCGACAGGGTTTCGCCAAGGTGCTGCTGAGCCAGGCCCCAGTCGTGACGCCTGGCGGCGGGATCAAGCGTTTCCAGCCCGGCGCGGTAGAGCCCGGCGGCACGCCTCAGCACTTCCGTCCCGGCGGCAGCTGTGCCGTTGCTCTTCTCGATCGCGGCGATGTTGAGGGTGAGGTCGGCCCAAAGCTCTGGCAGCGAACCGCGGCCGGCGAATTCAAGGCCGCGCCGGTAAAAGGCGAGCGCGGCGTCGAGGCGCTCCGGATCAGCGCCGCGGGCGGCGAGCAGGCGCTGCACGTTGCCGGCCTTCATCAAGATTTCGGCCTTGTCGCCGTCGTGCCATCGCGGCGGCAGGTGCGCGGAGAGAGTCTTGTAGGCGGCCGCCGCCTGTTCGAGGCGTTCGGTACCGTTCTCGCGCTGGCCAAGGAAGAAGGCTGCCTCGGCGAGCCCGTAATGGGCCGCACCCCATGAGTAGATTACGTCAGGCTCCGGCGCGTACCCGGCAGCCGCCAGTTCGAGATGGCCGGCGGCGTCAACCATCATGGCGGCATCGTTGCGAGCCTTGGCAATCGTCAGCAGTGCCTGGCCGAGTTCGTAATGAATCTTCGGCCTGTTGGCATCGGCAAGCAGGTCGCCGGCGAGCAGGGCGCGCAGTTCCTTCGCCGCATCGGCGAGTTTTGCGATGTCGCCCAGGGCAGCGTACTTGAGCGCCACGGCGTAGCGGTGGCGAAGTTCGGCGTAGAGCGCCGGGTCGCGATCGGGGGGCAGGGCGTCGAGGCCGGCGCGGAACGCCTCGGCCGCACCCTCGTCGTCACGCACGTCGGACAGAAGGTTACCGATCTGGCGCTGGATATAGGCCCAGTCGCGCGGATCGCTTTCTCTGGAATACCCGTCGAGCGCGGCGCTGTAGCCTTCCAGCGCCTGGTCCACGTGCTCGACGTTGTGCTCGACCCGAGAAAGGTTGTCGTAGGCATTGGCGCGACTGAATTGTGACTCGGCCCACGCCCGCAGAACCTTGTCGCGCGGACGCTGCGCGATCGCCCTGTCGAGGGTTTCGATGGCCTGTCGGAAGAGGTTGGCGTCCTGCCGCATCGAGCCGAGCAGGCTCAGCGCGCCGCCGATCTGGTCGAGGATCTCCGCTACCCGCAAGCTTTTGTCCGCCGGCACACGAGCCAGCGCCTCGCGATAGGCGGTGAGTGCCTGTTCCACCAGGCCTTCGTCGCGCTTGAGGTCTCCGAGTTTTCGCAGTGCATCGGCGTCATGGACCTTGGCGTAAGCCCATTCGGATGGATGTTCGTCAGGTGAGAGAACAGCCAGTACCTCACCCAGCCCCTGGCGCGCCTTTTCGATCAGCGCCGGATCGCTCTCGTCGATGCCGAGATGCAGCATGGCGTAGGCGCGGTGGCGCCAATCGGCCGCCCAAAGCAGCGGCTTTTTCGTGCGGGTTCGCGCGGTCCCGGCGGCTTCGTAGGCCTCGACTGCGGCGAGAAGCGCGTCACGGCTGCCAGTGCGCTCTCCTATAACCCGATGAGTGTTGCCGAGATTGCTCTGGACGCGGGCCCACTCCTCAGGGTTCTGCGTTTGATCGTAGGTTTCGAGGGCGGCGTGAAAGGCTTCGATCGCATGCGCGAGGGCATCGGCTTCGCCGAAGGTTTCGCCGCGGGCCAGGTAGGCGATGCCGAGGCTGTTCTGGGTATTGGCCCAGCGCGCCGGATCGGCCTCGCGCGAGATCGCGGCAAGCGCAGCCTCGAAGCTGCCGATGGCTTCCAGAAGCGGCGCCGGGTCGGATCGCGCCAGGCCGAGATCGGTCAGCGCCATGCCGAGATTATGGCGCAGCGAGTGCGTGTCGGCTGCCGAGGCCGTGTCGCCGACATCGCCGAGTGCGTCGCGGTGGGCAGCAACGGCAAGAGCCTCGTCCGCCGGATCGTCGGTGAGGGCAGCGATGTCCATCAGGGTGCGGCCCAATTCGATCTGGACCGAGACGCGACGCGACGGCGCGCTGTCGGCGCCGAAGACCGTCAGGGCCGCCTCGAAGGCTTTCGCCGCCTGCCGCAAGGTCGGCACGTCGCGGGAATCGTTGCCGATACGCTTGCGGGCGAACGCCAGCTGTTCCTGGGCGTTGGCCCAGTTCAGCGGGTGGCTTGCACGGGTCCAGACCTCCAGCGCCAGTTCGAGCGACCTTATCGCTTCGGCCAGTTCGCCGGGCGCAGCCTGAACGGCCTCGTCCACCATGGCCTGAGCAAAGATGAAGTGCTGGTTGGCCCAGGCGGCCGGGAAGCGGTCGCGCGGGACATCGGCAATGCCGGCGCGGAGCATTGCGATGACCTGGCGGAACGCCTGCCGTCGCTCCGAGTCGACGAGTTCTTCTCCTTGCCGATGGCGCTCGATGAAAGGCAGGGCGACCGTGGCGGCGCCGAGCGAGAACTGGACCCGGGCTCGTCCGACCGGATCGTCGGCGCGGTTGTAGATAGCCCTGGCGGCTTCCAGCGCGGCGATGCCTTCGCGGACCAGATCGACGTCGATATCGGCCAGTGCGCGCTGCAGGAGTGTCGAGGCGAGGTTGAGCTGGATGTCCGCCCATTCGCGGGCATCGTGTTCGGCATCGACCTCGCGCAGCGCCTGCCGGTACGCGGTGATCGCCCGGTCGAGCGCTGCGTCGTCCCGGCCGCCTCTGGTTCCGATTTCGAGTTCGATGTCGCCGATCCGCTGGTAGGCCAGCGCCCGGCTGCGCCCGGCCGGAAGTGCGTCGAGCGACTGGCGGATGAGGGCGGTCACCGGGGCGAGGCCGGCGGTTCCAGGTTCGCGAACCGCGATGGCATAAAACGCACCGGCCAGGGCCAGCCGGGCCTCTGCGGACTGTTGCGGGGCATGACGGGTCTCGGCGACCAGATCGCGGGCAAGCGCTGCCGCGAGTTCCAGGCTTTCACGATCGCCGCTGACCCGGCCTCTGCGGATCCGCTCCTCGACTTCCCTGAGCCGGTAGGAAAGGGCGAGCGTGTCGTCCCAACGTGCGACCTGGTCGGCGGCACGCGCGTAGTAGCGGGCGGCTTCGCCGTGGTCGAAGACGAGCGCGCTGATTTCGGCGCTTCTGGCATATTCGGCGGCGAACTCGGTGCGCCGGGCGCGGATCAGGTCCTCCTCGCGCTCGATGACGGCGGAGAGCTCGTCAATGCGGCGGTCGACCTCGCCCCGCAGGCGGCGGGCGGCGGCGATGGCGCCTTCGGCCACGGCATGGTCGGTGAGCGCGGCGAGCCGCGCCAGTTCCGGATCGGGATTTTCGATGATGCGGCGCTCGGCCAGGAACGCCTTCAGCTGTTCGGCCTGCCGGCGCAGGACGGCGTCGAGTTCGGCCGGATCGTCGGGGGCGTTGCTGCCGAGCGCCTTGAGCATGGCGTAGACGCCGTCCATCGGCACGCCGCCGTCGGCGGCGACACGCTCGACCTGACGGCGCTCGAAGTCGGGCAGGGCGGCGATGGTGACGAGCAGTTGGCGGCGTTCGGCAAGGATCTCGCCCTCGGGGCCGGCGAGCGGCGCCGGCGTCTCGCCGAAGAAAAGCAGCCGGCGCAGGCTTTCATTGACCCATGGCCGCTGGCGGCCGGAGGTCTTCAAGTAGACCTCCTCGGCGACCATGCGCATGACGGTGCCGAACTCCTCGCCGGCCATCGCGGCAAGGTGTCTGGTCAGCGCGGCGGCGTAGGGGCTGTGTTCGCCCGGCTGGCCGTCGAGGGCTGGCTTGCCCGGCTCGGCGGCGAAGCCGATCACCACGCCGAAGTTTTCAGCGTCGTCGGACGCGGAAAGCGCCCTGGCGCCACGTGTCTCGGCAAGGCCGCCGGCGGAAATCGGCAAGGGCTCGGCGCCGGCCGCAAGCTTCAGCGTGGCGCCGGGCGGAAACGGATTGTCGCGACAGGCGTCGAGCAAGAGGATGGTGACCGGCACGGTCTCGCGCAGGCGGGCAAGCACTTCCGAAAGCGGCACCAGGCGTTCGGAAGCGGCCTCCAGCGCCGACAGGTCGGCGTCGATGGGCACCAGAAAATTCTCGCCGCCGGCCTCGATGCCGTGGCCGGCGTAATAAAGCACGGCGACGTCGGCCTCGGCAGCATCCTCGACAAAGCGGTCGAGATCGCGGGCGAGGTCTTCGGCGTCGCGGTCGGTGCGGCGGACCGAATCGAAGCCGAGATCGGAAAGCAGTTCCTCTACCGCGTCGGCATCATCCTCGGGATTGGCGAGCGCCGGCAGATGCGCGTAGTCGCCATTGCCGATCACCAGCGCGACGCCGGAAAGCGGATCGGCGGCTAAGGCGCGCGGCGCGAGCGCTACCGCCAGCAGCAGGGCAAACGCCAGTACCGCGGTGCCCCCGCACCATTTCAACCCCATTCGAAGCAAGATCGGCGCTCCGCCCTGGATGAAGGCTCAATGTGTCCCGTCTTCGTGGCAGTATAGGGGCGCCGACCCCGCTTGGCACGCAAGCGCGCTCAGCGGGCGATCGCGAGGATCGCAAGAATGGCGGCGGCGAAGGCAAAGAGGATGCGGGCGACGTGGAGCCACAGCCAGCGGTCGAGCAGGGCGGGTATGTCATCGGGCGCGACGGCGCCTGCCGCGATGCGGGCATTGGCAGGCAGGTGGAAGAGCCCGGTGACGGCCAGCACGGCAAGGATCGCCGCAAGCGCACCGAGCCAGAGCCAACGGGACGCCGGAGCCTGCCAGTCGAGCCAGGCCGAGGCGGCGAGGCCGAGCAGTGCCGGCAGGATGAAGACCGGCATGGCGCGGCCGATGAAATGGCTGTTGGCGGCGAACCAGTCGACGAAGGCTGCGGGTGAAAGGCTCTTCCAGTAGGCGACCAGCGCCAGGGCGATGAAGAGCATGGCACCGGCGAAGGCGGCACTGGCGCAGACCGCGAGGACGTTGGCGGCGAGGCGGAGCGTCATGGTTGCAGGTCCCGGAACTGGCGATCGGGCAGGATGCGCACCATCAGACGATCGCGGCGGGCAAACTGGTGGTAGAGCGCGGCGGCGGCGTGAAGGACGGCGAGCACGATCAGCGCCCAGACGATGAGGCCATGCGCGGCACGTGGCGGCAGCGTGGTGAAATCCGGCAAAGGGGCGCCGGCGCCGGAAACGAGGATCGGGGCAGCTCCGGAAAGCACGATGGTGGCGATGCCGCTGGCGGCGGCGGCGAGGATCAGCGGGTAGAAGGCAAGGTGCACCGCATGGGCGGCACGGATTTGCCAGCGGGGCTGGCCCGCGGGCGGTTCAGGTCGGCGGTCGGCGACAATCCACCACAGAAGGCGCGCGATGGTGAGCGCGGCGACGGCGAGGCCGGTCATCACGTGGACGCGCAGCACGGGGATTGCGCCGGGGCTGCCGGCCAGCGCCTCGAGCCGCAGCCCCGAGGCGACAAGGACGATGACGAAGAGGGCGGATAACCAGTGCAGCGCGATGGCGACGCTGCCATAGGCCTGGCGGGAACTTTTCCACGACATGGCGAACCTCCTTGATCGGTGGGCGTTCGCGGGTTTATATAGCATGCAATGTAAATAAATAGCAAGCTATGTAAAATGACATTCGTGCGTGAGCGCTCCGCCGGCTACATGACCAACTGGGCAGCGCGGCTTCTGGCCCGCGCGATCGACCGGCGGCTCAAGGAGCACGGCCTGTCGTCGGGCCACCTGCCGGTGTTTTTCGCGCTCGGCGACGGCAAGGCGATGACCCAGAAGGCGCTGGCCGCCGCGGCGGCGATCGAGCAGCCGACCATGGCGGCGACGCTGTCGCGCATGGAGCGCGACGGGCTGGTGCGGCGCGCACCGGACCCGAAGGACAAGCGCAGCGCGCTGGTGTCGCTGACGCCGGCGGCACTGGCCAGGGTGCCGGCAGTGCGGGCGGCGGTCGACGCCGTCAACAGGCAGGCGCTTTCAGGACTGAGCGAGGCGGAACGGGACGCCTATCTGGCCATGCTTGCGCGGATGGTGGCGGCGCTCGAGAACGCCTGAGCCGGGCGGCGGTCAATCGCCGCGCGGAGCGGCCGAAAACCAGATGTCGCGGAAGATGGCGGTGGCGGTCTCGTCCGGTTCGCGCTCGACCCTGCGCCAGAGCGAGCGCGTGGCCCAGCCCTCCATGCGCGAAGGCTGCCGCTCGGCGTCGCGCTCCGATTCGGCGCCGGCGCACGGGATGAACCACGAGCCCATGAAGGGTTCGCAGGAAAACGCGCCGCCCGGCCGGCGCCTGACGACGACGGCGAGGCCGACATCGGGCGCCGGGCGCCATGGAAACACCATGCGGCCGCCGGGGTTGAGGCTGTCGAGCCAGGCCAGCGGCGGCGCGGCGAGGCCGGCCGAGACATAGATGATGTCGCAGGCCGGGAGTTCGGCGGCGACCGCGTCGCCGGACAGCGCATGGGCGTTTTCGAACGGCTCGAGATTGTCGCGCGCATGGCGGGCGAGGTCGCGGTCGATCTCGTAGGCGTGCACCATGCCGGCCGGCAGCACCAGCATCGACAGGATGGCGGAGTAATAGCCGGTGCCGGCCCCGACATGGCAGACGATCTCGCCCGGCTGCGGCATGACGCGGCCGATCCAGGCGGCATGCAGGAAGGGCTCGCCATTGTTGATGCTCTTGGCGCGGTTCAGCGCCACCAGCACGTTCTGGTAGAGATGCGCGGGATCGGCGCTCGGCGTCTCGACGGGGCGCCCGCCGGCGAACACCGTCCACGGGCCCGGCGGCAGGAAGGCCTCGCGCGGGACCAGCGCGAAAATGCGCTCCAGGCGCGGGTCGGTCGAGCCGCTGGAAGCGGCCATCAGACGGGCATAGAACGCCTTGATGTCGGCCAGATCGGACAAGGTGGTGCCTCCGGCCCGCTTATAGCGTTTCGCGAGGCCGCTTGCACCAGCCAAGGACGAGCGATGTCTTTCTGGCGACGCGGCACGGTATTGACCCTGATCAAGGGCAACCCCTCCCACGCCCGGCATAAACGAGCTTTCGGACGGACGGAGGACTTGCCATGTTGTCGAGACGAAGCTTCATCGCTGGCGCACTCGGCGCTGCACTGTTGGCCGGCAGCGCGCCGGGGGCGCAGGCGGATACCTATCTCGGATCCTATGTCGCGCGGATTTCGGGGAACGACCATTATGCCAGCGACGGCTATCCGCTCGACAATGCGGCGCAGGTGGTCAGGCAGGACCGCGCCAATTTCCACCGCTTCGGCACCGGCGACGCCGAGGACGACTACGATCCCTGGTTCGGCAGCAACAAGGCGAGGGCGCGATTGCAGTCCATGCTCGAAAAGCGAGGGGCGATGAGCGGCGGAACGCGCAGGGCGATCATGAACGGCAACCCGCTGATCGAGGTCCAGGTGTTCAGCCGCAGCGTCAAGGTCCGCGTCCTGCGCTGACACCCGCTTCGCATCCGGGCGTCGCCAGATGAAACCCCAGATCGTAGCTTCGCGGCGCACACTCCCGTTCCGGGCGGCGATGGTAGGGCTTGCGCTCGTCCTCGGCCTGTCCGCATGCGCCCATCCGCCGCGCAAGGCGCCACCGCATGGCGACAATCCGCTGGCCGGCTGCTGCGAAGGCGCGGAACGAACTCCGGCCTGGCTGGTGGCGCTGGCCGAACCGGCCGCACCGGTGATCGGCCATGTCGTCGGCAGGGTGGTGTGGCGCGAGGGGTATCTGGCCGGCGATACCGAAGCCATGCGGCTGATCACGGAAACCCTGAGACCTCTCGATATCGTTGTCGTGAGTTCCAAGGGCCGCCTTTCCGGTCATACGCTGCCGGGGCTGTTCCCGCATGCGGCAACCTATCTGGGCACGGAAACCGAACTGCGCCGGCTCGGGATCTGGGAGCATGGGGCGTTTCTGCCCCACCAGGCCGACATCAGGGCCGGCAAGGTGTTCGTCGAGGCCGATTACAATGGTGTGCACCTTTCGCGACCGGAAACGGTCCTGAATGTCGACCGTGTGGCGATCCTGAGGCGCGTCGACGGCAGCCGGCGGACCCGACAACGGGCGGCGGCAGAGCTCGCCCGGCACCTCGGCGAGCCCTTCGATTTCCATTTCGACGGCGACGACAACGACCGGCTCTTCTGCACCGAACTGGTGGATCATGCCAGGCCGGGATTGGCCCTTGCGAGCCGCCAGGCATACGGGCGCAGGATCATCCTCGGCGACGAGATGGTGGCCGACGCGCTTTCGCGAAAGAACCGGCTGCGGGTCGTGCTCTACCTGAAGGGTGACGGAAACGGTGTTGCGAAGCCGGGCAATGCGGCGCTGGCGCGCGATATCGGCGCAGCGTGGCAGCCGACGCGCGGAGGGTGCGGGTTGCGCCGGGCGGGAGGCCAGAGCAACGCACGCTGACTTCACCGGCTTGACGCGGCGTCCACACGGATATTCTGTCGATGCCGGACGTGCGCTCCACCCCGGCGGCGCGGCGAATCCGGGAAGGGCGATGACATGAGGGTACACAACTTTTGCGCGGCGCTGGTGACGGCGGCCGTTTTGGCGTCGGGCGCATTGCCGGCCGGCGCAGACGAATATTTCGGATCCTACGTCGCCCGGCTTTCGCCCGACGATCACCGTGCCAGTGACAACTATCCGCTCGACAACGCGGCGCAGGTGGTGCGGCAGGATCGCGCCAACTACCACAAGTTCGGCGTCGTCGATTCCGAGGATGACGACGACCCGTGGTTCGGCACCGCGGAGGCGCGGGCGCAGATGCAAAGGATGCTGGAAAGGCCGGGCGCCATCGACGGGCCGACACGTCAGGCGATCATGAACGGCACGCCGCTGGTCGAGGTCCAGGTCTACAGCCGCAGCCTGCGGGTCTTGCTGTTGCGCTGACGGCCAGACGCGACACGGGGGCGCCACGGCGGCAGGACCGTCGCCGCCCGCCGGGTTTAGCCTTTTTCGGCCCGCCTCCCGTCGGTCGCGGCGAAATGCGCCAGCTGATCGGCGTGGGCCTTTCTGAACGCTGGGCGGTCGGTGATCCGCGCCACATAGGCCTCGGTCGCCGGACGGTTGCCGAAGGCGCGCACCCTGGGGACGCGGAGGACGTCGGCCATCAGGAGGTCCGCGACCGTGAAGCGATCGGCGGCCAGCCATTGGCGCTCGTTCAGCACCCGCTCCATGTGATCGAGGCGGCTTTCGAGCCAGCCGGCAAGGCCATTGTCGTTGGCGCCGGTCACTTCCAGAAACCACCAGGGCACCGCCACCATCTCGATCGAGTTGAGGGCGGCGATCGTCCATTGCAGTGTCTGGGCCTCGCCCGCCGGATCGCGCGGCATCAGCTTTTCGCTCTTTCGGGCAAGGTGCAGCAGCCCGGCGCCGCTCTCGAACATTTCCAGTTCGCCATCGCTCAGGAACGGGGCCTGGGCGAAGGGCTGACGCGCCAGATGGTCGGGCCCGCGATCGTCGAATGGGACCGTGCGGACGGAATAGCCGAGGCCGGCTTCCTCGCACGCCCATCTCAGCCTCAGGTCGCGCACAAAACCGCGCGGACCCTCAGGCACCCAGTCATAGGTCCAAACAATCAGTTCGCTCATCGCAGCAAGCCTCTTTCCCCGGACGTCCCGAATATCGGCCAGCCGAAAGCGTGGCTTGTGTGTCCGCTCCACCAGGTTCCATGACCCTGCGTCATGGGGCGCCTGCCGGCAGGAGGGCAACGCCCCAAAACGCTCCTTGCATTGAGCCAGCAAAGGGCCGCAGGTGCCAGGCCGGGGGCGAGGGCCGTTTGCGGCCGCAGAACACCGATGTCGCGGCACTCGACTTGACGCGATGGCGACACAAATAGTTGTTTAAGCAAACATGCGTTCCACCCGGTGGCGGGCGCAGCGGACTTGCGAGGAGGTTCGGCATGCGGTGGCGCGGCAGACGGCAAAGCTCGAATGTGGAAGACCGGCGCGGACGTGGTGGCGGCTTCGGCGGCGGTCCGGGCCGCGGCGGCGGCATCAGGTTGCCGGTGGGACGCGGGGCCGGCGGTGGCGGGCTCTCGGGCATCATCATCCTGGTGGTGGTGTTCTTCGCGCTGCGCGCCTGCGGCATCGACCCTCTGGAGATGCTGTCGCAGGGGCCGGCGGGTCCGTCCGGCGGCGGACAGACGCAAACCACCTCAGCCCAGGACGAGACGACGAAGTTTGCCAGCGTCGTGCTGGCGGAGACCGAGGATGTCTGGAACGGCATCTTCCAGGCCGAGGGCCAGAACTACGCCGAGCCGACCATGGTGATCTTCTCCGGCCAGGTGCGTTCGGCCTGCGGCTTCGCCTCGGCTGCCTCGGGCCCGTTCTATTGTCCCGGCGATCGCAAGCTTTATCTCGACCTCGATTTCTTCGGCGAACTCGACCGGCGCTTTGGCGCCTCGGGCGACTTCGCGCAGGCCTATGTGATCGCGCACGAGGTCGGCCATCACGTGCAGAACCTGATCGGGGTGCTGCCGAAATTCAACCAGATGCGGCAGACGATGAGCCAGGTCGAAGCCAACCAGATGTCGGTGCGGGTGGAACTGCAGGCCGACTGCTTCGCGGGCATCTGGGCACACTACACCGCGCAGAAGGGGCTGCTCGACGCCGGCGACATCGACGAGGCGCTGAACGCCGCCAACCAGATCGGCGACGACACGCTGCAACGGCGAACCCAGGGCTATGTCGTGCCTGAGAGCTTCAACCACGGAACCTCGGCGCAGCGCCGCGAATGGTTCGCGCGCGGGCTGGAAAGCGGCCAGCTCGACGCCTGCGACACGTTCAACAGCCCGGTCTAGGACTTTGTCCGGCTAAGTTTTTATTAAAGGTTGGCAGTCCATCTTTCTTTCATGAGATGGGTGATCCTGATCGTGTCCCTTGCGTTGATGACGGCCTACGATGCCGTTTATCTGGATGGCGAATTGTCGAGGGAAGCGATCAGGGAACTCGGAACGGTGACCGCGGTCATATCAGAACGGCTGTCATAGGGGCGGCGCGCGGCTGGGTGGCGCGCGTCTGGGCGGGACCGGCCGGCTCTCGATCGATGCGGGGTGTTGCAAAGTGGCCGGTCCCGCTTGCCGACAAAGGTCGACGGCAGCAGCCTGGCCTCAATTTCCTTACGTAACGTTAATTGCTAATGTAGCGGCGGCAAATGGAGTAGCCGATCAGGCCACCGCTTCGGCGATGTAGTCGAAGACGACCTGGTTGCGGCCGCGGTTCTTGGCTGCATAGAGGCAGCGGTCGGCCACCCGCAGGGCTTCCGAAGCGTTGGCACCGTGCCGGCGAAGGTCGGCTCCGCCGATGCTGACGGTGAGCCGGTGGCGCTCGCCCTTCTCGCCCTCCCAGGGGATGAGCTCGACATGGCGGCGGGTCAGTTCGGCGAGCTGCTCGGCCTCGCGCCGGTCGATGCCGGTAAGCAAGATGGCGAACTCCTCGCCGCCGATGCGCCCGACGGCGTCGGAGGAACGCACCGAGTAGCGCAGCGCCTGCGCGATCTTGCGCAAGGCCTCGTCACCCTTGGGGTGACCATATCTGTCGTTGATCTGCTTGAAGTGATCGGCATCGACGACGAGCAGAAAGCCCTCGCTGCCGCGCCCGACGGCCCGTTCGAGGCGGTCGAGAAAGCCGTCGCGATTGAGCAGGCCGGTCATCTGGTCGTGGCGGGAGACAAAGGTGAGGCGCTTGTGGGCGCTCTCCAGGTCGTTGTGCGACTGCGTGAGGAGCCAGTTGGCGCGGCGCAGCGCCTCGGCCTGGGAGAAGATGAACCAGGAGACCGGAAAGGCGATGACGACCGGGATCACCACGCACTCGATCCAGGCCAGCCAGTCGATCGGCATGCCCAGGATCCAGCGCGTGGGAAAGGACAGGCCGAAGGTTGCCGTCACCGCGATGGCGGTCACGGCGAGTGAACGCAGAAAGATCCGCTTTCTTTCCAATTGCATGCCAGACTCCCTGGCGGGACGCTAGCAGCGATATCTAAAGACCCCTTTGGGCTTGGAGCTAAAATTTTAGCGATCGCTCACCACGAGGTTACGCCGGCGAGATAAGAGGTGACCTGACCCATTCGAACGTTACACTGACCCAGCGCCGCGCGGGGCGTGGGGTCCTCCGGCGCGCATTTCCACCGTAGGAGGACGTCATGGTCTCAACACCCAACTTCACCGACGGCACCTGGCAGATCGCCTCGACGCTGCACATCAACGGCGCGCCCTTTGGCGACATTCTGTGGCAGAACATCGCCGACCAGAGCCTGGTGCTGTGGCAGCAGGATGGCACCTCCACGGTCGCTACCGACATTCTGCCCTCGGTCAGCGATCACGAAGTCGCCATTGTCGGTGATTTCGACGGCGACGGCCGCGCCGATCCCTATCTGCGCGATCAGGCTGTCGGCACCAACAAGGTGCTTCTGAGCAGCACCGGTGCGATCACCAACAGCGCGTCCGCCTCCTCGATCGCCGACGCCCGCGCGGCGACCGATCTCAACGGCGACGGCAAGGACGACGTCATCTATTTCATCAACACCAACGCCAACCTGCTGATCTTCGAGATGGACGGCGCGTCAGTGCCGGGTACCAGCAGCTTTGCGTCCGGCTACACAACGGACGATACCTTGCTCGCCGCCTTCGACGGGACGGACTTCGACACGTTCAAAAGCCTCTGGTTCGATGACTCCGCCAACCAGTTCGACATCACGAACCACGTCGATGGTGTGCGCTCGGTCACCGACAGCTTCACGGTCAATGCCGGCAACGAGTTTGTCATGAGCGGCGATTTCAACGGCGATGGCGATCCCGACTTTCTCTACCGGGATGCTACAGGCTTCGACAAGGGCAGCATCGAAGTCGTCTTCACCAACGGCACAAGCGAGATCGGCCGCGCCATCTACGATGCCCCCTCATTCGCAAATATCCAGTTCGAGGGCGGCGGCGACTTCGACAATGACGGCATCGTCGAACTGATCATGCGCGACACGGTGAGCGGCGAACTGACGCTCATGCAGGCGCTGCCGGGCACGACGTCCAGCCAGACCCTGACCGGCAGCGACACGAACGACCTCATCGATGGGGGCGACGGCTTCGACCAGCTTTTCGGGCTCGGCGGCGACGACCTGATCTTCGGCGGCGACCTCAACGACTTCATCGTGGCGGGCGACGGTGACGACCGGGTCGACGGCGGCGACGGGGAAGACTCGATCTTCGGCGGGGACGGGGACGATGTGCTTGAGGGCGGTATCGGCGACGACCAGATCATCGGCGGCGCCGGCGACGACACGCTGAGCGCCGGCAACGACACCGATATCCTCGATGGCGGCGAGGGCAACGACCTGCTCACGGCCGGCTCCTTCGGCGGCGACCACATGCGCGGCGGACCCGGCGACGACATCATCCGCGGCCGGGGCGACCGGGGCATCTTCGAGGGCCAGGACGGCGACGACGTGCTGTTCGGCGGCACGTCGCTCGATGTCCTGTTCGGCGGCAACGGCAACGACCTCATCATTGGTGGCCTGAGTTCCGACACGGTCTTCGGCGGCGGAGGCGACGATGTCATCTTCGGCGTCGACGCCCGCGGCGAATCCGACACCAACGACACGCTCTATGGGGGATCGGGGAGCGACTTCTTCTACCTCGGCAACGAGGACGTGCGCTTCTATCTCGGAACCGAGTTTGCCACGATCAAGGATTTCAGCACCTCGACGACGACCGGGGACTTCCTCGTCCTCGAGGGCACCTCGTCCTCCTACAATTTCGTGGACCAGGGCGCCACGATCGAGGTGCAGCAGGCCAGCGACTCAGACGTGCTGGCCGTCATCGAGACGGCCGCTTCCGCGGCCTCGGTCGAGGCGAAGGCAATCTATCTCGGCTGAGCCGGCCGGCCGCGCAATGTGTTTGACGAGGACGCGGCCCGGCAAAATGATGAAATTGTCATTTCCCCGTTAGGCGGGCGCTAAGCATTTGCCTTAGCGCCCCCTTAAACCGACAGGCCTAGAATGCGCCGATCAGTTGCTATGGGGGTTATGGCATGTTCCGATCTTTCCTGCAGCGGTTTCGCCGCGACGAACGCGGCAATTACGCGATGCTGATGGCGCTGGTCACGGTGCCGGTGGCGCTTGCCGGCGGCATGGCTGTCGATCTTGCCGCGATCAGTTCGCGCCAGGCGCAATTGCAGCAGGCGATGGACACCGCCGCGCTGGCGATCGCACGCGAGGGCGAAGGGCTGTCGGACGCCGAAGCGCACAGGATCGCGCAGCGGTTCCTGGAGGCGAATTTCGACCCGCGCTATGCCAACATCAAGATCGCGCGCAAGGGCCCGCGCGTCGAAGTGGCGGCCGATGCCCGCGCCGGGCTGACATTCGGCAAGCTGCTCGGCTATGAGGACTGGGAAGTTTCGGCGGCCTCGGCCGCAGACCTTGCCTATACCAATTACGAGATCGCGCTGGTGCTCGACACGACCGGCTCGATGGCCGGCGGCAAGCTGGCCGCCATGAAGGATGCCGTCATCGGCCTGATCGACACCATGTCGGCGCAGGTCAAGGGCAAGGACAAGCTGAAATTCGCGGTCGTTCCCTTCGCCAATTTCGTCAATGTCGGACCGCATTTCGGGCCGGACTTCAAGAAGAACGGCAAGATCATGAACAAGACCGGCGCCGAATGGCTGGACCTCAAGGGCAAGGCCGATTTTCCGCAGGTCGAACTCAAGAAGAACCTGAGCCGTTTCGAACTGTTCCAGCACCTGGGCGAGAGATGGGCCGGCTGCGTGGAAACACGCTACGCCGACGGCAAGGCTGCGCATGACGTCGAGGACACGGAGCCGACCAAGAGCGACAAGGCGAGCCTTTTCGTGCCGGCGTTTTCGATCGACGAACCGGAGGAAGACGGTTTCTCGAACTCCTACATCAAGTCGGACGCCGATCCGCTGGACAATTCCGCACCTGGCCAGGCCAAGAAGCTCCTGAAATACGGCGTCACCGAAGTCCTCGATCCGGTGAATCCCGCCCTGGAGTGGCTGAAGCCCGCGACCAAAATGTCGGGCGGCAAGGGCCCCAACAAGGACTGCGTGACGCAGCCGATCATGCCGCTCAACAACGACTTCGGCGCGATCAAGAAGAAGGTGAAGTCGCTCGAGGCCAACGGCACCACCAACATCATGGAGGGCGTCGCCTGGGGCATGCGCGTGCTGTCGCCGCACGAGCCGTTCACCGAAGGCCGCGACCGCAAGGAGATCGGCGTCGAGAAGATCATGATCGTGCTGACCGACGGCTCCAACGTGTTCGGCAACAAGAGCCACAAGCTCGGCTCGTCCTATTCGAGCCATGGCTACCTGGTCGACGGTCGCATCGGGATATCGGCGGGGTCGTCTTCCGACACCAACAAGCTGATGAACGCAAAGACCATGAAGGCCTGCGACAACGCCAAGGCGCAGAACATGATCGTCTATACGATCCGGCTCGAAGAGCCCGACGTGAAGACGGGCATGATGCTGAAGGACTGCGCGTCAAGTTCGGCGCATTTCTTCGACGCGCCGTCGCGCTCGCAGCTCGACGAGGTGTTCGGGAAGATCCGCGACCGCGTGGTGCGGCTGAGGATCGCTTCGTAGCAGCCCGGCGACGGAAAGGCCTTGTCTTTCGCGACCTGCGCGGCAAACTGCCGGGCAGGGGAAGGCGAGGGCAGACAGGCTGAAACGATCACTGCGAAACGCATCTAGCGCGCTGGGGATGGCGATCCTGGCCGCCATTTCGACGGTCGCCGCATCAGCGGCGGCCGAGTGCCGCAGCTTTGACGAGGCGGCGCGCCTGTCCGGGGCGCAATATGTCGACCTGCGCCTCACGCGTGGCTCGCCGATCGGCGACTGGGAACTGATACCGAACGACGCGCGCGGGGCCATTCTCGCCTATCTGCGCTATCCCACGATGCCGGGGGCGCAAGAGCGCAACGGGCTGATCTTCTACCATACCGACGGCGAGGCCATCTGCGGCTACTTCTGGGAGCGCGGCCGGATGGAGGCCGACGCGGCGCGTGGGGTGCCCACCATCCAGCCCGACGCCGTCTTCAGGCTTCCTGTCGAAAGCCCCGAAGCGCTTTCGCGAATGATCGAGGAAACGCTGGCTGTGCTGACGCTGCGCAGCGCCAACCCTGCGCGCAGCCCGCGTCCGCGGGCAGGAGGTGGCGAGACCCGCAGTGTCGCGCCGTTGCGGCTCCTGCCGACTGATGCCGACGATGCGCTGGAACCGCGGCTGGAGGCGATGTCGAGGGCTCTCTTCGCGGAGTTCGCGAGCGAGGTCGAAACGCTGTCCAGCCTGACGATCCTGCCGGCCCTCAACATCGGCACCGTACCCTTCGGTGCCCTCGACCCGAATGGCGACGGAACGCCGATCGTGGCCTCGACCATGGTGACCATCGAGGAGTCGATGAAGTCGATCGTCGACGGCAACATCTTCGGCATGCATCCGGCCGCCGGCGCGGCGGAGCCGGCGCCGATCGCGCCGCAAGCCATTGCCGGCGATCCGGACGCCACCGGCGACCCGACCTGGATATTTCCGCGCCTGCCCGGCGCGGCCGACGAGGCGCGCGCCGTTGCCGAGCATTTCCGCACGCTGCCGCTGGTGGGCGGCGACGTCACCGTCGCGACGCTGAAGCAGCGGCTCGTCGACGCGGAATATATCCACATCGCCGCGCACGGCATGAGCAGCGCCTCGGACCCGATGGACGGCAGCTTCCTGGCGCTTTCCGACGGGCGGCTGACCGCGCGCGAAATCCAGGCGCTGCCGCTGACGAAGGCGCCTCTCGTGGTGCTCAGCGCCTGCCAGACCGGGCTGGGCAGCCCGCTGCAGGCAGGCGTCATCGGGCTCGCCCGCGCCTTCATCGTGGCAGGCGCCAGCAGCGTCGTCGCCAGCCTGTGGAACGTCGACGACGAGGCGACGTCCTGGATCATGGCGCGGTTTGCCGAGCACATCTCGCGCCTTCCGCCCGCCGAGGCGTTGCGACGCACCCAGGACGAGGCCCGCCTGCGCTGGCCCGACCCGACGATCTGGGCCTCCTTCATGCTGTTCGGCGCGCGCACGGTCGGCCTCGACACCGCGCCGGCGGCTCCGATGCTGGCGCCCGGCGCCTTCGAGGTTAAGGTGCAGATCGAACGTGACGGCAGGATCGAGCCGATAACCGCCGGTGCCATCCCGATCGTCTATCCGGACGAGATTTTCGCCGTGGAGATTGCGAGCAATTTCGAGCGGCCGCTGGAGTTCAACTTCCTGTACCTGGACGCGGCCGGGACGACCTCCTTCCTGACGACCGAGTGGCTTGACGCCAGGGGGCGCGAAAGGATGCGGATCGCGCGCTTCGGCGACGACCCAGTGGGCCTCGAACGCGTGGTACTGGTGGCCAGGGAACAGGTCCCGGGGAGCGCCTTCGTGCCGCTCGAGGAGTTCACCGGCGCCAGCGAGATGCTGACGGCACGGGCGCTGCTGCACCCGGCCAGCCTCGGGCGCCTGCTGCCGCGCCAGGGCATCGTGCGGCTGGGCGGCTTCGGCGCGGGTGCCGGCCCCGGCGCCACGGCACCGGCAAGCGAGATGGTGGCGAAGGGCCAGAGGATATTCGCGACGAGTGCGGTATCCGGCGTGCGCAACTATCTGAGGCCAGACCAGAAAAGCCCGCTCACCGCGGTCATGGTGTTTCCCGTCGAGGTGCGATCGCGCTGAGGGATTGCCAGCCTGGGCCTAGAGCCGTTCATCGCTTCACAGAAGCGTCGAACGCCGCTTGTTTCTGCGCAATTCCGGACGGAAAGTCGGTTTCAGCTTTTCCTGGAATTGCCCTAGCGCTCGGCGAGTGCGGGCTCGCCCTTGCGCTCGCGAACGAGGTTGATGAAGCGGCGGAAGAGGTAGTGCGAATCCTGCGGGCCGGGCGAGGCCTCGGGATGCTGCTGGACCGAAAACACCGGCCGGCCCTTGAGCGCGATGCCGCAATTGGAGCCGTCGAACAGCGACACGTGGGTTTCCTCCACCGTGTCGGGGAGCGAGGCCGAATCGACCGCGAAGCCGTGGTTCATCGACACGATCTCGACCTTGCCGGTGGTGTGGTCCTTGACCGGGTGGTTGGCGCCATGATGGCCCTGATGCATCTTGACGGTGCGGGCGCCGAGCGCCAGCGCCAGCATCTGGTGGCCGAGGCAGATGCCGAAGGTTGGGATGCCGCTGTCGAGCAGTTCGCGAATCACCGGCACGGCGTATTCGCCGGTGGCGGCCGGGTCGCCGGGGCCGTTGGACAGGAAGATGCCGTCGGGGTGCATGGCGAGCACGTCCTCGGCGGTGGTGGTGGCCGGCACGACGGTGACCTCGGCGCCGAGGCCGGCGAGCAGCCGCAGGATGTTGCGCTTGACGCCGTAGTCGATGGCGACGATGTGCATCTTCGGGTCCTGCTGGGCGCCGAAACCCTCGTCCCAGACCCAGGGCGTCTCGGTCCAGGTCGAGCTCTGGCCGGAGGTGACCTCCCTGGCCAAATCGAGACCGACGAGGCCGGACCATTCCGCCGCGCGGCGGCGCAGCTCAACGCGGTCGAAGACGCCGTCGGCGGCGTGCGCGACAACGGCATTGGGCATGCCCTTTTCGCGAATCAGCGCGGTCAAGGCGCGGGTGTCGATGCCGCCGATGGCGACGATGCCGCGGCGCTTGAGCCAGGCGTCGAGATGGCCGGCGGAGCGGTAGTTGGAGGGCTCGGTGATGTCGGAGCGGAAGACGGCGCCGACGGCGCCGGCGCGCGCGGCCGGGGTCAGGTCCTCGATGTCCTCGTCATTGGCGCCGACATTGCCGATATGCGGGAAGGTGAAGGTGACGATCTGGCCGGCATAGGAGGGATCGGTGAGGATCTCCTGATAGCCGGTGAGCGCGGTGTTGAAGCAGACCTCGCCGACGGCGCTGCCTTCCGCACCCAGGCCGCGGCCTTCGATCTCGGTGCCGTCGGCAAGGACAAGCAGGGCGGTGGGTTTGACCGCCGTCCAGGGCGCGTTCGCTGAAGCCATCTCAAATCTCCGTCAGGCCGGCCGACGCCATCTTGAAAGCCGGCCCGCGCGGGGCCATATGGCGCGACGAAACGCACGCGACAAGGGCAAGCGTCCCGTCCCGTGCGTAGTGGAATGTCCATGCAAGGCGCGGACAATAAGGCAAGCGCCGATGCCGGTCAATTGCGGAAGATTGACCTTAGGGCAAAAGTTTTAGTCAGCGAAAACAACGGTTTGCACTGATACAAACGGTTTGCCTCGGCGCGGTCCGGGCGCTATTGTGCATGGCCGCGAATGGAGAATGATCCGATGCGCGAGAAAATCGCGGAAGCGCTGAAACAGGCGCTGAAATCGCAGGACAAACGCCGGCTGTCGACGATCCGCCTGATCCAGGCGGCAATCAAGGACCGCGACGTCGCCAACCGCGGCGCCGGCAAGGATCCGGTGAGCGACGAGGACATCCTCGCCGTGCTGGCGAAGATGATCAAGCAGCGCGTCGAATCGGCGCGCGTCTACGAGGAAGCCGGGCGGCTCGAACTCGCCGAGCAGGAGCGAGAGGAAATCGTCGTCATCAAGGGCTTCCTTCCGCAGCCGCTGGAGGAGGAAGCCGTCAAGCGCGCCTGCCAGCAGGTGATTTCCGATGTCGGCGCCGACGGGCTGCGCGACATGGGCAAGTGCATGAACGCGCTCAAGGAAAAATACCCCGGCAAGATGGATTTCGGCCAGGCGAGCGGCATCGTGCGCGGCATGCTGCGGTAGAGGTTTTTTCTCGCTCACGGGTTTTCTCGCGCCGTTCGTTTTCGCTCACGGCCAAGCTCGCTTTGCTCGCGGCCTCCGCGGGGGCGGGCCAACGGGCCCGGGCCGCAGTCGCGGCCTCGGCGCTGGTGCGCCGGTGGCTTTCGCTCACGGCCGTATCGCTCGCCTGAGGCTCGCTGGCCTCCGCGGGGGCGGGCCATCGGGCCCGGACCGCAGTCGCGGCCTCGGCGCTGGTGCGCCGGTGGCTTGCGCTCACGGCCGTATCGCTTGCCTGAGGCTCGCTGGCCTCCGCAAGGGCGGGCCAACGGGCCCGGGCCACGGTCGCGGCCCGGGGGTTCAGCGCCGGCGCAGCGTGGCGGGCTGCGCCAGGTGGCGGCCGAACGGGATCTTCAGCCAGGCGCGTTCGTGCAGATAATAAAGCAGCGACTTGGTGACCACCTCGGTGAAGCCGATGGCCGCGGCGAGCTTGAAGCTCTGGGTGATGACCAGCGAGATCAGCATGGTATCGAGCGTGCCGGTGATGCGCCACGAGATGGCCTTGGCGACACTGCGAGCGTGCGTTTCCACGAAGCTTCCCCGGACATGAACGACGGTCGCTCCTTATCCGGCTTTGCCAGGCCGGGCGAAAGGTCGTGCATTCCAGCCGGGCTGCGGCCCGGCGAAGGATTTTCTGCGCGTATGGCCGCCGGCGAAATGACGTGAGGCCGGCCGATCGGCGCAGGGTTTGCGCGCGTATATATGTGTGTGTGGCCTGACCGGTGTTCGGGCTGCACCGGTTCCCGGAAATGTCCTAGCGGGCCGAATCAGCCTTGAGGCGCGTCTCGCGCAGCATGCCCTGCTCCTCGAGCACCGGATAGGCGATCGAGGCAAGCAGCGAATTGATCTGCTTGAGGTCGCGGATCGTGTCGAGATGGATCGAGCTTGTCTCGAGGCTCTTGACCGTGCCTTCGCGCAGTCTCTCGAAATGGCCGCGGTTGGAGTCCTTTTCCCTGTCGCGCAGCAGGTCCTTTTCCCGCACCAGCTGGCGCGCGGTATCGCTGTCGCGGGAGACCAGCACGTTGAAGGCGAGCCGCGCGTTCGCCGCCACCGAAGCATGGAAGCCGGTGATGTCGCGCCAGCCTTCCTCGGTGAATTCCAGGCCACGCTCCATCTTGCGGCTCACATGCACAAGCATGTTGCGCACGATGATGTCGCCCACCTGTTCCAGCTTGACGCAGGCCCCGATCAGTTCCTGGCAGCGCAGGGCCTCATCCTCGGTAAGCGGATGGACCGTGACCTTCGCTAGGTAGAGCTTGATGGCCGCATGGCGCCTGTCGACCCTGTCATCGAGCGCGGCGAGGGCGTCGATGCCCTCCTTGTCGGCCCGGGCATAAAGCTCGATGATCCGCTGCAGCATGACCTCTATGGTCTCACAAATGCGCACCACCTCGCGGGTGGCATTGGCGAGCGCCTGGGCCGGTTTGTCGAGCGCCCTGGGATTGAGGGCGCTCACCTCCGTGGCGGCCAGCAGATCGGCGGGCCTGGTTGCGCTCGCCGAAAGGAACGCCTCGGCGAGCCGCATGACCGGACCTGTGAGCGGAATGGCGCAAATGGCAAGCAGAAGGTTGAACAGGAGGTGAGCGTGGATGAGTTGCTGCGGCGCGCTGTCGCCGAGGCGCTCGATCGGCGCGCCGACAAGAATGATCGCGAGCAGCGCCAGCATGGCGCCCGTGCCGCGCACGATCAGGTTTGCAAGCGGCACGCCCCGCGATGCCGGGGGCATGGCGCGCGACAGCACGGCCGCGATGACGCCGCCGCCAAGATTGGCGCCGAGCACGAAGACCAGCCCCAGCTCCGCCGGGATGAGGCCGCGCGCGGCGAGGGCGACCACAAGCAGGATCGCCGCGACGCTGGAGTGGAACAGCCAGGTCACAAACGCGGCTACGACAAAGGCGGTGACGGGATCGGCGGCAAGGTAGCGGACGATCACGGGCAGAAGCCGGCTGTCGCGCAGAGGCTCGGACGCCTCGCCGATCATGCGCAGCGACAAGATCAGGAGACCGATGCCGATCAGGATGCGGCCGAACTGGCGCCAGTTGCGCGCCTGGGTGGCCATGAACATCACGGTACCGGCGACAAGGCAGAGCGGCACCAGCAAAGCAAGGTCGAAGGAGAGCAGCCTGACGACGATGGCGGAGCCGATATCGGCGCCGAGGACGGCGATCAGCCCAGCCTGCGCGGACACGATGCCGGCGCCGGCGAACGACCCGACCAGCAGGCTGACGGCGGTGGCGCTTTGCAGGGCGACGGCAAGCGCGGCGCCCGCGACAACGGCAAGCAACGGGTTACGCAAGGTGACGCGCAGACGCTGGCGCAGGACGTTTCCGTAGGCCCGCTCGACGCCGGTGCGCACCATGCGCGTGGCCCACAAGAGCAACGCGACGGCACCAGCCAGATGAAGAAGCACCAGTGAACCGCTCATGACCTACCCGTCCGCCGGAAGCGCTCCGTTCGACGTGTGTTGCAGGTGCGATTCAGCGCTGGCGGCTCCGTCTCGGGGCGTCGTTTCTGCGGCAGATTTGATTAGCCGAACAACATCTTGCGATGCCCACGATACGACGAGCGCAGCGTCCGCGCAACGGCGCCGTGGCAGGCCTTCGGCGGGTCAAAGAGGTCCGCCGTGGATGCAGCCTCAGGCGGCGGAGGTCCTGCGCAGCGGCCGCACTTCCGCTTCGACGATATCCTCGGCGTTGATGGAGGGGATAGGCCCGGGCCGTCCGAGCAGGTAACCCTGGCCGATCTGGCAGAACTCGCCGGCGAGGAATTTCAGCTCCTCCGACGTCTCCACGCCCTCGGCCAGCACCGGCAGGCCGAGGCCGCGGCCGATGCCGAGCACCGCCTTGACGATGGTGGCGGCCTGCTCATTCGTGTCGACCTGCTTGATGAAGGAGCCGTCGATCTTGATCTTGTCGAAGGGGAAGGCGCGCAGGTTCGACAGCGAGGAGTAGCCGGTGCCGAAATCGTCCATGGCGATGTGAATGCCGAGCGCCTTCAACTGCCTGAGCGTGGTCAGCGCGCGCGTCATGTCGCGCACCAGCGCGGTCTCGGTGATCTCGAGTTCGAGGCGATGCGGCGACAGCCCGGTCTCGAGCAGGACCTGGTGCACGGTCTGGACGAAGTTGGGACTGTGCAACTGCACCGGCGAGACGTTGACGGCGATCGTCAGCGGCTGGTCCCAGGCGGCAGCCTCGCGTGCCGCGGTGCGCAGCACCCATTCGCCGATCGGCACGATGATGCCGCTTTCCTCGGCGATCGGCACGAAGACGGCCGGCGAGACATTGCCGCGTTCGGGGTGGCTCCAGCGCAGCAGTGCCTCGTAGCCGATGGTCTCGCCGGTATCGAGCTTCTTCTGCGGCTGGTAGACGAGCGCAAATTCATTGCGGGCGACGGCATGGCGCAACTCGTGCTCCATCAGGCGGCGCGAACGCGCCTCCAGGCCCATCGTCTCCTCGTAGAAGCGCCATGTGTCGCGGCCTTCCGACTTGGCGCGGTAGAGCGCGGCGTCGGCATTGCTCAAGAGCATCTCGCGATCGCTGGCGTTATCCGGGCAGAGGGCGATGCCGATGCTGGTCGACATAAGGCCTTCGGCGGTGGCGTTTTCGTTCTCCTCGCGGAAGGCGCGCAGGATCGCCTCGGCGATACGCGAGGCGTCTTCGGGGCGCGTGAGGCGCGGCGCGATGATGGCGAATTCGTCGCCGCCGAGGCGGGCCAGCATCTGGCCGTCCTCGAGGATGCCGGAAATGCAACGCGCCACGTTCTTGAGCATCTTGTCGCCGGCGGCGTGGCCGAAGAGGTCGTTGACCTCCTTGAAACGGTCGAGATCGAGGCAAAGCAGCGCGAGGTGGCCGCCGGTTTCGCCGGCAGCGACGATTTCCTCGTCGAGGCGGGCGGCGAAGGCGCGCCGGTTGGGCAGACCGGTCAGCGCATCGTGGAGGGCAAGCCGGCGGATATCGGCCTCGGCCTCCTTGCGCTCGCGGATGTCGCGCACGGCGACGACCAGATGCGGCGCACCGTCATAGTCGACCGGACGCGAGAGCAGTTCGACCGGGATCGAATTGCCGTCATTGATGACAAGCTCTGATTCGAAGATCTCCTGCGAGCCGTCGAGCAGCGAATTGCAGACGTCGTCGTCGGGGAAGAGGTCGCCGAGATAGCGGCCGCGCAGGATGCCGGGGCTCCAGTCGGTGAGGGCCAGGAAACTGGCATTGGCCGTCACCAGTTGCGGGCCTTTGCAGATGAGGAGGCCCTCGATGGCGGCGTCGACGAGGCTGTTCATGCGGCCGGCCTCTTCCTGGGCACGGCGGAAATCGCGAATGTCGACCCAGAGCGCGGCGCAGACCAGCATCAGGATGATGAAGCTGGCGGCGGCGACGGCGGTGGCCAGCAGCGGCCCGGGAATGGCCGAGGCGGGCACGGCGACCGCAGCGTCAGGCTGGATGGTGGCTGCGGCCATGCCGGTGAAATGCAGGCTGCAGATGGCGACCGTCATGACGAGCGCGCCGACCGTGCGCGACAGGATGGTTTCGCTTCTGAGCGACAGAAAGACGGCAAGCGCGCCGAGCCCGACGCCGAGCACCAGGGACGCGGCGACGAGGAGCTGATGCCAGGAGATCACGCCCTGTACCTCGAAGGCGGCCATGCCGATGAAATGCATGGCGGCGATGCCGCCGCCGATGAGCGCGCCACCGACGAGATGGTTTTCCACGCTGCGGCGCGCGGTGGCGGCGAAGATGCCGACGCCGGTGATGATGATGGCAAGCACCAGCGAGGCGAGCGTCAGAGGCAGATCGTAACCGTTGGGGACGCCAGGCTCGAAGGCGAGCATGGCAATGAAATGGGTCGCCCAGACGCCGGAGCCGATCGCGGTGGCCGAGACCGCCGTCCAGACCATGCGCATATGGCCGGCGGCCTTGCGCACATGGTGCAACAGGTTGACGGCGGTCAGCGAGGCGATGAGGCAGATGAGGCCGGCCAGCACCACGAGGCGCAGATCGTGCTCGTTCACGATGCAATTATAGACAGTCAGCATCCCGTCCCCCGGACCTTCCCCATACGTCAATCCCGCGCCGTCATAACAAAGGGGTTTTGAGGAAAGGTGAATCCGGGCGGCTCAATGCGACCCACCGGCGCGGCGGTGAGGCGCGGCGCGGGCTGTGAAAACCGGGAATGGCGGCGCGATTGCGCTCGCCCGGGGGGGCGGGCGCGCCTATATGGAGGGCGGAGGCCTTTTGTCCGATGCGCTTTTCGCCCAGTTTCCTCGACGAGATCCGCGACCGCGTGCCGATTTCATCGGTGATCGGGGGGCGCGTGACGTGGGACCGGCGCAAGACCAACGCCTCGCGCGGCGACTATTGGGCCTGCTGCCCGTTTCACGGCGAAAAGTCGCCGTCCTTTCACTGCGAGGACAGGAAGGGACGCTATCACTGCTTTGGTTGCGGGGTTTCCGGCGACCATTTCCGTTTTTTGACCGAACTCGACGGGATGAGCTTTCCGGAAGCGGTGGAGCGGGTGGCAGAGATGGCCGGCGTCCCGATGCCGGCGCGCGACCCGGAGGCCGAAAAGCGCGAAAAGGTCCGCGCCAGCCTGACCGAAGTGATGGACATGGCGGCACGCTTCTTCCAGGAGCAGCTGCAGGCGCAGGCGGGTGCTGCTGCACGCGCCTATCTGCGCGACCGCGGGCTGACCTCGGCGACCCAGCAGCGCTTCCGTCTCGGCTATGCGCCCGACAGCCGCAACGCGCTGAAGAACTTTCTCGCCGGCAAGAACGTGACCGTGGAGCAGATGGAAGCCTGCGGGCTCCTTGTCCATGGCGAGGACATTCCGGTCTCCTATGACCGCTTCCGCGACCGCATCATGTTTCCGATCGAGGATGCGCGCGAGCGGGTGATCGCCTTCGGCGGGCGCGCCATGTCGCCGGAGGTGGCGGCGAAATATCTCAACTCCAACGACACCGAGCTCTTCCACAAGGGCGAGGTGCTCTACAATCTGGCGCGCGCCCGCAAAGGGCAGGGCCGCGACGGCCAGGTGATCGCGGTCGAAGGCTATATGGACGTGATCGCACTGGCGCAGGCCGGCATCGAGAATGCCGTCGCGCCGCTCGGCACCGCGCTGACCGAGAGGCAGCTCGAACTGTTGTGGCGCATGTCGGCGGAGCCGGTACTTTGCTTCGACGGCGACCAGGCCGGGCTGAAGGCGGCGTGGCGCGCCGCCGACCTGGCGCTGCCGGCGATCGCGCCGGGGCGCAGCGTGCGCTTCGCGCTGATGCCGGAGGGGCAGGATCCGGACGATCTGGTCAAGGCCGGCGGGGCGGACGCCTTTGGCCGGGTGCTGGCGGAAGCGCGGCCGCTGGCAGAGATGATCTGGCAGCGCGAGACCGCAGGCGGCGTGTTCGACACGCCGGAGCGCCGCGCCGACCTGGAAAAGCGGCTGCGCGAGCTCGCCGGGCGCATCCGCGACGAGAGCGTGCGCCGCCATTACGGTCAGGACATGCGCGAGCGCGTGCAGGCCTATTTTGGCTCGTCCCGCACCGAGAAGCGGCCGTGGCAGGAAAACCGCCCATGGCAGGAGGCCGGCCCGTCCGGCCGCGGTCGCGCCGCCCACGCCGCCGGGCGGCTGGCGGTCTCGCCGAGCCTTGCGCGTTCGGCACTGGTCAGGCAATCGGCCGGCACGATGCCGCTGCGCGAGACGGTGATCCTGGTCTCGCTGGTCAACCATCCGGGGCTGATCGACGAGAATTTCGACGCGGTGGAAAGGCTCGACTTCCCGCATCCCGACCTGAAAGGCCTGCATGGCGGGCTGCTCGACGCGGTCGCCCATGACGCGGCGGCGACGCGCGAGGCCGTGGTGAACTGGCTGGCGCGGGCCGGGCTGGGACCGGCGTGGGAGGCGGCCGAGGCGCTGGTGCGGCGCGCCAGGCAATGGCCGGCGCTGGCCGAGGCGGCGCGCGACGATGCGCGCGAAGCCTTCCTGCAGGCGCTTCACTTGCACCGTTCGGCGGGCGCACTACATAGGGAACTCAAGGCGGCGGAGGCCGCACTCGCTTCCGAACCGACCGAGGAGAACTACCGGCAATTGCTGGAGATTCAGACCCAGCTGCGCGATGCACAAGCGACCGAAGCACTCATTGACGGATTTGGCGTGTTGTCGGGAAGAACGGCCCGAAGCTGATGCATTCGGGCATTTTTTCGCGCGAATCGGCGCAACGCGGCTTGACGTTGCAGGGAAATGACGGAATCAGGGCGGTTCGAATTCGTTAACGAAAGGCTGGCACAGGCCGGCAACACCGCCGCCGTTCGACATTTGGGCGTGACGCGGCAGGCAGGGTGCACGATCACGTCAGGGTTAATCGGGCTTTAACGCGCAGCAGGTAGGCGCTGTGGACGGGGCAGGCGCCCGGACCGCCCCCGGGAACGCGAAGCGGCAAACACGCGTTCCGCCAGGTTGGAGAAAAATATGGCGACCAAGGAAAAAGAAGAAGCCGAGACCGAACGCGAAGGCGGACCGGACGGCCCGCTGCTCGATCTTTCCGACGACGCCGTCAAGAAGATGATCAAGGTCGCCAAGAAGCGCGGCTATGTGACCATGGACGAGCTCAACGCCGTGCTCCCCTCCGAGGAGGTGACCTCGGAGCAGATCGAGGACACGATGGCGATGCTGTCCGACATGGGCATCAACGTCGTCGAGGACGACGAGGCCGGCGAGGACAACGAGCAGGACGGCGGCAGCGGCGGCGAGGAAGAATCGACCGAGGTCGCCGAGCAGACCGGCACCGCGGTCGCGCAGACGACGACCAAGAAGGAGCCGACGGACCGTACCGACGACCCGGTGCGCATGTATCTGCGCGAGATGGGCTCGGTGGAGCTTTTGTCGCGCGAGGGCGAGATCGCGATCGCCAAGCGGATCGAGGCCGGCCGCGAGACCATGATCGCGGGGCTTTGCGAAAGCCCGCTGACCTTCCAGGCGATCATCATCTGGCGCGACGAGCTCAACGAGGCCAAGATCCTGCTGCGCGAGATCATCGACCTGGAGGCGACCTATGCCGGCCCGGAGGCCAAGCAGGCGCCGGCGATCGAGCGCAAGGAAGACGACGAGGCGCCGAAGAAGGACGATCCGCGCAACGCCCGCCGCGGCCGCCCCGACGACGACATCACCAATGTCGGCGGCGAGGGCCAGCCCGAGGAAGAGGACGACGAGGAAGACGAGGCCAACCTGTCGCTGGCGGCGATGGAGGCCGAACTGCGCCCGCAGGTGATGGAGACGCTCGACGTCATCGCCGACACCTACAAGAAATTGCGCAAGCTGCAGGACCAGCAGGTGGAAAACCGGCTGGCCGCGTCGGGCTCGCTGTCGCCGAGCCAGGAACGCTCGTACAAGAAGCTCAAGGAAGAGCTGATCAAGGCGGTGAAGTCGCTGTCGCTCAACCAGAACCGCATCGAGGCGCTGGTCGAGCAGCTCTACGACATCAACAAGCGCCTGGTGCAGAACGAGGGCCGGCTGCTGCGGCTGGCAGAAAGCTACGGCATCCGCCGCGAGGAGTTCATCAAGGAATATCAGGGCTCCGAGCTCGACCCGAACTGGACCCGGCGCATCGCCAACCTTTCCAGCCGCGGCTGGAAGGAGTTCACCAAGAGCGAAGGCACGACGATCCGCGCGCTGCGCACCGAGATCCAGAACCTCGCCCAGGAGACGGCGATCTCGATCCAGGAATTCCGCAAGATCGTCAACCAGGTCCAGAAGGGCGAGCGCGAGGCCGCCATCGCCAAGAAGGAGATGGTGGAGGCGAACCTGCGGCTGGTGATCTCGATCGCCAAGAAATACACCAATCGCGGGCTGCAGTTCCTCGACCTGATCCAGGAAGGCAATATCGGCCTGATGAAGGCGGTCGACAAGTTCGAGTATCGCCGCGGCTACAAGTTCTCCACCTATGCGACATGGTGGATCCGGCAGGCGATCACGCGCTCGATCGCCGACCAGGCGCGCACCATCCGCATCCCGGTGCACATGATCGAGACGATCAACAAGATCGTCAGGACCTCGCGCCAGATGCTGCACGAGATCGGCCGCGAGCCGACGCCGGAGGAACTGGCCGAGAAGCTCGCCATGCCGCTGGAAAAGGTGCGCAAGGTGCTGAAGATCGCCAAGGAGCCGATCAGCCTCGAAACGCCGGTCGGCGACGAGGAGGATTCGCATCTCGGCGACTTCATCGAGGACAAGAATGCGGTCTTGCCGATCGACGCCGCGATCCAGGCCAATCTGCGCGAGACCACGACGCGGGTGCTGGCCTCGCTCACCCCGCGCGAGGAGCGCGTGCTCCGCATGCGTTTCGGCATCGGCATGAACACCGACCATACGCTGGAAGAGGTCGGTCAGCAGTTCTCGGTGACCCGCGAGCGCATCCGCCAGATCGAGGCCAAGGCGCTGAGGAAGCTGAAGCACCCGAGCCGGTCGCGGAAGCTGAGGAGTTTTCTCGACAGCTGACCGGATTTGCTGCGAAACGAGAAGAAAAGCCCGGCCATGGAGCCGGGCTTTTTTCATGCCGTGCCGTTGCGCGCGCGGCGATAGACGTAGACGGTGGCGGGCGGGATGTTTTTCCAGACACGGGCGGTGCGGGTGGCGGTGAGCCCGAGATCACGTGCGACCGCGGCGCGCAGCGGTGCGAACAGCCCGTAGGTGAACTGGATATAGACGCCGTCGGGCGCCAGCGCATGGAAGGCGGCGGCGAGAATGTCGCGCTGGGTGTCGGCCGGCATCGACAAAAGCGGCAGGCCGGAAACGACCGCGTCGAGACTGCCGGCCTCGGTTGCGGCGAGCCCCTGGGCCGGGCCGTTGACGATCGCGACACCGGGGAAGGCAGCGCGCAGGCTGGCGCAGAAGGTGTCGTTGACCTCGAACAGGGTCAGGTCATGCGGCGCAATGCCGGCCGCGAGAATGGCGCGGGTGAGGCTGCCGAGGCCGGCGCCGAACTCGGCGACGCGGGTGGCCGTCACCGGCAGTTGCCGCGCCATCATGGCGGCGAGCCCGGGCGATGACGGCGCGAGCGCTGAAACCTGGCGCGGGTGGCGCAGGATCTGGCGCGAGAACAGGCCGAACTCGGCGGCGCGGGTGGCGGGCATCTTTCCTCCTCAGCGGTCACGCATGATGCGGCAGGCAAGGGCCGGCGACAGCCGGTGGACAACGCGCAAGAGCTTCGTCTTCTCGATCCAGATCTCGTCGCGGCCCCTCTCGACGCCGGCGATGACGTCGGCCGCGGCCCGCTCCGGCGGGTATTTTTTCGGGGCCGCACTTGAGAGCGTGGTGTCGACCAGCGTCATAACCGCTTCGCTGACCTGGATCGGCAGGCCGGCATGGCGGCACTGGTCGCGCAAGGATCGCGTGAAGCTGCGCAGGCCGGCCTTGGTGGCGCAATAGACGGCGGCACCCCGCTTGGGGGCGATGGCAAGCCCGGTGGTGACGTTGACGATCGCCGCGGAAGGGTGCGCGCCCAATACCGGCAGCAGCGCGGCCGAGAGTTTCATCGGCGCGGTGAGGTTGATCGCGATCTCGAGCGCGATGTCGTCGAACCGTGCCGGCGACGGCGTCATGAGCTCGCAATGGTTCATGATGGCGGCGTTGTTGATGAGCACGCTGGTATCGGCGTGGTCGGCAGCGATCCAGCGGGCAAGGTTGGCGACCGCTTCGGCGTCGGCCAGATCGGCCTGGCGGGTGAGGACGGCGCCCGGATGCGCCTGGCGCAGCGCCTCCAGCGTGGCGGCGTCGCGGCCGATCGCGACGATACGGGCGCCGCGGGCGACGAGCAGGCGCGTCATCTCGCGGCCGATGCCGCGCGCGCCGCCGGTCAGAAGCACCTTGCGGCCTGAAAAATCGAGGGTTTTCGGCATCTGGCTGTTGTGAAGCGTGCTCTGGCTTGTCACGGGTGTCGTTGCGAGCCATGATGCGAATAATTGCTCGCTTTTGGTACTCGCATCGCATGAACGCCACCGTCGGCAAGCTCAACCCGCGCAAATCCCCGCTGCAGGGGCGCAGCCGCGCCACCTGCGAGGCGGTAATGGAGGCGGCTGCTCGCATTCTGGAACAGGACGGGCGGCAGGGCTTGACGACCAACCACGTGGCGGAAAGGGCCGGCATCTCGGTCGGTTCGCTCTACCAGTATTATCCGGGCAAGGAGGCGATCCTGGCGGCGCTGATCCGCCAGATGCGGCGCGAGATGCTCGCTGATTTCGAGGCGGCGGTGGTGGCGTCGCGAGACGCCAATCTTGCCGGGACGGCGAAGGCGCTGGTGCGCGCGGCGGTGAAGCACCATCTTCGGCGGCCGGCGCTGGCGCAGGCGCTGGAGCGCGAGGAAGCCGACCTGCCGCTGGACGAAGAGACGATGGCGCTGAAGGCGAAACTGCGCGCGCTGGTCATCGGGGTTCTCGCAGAGCGTGGGGTGGGTGACGCCGAGACCGTCGCCTTCGACCTCATCGCCATGTGTCACGGCATGGTGGAGGCCGCCGTGCAGACCGGCGAACGCGACTTCGACGGTCTGTGCCGGCGGCTCGACCGCGCCGTGCTCGGCTATCTGGGGGCGCCCGGCGCCGCCTGAGGGCGTCGCGGCAAACGAGCAGCAATCGGACAGATAGGAAGCAACAGGCCGGGCGGCGGACGCGTGGCCTCTTGACGTAGCTAAAAGAAACTATATAACCAGATTTATGGTTTTTCCTGATGGCAATCTGTCGATCGAGGAGGCGGCGCAGGGTTTCGCCGCGATCGGCTCGGAAGCGCGGTTGCAGGTGGTGCTGGTGCTGGTGCGTGCCGGCAACAGCGGCCTGTCGGTCGGCGACATCCGGGCCCGCACCGGCATGCCCGCCTCGACGCTCGCGCATCATCTGCGGTTTTTGACCTCGGCCGGGCTGGTGGCGCAGGAAAAGAGCGGGCGCACCGTGCTCAACCGCGCCGCTTTCGACCATCTGGAAGCGCTGGCCGGCTACATCCTCAAGGAATGCTGTGCCGACGAAGGCAAGGAGAGTTGACGTGACCGACGCCGTTCATGACAGCCTGTTCGCCGGCCGCCGGCTGCGCGCCACGGTCGCCACTCCCTGGACGATCGTCGTCCTGGCGCCGCTTGCGGTGTTGCTGCTCGACCGCGAGCGGTTCGTCGAGGTGCTGGCGATTGCAGCGTCGGCATTGGCCAGCACGCTGCCCTATATCGCGCTGGCGGTGCTGCTGATTGCCGGGCTCAAGGCATCGGGCGCGGAAGGCGCCCTCGGTACCGCCTTCAAGGGACGCGAAAACCGCATGATCCTGCTGGCGGCGCTGTTCGGCGGGCTGGCGCCGTTCTGCTCCTGCGAGGTGATCCCGTTCATCGCGGCGCTGCTGGCGGCCGGCGCGCCGCTGTCGGCGATCATGGCGTTCTGGCTTTCGTCGCCGCTGATCGATCCGCCGACGCTTTTCATCACCGCAGCAGCACTCGGCTGGCCGTTCGCGATCGGCAAGGCGGCGGCCGCTGTGGCACTGGGGCTCTTCGGCGGTTTCGTGGTCAAGGCGATGATTGCCGGCGGGCTGTTCGCGCAGCCGCTCAAGACCATCCCGGCGAAAAGCTGCGGCTGCGGGCCGTCGCCGCTCGAAGGCCGGCCGGTGTGGCGCTTCTGGAACGAGGGCGAGCGGCGGACAGCGTTTGGCGAGGCGCTGCGCGAGAACGCGCTGTTCCTGATCAAGTGGCTGACGCTCGCCTATGTGCTCGAGGCGCTGCTGATCACCTATGTGCCGGCCGAGCTGATTGCCGGCCTGGTCGGCGGCGAGGGTCCGTTCTCGATCGCGGTCGCGGCCGCCGTCGGCATGCCGGCCTATCTCAACTCCTACGTCGCGCCACCGCTGCTCGCGGGGCTGATGACGCAGGGCATGAGCGCCGGCGCGGCGATGGCCTTCATGGTCGCCGGCGCGGTGAGCTCGATCCCGGCCATGGCGGCGGTGTGGTCGCTGGTCGGGCGCGGTGTCTTTGCCGCCTATCTCGGGCTGGGATTTGCCGGCGCCGTGACTGCCGGGCTCATCTTCCAGCTTGCCGTTTGAGGGCCGCTACACGGTCCTGGCGCATTCGCGGCAGAAGGGCGTGTGAGGCAGGGCGTCGAGGCGTTCCTCGGAGATTTCCTTTTCGCATTTGACGCAAATGCCATAGGTGCCGGCCTCGATGCGCTTCAGCGCGGCCTCGATGGCGCGCTGCTCGTCCTGGCCGCTTGTACCGAGCCGCTCCAGAACCTCGTCGCCCTCGCTTTCGACCGCGCTGTCCTCCCAGTCGGGATTGGGCGCGTCGTCGAGTTCGTCCTCGATGCGGGTGAGCCGGTCATCGAGCTCGGCGAGGCGTTTTTTCAGCTGGGTCTTGCGTTTGGCGACGTTGGTCATGGCATTGTCCTTGAGAATAGGATCCCAGTTAAGGCCGAGTTTGCGGCCATTCGTTGATCCTGGTCAATAACGCGTCGCGGCAGCAGCCGTTCCCTGCCTTGCCGGCGCCATGCTCGCGGCCGATAATCCGGGCTGGCGGTGCGACGGCCAAAACCGGCGCCGGAAACGATTTCGATGCGGCACAAGGCGCCCCAAAACGTGAGGTGTGCCCGTGACGACCTACATCCTTCTGGCCGACTGGACCGAACAGGGCGTGAAGGCGGCGCGCGAATCGCCGAAGCGGCTCGATACAGCCAAGGAAGAACTTGAGGCGATGGGCGGCTCGATCCGGGCCTTCTATCTGACCATGGGCGAGTGCGACATGGTGGCAGTGTGCGAGGCGCCCGACGACGCGGTGATGGCGCGGTTCGCGCTGAAGCTCGCCATCGGCGGCCACATCAGGACGCGCACCTTGAAGGCGTTTCCCGAGGCTGCCTATCGCGAGATCATCAACTCGCTCGGATAGAGCGCGGATACGGTGGTGCAGGCGGCGACGCGGATCGGCTCGATCGAAGTCGGAAAGCGCGCCGATCGGTGTGCCGGTCGTGAGAACGTGATAGGGTTTCGACATGAACGAGCATATCATCACCGACCGGGCTCCCCACGGCACCACACAGGCAGCGGAAGGCCTGCCCCGGCGGGCCTGGACCGTTGTCGAGATCGAGGCGATGGTGCAGGCAGGGATCATCGCGGATGATGAGCGATTGGAGTTGATAGGCGGGGAGGTCGTGCCGATGCCGCCGAAGGGCGGACGCCACGAAATGGTGAAGGTTGAACTCAACCGCCATCTCCAGAGGACCGCCCCGGACGATATACAGATCGCGCCGGAAACGACCTTGCGGCTCGACGAAAGGAGCTTCGTCGAGCCGGATTTCTGCATTTTTCCGCGGGCGATCTTCCCCGGTGATCTGCGCGGCCATGACGTGCTGCTTGCGATCGAGATCGGCGACAGCAGCCTCTCCTATGATCGCGGGCGCAAGATCGCTGTTTACGCGGCCCACGGTATTCCGGAGGTCTGGGTGATCGATGCCGGCAGCCTGACCACACGAGTCCATCGCGGCCTTGGCGACGAGGGATATCGTGACGTTGTCGACGTCGGGCCCGACCAGGAACTTGCCTGCGCGCGGGTGCCGGGGATTTCCGTCGGTCTGACGGCACTCGGCCTGACGCCGCTCTGAGCGGGTGCTTCCCGCATGGCGCAGACGAGTCTGACCATCGAGACGCAGGGGCAGGGGCTCTACGAATTCACCGGCGAGGCAGCGGCCTTCGTGGCGCGCGAATCGGCGGACGAGGGGCTGCTGACGGTGTTCGTGCGGCATACGTCATGCTCGCTAATCATCCAGGAAAACGCCGATCCCGGCGTCCAGCGCGACCTGAAGGCGTTCTTCGCGCGCCTGGCGCCGCCGGCGGACGACCCGTCCATGGGCTGGATCGTGCATCGCAGCGAGGGGCGCGACGACATGCCGGCGCATATCAAGGCGGCGCTGACGCAGACCTCGCTCGGCATTCCGGTCGCCAATGGGCGCATGCTGCTCGGCACCTGGCAGGGGATTTACCTGTTCGAACACCGCGACAGCCCGCACCGGCGGCAAATCGTGTTACATATGGGGGGATGACGGCGCGGACCGCACCGGGCGGTCGGTGGCAGAGACGGGAGTATCGGATGTCCTTGCTGAAACGACTTTTCGGGCTCGGTGGCGGCGGCGAGGAACCCGGCGAGCCCAAGCCGGCCGCCGAGACCGAACACAAGGGTTTCCGTATCCAGGCGATGCCCTTCAAGGAGGGCGGCCAGTTCCAGACCTGCGCGCTCATCTCCAAGGAGGTGGATGGCGAAGTGAAGGAGCACCGGCTGATCCGCGCCGACCGCTTCGCCGCCCTTGACGACGCGGTCGACGTGTCGCTGCGCAAGGCAAAGCAGATGATCGACGAACAGGGCGAGCGGCTTTTCGGCTGAACCGAGGGCGCCGCGCGAGGCCGGGGCGGTTGAACTCGGCTCCGCAGCATGTACATCTAGCAAACTCGGCATGACGGGGCGTGAGGGGTAGAGCCGGCGTTGGAACGCAACCTGCTCAAATTCATCTGGCAGAACTCGCGCCTGAAGCAGATCTGGCTTCTGGTCGTGATCATCGCCTCGATGCCGCTCTATTTCATCACGCTGGAACTGCCGAAGCAGATCGTCAACGGGCCGATCCAGGGCGACGGCTTTTCCGGGGCCGGGGCGACGCAGCCCTTCCTGCGCCTGCCTTTGCCCTTCGCCGAGCAACTGTTCGGGCGCGAGATCATCCTGTTCGACGGCTTCCAGTTCGACCGGCTGACGATGCTGTTCGCGCTCGGCTTCCTGTTCCTGGCCGCGGTGATCGCCAATGGCTGGTTCAAGCTCTACATGAACACCTACAAGGGCAAGCTCGGCGAGAGCCTGCTGCGCCAATTGCGCTACACGCTGCTCGACCGGGTGCTGCGCTACCGGGTGGCACGTTTCCGCAACCTGAAGGGGGCGGAAGCGGCTTCGGTGATCAAGGACGAGGTCGAGCCGCTGGGCGAGTTCGTCGGCGATGCCTTCTCGCTGCCGATCTTCCTCGGCGGCCAGGCGATCACCGGGCTCTTGTTCCTGTTCCTGCAGTCGGTCTATTTCGGCCTTCTGACGATCGCGATCGTCGGGTTGCAGGTGTGGCTGATCCCGCGCCTCAGGCGCAAGCTGATCCAGCTTGGCCGGCAGCGGCAGCTGCAGGCGCGCAGGCTTTCCGGGCAGGTCGCCGAGACGGTGGAGATGGCGCCCGACATCCACGTCAACGACATGTCGAACTTCACCCGGGCGCGGCATTTCGGGCTTCTGTCGACCATCCTCAACATCCGCTTCGAGCTCTATCAGCGGAAGTTCCTGGTCAAATACATCAACAACCTCCTGATGCAGTTCCTGTCGTTCCTGTTCTACGTACTGGGCGGCTATTTCGTCATCACGGGCAGGCTCGACATCGGACAGCTGGTGGCGGTGATCGCCGCCTACAAGGACCTGCCGGGACCGATCAAGGGTCTGATCGACTACGACCAGCTGCGGCTGATCAACGAGGCACGCTACGAGCAGACGGTCGACAGTTTCCGCGACGACGGGCTGCTGCCGACATCGGTGCAGGACATGGCCGGCAAGCCGGTGGCGCCGTTGAAGGACGGCTTCCAGATCGACCGGGCGACGCTCGAGGACGAGACCGGGCGTGTGGTCCTGGAAAACCTCTCGATGCGGATTGCGCCGAGCGAACGCGTGGCGATCGTCACCCATGGCGACGACGCGGCGCGAACGGCGGCCAATGTCCTGTGCGCGGCCCTGGCGCGGCTGACGTCGCCGCTTGCCGGCACCATCGCGCTCGACGGCACGTCGCTCGACAATCTGCCCGAGAGCGTTACCGGGCGCCGCGTCGCCTATGTCGACGCCAACAGCTTCTTCCCGGCCGGTACCATTCGCGACAACCTTACCATGGTGCTGAAGAACCAGCCGGTGGGCCTCGATGTCGAGACGCATGGCATCGGCAAGGTGAAGAACGGCATGCTGCAAGGCGAGCCGCCGGGCGAAGACCTCGACTGGATCGACCTGGCCACGCTCGGCATCGCCGATGGGGACGCCTTTGCCCGCCATGTGCGCGAGGTGCTGGAGATTTCCGGCCTGTCGCTGCAGATACAGGACCTGGGACTGAGGGGCACGGTCGACCCCGAGGCCAACCCGGCCTTCTGCGACAAGATCGTGGAGGTGCGGCGCGAGTTCCGCGACAATGCCGCGAGCTTCGGCGTCGAGGGCATCGTCGAACCGTTCCACCCCGACCGCTACAACGACCAGGCGACGGTGGGCGAGAACCTGCTGTTCGGGACCGCGCGGATGCCGGCCTGGGAGCCGGACGGGCTGCCGACTAATCCGGTGCTGCTCTCGATCCTCGACCGGCACGAGTTGCGCGGAAGACTGCAGGACATGGGCATGCGCATCGCCGAAGCGCGCATCGAACTGTTCGGCGACCTGGCACCGGACAGCAAGATCTTCGAGACGGTGGCCGACGTCACCTTCGAGGAGGTGGCGCGGCTGAAGGAAATGATGGCGCGGCTCAGGATGGCCGGCCGCCAGACGCCGGAAGGAGCCGCGAGCCGCGGCGCGGCCAAGAAGGACAAGGCACTCACCGACAAGGAGGAACTGCTGCGGATTGCTTTCGGCTATTGCGAGGCGCAGAGCCGCTTCGGCGTGGTCGACGAGGAGATCAAGGCGGCGGTGCTGGCGGCGCGCGCCAATGTGCGCGAGGTGGTAGCCGAAATGGAGGCGGCGCCGGTCTTCTTCCATGACCCCGACCGCTACAACCCTACTGCGACGGTGCTCGACAACATCCTGCTGGGGCGCATCAGCTCCTCGGTGGTCGACGGCAAGGAGCGGGTGCTGGCGGCGGTGCAGGAGCTGATTTCACGCACCGGCATTTCGAACGGGCTCCTCGACGCCGGGCTCGACTTCGAAATGGGCAATGGCGGGCGGCGGCTGTCGGAGATGCAACGCCAGAAGCTGCGCGTGGCGCGGGCATTGATCAAGAAGCCCGACATCATCATCTTCAACGAAGTGCTGGGCGCGATGGACGCCGCCGGGCGGCGCGACATCATGAACCGGATTCTGGACCGGCCGCTCCTGAGCGACGAAGACTGGAATCCGGGGCTGGTCGCGGTGCTGCTTGACGACGAACTGGCCGCGCGCTTTGACCGCACTATCATTTACCGCAATGCTACATTGCGCGAGGAAGCGGTAGAAACCGGACAGGACGCGGCGGAAAGCGCCGCGCCGGCCGGCGACACCGAAGGGGCGAAAGATAATGCGCACGCTAAGTGACGAAGTTGAAGTGCTCCGCAAGATCCCCCTGTTCGCCTCGATCGAGCCGGCGAAGCTGAAGCTGCTCGCCTATGCCTGCGACAAGGTCGAGTTCGCGGACGGGCAGGTTCTGTTTCGCCAGGGCGACGAGGGCGACAGCGCCTTCATCGTGTTGAGCGGCACGGCCGATATCGTCTCGGAAACCGGCGGCAGCGAAGTGGTGGTGGCGCAACTCAAGGACCACGCGCTGGTCGGCGAGATGTCGGTCTTCTGCGACGCGCCGCGCTCGGCGACGGTGCGCGCCAACGGCAAGCTGATCGCGCTCAAGATCGGCAAGGGCTATTTCCTCGAACTGATCAAGGAATTTCCGGAACTGGCCGGGCGGATCATCCGCGAGCTGGCCTTTCGGCTCGCCAAGACCACGGCCGACCTCGCGGCGAGCGAACGGGCCGCGAACTCCTAAAGCGCCGGGCCGCCCTCACTTCGTCGTGCCAGGCCATCGATGAAGGCGGTCAGGATTTCGAGGAAAGGCCGTGCCGGCGCGCCGGCGTCCACCGCGAGAGCTGCCCGGTCATAGGCCGAGGACAATAGCAGCGTCAAAGCTTCGAGCGGCATGCGGCGAATGGCGCCCGCGGCCATGGCAAGCGCCAGGCCCTCGCGCAGCGACCGCGTGCCGCCGACGGTGGCGTCGATCTCGTCCATGTCGGCGCGGCCAAGCACGGCCGGACCGTCCAGCAGCAACAGCCGGGTGCGGCCGGGCGCGCGCATCGCCTCCAGGAACGCCTCGCCTCCGGCGATCAACGCGTCGCGCACGGGAATGTCGGACGGCGCGCCGCGCTCGATCTCCTCGGCGACCCGCGTCGCCTCCTCCACGACCACAGCCCGAAACAGCGCCTGCTTGTCGGCGAAATGGTGATAGAGCGCGCCGCGGGTGACGCCGGCGGCCGCCACGATCTCCGGCGTGCCGGTCTCGGCATAGCCCTTGTCGGTGAAAAGCGCGCGGCCGGCGGCGATGAGCTGGGCGCGCATCGCCTCGGTGCGCTCGCGGTTAGTTCGCCGTTTGGATTCCTGTTGCATACATGCAGCCTGTATGTTAGTTAGAACATGCATACAGATTGTATGTTTATCTGCGCCGAAAGGAAAGCCCGATGAAGACCACCTCCTACTACCCCGTGCTGATGACCGACGACGTCGAAAAGACCAAGGCCTTCTACGTCGACCATTTCCGCTTCCAGGCGCTGTTCGACGCCGACTGGTACGTCCACCTGCAGTCGACTGAGGACAAGCGGGTCAATCTCGGCATCGTCAAGGGCGACCATGAGACCATCCCGGCGGCGGGGCGCGGCACGACGCAGAGCCTGCTGATCAATTTCGAGGTGGCGGACCCGGATGCCGTCTACGAGCGGGTCAAGGCGGCGGGTCTCAACATCCTCCTGCCGTTGCGCGACGAGGCTTTCGGCCAGCGTCACTTCATCGTCGCCGATCCGAACGGGGTGCTGATCGATGTCATCAAGCCGATCCCGCCAAGCGAGGAGTTCGCCGAGCAATACAAGGCCGAGCCCTGGGCGGGGTGAAGCCAATGCAGGTCGCGGGCGACCGTCGGACATCCGGCGGCACCTCGCTGTGCATTGCCTGCTCGGGCGAGCATCTTGAGGCCAACCTCCCTCTTCTTCGCGGAGAGGGAGGTCGGAGCCGGCCGGGCTGACGGGCGATGCCTCGTCATCCCGCAGTTTCCCTCGCGACCGAGAGACGAACGAACTGCCGTGCTTGACGCGGCAGCCTCGCGGGCCCACCTAGCGTCAGGGCGGTGCGAAGGCCGCCGGCAGCAGGCGGAGCGGCGATGGCGCGCCGGGGATCATCGATCGGTTTCATGGGGCGTTTCGGGCGCTCGGGCGATCTGCGCCAGCTCGACGGCGCATTGAGGGCACACGATCTGCACCCCGCACTCGTTCCCGAGGGCGTGAAGCTGACCATCGTCAACCTTCTGAAAGACCATTTCGACAGCGACGAGCCGCCCGAGCATGCCTACGCGCCGGCGGCGGGTATCGTCGCCTATTCCGCGCTCGGCGCGGAAGCGTTCGAGCGGGCAAACGGCCGCGAACCGGCCAAGGCGATCGAGCACAGGATCGAAGCGGCGATCGCGACCGGGGCGGGTCACGACGCAGACCTCATCCTGCTTTGCTTGCATGCCGGGCTGATCCAGCCATCAGTGGTGGCGCGTTTCGAGCTGTCGGCCGAAGAGAACTGACCGGGTCACGCAGGAACCTGCCCTGATGGCCAGTTCGGCCCGCAACTGACCATCAGGCGAGTAGGAAAGAGGCCGCGTGCAGGCGACATTTCCACGAGGCGAACGGACCAGGAGGCGAAGATGGCCGGTTTCGATCTTGCGGAATTCTCGCGCGCGACAGCGGCACTGGCAAAGACGGCCGAGCCGCTGACGCTGGCGATCCATGGCGGGCCGCTGCGCGGCGGCAGCGCCTTCCATTGGCGCGACGGGTTCTTTGTCGCGGCCGAAGAAGTGGTCGAGGGCGACGACGAGATCGACGTGGTTCTTGCCGACGGCAGTGCGGCCAAGGCGGCGATCCAGGGCCGCGACCCGTCGACCGGCATCGTGCTGATCCGGCCCGGGCAGGGCATTGCGAGCCAGGAGTTCGAGCGGGCGGCAACACCGCAGGCCGGCGCTCTGGCGATGATCGTCGGGCGCGTCGAGGCGACGCCGATCGCCAGCCTCGGCACCGTGAGCGCCTGCGGGCCTGCCTGGCGCTCGATGCGCGGCGGGCAGATCGACCATCGCATCACGCTGGCAGCACCGCTCGACGGGCGCTTCGTCGGCGGCGCGGTCCTCGACGCGGAAGGGCGGCTGATCGGCATGATGCTGTTCGGGCCGCGGCGCCGGGCAATCGTCATCCCGGCCTCGACCATCGACCGGGTGGCGCCAATCCTGGCCGAGAAGGGCTATATGGCGCGCGGCTTCCTCGGCGCCGGGCTGCACCCGGTGCGCGGATCGGACGTTGCCGGCGCAATGGTGATGAGCCTGGAAAAGAACGGCCCCGCGGAGCAAGCCGGCCTCAGGCTCGGCGACATCGTCACCGGTTGGGACGGCGAGACGATTTCCGGACCGCGCGAGGTGATCCGCCGGCTCGGCAGCGACAGCGTCGGCACGACGGCGAAGCTGTCGGTCTCGCGTGGCGGCGAGGCGCGCGAGGTTGCGGTGAAGATCGGTACGCGGCCACTCGCCTGAGGCGGCGGTGCCGGCAGGAACAGGCAGAAGGGAAGCGCATGGCCGCAGGGCCGACGACCGTCCTGATCACGCTCGCCGACGCCGAGCGCGCCGACGAACTGGCGGGGCTTCTTTCCGAGGAGCACGGCCTTTCGGTCGTGCTGCCGTCGCGGCTCGACGCCGAGGGCGAGCCCGACGTGCTGCTGACCGACCAGCGGCCGCAGAATTCTCCGGTGCCCTTCGTGCTGCTCCAGTCCGAGGGGGCATCGCATGACGGCACGACGCCGCCAAGCGCGGTGCTGCCGGCCGGCGCCGATCCCGGGCTGATCGCCGCCGCGCTGACGCTGGCGGCGGCCGGCTATCGGGTCTCGGCCGAGCGTGGTCCGGCGCGCGGACCGGGCACGACGCTTTCGCCGCGCGAGGCGGAGGTGCTGGCGCTATTGGCCGAGGGCGCGCCCAACAAGGTGATTGCGCGCCGGCTCGACATTTCGGTGCACACGGCGAAGTTCCACGTTGCCGCGATCATCGCCAAGCTCGGCGCGGCCAACCGCACCGACGCCATCGCCATCGCGATGCGCGACGGGCTGGTGCATGTGTGAGGCCGGTGGCCTCAGGCGGCGACGATCTCCACCACCTCCACGTCGAAGACCAGGTCCTGTCCGGCGAGCGGATGGTTGGCGTCGACGGTGACCTCCTCTTCGCTGAGGTCGACGACGGTCAGAGCCAGTGGCTGGCCATCCGGGGTCGTCGCCTGCAGGCGGGTGCCGACGGCAAGATCGATACCTTCGGGGATCTGCGCGCGCGGCACGGGCTGGACCCGGTTCGGATCATGCGGTCCGTAGGCCTGGGCGGCCGGGATGGTCACCGAACTCTTCTCACCGACCGACAGGCCGTTCACGTGGTCGTCGAGGCCGGAAATGATCTGGCCGGCGCCGACCTCGAACTCGAGCGGGTCGCGTCCGGCGGAGGAATCGAATTCGGTGCCGTCGGTCAGCTTGCCCGTATAGTGGATGCGAACGACGTCGCCGCTCTTGACTTCGGCCATCATTGTTTCTCGATCTTGCTTGAGGAATTTGCGGTCGCGGGTTCGTGACCTCGCGCCGGGCGGCGGACCGGCATTTCTCGCGCGGTCCTACAGGGTACGTGACGAGCTTAACCCGCTGACCGCAAATGTAAACCGCAAGCTGCCTGCCGGCTCCCGATCGCCGCGGCCTGCGAAAAGCGGTGGTCGCGCGCGGCCTTCGTGCTCTAATGTTGGGAACATCAGACGGGAGAAACGGCATGTCGCTGAAGGGCAAGACCATCTTCATTTCCGGCGGATCGCGTGGCATCGGGCTGGCGATCGCGCTCCGGGCGGCGCGTGACGGCGCCAACATCACCATCGCCGCCAAGACCGCCGAGCCGCATCCGAAGCTGCCGGGCACGATCCACACCGCGGCCGAGGAGATCGAGAAGGCCGGCGGCAAGGCGCTGCCGGTCCTGTGCGACATCCGCAACGAGGAGCAGGTGGCGGAAGCCGTCGAGGCGACGGTGGACGCCTGCGGCGGCATCGACATCTGCATCAACAACGCCAGCGCCATCCAGCTGACCGGGACGCTTCAGACCGACATGAAGCGCTACGACCTGATGCACAACATCAACACGCGCGGCACCTTCCTGGTGTCGAAGCTGTGCATTCCGCACCTGAAGAAGGCCGAGAACCCGCACATCCTCAACCTGGCGCCGCCGCTCGACATGCAGGCGAAATGGTTCAAGAACCACGTCGCCTACACGATGGCGAAGTTCGGCATGTCGATGTGCACGCTGGGCATGAGCGCGGAGTTCGCCAAGGACGGGATCGCGGTCAACTCGCTGTGGCCGCTGACGGCGATCGATACGGCGGCCGTGCGCAACCTGCTCGGCGGCGAGGCGGTGGCCTCGATGAGCCGGGCGCCGGAGATCATGGCGGACGCGGCCTATGCCATCCTCAACCGGCCGTCGCGCGACTGCACCGGCAATTTCTTCATCGACGAACTGGTCTTGCGGGAAGAAGGCGTGACGGATTTCTCCCAATACGCGCCGGGCGCCAAGGGACCGCTGGCGGCCGACTTCTTCGTGCCGGATGCCGTGTTCGAGGAAACCGACACCAAGGTGGCGGGGACGTTTTCCTGACGGCGGCTTGAGTTCGTCGAAGCGCTTGACTGCGCCAGTGGCGCGCAACCCATGACAGCCGGCATGCCTCCGGGCGGCACGCGGCAGGGCCTGTGGTTTCTCGCCGTTCTCAGCGTGCTGCTCGGATTCGCCTCGATCTCGACCGATCTTTACCTGCCGGCCTTGCCGGCCATGGCTTCCGCGCTTGGAGCCGGCGAAGGCATGCTGGAATGGACGATCTCCGGCTATCTGGCCGGTTTTGCGTTCGGGCAGCTGTTCTGGGGACCACTGAGCGATCGATGTGGCCGGCGCAGGCCGCTGGTCGCCGGCGTGCTGGTTTTCGTGATCGGGTCAGGCGGCTGCGCACTTTCGACCGATGCCTGGCAGATCATCGGCTGGCGCGTTGTGCAGGCATTGGGCGCCAGCGCAGGTGTGGCGCTGGCGCGCGCCATGATCCGTGACCTCCATGAGCGCGACGAGGCGGCACGGCTGCTGTCGACCTTGCTGACTGTGATGGCGGCCGCGCCGCTGCTCGGCCCGACCATCGGCGCGCAGATCCTCCAATACGCCTCGTGGCAGGCGATCTTCTGGACGCTGGTCGCCATCGGCCTTCTGACCGCGGCAGCGGTCACGACCCTGCCCGAAACCCTGCCGCCGGAGCGCAGAGTCGCCGCTGCGCCGGGGCCGGTCATGGCCGGTTACCGTGACCTCCTGCGCAATCGCGGCTTCGTCGCCTACGCCGTGGCGATCGGGTTCTTCTATGCCGGCGTCTTCGCCAATGTCGCCGGCACGCCGTTTGCCTATATCGACTATTACGGTCTTTCACCGCAGCTCTACGCGGCGTTGTTCGCGGCGACCGTGGCCGGCCTGATGGTCGCCAATATCGTCAATGCGCGCCTTGTGACCAGGCTTGGCACCACGCGCATGCTTGTGGCAGGCGCAAGCGGCGCGGCGGCCAGCGGGTTCGCGACGGCGCTTGTGGCGGCGACCGGGTGGGGCGGTATCTACGCACTGGCACCAGCGGCGTTCCTGTTCGGCTCGATGAATGGCTTCATCCTCGCCAACGCCGTCGCGGGTGCATTGTCGAGTGTGACCACCCGGACCGGGGCAGCCTCGGCGCTGATCGGCGCGATCCAGTATGGCAGCGGCATGGCCGGGTCGGCGCTGGTGGGGGTTTTCGCCGACGGGACGCCATGGCCGATGGGTGCCATCATGGCGCTCGCCGGCATCGGCAGCCTCGCGGCCGCGTTGCGGATCGGGAGAGGATGACGTGAGGGCTGACCCTGATGTCGTCGATACGCGTCGGCACGATCAGGTCCGCGCCGGCAATCCCGCCTCGCGCAACATGCCTCGATACCATGCGAGCCTCTCGGCGTCGGGAAAGGGCAGGTTTTCGGTGTATTCCTCGATGGTGGCGTCCGGCTGGCGGGCGATGATCCCGGCGATGGCCGCACGGGCTTCGGAGGCGCGGCCGGTGTCGGCGTAGATCGCGGCCAGCCGCACATGCGCGTCGACGATGTCGGTGCGCTCCAGGCTTTGCCGCAACAGATCCAGTGTCCGCTCTTTCTGCCCGGCGAGATGGGCGACGAAGGCTTCGTTGGCAAGGATGGCGCCGGAGGGTGTCGGGCGAACCCTTCGCGACTTGGCAAATGCCGCCAGCGACCTTGCCAGCTCTCCGGTTCGAGGCAGAACCCAGCCGAGCATGGCGAGCGCGGCAAAGTCGTTGGGCGCGACCTGAACGGCTCTTTCTGCGAGCCTGACGCCCTCCTCGAGATTGCCTTCCTCGATGCGGACCGCTGCCAGATAGCCATAGCCCGAAGGGTTGTCCGGTCCCAGTTCGATGGCGCGCTCGGCATAGGAGGCGGCCTGCAGAAGGTCCTTCTGCGGTGAGGACGACCAGCGGCGACTGGCCGATTCCTTGTAGGCGGCGGCGATACCCGCGTGCGGGTGCGACCAGCCGGGATCGGCCGCGATCGCCTGCTCGAATAGGCCGATGGCGCGGATATTGGCGTCGCTCGAGAACTTTGCCCATTCCTCGAACGCCTCGTTGCATCTGAGCCAGGCGGTGAGGTTCCGGGTGCCGTTTGCCGCGATGCGGGCCTGATCCCCGGACACCAGCTTGGAGCGGATGCCGACGAGCGTCTTGTGGACGATCTGGTCCTGCAGTTCGAACAGGTCGGCGATGTCGCTGTCGAAGCGTTCTGCCCAGACGACGTTGCCCGTGGCGCCGTCGGTCAGCTGCAGCGTGACGCGCAGGCGGCCTGCGGCTCCCTGAGCCCGTCCTTCGAGAATGCAGTCGACACCCAGGCGGCGGGCAAGCTCCTGCGTGCCCACTCCGCTGCCGGCGAAGGAAAAGGAGTTGCTTCTTGATGTGACGGAGAGTTCCGAATTCTCGGCCAGGCCGGCGAGCAGGTCTTCCGACAGGCCGGCCGCGAACGCGTCAAGGTCCGGGCTGGCGGAGATATTTTCGATCGGCAACAGGGCCAGCGAGGGCTTGCGGTAGGCGAACCGCTTCCCCGCCCCGGCGGCGTTGCCCTGATCCTGCGGGCGCACGCGAAAGACGCGCAGGGGCTCGGAGATGTTTTTCAGCGCCTGTTCGCCCATGTCGTCGAAGGCGATGTCGACCCGGCCACGGACGTTTTCGAAGGCGCTGCGCGAGACGCAGATGCCGCCCGGCTCGGCGAGTTTTTCCAGCCGCGCGGCGATGTTGACGCCGTTGCCGAAAAGGTCGTCGCCCTCGACCACAACGTCGCCGAGGTTGACGCCGATGCGATAGCGGATCACGTCCTCGTCGTTGTCGGCGCCGGGCTCACGAAGCAGGGCCTGCTGGATGTCGACGGCGCACAGGACGGCCTCGACGACGCTGCCGTGCTCGGCCAGGAAGCCATCGCCCATTTCCTTGACGAGACGGCCGCCATGAGCGGCCACGAAAGGATCGATGATGCGGGCGCGGAGGTCCTTCATGCGCGCCAGGGTGCGCTGTTCGGCGCGCTCGATCAGGCGGCTGTATCCGACCACGTCGGCTGCGAGGATCGCGGCCAGTCTGCGCTGCACGCCAAGGGTCACCTGCACGGCACTCCGGTCTTTTCGGCCCCGGGGCAAACCTAGCCCAGAAACCGCTGCCGATGCATCAATGATGTTGGTCGGTGTCGAAGGCGGGCGCCGAGGCGGTGGTGCAACGACGAAAGGCGGGGTCACGCGACCCCGCCTTCCCATATGCTGCCTGCTCGCGCCGCTGACAGGTGCGGAACGCCGCACTCGTAGCCCTGGAGCCGCCGAACGTTGCAAAAAACGTCGAGGGGCTGCGGGTTCGGCGCAATCCGGACGGAAACCCGCGTCCAAGTGTCCTGGAGCTATTCGTTGGCCAGTTTCTCGGTGATCTGCCGGAACAGTTCGGCATTTTCCTCGTCACGGCCCACCGGCTCGGCGGTGTAGCTCGCCTTCACGATGACGAGGTCGTTGGCGGGGTCGATATAGATGTACTGGTGATGGAGGCCCAGCGCCCCGTAAGCGTCCGACCCGGGGAACGTCCACCACTGATACTGATAGCCCAGCGGCTCCTCGGGACCGGCCGGTTCGTAGCCTTCGTCGGGAACGGTCGCTTCGCGTACCCAGTCGGCAGGCACGACCTGCTTGCCATTCGCCTTGCCGCCATTGAGGAACATGAGGCCGAACCGGGCATGGTCGCGCGCCGTGGCGGCGAGGCCCGCGCCGAAGAATTCCCGGCCAACCGAATCCGGACCATCCATGATCCAGTAGGCGTCGCTTTCCATGCCTGCCGGCTTCCAGAGCTTTTCCGACATGTATTGCGCGCCGGTCTTGCCGACGGTCCGCTCGAGAATGCAGCCGAGCACGCTGGTGTCGAGCGTTGCGTAGTTGAAGGCGGCGCCGGGCGCGTTCGGTCCGGGGACCGATTCCTTTGCCGCGTAATCGCACCAGCGATATTTGTAGGCGACCAGCGCGTTGTCATGGACCTGGGTCAGCTGGGTGTCGCTGCCGAACTCATAGACTTCGAGCCAGTCCACGCCTGAGCGCATGCGCAGGAGATCACGCACCGTCGGTCCATCATAACCGGTGCCCTTCATCTCGGGCAGGTAGTCGGTGACCTTGTCGTCGAGGCTCCTGATAGCGCCGTCGGCGAGTGCCAGTCCGATCAGGGTCGACACGTAGGATTTCGCCACGGAGAAGGTGAGGAAGCGCGTGTTCTCGTCGCTGCCGTTGCGGTAGGTTTCATGAACGACATTGCCGTTTTTCACCACGACCAGTGCGTTGGTGGCGGTGGCTTCCAGAATGCCGTCGAGATCGAGCGTCTCCTCGCCGAAAGAGTATTCGCCTTCAAGCGAGATCGGCTTCGACGGCAGATTCCAGACAGCCTCGTCAGCGGCGACCGACCGGGTCGCGAACATCTGGTCCATGTGCTGGAACGTCAGATAGTTGAGCGCGGCATCGAACATGTGCGCGCGCGCGGTGATCATCGTTGGCGTCAGCCAACGGGAGTCGTCATCGGTGGACGCCGCGGCTGCCTGACTACCGAGTGCCAGGGTCAGCACTATCGCCGCCGATCTGGGGATACGAAGCTGTCGCATGCATACCTTCCTCTTGGGGGTTGAAGCCGTGGATCGCGCACGCCGTGGGCCGCGCATGAACAGGTCGTTCACGTCGTGAGCCAGCCACACTGGCGGAGGCCGCGCCAGACGCATAAAGTTGCCGAGCGACAACCAATAGCGTTCAGGTGACATGAAAACGCAGCAATTGAAGGCGCTGATCGCACTTGCCGAGACTGGCTCGATCCGTGGCGCGGCGCGAAGCATGGGCCTGACCCAGAGTGCGCTGACCAAAGCGTTGCGGGAACTGGAAGCGCAGACCGGAGCGCGGCTTCTGGTTCGCGAAACGCGCGGGACGCGCTTCACCCCGGCCGGAAGTGCACTGCTGGAGCATGCGCGTCTGATCGTTGCCAGCCTGCGCCGGGCGGAAGAGGACGTGCGTCGGCTCTCGGGGCAGGCCGTGGCGAGCGCGCGCATCGCGGTGACCCCGGTCGTCGCGGTGACCAAGCTCACCGGCATCATTCAGGAATTCGAGCGCCGGCATCCGTATGGCCAGCTCGATATCGATATCGGGACGATGGCGAACGCGGTCCAGCGGCTTATCGACGGCCGGCTGGACCTGGTGCTCGGGATGGCGACACCCGCGGCGTTGCCGGCTGACCTCGACTTCCGGCCAATGGGCGAAATCCTGCTGGCGCCGGTCAGCGGCTCGGAGCGCCTTGCCCGCCGCCCGGTCAGCTGGGAGGAACTGGCGCGGGAGCGTTGGCTGCTCAGTCCGGTACCCGGCGGCGCCGACCAGGCGGCACTCGACTGGCTCGAAGACAAGGGGGTGCGGCTCGCGCACCCGCCGATGCTGTGTCGGTCGCCTTTCCTGCACGCCGTGCTGAACCGGTCGACGGACCTGATCAGCTTCTGCCCGACCCAGATTCTCGAAGACGTTTCGCTATGGGGAAGAGGCCTGCATCAGCTGCAGGTGCCCGACCTGCCGCCGCCGCTGCCGGTGGGAATCATGACACGAAAGCATGTGCCGCTGTCGCTTGCGGCGCGCGATATCGTGGAGATCTCGTCACGACTGATGCAGTCGATCTGAGCGGGGATTGTCAACCTTATCTAGCCAAACATCAGGTCGCGCGCGAGGTCGGGCACGATCTGAATTGTCTTCAGTGCGGCTTTCAGCTCGGCCTGCTCGTCGCGCGACAGCGCTGCGGTCTCGACGCGGTTGGAGGCGGGGATGCCGGCCAGGAGATCGCGACTTTGCTGGGCAAGGAGCAGCCGCATCATGAGGGCATGGGCGCGGATGACGCGGTTGAGGTCGGCTTCGCCGCCGATCCCGTTGCCGATCAGCGCCTCCAGCCGGGCGCGAGTGGAATGCAGGCGGATGTCGTGGCGGATCGCCAGCGTGCGCGCTAGCGCGACGGCCGGGAAGAGCCCGAACATCTTGAGATCGAGGCGGCCTTCGTGGGTGTGGAAGCCGCCAAGCAGGGTGAAAGGGCTGGATCGCGCGAAGAGCCGCTCGCCGAGCAGCTTGGCGAACTCCGTGTGACGGCTGCCGAGTTCGTAGGCGAGGTTGAAAAGCTCACTCGCCAGCCGCGCTTCGCCGGCAACGGCCACCATGTCGAAAAAGATGTCGACATTGAGCAGGTCTTCGGGCCGGGAGCGGGCGATCCAGTTGGCAATGCGCTCCCTCCAGGTGGCAGAGGAACCACGCCATTCGGGGTTTTTCGCCATCACGCCGCCGGTACAGAACGGCACGCCGGCGGCGTCGAGCATGGTCGCGATCTTGTCGCCGAGGGCTGCGAACCAGAGATCTTCGCGACCGCCCGGTTCGCCTTCGGCAAAGACGATGGCGTTGTCCTGGTCCGGGGCGAGCAGGCTTTCGCCGCGCCCGGCCGAGCCGAGCACCATGACCGCGTAGGGGCAGGGCGGGGCGCCGCGCCCTTCGGCGAGCATTTCGGTCTCGGCGATGGCGGCGGCGCGACGGGTGAGGCCGCGCAATTCCTCGCTGACGATCTCGGCGATCGTGCGGGCGTCGATCTCCTCCTCGATCAGGCCGCGGGCAACGGCCGGCAAAGTCGCCCAGGCGGCGGCCATTGCTTCCGCGTCGCCCGCCGCCTCGATGTCGTCGTCGAGGCTGATCGCGGCGCCGGCGCGCAGACGCAGGAGGTCGCGCGCCGAAACGATGCCGGCGAGACGGCCATCCTCGTCGCGCACGGCGAGATGGCGGACCTTCAACCGGTCCATGCGCCCGATGGCGCGGTAGGCGAAGGCGGCGGCGCGAATGCTCTTGACCGGCCGGTTGGCGATCTCGCCGAGGGGAAGCGTGAAGGCGTCGGCGCCCGACGCGGCGATGCGGCGCATGACGTCGCGCTCGGTGACGATGGCGTAGTCCGACAGCAGTGCACCGGGTTCGCCGTCGGCCGAGACGAGCAGGGCGCCGATGCCGCGTCCGACCATCTGCGCGATGGCATCGCGCAGCGTGTCGCGCTCGCGCGCCACCACCGGCGGAGCGCTCATCAGTTCACCGATGCGATGGCGGTAGGCGAAGGGATCGACCGCGCCCAAGGCCTGGCGGCTGGCGAAGCGGTCGGGCCGGGAGACGGGCGCGGCCCAGCCGGCACGGTGATGCTGGTCAAGCTCGCCGGCAAGCGACAGGCAGGCGCGCTCGGCCTCGGCCAGCGTTCTGACGCCGCGCCCGGCAAGCTTCGGCAGAAGCGCGACGAAGATATCGGCGGCGGCGATCGCGTCGCCGAGGGCGCTGTGACGACCTTCGACGGCGACGCCGAGCCAGGCGGCGATGGTGTCGAGGGAATTGTCGGGAAGGCGTGCACCGGCGACGGTGGCGAGCAGGCGAACGCAGAGTGTGCGCGCCTTGTCAAGGACGATGCCGACGCGCTCGGCCTCTGCGGCCATGACGGCAAGATCGAAACCGATCGAGTAGCCGATGACGACGCGGCCGGCGACGTAGGCGCCAAGTGCTTCGGCGGCGCGCGGCCAGGCGGGGGCGTCGCGCACCATGGCGTTGGTAATGCCGTGGATGCGGGTCGCGGCGCCGGGAATGGCAATGCGCGGGTCGACCAGCATCTCGAAGCTGTCATCGTGCTTCACCTTGCCTGCGGCGACGGCCACGGCGCCGAGCTGGACGATGCGCGCGGCGGCCGCATCGAGCCCGGTCGTCTCGGTGTCGAGCGCCACCGCGTCGAGCGCGGCAAGGGGTGTGGCTCCGCTGGTCTTGCGCATCGTGCCTCCATAGCAGGAGACGGGGCGGAGCGACATTGATCCGGATCAGCGCGGATCGACGCGCAAAGGCCCGACCGTGGTGGCCGGGCCTTCACGTCCAGAGGATCGGACGGTAGGGTCAGTTGGCCTGCGCGACCGGGGCCACCAGCGGCGTGATGCGGCGGATGGCGACGCGGCGGTTTTCGCGCTCGCGCTCCTCGGTCCGCACCTTCAGATAGCGCTCGCCATAACCCTGGGTGACCAGGTTTTCCGGCGGGATGCCGAAGACGTTGGTGAGCGCCACGGCCACGGCCTCGGCGCGCTGGTCCGACAGGGCCAGATTGGCAAGGTCGGAGCCGACGGCGTCGGTGTGGCCCTCGATCAGGAAGGTCTCGCCGGGGTTTTCCTCAAGCAGGCGCTCGATGGCGGTGGCCACGCCCTCCAGCCGGGCGACCTCGCTCTCGGCGATCGAGGCCGAGCCGAACTCGAAGGTGATGGTGTCGAGATCGACGCGGCGCACCGTGTCGCGGATGCGGGCGGAGCGCTTGACCTCGTCGATGGAATAGAGGCGGCGTACCTTCTCGACCGGCGGCTGGTCGAGGAACTCGTAGTAGGTCTCGGGCCGCTCGACGCGGCGGGCGTCGAGTATGTAGTCGCGCGCCGGAATCCTCAGCCGCAGCGGCGGCAGGTCGGCGCCCGGATCACGCCAGTCGCGCACGCGCTCGTAATGACGCTCGTCGACATAGACGAGCACGATCTCGCGACCATCCGGCGTGATGCGCGAGCGGCGCACCACGTCGCCATAGCGGTTGCGGATAGTGACGATGCGGCTGCCATTGGGCCGGACAATCACCTCGCGCTCGCGGCCGCGCGGCAGACGCTCGTAATAGACCTCGCTTGCGTCGCGGCGCAGGCGCGGCCTGTCGGAGCTTTCCACGAAGGTCTGGTTGTTGAACTGGATGACGAAGCGGTCGCCGAATTCGCGCACGACCTCGGCACCTTCGGGCCGCTCGCGGCGGCGTTCACGGTCTTCGCCGGCTTCCTGGCGCTCGACGCGTTCGCCTTCCTCGGCAATCGCCGATTCCAGCTGTTCGGGCCGGGCCTCCTCATCCTGGGCGGCGGCGTCGGTCTCCGGCGGGGGCGCGTTTTCCTCCCCGGCCGGCGCGGCGGTCTGCTCGTCGGCCGGCGCAGCAGGATCGGTCGCGGACGGTTCGCCGACTGCCTGCTCGGCAGGCTGCTCCTTGGCGCTGTCGAGGATCGGCGCGGCGTTGCCGTCCTGTGCCGGTTCGCCTTCGGCCTGCTCGGCGGGTTCTCCGGCCGCCGCGTCAGGCTGTTCGGCGGGTGGCTGCGCGGCCTCCGTTTCAGGCTCCTCGGCCGGCGGTTCCTCGGCAGGGGTGCTGGCGGCGGGCTCTTCGGCTGCGGGCTCCTCCATGGCCGGTTCTTCGGCGGCAGGTTCCTCGGCGGCGGGCTCTTCGGGATCATCCGCCGGGGCGGGCTCCTCGGTGGCGGCGGGCTGCTCGGCCTCGGCCTCCGGTTGTTCAGCCGGTTCGGCCGCGGGCTGCTCCGCATCCGCGGGCGCGTCGTCGGCCGCGTCAGGCTGCTCTTCGGCCGGTTTCGGTTCCGGCTCCGGGGTTATCTCCTCGACGACAGGCTGTTCCGGCGCATCCGCCGGTTCGGCTTCTTGGGCCTGCGCCGGCTCCGCGGTGGCTGCCGGCTCTTCGGCGGCTTCCGGCTTCGGTTCGGGCTCGGGAGCGGCTTCCGGCGTCGGCTGTTGCTGCTTCGGGGCGGGTTCGGGCGCGACCTCCGGGGTCGGCGCCTCGGCTGCCGGCTTGTCGGCGGGTTGCGCGGCTTCCGGCGGGGGCTCCTGAGCGGCGGGCGCCTCCTCGGCCGCCGGCGCGGCCTCCTCGGCGGCGGGCGCGTCTTCCTTCGGGGGAAGCTCTTCCTTCACCGCCTCCTCGGCGGCGTTGTCGTTCTGGGCGAGCAGCAGCTGGCCGGTCGGCCGGGCGGTCTCGATGCGGTCGTAGGTCGCCGATGCGGGGTAGGCCGGCGCGACGCCCAGCAGCAGCGCGAGCGCGGTGCTGCCGGCAAGAATGCGAGCGTGGAGCGTCATTTGTGGCTGGTTCCTCTGGTCAAATCCCTTCCCGACAAGAACCCGGTGGGCGGCGGTTGGTTCCATCGCATGGCGTCTCGGCGCTTGACGATCTGCGCCTGAGGCGCGAAACCGCCGCGATGTCGACGCCGTTCTGGAAGCGCAAGCAACTGACCGAGATGACCGCGGCGGAGTGGGAAGCGCTCTGCGACGGCTGCGGCAAGTGCTGCCTGGCCAAGCTCGAGGACGAGGACACCGGCGCGATCCACTGGACCAGCGTCGCCTGTCGACTGTTCGACGCGGGGCTGTGCCGCTGTACCGACTACGAAAACCGGCTCGAGCGCGTGGCCGATTGCGTGCGGCTGACGCCGGAAAACGTGACGACGCTGTCGTGGTTGCCTGCGACCTGTGCCTACCGGCTGGTGGCCGAGGGCCGCGACCTTTTTTCCTGGCACCCGCTCGTTTCCGGGCGCCGCGACAGCGTGCACGAGGCCGGCATCTCCGTGCGCGGCAAGGTCACCGCCTCGGAAGACGACTTGGCCGAGGTCGAGGCCTATTTCGACCACATGCTGGAGGCCGAGCCGTGACGGCCGTCTTCATCCGCCCGGCGCGTGACGACGATGCCGACGAGATTCTTGCGATGGCCTGCGCGCTGGCGCGCGGCCATGGCGAACCCGACGATCTGCTGACGGTCGAGATGGTGCGTGCCGAGATGCTGGCCGATAACGGGCCGATACAGGTTCTGATTGCCGATTGCGGCGAGATCGCCGGTTACATCTCGCTGCTGCCGGCGTTCGAGTCCGGCCATGCCTCGCGGGGACTCTATGTCGCCGACCTCTACGTGAAGCCGGAGTTTCGTCGCGGCGGCGTCGCGAAAAAGCTGATGGCCGCCGCTGCGGCGACGGCGCGCGCCGAAGGCTGCGGGCATCTGTGGCTCACCATGCAGAAGACCAACGAACGCGCCGAGCGTTTCTACCGGACCGTGGCCGACGTGCGCGCCGAGGTGGTCGCCTTCGCTGTCACCGGCGATCGCTTCGCAGCTCTTGCAACCGAGGGCGAGGCCGCGCGTTCAGCCAAAACCTTCAGCGACAGGATCAAAGAATGAGCGAAGCCGAAACCCGCCGCCTGGTCGAGCGCTATCTCGAAGCTTTCAACGCGGCCGACAACGAGGCCATGCTGGCGCTGCTTTCCGACGATGTCGCGCACGACATCAATCAGGGCGGACGCGAGATCGGCGTCGAGAAGTTCCGCTGGTTCCTCGGCATGATGGGGAGACACTACCGCGAGGAGCTTTCGGACATCGCGATCATGGTCGGCGAGGGCGGTGTGCGCGCGGCGGCCGAATTCACCGTGCGCGGCACCTACCTGGCGACCGCCGAGGGGCTGCCGGAGGCGAACGGCCAGACCTACTCGCTGCCGGCCGGCATCTTCTTCGAGGTCGACGACGGCCGCATCTCGCGGGTGACGACCTACTACAACCTCACCGACTGGATCGCGCAGGTCACCAAGGCATGAGTCTCGAGGTCCGCCGGCTTGGCGAGGACGAGGCGAAGGCCCGCTTTGACGATCTGGCGCGGCTGCGCATCACCGTCTTTCGCGACTATCCCTATCTCTACGACGGCGACGCCGACTACGAGCGACGTTACCTTGCGACCTATTTCGCCGCCGACAAGGCGGTCATCATCGGCGCCTTCAATGGCGAGGAACTGGTCGGCGCGGCGACGGCGGCACCACTGTCGCAGCATTTCGACGCGTTTGCGCGGCCCTTCGCCGAGCGCGGGCTGAAGGTCGAGGAGTTTTTCTATCTTGGCGAGTCGGTGCTTCTGGCGCCGTATCGGGGCAGGGGCGTCGGGGTGCGCTTTTTCGAGGAGCGCGAGCAGGCGGCGCGCGGCTTCGGCTTTCAAGCTTGCGTCTTTTCCGCCGTGGTACGGCCACCCGACCATCCGGCGCGGCCGGCCGGTCATCAACCGCTTGATACGTTCTGGCGCCGGCGCGGTTACGCCCGCATTCCCGGCCTGGTGACGGAGTTTTCCTGGCGCGAGATCGGCGAGACGGCAGAGACCGCGAAGCCGATGGAATACTGGATGCGGCGCCTCGACGCCTGAAACACCTGCCTTGTTGATGAATGTGGCATGAACGGGCGGTTCGCCCGGGGTTCAGGCTGCGGCTGGCATTTTCGGACTATCGCCTCGGCGACAACAACACCGACCCCGAAACCGCCCGCAGGAGTAAGACCATGTTCCGTTTCCTCAAGACCGCCGCCCTTGCCTCCATGATCGGCGTCGGTGCCATCGGCGCGACCGCCGGCACCGCACAGGCCGACGGGCTGTCGATCGGCTTTGGCGGCTCCGGTGGCCATTTCTCGATGTATTTCGGCGATGGTGGCCGCCACTGGCATAGTGACCGGCGCTGGGGCAAGGGCCGGCATTTCCGCCGCGGCTGCACGCCGTGGCGCGCGGTGAACAAGGCGCGCCACATGGGTGTGCGCCATGCCCGTGTCGTGCGCGCCAACCATCGCATCATCAAGGTGCGCGGCCGCAAGTTTGGCCACCGCGTCAACATCGTCTTCGCGCGCGCGCCGCACTGCCCGGTCCTGAACTGGTAAGTTGGTTTCGCGGTTCGCCGCGACCGGCCTGACGCAAAACCGCCGGCGGATCGCTCCGCCGGCGGTTTCGTTTCAGTTGCGGCGGCTCATTCGCCGCCGATGGCGAAGCTCATATTGACCTGGACGGTATAGGTGTTCTCGCCGGCCTCGACCGGAGCCGCGCCCATTGCCTCGGCGCGGGCCTTGAACGGCATCGGCGACGGGCCGGAATTCTGTTCGTTGATTTCCACCACCGGGCCGAGCGCCACGCCAGCCGCTTCGGCGAGCGTGCGTGCCTTGGCGAGTGCGTCGGCGACCGCGGCCTTGCGCGCCTCGGTGATGGCGGCGGAGGGGTCGTCATTGCCGAAGGCGATGCCGCCGCCCTGGTTGACGCCAAGGGTGACGGCGCGGTCCAGCACTTCGCCGACGCGGTCGATCTCGCGCACGCGGACGCTCAGCGTGTTGGTCACCTGATAGGCGACGATCTCGGAGGTCTGGCGGCCGTCATCGTAGCTGCGCGATTCGTAGCGCGGATGGATCTGGATGCCGGCCGTCTGCAGGTCGCGGTCGGCGATGCCGGCCTCCTTCATCGCCGCGATGACGGCGGCCATGGCCTCGTTGTTGGCGTCCATCGCCTGGCGGGCGCTTTCGGCCTCGCGCATCACCGACAGCGACACCATTGCCAGATCGGGCTTCAGGCTCGCCTCGCCCTCGCCGGTGACGAGGATACGCGGCGCCGGCTGCTGCTGGGCCACTGCCGGCAGGGCGGCAGCGAGCGACAGGGCGCCGGCGAAGGCGAGGGGCAGGGCGGCACGGATCATGGGTTCGACTCCGGTTTCAAGACGTTGTCGCGGAGGTAGGGGCCGATTGTGGGTGGATTGCGGCGCGCGCTTGTGCCGGTGACGAAAAGCAACTAATTCACGGGGCCGTGGGGCCTGTAGCTCAATGGTTAGAGCCGGCGGCTCATAACCGCTTGGTTGGGGGTTCGAGTCCCTCCGGGCCCACCACTCAGTCTCCTGCCATTCGCCTGTTTCCGGCGGTCTCCAGATAGCCCCGTCTTTTCCGTGACTTGCGCGGGTGTGGTCGCCGACGTTTGGCGACAGAGACGCAATTGGCACCAATTGTGTGGCACAACGCGGCTCTTGTCTCTGCAGGGTCGTTTCCGTGTCCAAACGTTTGCGGCGGCGATGGTTGGATGATCGAGTGACTGAGGCACTCAGTCGGCCAGGAGGCTCTGCTGCCGTGCCCAGGAGAGGGGCAGGTCGCTGATGCGGGACAAGCGCTGGGCCGTCAGGTGTTCCGGCTGCGTGCCGGAGAGGATGGTCTCGGTGATGCAAGGGGCAAGGAAGGCGAGGGGAAGCAGCCGGCTGACCTCGGATAGATCCGTGTTGTTGAGCGTGGCGACTTCGCTCAGCGAGCGACCGCCGCCTTCCGTCAGCTGACGGAGGAAGAGGTGTGCCCGCAGGACAAGGCTGATGAGAGCGTCGTCCTGGCGTGGAGCCCGAGCCTGCCGATCATGCAGGATCAGACACTGCTCGACGCCGCGTCGGCGAAGCGAGAAGGGGCATTCGATCCGAACGAGCCGTGGCGTGGAGTTGGCAGCACCTGTCGTGCTCGCCCTCGTGCCTGTCAGATCGTCGGTCAGGGCTTCGACATCGAAGACGATGGTCAACTGTCCCGGCAGAAGCTCCACGGCCTGGATGAAGTGACGCAGCATGGCTAGTTTTTCAAGCGGCACTGCGGACTGATAGCCCTCAAGCAGCGCAGTCGAACGATCGAGCGCTGTCGCCACGTCACTCGTATAAGCGGATTCCTGAATCCAGCCAGACAGTTGCGCCCGGTCGGTCAGAACCCGAGTGAGCTGATGCTCAACCACTGATTCAAGCTGGGCAGCAGGCAGCCGCCAGCCGGCCAATGCGTTGTCGCTGCCTTCGACCTTGTCCTTGGAGACGTAGTAGCGATAGCGAGTGCCCTTCTTGTTGGCGTGAGCCGAGCGAAGCACGTCGCCATTCTCGTCGCGCACCAGGCCTGTCAGAAGATGCGTGCCAGTGCTGTTGGTGGCACTCCTTCTTTGCGGCGCCTGCGACGCCAGCAGCGCCTGGGTCTCGGCGAACACGTCCGGCTCCACGATCGGTTCGTGCTGTCCGTCGTGAAGCTGATCGCGGTGGCGGATCTTGCCGACATAGATCGGGTTGGAGAGTAGGTGATAGAGATTGCCGCGACAGAAGGAGCGCAGGCGCACCGGGTCGTCCGTTTCCTTCAACGTGGCGGCGTAGCCCTGTGCCTTCGCTTCCTTGGAGAGTGCCCGTACGGACTTCAGCTCCAGATACCGCTGGAACAGGAAGCGCACGATCTCGGCCTCCTGTTCGTGGACGATCAGCTTGCGGTTCTGAGCCCGGTAGCCAAGCGGGACGGTGCCGCCCATCCACATGCCCTTCTTCTTCGAAGCAGCGATCTTGTCGCGGATGCGCTCGGCCGTGACCTCGCGCTCGAACTGGGCGAAAGACAGAAGCATGTTGAGGGTCAGCCTGCCCATCGAGGTGGTGGTGTTGAACTGCTGGGTGACGGAGACGAAGGAGGCTTCGGCCTCATCGAAGATCTCCACGATCCTGGCGAAGTCCGACAGCGACCGGGTCAGCCGGTCGATCTTGTAGACCACCACCACGTCGATGCGCCGCTCGCGCACATCGGTGAGCAATCTCTGAAGTGCCGGCCTCTCCATCGTGCCGCCGGAGATGCCGCCATCGTCATAGCGGTCTGGAACGAGCTTCCATCCGAGAGATGCCTGCGAGGCGATGTAGGCCGCACAGGCTTCACGCTGTGCGTCGAGCGAGTTGAAGTCCTGGTCAAGACCTTCCTCAGTCGACTTGCGGGTGTAGATCGCGCAGCGCAGGCGCCGGACGGTATTGCCGTTGCCGCTCATAGCCCGAAGAACCTCGGACCGGACCAGTGGGTGCCGGTGATGCGCCTGGCAACCGCCGTCAGCGAACGGTAGAGCTTGCCGTCGAAGAGGATGCCGTCCTCGGTGATGTCGACGACATGCATGCGCCCGTTCCACTCGCGCATCAGCCGGGTACCCGGTGCCGGCGGCGGCTTGATCATCGCAGCGGCGGACGCTGCAGCCGATCCAGCCGTGCCCACCGAATTGGGCCTCACAAGATCTGACGACGCGACGCAACCGCTGTTGTCGGCACCAGCGGATCCCTTCGCCACTTGGCGTTCCATCTCCCTCTGCTTCGTATATTGCCGGATCGCCCGGCGGGCATGCGTCGACAGTCCGCCGAGCCGCCTTGCCTGCAGATGCCAGGCTGCGGATCGTTCCAGCAGACCACGCTTGACGCCCTTGGGTGGCGGGCAGCCATGGGCCTTCACCCACGCCGCCACCAGTTCCTCTCGCGGGAGGTCGCAGATTGCTGCGACCTCCCGCTCCAGCTTGTGATCGGCCCGCATGATGCTTCAGCCGGCCCTCGTCTCGCCGACGATGCGATAGCGCCTGGCGCCTTCCTTGCCGGTCTCGCTCTCGACGGTCAGACCCATCGTCTTCTTGACCGTGCCCGAGAGGAAGCCCCGCACCGAGTGCGCCTGCCAGCCGGTTGCCTCCATCATCGCGGCAATCGTCGCGCCCTTGCTGCTCCTCAACAGCTTGAGCACGGCATCCGACTTGGTCACCTTCTGCCTGCCATTCGATGCGGCTGCAGAAGCCTTGGTGTGCGCCTTGCCGGGTTTGCCGCCAGGCTTGCCCTGCTGCTTCGACCTGCGCCGCTTCTTCGGCCTCTCGTCCGAGCGAGGGGTCGCTTCGGCGGCCGGCTTCGAGGCCGGCGCCATCGTGTCCCCGCCGCTGGTGGTGGTGGTCAGGTCGGTGTCGTTGAGTGGCATGATGCTTCTCCTTCAGCTTGAGGCAGCCGGACCGTCCGGCGCCCGTACTGGCTGAAGCCCGCAGTCGCGGGCTGGAGAAGGCGGTGGGGCCAAATCGACCGGCGCTCACCGTCCGAACAGCAATGCTTCCGTTGCGGGTGAAGTCAAATGGAAAGCGACGAGGAGCGAAACGACGGGAAGGGGCCGTCAGCGGACCGACCGGTCTTGGGGATCAAACCAGAGAAAGCAGACGTCCGTGTTTGCGGTCATACCTATGCCGCGAAGGACGAAATGCAGACTGACTGTGGTTGAGACGTAGAGAAAGTCCGACGTTCTGCGCGATACGCTAGATATGTTTTAGGGCGAAGCGCTCATGAACGAGCCCTATCACAGCGGATCAACAGCCTGGGAGCGATCACTCCGCGCCGTGAATACGTATGACCCGGAGTATATCCGATATATTCCCAGGCCCATGTCTCCACTTGTCCGAAATTTCCAAGCTGTCTTGCTGAGTTTTCAGCATGCCAATTGGCTCTCATGCTGCCTTTGAAACATGAGACGACATTTGCTTTTCGTTCCGGGAGGCCGTTGCATGCTTTGGAACTGGTGGGCAGCTTCTCTCGCCTTACAGGTGCTTGCAGCGCGTTTATCGGGGTGGCATCTTGGTCAGTCTCTCCAACGCAGGCAGTGATACGGCGCGGTTGTAGAGACCGGAACCGGACAGCGCCATGCCCCCGTCGACCACGACGCGCGTGCCGGTGACGTAGGAGGAGAGCGGTAGCGACAGCATGACGGCCATCGCACCCACCTCGTCGGTTCCGCCGTAGCGCCCGAGCGGGATCATCGAGGTCCACGTATCCTCGCCGGCCGCCTCGTCCAGCCGCTTCATGCCCTCCGTGCCTGCGATGGCGCCGGGAACGAGCGCATTGGAGCGGATGCCGAAGCGGCCCCATTCCAGCGCAAGGCTGGCCATCAGGTTGTCGATGCCGGCCTTTGCGGCGCCGCCGTGCGACTGGCCGACGAAGGGCATGACCGACTGTCCGGCAGAGATGAAGAGGATCGAGCCGCGCGTCTCCTTCAACTGGCCAAAGGCGGCATGGGACGCGTTGAAGCTGCCGAGCAGGTCGATCTCGACCACGGTACGGAAACCCTTGGCGTTCATCGCTTCGGCGCGGGCGACGAAGTTGCCGGCAGCGCCGCAGACCAGCACGTCGACGCTGCCGAGCTCGCGGCGACTGGTCTCCAGCGCGGCGGCAAGCGCGTCGTAGTCGCGTACGTCCGCAACGCTGGCGCTGACCCGTGCGCCGAGCGCCTCGAGCTCGCGCGCCGCGCCCTCGAGCCGCTCGAGCGAGCGGCCGCAGATGGCGACGTCGGCGCCGACCCTGGCGAAGGTCTTGCCGATGCCGAGATTGATGCCGCTGCCGCCGCCGGTGATGAAGACCACCTTGCCCTTCATCGCGTCCGGGGCGATCCAGTCGTTGATGCTCATGGTCGGCTCCTAGCGCGGCATCATGCGGGCGCCGGCGTCGATCGAGATCGTCGTGGCGTTGATGTAGGGGTTTTCGGCGATGTGGCGCACCAGGCCGCCGAACTCGCCGGCCTGGCCCATGCGGCTGGGGAAGAGGATCATGCGTTCGATGATCGACCGCGAGACCGTCTCTGGAAGCCCGGCGACCATCGACGTGTCGAACAGGCCCGGTGCGATGGAGACCACGCGGATTCCGTGCTCGGCGAGGTCGCGGGCGACCGGCAGCGTGAGGCCCATCACGCCGGCCTTGGAGGCACTGTAGGCCGCCTGGCCGACCTGGCCCTGGGTCGCGGCACCGGACGCCGTGTTGACGATGACGCCGCGCTCGCCGTTGTCGTCGGGCTCGTTGGCCGTCATCGCGAGTGCGGCGAAGCGGATCACGTTGAAGGTGCCGGTCAGGTTGACGGCGATGACCTTGTCCCATGTCGCCAGCGGAAACGCCGCGCCGCGGGAGACCGTCTTGGCCGAGTCCGCCACGCCGGCGCAGTTGACCGCGACATGCAGCGCGCCGAACGTCTCGACGGCATGGTCGATCGCCGACCGGACGCTCGCCTCGTCGGCGACGTCGACCGTCCTGACGGCCACCGATCCGCCGAGCGTATCCGCAAGCCGGGCAAGCCCGGCCTCGTCGCGATCGACCCCGACGATCCGGGCTCCGGCCTCGGCGAGCGCCCTGCACGTGGCGAGGCCGAGTCCCGATGCCGCGCCGGTGACCAGCGCGACCTTGTCCTGAAGCTTCATCCTGTCCTCCCAAGCAATCCTATCGAGCGAGGATCGTGACGCAGGCCACGGCTTCCTCGATGCCGTGCAGTCCGCCGCCGTTCTCGGCGAGCGCGATGCGCGCGCTCTCGACCTGGCGGGGCCCTGCCTCGCCGCGCAGCTGCGCGACGAGTTCGTAGACCTGAGCCAGACCCGTGGCTCCGACCGGATGGCCGCGCGATTCCAGACCCCCGGACGGGTTGACCGGGATGCGGCCGCCGATCGTCGTCTCGCCGCGCTCGGAGATCACGCCGCCGTCGCCGAAATCGCAGAAGCCGAGGTTCTCGACCTGGATGACTTCGCCCATCGCGGTCGCATCGTGGACCTCGGCGACCGACACGTCCTCAGGCCCGAGCCCTGCCTTCTCGTAGGCGCGCTTTGCCGCCAGCGCCGTGCAGTGCTTCTCGACCTCCTCGGGCTCGCGGTCGCTGCCGGTCTGGATGACGCTGGCGAGAACCCTGATCGCGCGCGATCGATCGATTCCATGCCGCCGCATCCCCTCCTCCGTGACGAGGATGGCCGCGGCCGCGCCGTCGGAGATGGGCGAGCACATGGGCAGGGTGAGCGGATAGGTGATCGGCGGTGCCGCGAGGATCTGGTCGATCGTGTAGGCATCCTGGAACTGCGACAGCGGATTGTGGACCGAATGCGTGTGGTTCTTGGCCGCCACGGCGGCGAGCTGCCGCTGGGTCGTGCCGAAGCGCTTCATGTGGAGCCGCGAGAAGGCAGCGTAGACGTCCATGAAGGCGCTGTAGGGCTTGGGCGAGGTCGTGCCCTCGGGCACGTCGACGCCTTCGCCGAGGCGGATCAGCCGATCACGGATCTCGGCATCGTTCTCGACGTCCCAGGCGCTGTCGAAGGCGGCGAACATGAGCGCCCTGTCGGCAGAGAACATCTTCTCCGCGCCGAGCGCCAGCGCCACGTCGCCGTCTCCGGCCCTGAGAAAATTCACCGCAAGATTCACCGCGGTCGACGCGCTGGCACAGGCGTTCTCGACGTTCACGACCGGAATGCCGCCGATGCCCATGGAGCGCATGACGATCTCGCCGCGGATCATGTGCTGCCGCTCCATGTGACCCTGCGTGCAGTTCGAGAAATAGGCCGCCTGGAGCGCATCCAGCCCAAGGCCGGCATCCCCGAGCGCCTGATCCACCGCGGCCCGGGCCATCGCCTTGATGGTCATGTCGGGCATGCGGCCGAACGGGGTCATGCCGACCCCGACGACGTAGACGGCTTCCATCGCTTCCTCCCTCTCGCAGAGCGCAGCGCCGCTGGAAAACGGGCAGCGGCGACATCAGGCGCTTGCGCTCAAGTCTGCAAAGTCTACAATGTGACCGACCGAACAATCAACTGACTCAAGAGTAAAATTCTGGGAGGGTCGTCATGGACGCGAAGTCCGATACCAGCACGCTGGTCGAGGTGCGGCACGGCGCCGTCTGGATCACGCTGAACCGTCCAGCAGCGCTGAACTCGCTCACCCCCGCCATCGTCGCCGGAATTGATGCCGCGCTCGACCGCGCCATGGAGGACGACGTCAAGGCGGTGGTGCTGACGGGAAGCGGCCGCGCCTTCTGTGCCGGTGCCGACCTGAAGTTCGTCCGCGAGACCAGCGGGGGCGACGAGGCTGCCATGGCGACCTTCCTCGACACGGTCCTCGCCATGATGAACCGGCTCGAGAAGTGTCCGCGTCCGGTGATCGCGGCCGTGAACGGGATCACCGTGGCCGGCGGACTGGAACTCGTCCTGTGCTGCGACCTCGTCGTCGCCGCCCGTTCGGCGCGGCTCGCCGACGGCCACATCAATTTCGGGCTGCTGCCGGGTGGGGGCAGCTCGGTCCGGCTTCCGCGCAAGATCGGCCCCACACGCGCGAAATACCTGCTCTACACGGGAGACTTCATGTCGGCCGAGGCGCTGGCCGCGGCCGGTCTGGTCAACGAGGTCGTGGACGACGCGGAGCTGATGCCCGCCGTCGAACGCCTCGTGGCAAAGCTGTCCGAGAAGAGCCCTCTCGTCCTGCGCCGCGTCAAGGCGCTCGTCGACGACGGGCTCGAGCAGCCGGTGCCGACGGCGCTGCGGCTCGAACTCCTCGCGTCCGAACTGCATGCCGGCAGTCACGACATGCAGGAAGGCCTTGCGGCCTTCGAGGAGAAGCGCAAGCCCACCTTCATCGGGCGCTGAGAAGGCCACCATGAGCACGGACCGCTTCGCCCGCCTGCGGGACATCCACCATCGCGCCCATGACCTCGCACCCGCGATCCGGGCCATCCTGGACGGTGCCGGTGTCGCCCCGTCCGCGCTGGACGGCAGCGAGGCGCTGGCCCGCATTCCGGTGTTCAAGAAGGAGCGCATGATCGACCTGCAGCGCGAGAGACCGCCCTTCGGCGGGTTCCTCGCCGCGGAAGAGAGCGACATCGAGCGCATCTTCGTCTCGCCCGGCCCGATCAACGAACCCCAGATCCGCGGTGAGAGCGACCATTTCGGCTTCGCCGGCGCCTTCGCGGCGGCGGGGATCGGACGCGGCGACCGGGTGCTCAACACCTGGTCCTATCATCTCGTGCCGGCAGGCCTGGCGCTCGACGACGGGCTGCGAGCCACCGGCGCGGCGGTGATCCCGTCCGGCACGGGCAACAGCGAGATGCAGGCGAAGCTCGTCCTCGATCTCGACGTGACCTGCATCTGCGCGGCGACCGCCTTCTTCGTCACGCTCGCCGAGACGATCGAGGCGATGGGCCGCTCCCTGCCCGAGCAGTGGTCGGTGAAATCCGCGCTTCTCGGCGGCGAGTTCGGCGACTGGATGGGCAAGCGGAAACGGCTCGAGGCCCGCTACGGCATCAGGACCTTCTCGGTCTATGCGACCGCCGATTTCGGTATCATCGGGTTCGAGAGCGACGGCGAGGAAGGCTACGAGATCCATCAGGACCGGATCGTCCAGATCTGCGATCCGGTAAGCGGGGCACCGCTGCCGCCCGGCGAGCCGGGCGAGATCGTCGTGACCACGCTCAACGCCGGCTGGCCGCTGATCCGCTTCGGAACCGGCGACGTGGCGATCGCCCGATCGCTGCATGCGGACGGCACGGTGGCCCGCATCTCGATGCTCCAGGGACGCGTCGGCCAGGCGGTGAAGGCGCGCGAGATCTTCGTCTATCCGCGCCAGCTCGAGGACCTGGCCATCTCCGTGCCGGGTCTCGCCAGGGCCCAGGCCGTGGTCGCCCGCCCGGGACATCGCGAGGAGATCACGCTCAACCTCGTGACCGCCGAAGGCGCGGACGTCGATGCGATCCGGCGGCTGGCGGCGGATCGGTTCCGGGAGCTGTCGCGGCTGAAGGCGGACCACGTCGAAGTGCTCGCCGCGATTCCCGACGACGCACCGCTGGTGGTCGACCGCAAGGACGTCGGATAGGAGGTGACGTCCGATAGGCGGGCACGTCGGACAGGCGGCGCTCTTCCCTAGCCGAGCCAGCGCTTGCGCCGGCGGTAGTGCTTGACGTCGCGGTAGCTCTTGCGTTCGCCGTCGAGGTTCAGGCCGAGATAGAATTCGCGCACGTCCTCGTTGCGGCGCAGGTCCTCGCCCGCGCCTTCGAGCACGATGTGCCCGTTCTCCATCACGTAGCCGTAGTCCGCGAGTTCCAGCGCGACGCGCGCATTCTGCTCGACCAGGAGGAGCGTCATGCCCGATGCCTTCAGCCTCGCGAGCAGGGCGAACACCTCGTCGACCATCAGCGGCGCCAGACCGAGGGACGGCTCGTCGATCATCATAAGCTTCGGCCGTGCCATCATCGCGCGCCCGATCACCAGCATCTGCTGCTCGCCCCCGGACAGGTAGCCGGAGGTGCGGTCCTTGAGCGCGGCGAGGCGCCCGATCTCAGAATACACCTCGTCCAGCTTCGCGCGCACGGCCTTCAGCGACGGCTCGCGATGTCCGCCGATCAGAAGGTTCTGCTCCACCGTCAGGTGCTTCAGCACTCGACGGCCTTCCATGACGTGGATGATGCCGTGGGTGACGATGTTCTCCGGCTCGCCGTTGTCGATCCGCCTGCCATCGAAGAGGATGCTGCCCGCGGTGACCTTCCCGTCCTCCGTCTTGATGACGTTGGAGATGGACTTGAGCGTCGTCGACTTGCCGGCGCCGTTGCCGCCGAGCAGCGTCACGCACTGACCGGTCTCGATGCGCATGGAAACGCCCTTCACCGCCAGGATGACGTCCGAATAGATGACTTCGACGTTGTTGAGTTCGAGCATGCCGGGCTCCGGTAGCGGCGGCCGGGCCTTCGCCCGGCCGCCTTCGAGGTCAGGTCACCACTTCTCGATCGTCGGCACCGCCACGCCATCGGCGGCAGTGACGTATTTGCCGTCCTTCACCGTGCCGACGTTGACGGTGATCCCGCTCGTCGGGAACGGCGCCTCGTTGGTGTAGGTGACGTCCGAGAGCACGCCGAAGGTCTGGGCGCTGGTGATCGTGTTCGACAGAAGCGCGTCGCGCACCGCCTGGCCCGTCACTTTGTCCGGACCGACCTTCTTGGCCGCAGCCTCGATGGCACGGAGCGCGACCAGGGTCTGGTTCAGGCCCATGACGGTCGGAACCGTCCAGGCGCCCTGCATCGCGTAGTCGGCCTTCAGCTTGTCGTAGAACTTCTTCGGCTCGGTCGCCTCGTCGGTGGGCATCGCCATGCCGTAGACTTCGTAGTCGCCCTCGAGCTCGGCCATGCCGCCGAGCGCGCGGGCCGACGCGGTGATGCCGTTGTGGGAGCTCATGACGATCGGGACGTCGGAACGTCCGAGCGCCTGGAGCGCCCGCTTGGCGGCGACGACGGCGGCCGTGTTGGTCTGCACGTCGATGACCTGCGCACCCTTCTTCAGGACGCGGTTGAGCTGGGTCGTCAGGTCCGTCGGCTGGACCTCGGTGAACACCATCTCGACGAGTTCGACCTGGTCGGTCGCGCCGTGGGCGTATTTCTCGATTCCCTTGCCGATGTCGACATAGGCGGGCGAGGCTTCGGACGTGATCACGGCGATCTTCAGCGGCCCCTCGATGCCCTTCTCCTTGCGATACCATTCGAAGAAGGCGGCCGCCTCGTGCGCATAGGTGGCGCGGGGATTGAACACCCAGGGATCGGGCTTCCAGCCGAAGCCGTAGCCTGCGGTCGACATGATGAGCGGTATGCCGTCGCTCGGCAGGCGGCCGGCCAGCGCGGTGGCGTCCGGGGCACCGACGCCGAGCGCGATGATGGGGTTGAGCTCGGCCTTGATGCCCGGCCAGAGGCTCGCGACCTGCGCGGCATCGTAGCGGTGGTCGTAGTCCTTGATTGCCAGGGTGACCCCGAGTTCCTTGCCGACTTCGGCATTCCACCAGGCGACAGCCGAATGCCGCGACCCGGCGAGATCCTTCATCACGTCGGCGTAGGGGCCGGTGAAGTCTGCCAGCGAGGCGATGTTGTAGGTGGTGTCCGCCTGTGCCGGCGCCGCAAGCGCGACGGCCGCGGCCGACGCGAATGCCCATTTCCTGAAGAAATTCATCTGCCGTTTCCTCCCGTTGTCATGCGATTTTTGTCCACTCCGGTCCGCCATTCGTCAGTAGGGGAAAGGCCAGAGGCGATAGGACCGTTTGAGGATCGACCAGCGGTGCATGAGGCCGCGTGGCTCGAAGATCAGGAAGGCGGCGATGATGCCGCCCAGAAAGACGTTGAGGGCCGCGAAGACCACGTCGCCGCCGAGCGACGGCGCGATCTGGATGAAGGTCGGCCCGAGCGAGATGAAGGTCTCGCGGATCGTGATGATGACGACCACGCCGACGAGGGCGCCCGTCACCGAGCCGATGCCGCCGACGATGATCATCGCCACGAGCCAGATCGAGTGGAACAGCGTGAACTGGTCGACCGCCACGAAGCGCACGTAGTAGGCCCACAGCCCGCCGCCGATGCCCGCATAGAAGGCGCCGACCAGGAAGGCCATCGCCTTGGTGCGGACCACGTCGATGCCCATCATGCCCGAGGCGACGTCGTCGTCGCGCACGGCGACGAAGGCCCGGCCGTGCCGGCTGCGGGCGATCCCAAAAGCGCCAGCGACCATGATCGCCGCGATGACGAGACAGAGATAGTAGATCGATCTGTCCGTTGCGAACACGAAGCCGAACAGCTCGGCCGGCATCAGCGACATCCCGTTCGAGCCGCCGAGCCAGGATTGCGGCAGGTTGAGCACGAGGAAGTGGAAGATGGACTGCGCAGCGATCGTCGTCAGGACGAGGTAGAACCCCTTGATCCGGACGGCGGAGAGACCGAACACGAAGCCGAAGGCGGCTGCGGCGCAGCCGCCCAGCGGAATGGCGATCCAGAAGGGCAGGCTGTAGGTGGTCGCCGCGACCGCGGTGGCATAGGCGCCCGCCCCCATGAAGGCGGCTTGGCCGAGATTGACCTGTCCGGCGTAGCCCGTGCAGATCTGGAGACCCACGGCGACGACGGCGGTGATCAGCATCGCCGTCGCAACCGCGACGAGACGCGGGCCGACCAGCTCCGGCAGAGCCAGCAGGAACAGGAGGAGCAGAGCGAGCGCCAGTCCCTGCTTGCCCGTCCGGATGAGGGCCTGGTCGCGCGCGAAGCTGGTGGCGAAGACGCCTGCAGGATCCATCGTCTCAGACCCTTTCCACGGTCTTCCAGCCGAACATGCCGGTCGGCCTGATGAAGAGGATCAGGAGCATGACGATCATCGGGAACACCATGCCGACCGAGCCGCCGACGACCGGGTCGAGATAGGCGGTGACCAGTCCCTGGATCGTTCCCACGATGATGCCAGCGAGCAGGACGCCGGCGATCGACTCGAAGCCGGCCAGCAGGGCCACCGGGAGCGCTGCGATGCCGATCTCGGATGCCAGGAAGGACAGGGACTTTCCGCTCAGATAGATGATTGCGCCCAGCGTCGAGAGGACCGAGCCGAGGACCCAGGCGAAGGCCACCGAGCGCTTCACCGAAATGCCCATGGAGATCGCCACTTGGTGGTCCTCCGCCACTGCGGTCAGCTTCAGGCCGGGTCGGGTCTTGTTGAAGAACCAGGACAGGGCAAAGCCCACGACCGTGGTGATGATGCCGCCGATGAGGAGCGCGCGCGGGATCAGGATGTCGCCGATGATCACCGGCTGAAGCGGGAAAATGATCGGGAACGGGCGCACCTGCGGTCCGAAGAGGAGAAGGATCAGCCCGCGCATCAGGATGAGGAGGCCGATCGTCACCATCACCATCGCGAAGACCGACTCGCCCACGAGCCTCGAGAAGAAGATCCGCTCGATGAGCAGTCCGAACAGGGCCGCGAGGACGAAGGCAAGCGGCAGCCCGATCCACAGCGGCAGCCCGAGCGAGACGACCATCCACCAGACGAGGAAGCCGCCGAAGACGACCAGTTCGCCCTGCGCGAAGTTGAACACCTTGGATGCGCGGTAGATCACGACGAAGCCCATCGCGACCAGCGAGTAGAGGAGCCCGACGAGGGCCCCGTTGATCATGTAGTTGAGGACTTCGCTCATGCGATGGCCTTCTTCGGATGCGAGGTCGTGGCGAGGGTGAAGCCGTCATCGACGTCGTGGATCCGCACGATGGCCGACAGGGTTCCGCGGCGTCCGTCCTGGTAGGTGATCGGGATCTCGAGCGCCGTCGTGTCGCTGCCGGCATAGAGGTCCGTGACGAGTGCGTCGTAGCGCTCGGTCAGGAACTCGCGCCGAAGCTTGCGGGTGCGCGTGAGCTCGCCCTCGTCGGGATCGAGCTCCTTGGGGAAGTTGGCGAAACGGCGCACGCGCGCATGTTCGGGAAGGAAGCTGTTGACCCGGCGAATGTCGTCGCGGATCAGCGCCGCCACTTCCGGCTTCTGCGACAGATCGGTGAAGGTGGAATAGGCGATGTTTCGGTCTTCCGCCCAGCGCGACACGACTTCCATGTCGATGTTGATGAGCGCCGTGATGAAGTCACGACTCTCGTCGCCGAGCGTCAGGATGTCCTTGATGAACGGGCTGAAGCGCAGCCTGGTCTCGATGTATTGCGGCGGGAAGCTGTCGCCGGTGCGCAGCCGCTTCAGGTCGCTGATGCGTTCGAGGAAGACGAGTTCGCCGGACTGCGATGTGGAGACCGCGTCGCCCGTCAGGTACCAGCCGTCCGCGAGGCGTTCGTCGGTCTTGTCCGGCTTGCCGTGATAGCCCTGGAAAAAGGAGCCGCCGCGGATCATCAGTTCGCCGGCTTCCGAGACCTTCCATTCGAGCGGCGGACCGGCGTCGGGATGCGGCGTCAGCCAGCGTCCGACCGTCTCCAGGTCATAGCGCTCTCCCTGGTGCAGGGAGAGAAGCCCGATCTCGGTCGCGCCGTAGATGTTGCGCAGCGGCACGCCGATGGCATGGAACAGGCGGAACACGTCGGGCGCCATGGTGGCGCCGCCGCACACGGCGAGCTTGAGGCGCGTCAGGCCGAGTTTGTCGCGCAGCGGCTTCAGCACCAGCATGTCGGCGAGCGGATAGGCGAGGCGCGCGGAGAGCGGCGCCGGCTTGCCTTCGAGGCGACCGACATTGACCTTGTGGCCGATGGCGATGCCCCATTCGTAGACGCGGCGTCGGAACCTGCCCGCGTCCAGCATGCGCGCCTGGATGGTGGCGGCGAGGCTCTCCCACTGGCGTGGTGCGAAGACCATCATCTCGACCGCGATCTCGCGCAGGTTCGAGAGGACTTCCTCCGGGGATTCGGGAAAGTTGATCACCATCGGCGCGGCGAGGCCCATGGTGATGCCGACGATCTGTTCGGTGATCCAGGCCGGGGCGATGTATGTCAGATAGTCTGCGCCGGGTCGCACCTTCGTGGCTTCGATGACGCGGTGGGCGTTGTCGATCAGGCCCTTGTGGGTGACGATGACGCCCTTCGGACGGCCCGTCGTGCCGGACGTGTAGGAAAGGATCGCGACGTCGTCGGGAGTACCCTCGGCGACGATCCTCTCGTAGAGAGTGGGCTCCGCGGCATGGCTAGCCCGGCCGGTATCGATCAGGCTTTCGAGGGTCGTCAGGTTTTCCTGGCGGTAGGACCACATGCCGGTCCTGTCCCAGTAGACGATCTCGCGCAGCGTCGGCACCGTGCCGAGCACGGCGAGCCCCTTGTCGACCTGCTCCTGATCCTGCGCGATCAGGCACACGGCCTGACTGTCGTTCAGCTGATAGTCGATCTCGTCCGCGGTCAGGTCGGGATAGAGCGAGATGACCTTGCAGCCGAGCGACAAGGCTGCGAGCTCGCTCCAGAAGTTTTCCGGCTCGTTCTCGCCGATGATGCCGACGGTCTCGCCGCGCATCACGCCCATGGCGTGCAACCCCAGCGCCAGCGCCCGGACGCGCTCGAGCACGTCCCCGAACGTATACTCGCGCCAGTAGCCGCGCTTCTTGTGGCGCTGCGACAGGGTGGAGGCCTGCCCGGTCCCGCGGTCGAGCAACAGCTGCGGCACGGTCTGCATGACCAGCATCAGCGGTTCTCCCCGAGATAGGCCTTGAGGACCGCCGGATCGCGCTGCACCTCGGCAGGCGTGCCCTCGGCGATCATGCGCCCGAAATCGAGCACCACGACGCGGTCGGCGAGATCCATCACGACGCCCATGTCGTGCTCGACGAGGACGACCGGGATCCCGCGCGCCTCGCGGACGTCGAGGATGAAGCGGGCGAGGTCTTCCTTCTCTTCCGTGTTCATGCCGGCCATCGGCTCGTCCATCAGGAGGATCTTGGGTTCCTGGGCGAGCGCGCGACCGAGATCGACGCGCTTGCGAAGGCCGTAGCCGAGCGTCCCGACCGGTCGATGCCGGATGGATTCCATCTCCAGCAGTTCGATGATCTCCTCGACGGTCTCGCGATGGCGGAACTCTTCGGTCCTGGCCCGCCCGAAATGGGCGAAGGCATCGGCGATCGTGGAACGCATGTGCATATGGCGGCCGATCATGATGTTCTCGATCACGGTCATGCCGGAAAAGACGTGCGTTCCCTGGAAGGTGCGGGCGAGGCCGGCGCGGGCCACCTGGTGTACGCCCCTGGCGGACAGGGGCACGCCGTCAAATTCGATGACACCCTTCTGCGGGCGATAGAAGCCGCTGAGGCAGTTCATGAGGGAGGTCTTGCCGGCCCCGTTCGGGCCGATGACGGCCACGAGCTCGTCCGTGCCGACTTCGAAGCTCACGCCGTCGAGGGCCCTGACGCCGCCGAACTGCATGACCACGTCGCGTGCCGCCAGCATCGGCGTACGCGCGGCCGCGCGGCTTTCCGCGCGTGGAATAGCGGTTGCCTCCACGTCTCCTCCCACTGCTCCGGCCAGCCTGCGAACCCTCCTCGGTCCGTCGTTGTTCTGACCCGATAGATGTAGAATTTACTCGAAAGTAAAATCGTGTCAATCTGACGGCATGGAGATTGTTGGAGGAACATCGATGACCACTCGCCTGGGCAACCCCGACCTTGCGGCCGCACTGACGTCACGCCTTTCGGTCCCGGTCGTGGTGGGGCCGATGTTCCTCATTTCCGGGCCGGACCTGGTGATCGCCTCCAGCCGGGCCGGCGTCGTTGGTTCCTTTCCGACGCTGAACGCGCGGTCGCCGGCGATCCTCGATGAATGGCTGGCGCGCATGACGACCGAAACGGAAGGTCACGCTCCGTTCGCCGCGAACATGATCGTTCACCAGAGCAACACCCGGATCGACGAGGACATGGAAGTCGTCGCCAACCACAAGGTGCCGATCGTCATCTCCAGCGTGGGCAATCCGTCAGCGGTGGTGGAGCGGGTCCATCGCTACGGCGGGCTGGTCTTCGCCGACGTCGCATCGCTGAAGCATGCGCGGCGTTCCGCCGAAGCCGGCGTCGACGGCCTGATCCTGCTCTGCGCGGGATCCGGCGGCAACACGGGCTGGCTGAACCCCTTTGCCTTCGTGGGCGCCGTGCGCGAATTCTTCGACGGGCCCATCGTCCTGGCCGGCGCCATGACGCGCGGCCGGTACATTCATGCCGCGCAGCAGGTGGGTGCGGACTTCGCCTATGTCGGTACGAGTTTCATCGCCACGCGCGAGAGCCTCGCCAACGACCACTATCGCGAGATGCTCGTCGCCAGCACCGCCGACGACGTGATCCTCACGGACGCCGTCACCGGCATTCCCGCAAACATGCTTCGCCAGAGCCTCCAGAATGCCGGCTTCGACAAGGGGCACAAGCCGGAGGGCTTCAACCTCCTGAAGGAGATCGAGGTGCTGAAGGCATGGCGCGACATCTGGAGCGCAGGCCACGGCGTGGGTGACGTGACCCGCGTGGAAAGCGTCGCCGATCTCGTCGACCGGCTCAGGCAGGACTACCAGGCGGCGCGCTCGGGAGCACGGGCTGCTGCTGCATGAGGGCATGGTCCAGCAGGTCGGCGAAATGATGGGCGATCTCATCGCCGCTGAGGCTGCCGTCCGGGCGGAACCACTGCGTCATCCAGTTGATCGCCCCCATGAAAAAGAACACGGTCATCCGCGGGTCGACGCTGCGGATGCTGCCGTCGGCCTTGCCCTGGGCCACGAGCTGGCTGAACTCCCTCTGGAAATGATCGCGCCGCTTGCCGATCGTCTCGCGATTGGCCGGTTCGAGTGCGGAATATTCGCTGAGGACCGCGAAGGAGCCGAGTTCGCCGGTGATCAGCTCGATGTAGCGCCGGCACACATGGACGATCCGCTCCCGTCCCGTCTTGCCGTGTTCGAGCGCATAGGCGAGCGCGACCTCGCCGAGGTCCTGGGCGAGCATGTGACACTCGAACAGGATCTCCTGCTTGTTCTTGACGTAGTAGTACAGCGCCGGCTTGGTCACGCCGAGGGTCCTGGCGACCTCGTCAAGGGACGTGTCGTGGAACCCGCGGGCGCTGAACGCCTTCGCGGCTTCCCGAAGGAGCGCGGTGCGCTTGAGCTGGAACAACTGGTCGCGGCTCGGCGCCACGTTCTTCCAGGCGGAAGAATGCCGCCCTCTCTGAACCACGTGAAGATCTCCTGTAATCTCATGCGGCTCGACATGAGCCCGATGAAGCGCAGCGTTATTCAATAAACTGACCAGTTCGTCAATTTCACCATCCAGCGGGTCAGACGAAGCGTGGAGAGAGGAACGAAATGAAGGGTCTGTTCGACGGCATCAGGGTCCTCTCGCTCGCGGAGCAGTTTCCCGGACCGTACGCGACGCTCCTGATGGCCGATCTCGGCGCCGACGTGATCCTGGTCGAGCGTCCCGGGATTGGCGATCCGGCGCGCGCCTTCCCGGCCTTCTTCCGGTCGCTCGCGCGCAACAAGCGAAGCGTCTGCCTCGACCTGAAGGCGGCTCCCGACCGGGATGCCTTCCTGGCGCTGGTCGACACGGCCGACGTCGTGATGGAGGGATACCGACCGGGCACGATGGAGAAGTTGGGTCTCGGATACGACGTGCTGAAGGCGCGCAATCCGCGCCTCGTCCATGTCTCGATCACCGGTTTCGGCCAGACCGGCCCTGCCCGGATGCGACCCGCGCACGACCTGTCCTACCAGGGCGTTGCCGGCATGATCCGCCAGACGAAGGGCGGGGAGCCTGCCTTGCCGGATCTGGCGATCGGCGACCTGTCGAGCGGGACCTTCGCCGCCTTCGCGACCGCCTCGGCGCTCTTCGCACGCGAGCGCACGGGACAGGGCACCACCATCGACGTCTCGATGACCGACGGACTCGTCTCCTGGATGACGCCCTACCTCGTCCCGCACGTGGCCGGGGATTCCCCGTTCGACGTGCATGACGAACCCGCCTACGGAGCCTTCCGCTGCGCCGACGGGACCTATCTGACGCTCAGCATCGCGCATGAGGATCACTTCTGGGCCGGACTCTGCCGCGCACTGGGCTCGGAGGATCTGGCCAGCCTCACCGGCGCGCAGCGACGCGCACGATCGCCGGAACTGAGGCACCTGATCGCGAACCGAATCGCGCGCCACGACCGCAGCCACTGGAGCACGCTCTTCGACCGCGACGGCATCGCCTGGTCACCCCTTTACGACCTCGACGGCGTTGCGGCCGACCCACATTTCGTCGCACGTGGGCTGTTCCGGGACGTGGCGACGAAGACCGGGAGCGAGCGCCACGTCGCCCAGCCGGTCCGCTTCAGCGCCTATGCGACGGAGATCCGACGCCCCGCTCCGGCCCTCGGTGAACATGGCGACGAGGTTCTCGGTCGGATCAGGAAAGGCCGAGTTGCGGATCGATGAGCACCTTCGGTCCGGTCCGCCGCCGCGCGTAATCGGCGACAACCTCCGGCGAGAGGGCGTCCGCCAGCCCGATGGGATGACCGTATTCGCTGGCGAAGATGGTCCGAACTCCGTCCCGCACGCGATCGTGCAGGCGCGCTTGCGCCACGGCGTCGAGGTCGCGGAGGAAGTCGAACAGCAGCCACCCCGACACGCTCCAGGTGAGCCCGATCCCGCGCCCGATCTCCACGGGGGCCGGATCCAGCGTCCCATAGACGTAAGCGCGCTTCATTGCGGCGGTGCCGTAGCGGCTGTAGCTCGTGGCCGACCGGGATGCGGCCTGTTCCATCGCCCACAGGATCCGTCCCGTGAGCTTGCCGCCGACCGCATCGAAGCACGTCATCGCCCCGGTCGACGCAATCGTCTCTACCAGGCGGTCCTTGAAGTCCGGAGCGGAACTGTCGAGGACGTGCTGCGCCCCGATCGCCTGGAGCATCTCCGCCTGTTCGGGCCGCCTCACCACGTTCACGAGCACGATCCCCTCCTCCGCGGCGAGCCGGACGAGCATCTTTCCGAGGCTGGAGGCGGCAGCCGTGTGGACCATGGCGCGGCCGCCGTTCCGACGCAGCGTCTCCACGATCCCGAGCGCGGTGAGAGGATTGACCAGCGCGGATGCGCCTTCGGCCGCGGAAACGTCGTCCGGCAGTTCCAGGCATGCATCGCCGGAAATCGTCCGGAACTGCGCGAAGCATCCGTCGCCGAGGACCGCGACGCGCCTGCCTTCGAGGTGACGCATCCGTTCTCCCGCCCCGACGACGGTTCCCGCGCCCTCGACGCCGACCCGCAACGACTGGCCGAGGCGCAGACGGAGAAAGGACATCGCGCCTGCCGGAACGCGCGCCGTGAGCCGGGGCAGCCCGTCCGCCGTTCCACTCTCCAAGCTTCCCAGGTCGGACGGCCCGAACATGAGGCCGATGTCGGTCGGATTGATCGGGGTCGCTTCCATGCGCACCAGCACCTCGTCGGCTGCCGGATCCGCGACGGCGGCCTCGACCAGCCGCAGGTCCATCACGCCGTCGGCGGTGATCGTCGATCGCATTTCCAGACCACGCAATGGAATCGTCATGCCAGCGTTCTCTCGTTGCGGGACATCAGGACCCGCGGAAATTCGGCGCACGCTTCTCCAGGAAGGCGGCGATCCCCTCGCGCGCATCCTGGGTGGCGACGCTGTCGGCCATCGCCCGGGCTTCCCGGTCGAGCTGGGCTTCGAGACCCGCCGTCTCGCCATCGGCGAGGAGCCCCTTGATCCGGCCGAAGGCGGCGGTCGGCCCGGCTGCGAGCTTCGCGGCCATGTCGGTCGCCGTCCGTTCGAGGCCCTCAGCCGGCGCGACTGCATTCACCAGACCCCACTCGAGAGCTTCGGCCGCCGTCAGGCGGCGGTCGAGAAGGAGCATCTCGCGAGCGCGGTTCAGGCCGACCCTGCGCGGCAGCGTCCATGATTGTCCGCCATCGCTCGACAGGCCGGCGGCAGCGTAGCTCGACGAGAAGCGGGCCGTCTCGGCGGCGACGACGAAATCGCAGGCGATCGCAAGGCTCAGACCCGCACCGGCCGCGGGGCCGTTCACCGCGGCAATCGTCGGCGCCGGCATGCGTGCGAGGCTCGAGATCACCGCATGAAGGTGGAAGGTCATCGCACGGATCCGATGGCCGATCTCTTCGGCACCGTGCATCGTATCCAGCGCGCCCCCGACGCAGAAGAACCGCCCCGCGCCGGTCAGCACGACCGCGCGTACGGCCGAATCCGCCTCGACGTGGCGGATCGCATCGCCGAGATCGGCGAGAAGTTCGAGGCTCATGGCATTGCCGGCCTCGGGCCTGTCGAGCGTGACCCACGCAACCGAACCGCGGCGCTCCCAGCGGACGTTCTTCTCCGGCAATGCACCCTCCCTCACGACTGGCGCTTCGGTTGCGTCGATCTGATTGCCGATGAGAAAATAATCTGACTATAAAGTCAAATCGAGATGCTGAACGCTCGGGCGACCGTCAAGAGGAGAGGCCGGCATGACCATCCACGCCCAGGCAGCCGTCCTGCGGCCGCCAGCGACGGCGAGCCTGCGCTTCGGGTCGGTCGCGCAGGTCCTTCCTTCGATCGCCGCCGAAGAGCGGGCATATAGGGTTGCGATCGTCTCATCACCGTCGCAGACGAACTCCGTGCTGCTCGGGAGCGCGGCAGCGGCTCTCGGCGCGACGCTGGCTGGTTCCTTCCCCATCGTCCGGGCTCACTCACCCTATGACGATCTCGTCCGGCTGGTTTCGCTCCTGAAGCAGGCGGATGCCGATCTGATCGTCGCCATCGGCGGCGGCTCCGTCATCGATGCATGCAAGGTCGCACAGATCGGGCTCCGGCACGGTCTCGACGACGCCGAGGCGTTCCAGGCGTTCCGGACGGCTCCTCCCGGGCGTCCGGATCCGGCCGCCGGCATTCGCGTCGTCGCCGTACCGACGACGCTGTCGTCGGCCGAGTTCACGCCCTTTGCTGGCATCACAGACAGCGCCACGGGGCGGAAGGATGCCTACGACCATCCGCTGATGGTGCCGAAGCACGTGGTCTTCGACGCCGAAGCCCTGCTCGCCACGCCGGTGTCGATCGTGGCGGCATCGGGATCGCGGGCGATCGACCACTGCGTCGAGACCCTCTGCTCGACCGCCGCCGAAGCCTATCATGGCGCGCTCGCGCTCGCCGGCCTGAAGCTGTTGTGGCGGGGCCTGCCGATTCTTGCCGCCGGCAAGGCGAGCGCGGACGATGCGCGGGACCTCCTGCGGGCGTCGTGGATGGCTATCTCCGGACCGGCCGCGGGCATTCCGGTAGGGGCGAGCCATGCGATCGGCCGGGTCGTCGGCGCCGTCTCCGGGGTCCAGCACGGCCATACCTCGGCGATCCTCCTGCAGCGGGTGCTGGAGTGGAACGCCGAACTGGACGCGTGCCGTGAACGTCAGGAATGGATCTGCCGCGAACTCGATCTTCCCAATGCGGATCTCGGTGGCGCCGTCCGCCACCTGTTCGATGCCTGCGCGCAGCCGTCACGGCTGTCGGAAGCGGGCGTCGCGCGCGCGGACCTGCCGAAGATCGCCGCGTTCAGCGTGACGATGCTGCGGCATCCGAGCGTGGCCGGCAATGCGCGGCCGATCGCCACCGAGGCCGAGGTCATGGAAATCCTCGAACGCGCATGGTGAAACGGCGGGCCTCCGAGGCGCCGGCCGACCGGCGGCCGCCAGACCATGGTGGCGGTCCCGGGTCTGTCAGCCCTCGCGGATGCGGCGCGCGATGATCAGGCGCTGGATGTCGTTGGTGCCTTCGTAGATCTGGCAGACGCGGACATCGCGCGCGATCTGCTCGACGCGGTAGTCGTTGAGATAGCCGTAGCCGCCATGGATCTGGATCGCGTCGGAGCAAACCCGTTCGGCCATCTCGGCCGCGAAGAGTTTCGCGACGGAAGCCTCGCGGACGCATTCGACGCCTTCGTCGAAGAGCCGTGCCGCGTGATGGGTGTAGGTCCGCGCGATCTCGATCTGCACGAACATGTCTGCCAGCCGGAACGCGACGGCCTGGTGATCGAAGATCGCACGCCCGAATGCCTGCCGCTCCTGCGCATAGCGGGAGGCGAGTTCGTAGGCTGCGCGCGCCATGCCGACAGCCTGGGCGGCGACAGAGATGCGCCCGTCCGACAGCATGCCCATCGTCTTCGGCAGGGCCTGCCCTTCTCCGCCGAGCACGGCGGAATCCGGGACGAAGCAGTTGTCCAGATGCACCTGGACCGTATCGGACGTGACCTGGCCCATCTTCCGTTCCTGCGGTCCGATCGAAAGCCCGGGCGTTCCCTTCGGCACGAGGAAGAACGTCTTGCCGCGCGAGCCGGCATCCGCGTCCGAAACGGCCAGCACGATCACGAGACCGGCGCGAGCGCCGTTCGAGATGAACTGCTTCGACCCGTCGAGCACCCAGCCGCCATCGACCCGCCGCGCCCGCGTGCGGATCGCCGAGAGATCGGACCCGGCCGACGGTTCGGTCAGGCAGACGGCCCCGATGGTTTCACCGGACGCCATGCGCGGCAACCATTCGGACTTCTGATCCTCGTCGCCCAATCGCGAGAGAAGCAGCGCCGTTCCGAGATTGTGGACATGCACCAGAGTGGAGAGCCCGCCATCTCCGGCCGCCATTTCCTCGACCACAGAGATGAAGGTGGAGAGATTTGCCCCCACCCCGCCATGATCGGGAGCGACCAGAAGCCCGAAGAGCCCCATCTCGCCCATCTGCGCCAGCACGTCGGCCGGGACCTCGCCACTTCGGTTCCATTCTACCGAGTGCGGCACGATGCGTTCCTGGATAAACTGCCGGGCTGCGTCGACGACACTCTGTTCGATGTGCATGCGCTATTCCCCCGTATTCCATCACGCTGATAGCACTGATTCCTGTCTCAAATTTACCGAGAAGTAAATAGTTTGACCACTAGGTGATCCGCTGTGCCTGTCGGCCGTCGATATAGGGGCCGAGACCCGACTGTCCGGTTCTGGCCTCCACACTGGAGATAGCCGACGTTCATTCTACCATCCCATCTCGGGCTGGCTTGAGACGCCAAGCCGTATCGCATTCCTTTGGCAGGCTCCACTTCTTGCCGCTATACCGCTAGATGTATCGAATCTTGGAAGGGGCTCTGTAAGCCTTTGTGACGATGGAGCGGCATTCTCACTATGAATAGAACTGAAAACGCCCTCGAAAAGTCACTTGTTACAAAGCTTCAGGACCTGAAATATGAGCATCGCCCAGACATTCGCGACCGCGCCTCGCTGGAGCAGAATTTCCGGAAGAGGTTCGAAGAACTAAATCGCGTTCGCCTCACAGACGCAGAGTTCTCTCGGCTTCTCGACGAGATCGTCACGCCGGATGTTTTTACAGCCGCTCGGATCCTCCGCGAACGTAACAGCTTCACGCGTGATGATGGCACTCCGCTGCATTACACCCTGGTCAACATTAAGGACTGGTGCAAAAACGCCTTTGAGGTGGTGAACCAGCTACGCATCAACACCGACAACAGTCACCATCGTTATGACGTCATCCTCCTAATCAACGGCGTGCCGGTGGTTCAGATCGAACTAAAGACACTCGGCATTGTCCCGCGCCGTGCCATGGAGCAGATCGTCGAATACAAGAACGACGCTGGAAACGGCTATACTAGGACCCTCTTGTGCTTTCTTCAGCTATTCATTGTCAGCAACCGAGATCGGACGTTCTATTTCGCGAACAACAATGAGCGCCATTTCGCGTTCAATGCCGAAGAGCGCTTCCTTCCAGTCTATGAGTTCGCGGATGTCGACAACAAAAAGATTGTCCATCTCGACAGTTTCGCCGAGACCTTCCTCGCCAAATGCACCCTTGGCCAGACGATCAGCCGCTACATGGTTCTGGTCGCAAGCGAGCAAAAGCTCCTGATGATGCGGCCCTATCAGGTCTACGCGGTGAAGGCGATCGTGGACTCGATCGCCCAGGACTGCGGCAACGGCTATGTCTGGCACACCACTGGCAGCGGCAAAACGTTGACCTCTTTCAAGGCTTCAACGCTGCTAAAAGATAATCCGGACATTGAGAAATGCCTCTTTGTCGTGGACCGCAAGGATCTGGATCGGCAGACGCGCGTGGAGTTCAACAAGTTTCAGGAAGGCTGCGTTGAGGAGAACACTAACACCGCCTCCCTCGTTCGGCGCCTCCTGTCGGACGATTACGCCGACAAGGTTATCGTCTGCACGATCCAGAAGCTGGGCCTCGCGCTGGACGAAAACAGCAAGCGCAACAAGCAGCAGAAGAAAGGCGGCAAGAAGAGCTTCAAGGAGCAGCTGGAGCCCCTGCGCGACAAGCGCATCGTTTTCATTTTCGACGAATGCCATCGCTCGCAATTCGGCGAGAACCACAAGGCGATCAAGGAGTTCTTTCCGCGCGCCCAGCTCTTCGGGTTCACCGGCACGCCGATTTTCGATCAGAACGCGGCCCAGCAGAAGATCGAAGACACCCAGGCCAGCATGAAGACGACAGAAGACCTCTTCCCGCAGCGCCTTCATACCTACACGATCACCCATGCCATTGAAGACGGAAACGTCCTTCGCTTCCACGTCGATTACTTCAAGCCGGAGGGCAAGAATCTGCCCAAGCCCGGCGAGCCACTGGCGAAGCGCGCGGTGATCGAAGCGATCCTCGCCAAGCATGACCAAGCCACTGGTCAACGCCGGTTCAATGCCTTGCTGGCAACGGCGTCGATCAATGACGCCATTGAGTATTACGATCTGTTCAAGACCATGCAGGCTGAAAAACTGGCCGCCGATCCCGACTCCCGGCCACTGAACATCGCCTGCGTCTTCTCTCCGCCCGCCGAAGGCAATCCTGATGTAAAGCAGATCCAGGAAGACTTGCCGCAGGAGAAGGAGGACAACGCGGTCGAGCCGGAAAAGAAGAAGGAAGCGCTGAAGGTTATCCTTGCCGATTACAACGCGCATTACGGCACAAATCACAAGATCGGCGAGTTCGACCTCTATTATCAGGACGTGCAGAAGCGCATCAAAGACCAGCAATGGCCGGATGCCGACTTGAAGAACGCCTATCCCAATCAGGCGCACTACAAGATCGACATCACGATTGTCGTCGACATGCTGCTGACCGGCTTTGACTCCAAGTTCCTGAATACCCTCTACGTCGATAAGAACCTGAAGCATCACGGTCTGATCCAGGCTTTCTCGCGCACGAACCGGGTGCTGAACGCCACCAAGCCCTATGGCAACATCCTTGATTTCCGTCAGCAGCAGGGCGCGGTCGATGCCGCCATCGCGCTGTTCTCGGGCGAGGCCGCCGCCGAAAAGGCCCGCGAGATCTGGCTGGTCGACAAGGCGCCAGTGGTCATCCAGAAACTGGAGACTGCCGTCCAGAAGCTTGACGCCTTCATGAAATCGCAGGGCCTCGACTGCGCCCCTGAAGAAGTGCCTAACCTCAAGGGTGACGCGGCGCGTGCGGCCTTCGTTGAGCATTTCAAGGAGGTCCAGCGGCTCAAGACTCAGCTTGACCAATACACAGACCTGACCGAAGAAAACCGCAACACCATCGAAGAAGTCCTGCCGCGCGACAATCTTCTGGGCTTCCGCGGCGCCTATCTGGAAACCGCTCAGCGGCTTCGTGCCCAGCAAGGCAAGAGCGCGGACAAGCCAGAGCAGGAAGCCGACCAGCTGGACTTTGAGTTCGTCCTCTTCGCATCGGCGGTCATCGATTATGACTACATCATGGGCCTGATCGCCCGTTATTCTGATGCCACCCCCGGCAAGCAGAAGATGAGCCGTGAAGAGCTGATTGGCCTGATCCAATCCGATGCCAAGTTCATGGACGAGCGCGAGGATATCGCAGCCTACATTAACACCCTGAAGGCTGGCGAGGGCTTGAGCGAAAAGGCCATCCGGGAGGGCTACAGCCGCTTCAAGGCGGAGAAAAACGCGGCGGAACTGGCGGACATCGCGGACAGGCACGGTCTGGCCACCGAAGCGCTGGAAGGCTTTGTCGATACCATTCTGCAACGCATGATTTTCGACGGAGAGGCTCTGACCGACCTGATGGAACCTCTTGGCCTGAGTTGGAAGGCGCGGCGGCTCAAGGAACTGGACCTGATGACCGACCTGATGCCGCTACTGCTCAAGCGCGCCGGTGGGCGCGAGATTTCGGGGCTGAGCGCTTATGAGCAGTAAGGGGAAATCGCCTGTCGCACTGATTCCTCAGCGACGCTTTCCGGGATTTTTCGAGCCGTGGCTCTTTGAGCCTCTGTCGAGTGTTCTGTCGGAGCACAAGGTCAAGAATACAGCTCGTCACGAAGTATTCTCTGTCTCGATGGATAGCGGTATCGTCAACCAAGTTGAGCATTTGGGTCGTAGCTACGCTGCCGCAGACACATCTAACTACAATGTTGGGCATCGCTTTGATGTGGTTTACACGAAAAGCCCACTAAGGGCTTTTCCCTTTGGGATCGTCAAGCAATGCAAGTTCGATGGGGAAGTCGCGCTATCGCCACTTTATGGGGTGTTCACGCCGAACAACCCGTATGTGGGCTTGATGATCGAAGCCTTCTTTGAGGCGCCAGAGCGCGCGCAGGCGTTCCTTTCACCTCTTTGCCAAAAAGGAGCGAAGAACACGCTCCAGATTACCAACGAAACCTTTCTCTCCGGACGGATGCTCCTTCCGATAGAGGAAGGCGAACAACAAAAGATTGCCGACTGTCTGGGCTCGGCAGACGCGCTGATTGCCGCGCTGGGGCGGAAGGTTGAGGCGCTGAAGGCTCACAAGAAGGGCCTGATGCAGCAGCTTTTCCCCCAAGAGGGCGAAACCCAACCTCGTCGCCGGTTCCCCGAGTTCGAGGGGGCGGGGGAGTGGCGGGAAATGTCGGTTGGCGACTTTGGTCAGGTAATTACTGGAAGCACGCCCAGCACGGCCGACCCCACCCTATACGAAGGCAGCATTCCATTCGTATCACCCGCTGACATCTCTGACCTGCGATATGTAGATGAAACCAGAACCACGCTGACCGAGGCAGGCTTCGAGAAAACTCGCCCAGTCAGGGCGGGCAGCATCCTTTTCGTGTGCATCGGCTCCAGCATCGGAAAGATCGCCCAAAACACTCAAGAATGCGCGACGAACCAACAAATTAATGCCGTCATCCCTAGCGCAAAGCACTCGGATGGCTTCGTCTATTTCGCCTTGTCAAACGCCTCCGACCGCATCGCGTTGCTCGCCGGAAGGCAGGCAGTTCCGATCATCAATAAATCGATGTTCTCCTCCGTGCGGTTACTGGTCCCAGATCTTCTAGAACAAGAGCGCATAGCGAAATGCCTCGCCTCCCTCGACGATCTCATCGCCGCCGAGAGCCGAAAGCTCGACACCCTCAAGACCCACAAGAAGGGGCTGATGCAGCAGCTTTTCCCCCGGATCGGGGAGCGCGACGCATGAGCACTTACAAGAGCCTGAAAACGCTGGTGGCCCGGCTACGCGACGATCTGAACAATCCGACCGGTCCGGCCTCGCTCGTTTTGATCTATGCTTACAACCGCACCGGCAAGACACGCCTGTCGATGGAGTTCAAGGACGCCGGCAAGCGCCAGAACAAGAAAAACCCGACCGGGACCCCCGACACGCTCTATTTCAACGCCTTCACTGAGGATCTGTTCGTCTGGGAAAACGACCTTGAAGGTGACAGCGTGCGCCGTCTGCAGCTGAACGAGCAGTCGTCCTTCTTCAACGCGATGACGGAGCTCGCGCTGGACGAGACAATCGCCCGCTACCTTTCACGCTACGCCGACTTCGAGTTCGACTTCACTTACAAGGAGGTCGAGCAGGGTGGCGAGACACTGTTTAAGCCGGACTATGTGAGTTTCAACAAGGGCGGCGAGGCCAACATCAAGGTATCGCGCGGCGAACAGAATATCTTCATATGGTGCGTCTTCATGGCCATCTGCGAACGGATGCTAGATGGGCATGAATCATATCAGGGGAAGAAATACCTCTATATCGATGACCCGATCTCGTCGCTGGACGATAACAATGCGATATCCGTCGCCTGCGACCTTGCCAAGCTCCTGCGTCGGGCGGCCACACGGAAAGACGCTGAAGGCAAGGCTGCCCCGATCAAGGTGATTTTCTCTTCCCACCATGCGCTGTTCTTTAACGTCATGTGCAACGAAGTCGGTCGGAGGATTGATGACGCGCCATCGGTCGAGCATCGGCGCTATTTCCTGCACCGGCCAAGCGGCGACGGCACGTATACGCTTCAGGCGACGGAAGACACACCCTTCTTCCACCACGTGGCGACGCTCGCCGAGTTGCAGCGTGCGGCTGACCCGAGGAAAGGAACACTCTACACGTTCCACTTCAATGCCTTGCGCAGTGTCATGGAGAAAACGTCATCCTTCTTTGGGCACCCGAGCATCGCTTTTTGCTTGAAGGCCCTCGACAACGATGAAGACAGAGCGCTGTTCAACCGAGCGCTGAATCTGCTCAGCCACGGCGCTTATGCGATCCACGAACCCACCGAGATGGGTGAGGACAATAAGGAACTCTTCCGCCGCATCCTTCGAGAATTCATCACGCGGTTCGAGTTCGCCCTCCCTGGCACCGCATCCGCCCGGCCACCAGCACCGGCGCCCGAGCCCGCGCCCGCCCCTGAGGAAGCAACTGCATAATGAACGTCCAAAACCAAAAGCAACTGGGCAGAACGCTCTGGAACATCGCCGATACGCTGCGCGGCGCGATGAATGCGGACGATTTCCGCGACTACATGCTGTCTTTCCTGTTCCTGCGCTATCTGTCGGACAACTACGAGGCGGCTGCGAAGAAGGAGCTTGGGCGCGACTACCCCGATCCCAACGCGATCGACAATGGCGGGCGCTCGCCCCTATCCGTGTGGTACGCGCAGAACCCGGAGGATGTTGCGGCTTTTGAAAAGCAGATGCGCCTGAAGGCGCACTACGTCATCAAGCCGGAGCACCTCTGGACCAGTATCGCCCATATGGCACGCACCCAGAACGGTGAACTGCTGAACACCCTGCAGGCGGGCTTCAAATATATCGAGGAGGAGTCGTTCCAGAGCACGTTCGATGGCCTTTTCTCGGAGATCAATCTTGGCTCAGACAAGCTCGGCCGGACATACGCTGATCGCAACGCTAAACTCTGCACCATCCTCACCGAGATCGCCAAAGGGCTCGCCGAATTCTCGTCCGACGTTGATGCGCTGGGCGACGCATACGAATATCTGATCGGCCAATTCGCAGCCGGTTCGGGCAAGAAGGCGGGTGAATTCTACACCCCGCAGCAGGTGTCAGATATCCTTTCCGCGATTGTGACCCTGGACAGCCAGGAGCCAGCAACCGGGAAGAAAGAGCGCCTCGCAAGCGTGTTCGATTTTTCGTGCGGCTCCGGCTCGCTGCTGCTGAACGTGCGCAAGCGTATGGGGCCGCACGGCATCGGCAAAATCTACGGGCAGGAAAAGAACATCACCACCTACAACCTCGCCCGCATGAACATGCTGTTGCATGGCGTGAAGGACACGGAGTTCGAAATCTACCACGGCGACACGCTGGCCAATGACTGGGATATCCTGCGCGAGTTGAACCCTGCCAAGAAGCCTTCCTTCGATGCGATCGTGGCCAACCCACCTTTCAGCTTGCGCTGGGATGCGACCGAAGCAATGGGCGATGATGTGCGGTTCAAGAACTATGGGCTAGCGCCCAAGTCTGCCGCCGACTTCGCCTTCCTCCTGCATGGTTTCCACTATTTGAAGGATGAAGGTGTAATGGCCATCATCCTCCCTCACGGGGTGCTGTTCAGAGGTGGGTCGGAAGAGCGAATTCGAACCAAATTGCTGAAGGACGGTCACATCGACACGGTCATCGGACTGCCCGCCAACCTGTTCTATTCGACGGGTATCCCGGTCTGCATCCTTGTTCTGAAGAAGTGCAAGAAGCCCGACGACGTGCTCTTCATCAACTCGGCCGAACACTTTGCGAAGGGCAAGCGCCAGAACCAGCTCACAGACGAGCATATCGGCAAGATCATTGAGACCTACCAGTTCCGGAAGGAGGAGGACCGCTACTCCAAGCGCGTCAGCATCGAGCGTATCGCCGAGGAGGGTTACAATCTCAATATCTCTCGCTACATCAGCACGGCCGAGGAGGAGCTCGAAATCGATCTGATGGCTGCCCATGGTGAGTTGGTCGATGTCGAGAAACAGATTCGCGATGCGACGGCGAACCACAACACATTCTTGCAGGAGCTTGGGCTTCCACTTTTGCCGCTCACGAAGGATGATGTGAGCCCTTAGCAAATCAACGAACACAGCGCCGGATGAACGTCCGCTGTCGGGCAAAGTTTGTCTGCGCCTAAATGGCAGGAATGGGGGCGCAAAGCAGCCGCTGAGAGCAAAGTCGACCGATGACCGTCTCGGACCGGTAGCAAATCGATTTTGACGCGTGATTCTTTCGCCTGGACTATGTTGGTGCCAACAGACTGGCGGGGGAAGGGGATGACAGCTATATCCAGCACGGGCATTCGAAAGGTGCATTGGAGAAGAGATATTGTCAGGACGAATGCGCGTGCGGATATGAACTGCTCCGGGCTACAAGTTGCCATCGCGCCCATGATGGATTGGACATAAAAGGTGGAGATTGACGGGATGCTAGCGCCGCTCGATTGCCACGTGCGGACAACCTGTCGCGCGAATCCATCGCGTGATCCGCGTCAGCCGATCATCACCTCGACCAGTGCCATCTTGCGCTTCTTTCGGATGTGGCGGATCGCTTTGTCGAACGCCTCCGGCAGTTCATCGCCCAACGTCACCTGGATGGCCCAGGCGCGACTTGCCTCGGCGATCTTCACGAAATTCGGGCTGGGCTGTAGGGAGGTGAGCGGCATACGGTTTGCGCGCGCCGCATAGCCGTCGGGATAGAGGCCGAGTACGGAATGGCGCACCGCCGCCCATTCCGTATTGTTGAGAACGACGACGAGCACCGGTAGCTCAAGCGCCTCAGCAATTTGGTGGCAGACGACCGGATTGGCGAACATGTAGGAGCCATCGCCCATTGTGGCGACGATCAGTTTGCCGCGATCAGCGAGCTGCATGCCGAGCGCGGTCGGGAAGGACCAGCCGAGCCCGCCGGAATGCGGCTCCTGGTGCCAGGAATTGTGGCGCTTGAGGACTAGCGGGTCGAGCGGGCAGCCGAGTTCGGACAGCACTGTCGCGTCCTCGCCGGCAATCGCATCCGACAGGCATTTCGATACGCAGGCCTTGGTCATCGGATGGCTTGAAGCCGCCGTCTTCGCGACCTTTTTGCGGATCGCTGGCACAAGCTCGTCCAGAAGCTTGCGGCGCTGCATGCGGGCCCCGACATGGCGGTGGAGGTGCGTCCGCATCGCTTCCTCGAGGCGGATAAGTCCTTCGCCGGTTTCGCAGCCGATCGAGATGTCGGACCGGAAGGTGCGGACGGGAAAGCGAGTGAAGAGCGGGTCGGGCCCGAGATGCACGACCTTTGCATTGGAGCGCGGAACATGGATGTCGGGCGACCAGGGGGCGAGGCTGTCGATCACGAGGATCACGTCCGCCTCCTCGATCCAGGGCAGCGGGTCGGACCCGACATACGACGGATGGTCGGTGGCAATTGCGGTGGCGACAGCCCACCACTGGCAGACGGGGATAGACCACTCGTCCGCAAGCTTCGCGAGCGCCGCGAAGCCTGCCTCGGAGCCGGCGCCGCGCTGGGCGAAGATCAGCGGCGAACGCGCCTCGGCGAGCAGCCGTGTGGCCTGCTCGATACTCAACTGATCCGGAGCCGTGGAGACGGCGCGCATCGTTGGCGGTGCCTGCAGTGCATCGCCGGGCGTGGTCTCGCACAAAACCTCGCGCGGCAGGCTCAGATAGACCGGCCCCTTGGGCGTGGAGTTGGCGATCGCATGCGCGCGGTCGAGCAGCGGCCCGATCTGTTCGGGAAAGCGCAGTTCGTAATCCCATTTGCTCGCCTCGCGCACTAGTGCCGTCTGATCGCGCATTTCCTGGCCCCATCCGATCGGCACCGTGCGGGCGCCAAAGCGGCCGGACTCCATCACCGGGGTGCGGCCTGACATCAGGATCATCGGCACCTGGTCGGTCGCGGCATTGATCGCGCCGATGGCGCCATTGGCGAGGCCGACATTGGTGTGCAGGATCACCGCCTGCGCCTTGCCGGTGGCGAAATAATAACCGTGGGCCATGCCCAGCGCGGCATGTTCGTGGGGTATGACGATCGCCTCCGGCAAGGCCACGTCTTTCGCCGCCGCTTCCGCGAGACCCTCGATGATCGGGGGAAAGTCGGTTCCGGAATTGCAGAAGACATAGTCGACGCCGAGCGCCTTGAGGCGCGTGAAGAGCGCGGCCCCCGCCGTCACTTCACCCGTCGTCGCCGAATTCGCTGATCGCTCCAGCATTCTTTCCTCCTTGCCGCCACAACACAGCCAGGTTCGCGGCAGGCGCTCAGGCCTGCAATATCCAAACTAGTTTGGAATCAAACATCTTTCGACCGGGCCTGCAAGCGCCCGCCGGCTATCTCTCAGGCCAGCTCCTCGGCAATCCGTTTCAGGATGCGGATGAGATCGTCCTTTTGGTCGCCCGCGATTTCGTCCAGTACACGATCATGCGCCTTCGCGTGAGCAGCCAGTTCGGTGAAGCGCTCGCGGCCGAGTTCGGTCAGGCTCAATCCATAGCTGCGCCGGTCCCCCGGCCGCGGACTGGAAACCACGTAGCCATGTTTGGCCAGATCGCGCAGGATCGGCGTAAGGGTCGATTTGTCCCGCCCTGCGGCGCGGCTCAGCGCCATCGGCGCAATGCCGGGATTGTCGCCGATCAGGCTGAGCACTGCGAACCAGCCAGGCCGCAAATCGTCGCGTCCGGACTTGCTCTGGAAAGCGCGGAAGGAGGCGTTCTGCGCCAGTCGCAGATGGTAACCTATATAGCCGCTGAGCAGGCCAAGCTCGATATCGCCAGTTTGCGGCGGTTTGGCAGGGCCGGGCTTGGCGCGTGGGTTGTGTTCCGTCATCGTGCGCCGTTATGCCATAAGATAGTTTGGAGGCAAACAATTCCCTTGCGTGTTCGGCAGGTCAGACTTAGGCTTTCTGAAGGAGGCTGGCGCAGGCGGAGCGCCAGGGCGGCACGACGGTGGACAATAACAGGGAGGAATAACATGTTTCGCAATCGTACTTTCGCAGCGACAGTCGCTGCATTCGCGCTCCTGACAGGTAGCGCACTTGCTCAGGACGATCAGGTCGAACTGCGCTTTGCCCACTGGGTGCCACCACAACATCCGCTGCAGGTGCACGGCATGACCGAATGGGTCGAGTCGGTCGAGGAAGCTTCGGGCGGCTCGATCAACGTGACCATCTATCCAGGCCAGCAGCTCGGACAGGCCAAGGATCACTACGACATGGCCCGCGACGGTATCTCGGACATCTCCTTCATCAATCCGGGGTACCAGCCCGGACGTTTCCCGATCATCGGCGCTGGCGAGCTGCCGTTCCTGATCAGTAACGCCAGGGGCGGTTCGGCCGCGCTCGACGCTTGGTACCGCCAGTACGCCGAGCAGGAGATGTCGGATGTCAAGGTGTGCCTCGTGCATTTCCACTCGCCGGGCACCTTCCATTCGCGCGAGCCGATCAAGGTTCCGGGTGATGTCGACGGCATGAATGTCCGCCCCGCCCACGCCACCATGGCGAGCTTCGTCTCGCTGCTCGGCGGGCAGAATGCCCAGGTCTCGGCACCCGAGGCGCGCGATGCGCTGGAACGGGGCGTGGCCGACGCCATCACCTTCCCATGGAACTCGATCCTCATCTTCGGAATCGACAAGGCGGTGAGCCATCATCTCGACATCCCTCTCTATGCAACGACCTTCGCCTGGGTGATGAACAAGGCGAAATATGAAGGCATGTCCGAGAACCAGAAGAAGGTGATCGACGACCACTGCACCAGCGAATGGGCCGAGCGTGTAGCCGCCGGCTGGGCCGACAACGAGGACAGCGGCCGCCAGAAGATCATGGAGATGGACGGCCACAATATCATCGAGCCTTCCGAGGAGGACGTCGCCGCCTGGCGGGAGGCAGCCGCCCCCCTGCGCGAGGAGTGGAAAAAGAACGTCGCTGGAGTTGTCGACGACCCGCAGGCAGCCCTCGATGGCCTCGTCTCGGAACTGGAGAGCCGCGACTCCGCCTACTGAGGTATCGAATGCCCTGACGGACGAGTACAGGCCGGGCCGGGGATGATATCTTCGGCCCGGTGCGTATCGCGCTACTCAAGGATGACGGCATGGAAGCCTTCGAACGACAGATCGGCCGAGTGGCTGCGGCAGTTGACGGGGCCGCCGCGATCTTCCTTGCCGTCATCACGGCTCTGACCTTTCTTGCCGTCATCCTGCGCTATGTCTTCGTTTTGCCGTTCCCCGGCTCGTTCGATGTCAGCCAGATGCTGCTCGGGGTTGCGATCTTCTGGGGGATCGCAGCGGCTGCTTGGCGCAAGGAGCACATCCAGGTCGATCTGGTATGGCAGCTCATGCCGCCGGCGCTGCGGCGCATCGTAGACATCTTCGCCGACACGCTTTTCCTTCTGTTCGTTGTAGCGCTGACCTGGATGCTCTTGCTGCAGGTTGGCCGTGTGCGCTCGTCCGGCGAGACGACGTTCGAGCTGTCGATCCCCATATGGCCGTTCCATGCCGTCGCCTGGCTCGGCGCGGCGTTCTGTGTGCTGGTGCTTGTTGCCCGCATCCTGCATGCCGTCGTCCATTTCCGCACGCCGGCAGGTTCCGACTGATGGCGCTCAACGACCTCGTCGCGGTCGGCGGTTTCGTCGCCCTGTTCCTGCTGCTACTTCTCAGGGTGCCGATTGGCGTGGCCATGGGGCTCGTCGGTGTCGGCGGCTTCGGTTTTTTGAGCGACTGGAAGCCGGCCTTCAACCTGCTCGCGCTGTCGCCGATTCGCACCGTCACTGACTATTCGCTCGGCCTCGTGCCCATGTTCATACTGATGGGTGTCGTGGCGTCCGCCTCCGGCATGAGCGGCGAGCTCTACCGCGCTGCGAACGCTTTCCTCGGCCATAGACGCGGCGGGCTTGCCATGGCGACGATCACCGCCTGCGGTGGCTTTTCGGCCATATGCGGCTCCTCGGTGGCGACTGCAGCCACCATGGCCAAGGTCGCGCTGCCGGAGATGAAGCGCTACGGCTATCCCGATACGCTGGCGACCGGCTCGATCGCGGCCGGGGGCACGCTGGGTGTGCTCATTCCACCCTCGATCGTGCTGGCCATATACGGCGTGCTTACCGAGCAGGATATCGGGCGCCTGTTCATCGCGGGACTGGTGCCGGGCTTGCTGGCAGTGCTGATGTATCTCGTCACCGTCAGAATCTACGTCACGTTCGCCGGAGGCGGGGTTCCGGCACATGAGAAGACGAGCTGGCGCGAGCGTTTCGCGGCGTTGCGCGACGTCTGGGCCATCCTGCTGCTCTTCATTTTCGTCATCGGCGGAATCTATGGCGGCATGTTCACTCCGTCAGAGGCGGCCGGCATGGGCGCGGCCGGCGCCATCATCATCAGCGTCGTGCGCCGGCGGATGGGCTGGCGGTTGCTTTTCCGTTGCCTGCTCGAAAGCATCCAGGTGACGGCCGGCATCTTCATGATCCTGATCGGCGCGATCCTGTTCGGCTATTTCCTGACGATTACGCAGACACCACAGAAGGTGACGAATCTTCTGCTAGGACTGGAACTCGGCGCTTATCCCACGCTGATCCTGATCCTGCTTTTCATGCTGCTGCTCGGCTGCGTGCTCGACGCGATGGCGATGATCATCCTGATGATCCCGATCCTCTATCCAGTCGTGCTCGCACTCGGCTTCGACCCGATCTGGTTCGGGGTCATCATCGTCATGACGGTCGAACTCGGGCTGATAACGCCGCCCATCGGCATGAACGTCTTCGTTATCAACACGCTGGCGCGCGACGTTAGCCTGCAACGCATATATCGCGGCGTGCTGCCGTTCGTGGCGACCGATGTCGTGCGGCTTGCACTGCTGGTTGCGTTTCCGTGGATCGTGCTGTGGCTGCCGAACACGATGCGATAGGCGGCGGCCGATTGGACGAGGAACGCCGATAGACCAAGCTGAAGCGGCCCAACCTTTCTGTGGGATCTCACCGTAGAACTCGGCTTGTGGATCGAACTGGGCGCCACCTGACCTAATGCGATGAACTGCCTTCCCACCGAGACGCAGCTATTGTTGCGTACGATAGCTGATCGATTTTGAAAGCATCTCTTCCGCTTGGACTATGTTGGTAGCAACGGGCTGGCAGGGGGACGGGACGAGGGCTATATCCAGCACGGTCATCTGAACGGCGCATTGGAGAAGAATATCGTCAGGATGAATGGGCGCGCGGATAGGAATTACTCTGGGCCACAATTCGCGATCGCACCGATGATGGACTGGACGGAAAGCGCAGAAAGTTCAGACGGTTATTGAGGCGCCCGTGCAAACTCCGTGCTGCGGGAGAGTAGGAATGAGCCAACGCGGGTGTGTTCTTCGCGCGTCATCCGGTTCACGAATCGTAATCTCATGAATATTGAGCCTGAATCGCGGAGCCGGGGATCTATCGCGATCATAACCTCAAGGTCGTAAGGTCAGATCAGCGGCAAACCAATTTGATTTCGACGTTGGTCGAGAGCGTCATGCGCTGTCGAGAGAACCAGAGCGGTCGTGCTTCGCTGATCTTGCGTGTTCGCCCCAAAAGCAAAGTCAGTAAGTCTGGCCGGTTTGCCGATTGAGCTCTCTCCCTAATCGGATGCTCTTTCCGCAGTACACCGCTCATGTACCGATCGTAAGGCGTCATGTGGCCGAATGGCGCAGTTGGCAGGCTCCACATCAGGCCGCCGACTGCGACCGGTGCTCAATGGCAGTCTTGAACTTGCGTTCAACTTAAAGCATGGCCAGCCAGCGCATAAACCCACGGTGCGTTGTCTTGCCAATTCAGGAACCGGTGGCCCTTGGACGGTCGTAACGGTTTCGGCAATGCCGAGGCCGCACTTAGCGAGGAAGTCGGCGAACGCGCTATCCTTCTCGCGGGTATCGACGCGAACGAAGCGGCCTTGCAGCTTCCTGAGATGGACGGCGGTGAGATGGACGGCGTCCTGATGGTTTCGGGCTACGACGGGGCCAATCACGAAGCCACGCCCGAACTCGCGGCGCATGGAATAACCGACGATTTCGCCGCCATGGGTCAGGATGGAAATTGTCGCGTCAGCCGAGAGCAAAGCGAGCACTCGAGACCGATCGCTGCCGAACGCACGTTCGTCCAGCGCGGTGATCTCCGAGAAAGCCTTGCGCCGTCCGGCGACAAGTGGCTCACGACGTTCAGGCGCGGCGACGTGCAAGCCGTGGCGCTGCTGAAGTACATGTCTACTTTCCTCGGTCTGCTCTCGAAGAGCGGGCGGTCCGCTGCCGGCCCCACTTCAGGTCATCTTCGTCAGGGCGGAATGGTGGCGACGACTCTGTCGCCGAATTCATGATCCCATACGCCTACCTGACCGGAAAGCCCTCGTACCGTTCCAACGTACGACGTGGCTCGCTCACCGTAGCTAATCTGTAGCTTCGCTGTCGCCTCGGAGCTGAAATGGGGTGTGCTACGTCAGTGAAAATGTATTGAGATCAGAGCTTTGCGATGGTGGGCGATGACAGGCTCGAACTGCCGACATCTTCGGCGTAACAGAAACGGTCGAGGCTCTAATCGCCGCTGGATGAAGACTGAGTGGCAGGTCAGGTCTCTGGAGGCCCATTCGCTCATTGACCCCTAATCCGGTATCGCCTTTCTGATCATTGCCAGCATTTTCTCTGCGCGGGCGATGTCCTTTTCGACCATGTCACGAAATTCGTAGTTAGGCTCGTCGATCAGGAGTTGCGTCAGCTCGGCCAACTCCTCCTGGAACATGGTCTTGTGCTCACGGAGACAGTCCCACGCTTCCTTTTGTTCCTTGGTCACCGGTCCATTGATGCGAACTGCGCCGGTGCCCATGTCGATCACAATATCATCCGGATGCGGTAGCGGATTGGGCGGCTCGATGCCTTGGCGCTTGCAGCGCTCGATCTCGCGCTCCCATTCGGTCTTGTAGGTGATGGCGGTCTCCAGCCACTCGTCATGGAGCTGCTTGTTGGCTGTCTCGGTCGCGGCAAGTATCTGCGTGAACAGGCGCTGCGCCCGCTGGTTGCCCTTGGCGGCATTGACGGCCAGCGAGCGCACGACGGCCTGGGCCATGGGAATGGTCACCGTGCCGTTGGCATCGTTGATGGCGACAGTGCGATAGGCCTCCTCCAGAATGATGCTCTTGAGGCGTTCCTCGTGCAGCGCCGGCAGCTTCGCTTTGTTCTTCGAGCCCTTCGGCCTTCCATGCGGATTGCCGGACTTGCCCTTCTGGAAACGCGTTGACCTGGGCGGCTTTGCATAGCCCACTTCATATGTGGGTTCGGCTGCTGCCGGCGCCGACGGCGTGGCAAACAGTTCGGCGCTCCTGGAGGACCCGCTCATTGCCTGCCTCCCTCGTTTCGCCGAGCCTGGGAGGTGCCGGGATCGCCAGGCCGCACGATGCGCCGCTCGATGACGGTAATCGGCTCATGCTTTTCGTCAGGCGCATTGCGGTCGAACTGCTCCATCAGCTTGACCACCAGGGCGGCTGCCCGCGCGTCGCCCTTGATGGCGCGGGCCACCAGCGACTTGAACAGCGCCATGCGCTGCTCGATCACGCGCGTGGCACCGCCCTCGTTGATGGTGACCGGCGCCGACAGTGCCTGCTCGAGCAGCGACTTCGCCGACTTCGATCCTTTCGGACGCCCCTTCGGATTGCCGGACCGGCCCTTGGTGAAGCGGGTCGACTTCGGCGGCTTGCCGTAGCCGACCTCGTAGCCGGGAGAGGAAGCGGCAGCTTCTCCGTCCTCTTCGGGTTTTGCAGCCTCCGTCATTCCGCCGCCTCCCTATGCGGCGCAGCGTCAGGAGGCTGTTCGATGCCGCAGGCGATCAGTTCCGCCTCGTCCTTGGCATAGGCCTCCCAGCGGCGGATGATACGGTCGCAATAGACGGGATCGAGTTCGACCAGATAGCCGCGCCGGCCGGTCTTGTGAGCGGCAATCATCGTGGAGCCCGAACCGCCGAACAGGTCGAGCACGATGTCGCCGCGGCCCGAGCAGTCCTTGATGGCATCGGCGATCATCTGCACCGGCTTCACCGTCGGATGAAGCTGGAGTTCATCCATGCGGCCCGTCTTCAGCGTGTTGACGCCCCTATACTGCCAGACATTGGTCCGGTAGCGGCCGTGCTGGCCAAGCTCAAAGCTGTTGATGTGGGGAGCGGTGCCGTTCTTGAAGGCAAAGATCAACTCATGGCGGGAACGGTAGAAGGTGCCCATGCCGCCATTGTCCTTCACCCACACGATCAGGTTCTTCAACTCGGCATAGACGCCTTCGCCAGCCTTCAGCACCTCGTCCATGTGGCGCCAGTCCATGCAGATGAAGTGGATGGAGCCGTTGAGGCTGAAGGCGGCGAGGTTCTGGAAGGCCGTTCTCAGGAAAGAGATGAACTCAGCCTTGGTCATCTCGCCCGAGGCCATGGCGAACTCGCGGTGCTTCACCTTGCCCGAGCCGCCGACATGGCCATCGATCGGCACGTTGTAGGGTGGATCGGTGAAGACCATCCTCGCCTTCTCACCACCCATCAACGCCGCCACCGTCTCGCCATTGAGTGACGAGCCGCAGATTAGCCGGTGCGGACCCAGTTGCCAGATGTCGCCAAGCCTGCAGCGGGCTTCTCCGTCATCTTCAGGCAGCCGGTCCTCTTCCGGGGCGCCCGGCTCCTCAGGCTCCAGCCCGTCCACCAGGCTGTCGATCTCGGCGATCGTGAAGCCGGTGAGACCGATATCGAAGTCGAGATCGACGGCAAGCAGTTCCTTCAGCTCCTCCGCCAGGATCCCCTCGTCCCAGCCGGCATTCAGCGCCAGCTTGTTGTCGGCCAGCACATAGGCCCGTTTCTCGGCCGCACTCATATGATCAAGCCGAACGCAGGGCACCTCGGCGAGCCCGAGCAGGCGCGCAGCTTCCACCCGGCCGTGCCCGGCCAGGATCGTGTTCGAACCGTCGATGAGGATGGGGTTGGTGAAGCCGAAGCGTTCGATACTTTCGGCGATCTGGCGCAGCTGCTTCTTCGAATGCGTGCGCGCGTTCTTGGGGTATGGGGTCAGCTCATCGAGCCGACGGTACTCGCACTCCAATTTGGTGTCGTTGGACATTTGAGTGTTCCTTGAAGCGTTTCATCCGTTGTTGCTCCTCCCACCTGGTTACATCCGGGCCCTGATGACCCGAATCTGATGAAATGATGTGCCCGATTTGTTCCAATCGCAAGGCGCCATCAGCACCCATGCCCGGAATTCACAATCAAGCTTTGGTGACGGTGCCCCGTGTCTGCGACTTTGTGCGGCTACCTGTTCCGGCGCTGCAATTCCCTGTTCAAGCCGCAATGCTTCCCTGATTGGCGCCCTGTTATTCCCTGTTCCGGTCGAGCAGGGAAATCGGCTCCAAGCTATTGCAATTGCGTATCAATTCGCGGCAGAATTCGCCTGGAGAGTGCGAAAAGAGGCGATTTTCCCTGTAAATTCCCTGTAAACAGGGAAATCCGGCCCAGAGACAGGTTCGCCCGAGACTGCGCACACCACCAGTCGTAATCCCTTTCAACTCAACTAATGGGTTCCCATCGCCGGTCCTGAGGGCTCTTACGCCGATTGCAGGGCTGGTCGCAGTGGGCCCCGCGGTCCGCGGCACACCCGTCAGGTCTCCTGCCGGTCGCCTTCTTGCCCGAGCGCTGCTTCCACGATCGCCAAAAGGATGGCCTTGCGCTGCGACGGGTCAATGCCGCTTCCCGACAGGCTGCGCCAGACCGTGAAGTCGAGGAGTGCCGACGCGATCCTTGCCGGTTCCGACTCCCGCTCCGTTCGCAACGCCTCTGCGACCAACGCGCCGACGCCGTCTCCGACCTCGGCAAGGAACCGGGCGAGGGGGGCGACCCTGTCCTGATCCCTGACGGCGCTCCACAATGGCGCTTGCGCGCGGGCGTAGAATGAATCGAGTTCGTCGACGAGACGCCCAAGCCGCTCGGCGCGCGATTCAAGCCCCGCGAAGGCCGTCACCGCGCGTTCCGCGGTCGGCGGGTCGATAAGTTGCCAGAAGTGCGTGCCGCAAGCCTCGACGAGCAGATCCATGGTCGGAAAATGTCTGTAGACCGTAGCCGCCCCGACACCTGCCCGCGCCGCCACCTCGGGAAACGAGGTTGTGGCGACGCCCTGTTCGACATGCAGCTCCATCGTTGCCTGCACGATCCTCGCGCGCGTCTCGTCCTGCGCTTCGGCGCGCCGGGATTTGCGATAGGTGCGGGCCATGCATTCTCCTTATTGACGAGAAGAAATTTTCATGAAATAAGTTTATCACCAATTTAGGCGATCATGCCGTTGGCGTAAAGATGGAGATTCACATGACAATCCGGGAAACGGTCCCGGCTGCGCCGGTCTTCGCACCGGTTGCGCAGCCGAGGCAATTCCTTTCCTTCACCGCTCGCATCATGGGGAACGGAACCGATACCGGCGGCCTGCACGCCGTCGAGTTGCACCTGCCGCCGGGTGAAAGCTCGCCCTGGCACGTGCATCATGAGGAAGACGAGTGGTTCCACGTGATCGACGGCGAGATCGAAGCGATCGTGGGCGACACCCGGTTCAGGGTCGGCTCCGGCGGGTTCGCGTTCGGGCCCCGCCACGTGCCGCATGGTTTCCGTGTGACGAGCGCCACGCCCACCAGGCTGGTGCTGATCACCGTCGGCGGGCGTTTTTCGGACTTCATCGCCGAAAACAGCGTGCCGATCGCGGACGGCGCGACACTCGAGGTTGCCACGCCCGACCTGAAAAAGCTTGCCGCGTCGGCGAGCCGCTACGGGCAGGAGGTGTTCGGACCGTTGCCCGACTAGTGACGGGCTCCCGGCCAAGCGGTGGCGGCAGGCGCCGCCACCTCACGGGGTCGCAAATCAACGACGGCACGTGCGCTCGTATGGCGTATGCCGGTCGCGAAGCGCAATGCGCGAGCGACAGGTCGTAGATGGCCGATCATCGCGACGCGCGATGTGCGGAGAGAGTGACGAGGAGGAACGCCAGAGAAGCTTCCAGGACGTTCTATTCGCCGGAGAAGGAAACAACCGAACCGTCATCCGCCTTGAAGCGGAGTTTGCCGTCGTCGCCCTTGAAAAGGGAACCCGGCGGCACACCCTCACCACTCGCCGGGTAAGCCCTGGAAAAGGTGAAGACACCCCACGTCCTGACCTGCAACACATCCTCGTTGCCAAGCGATATCTGGTTGTTGGCGTCCGTCCATGAATCAGCACCTACGGCAGTCGAGTTGGCCGCGTCCGGTTTCTGCCGTTCGGTGTGGCCGGCGTCTGGTCCGAGAAAAACGCTGCGCAGCGGCGCTCCGGCCTCCCCTATCAGGGACCGGCCGGCGCGATGACCCGCCGCCAGCACGTCGCTGCCAAGGAACTCCTCAAGCGCCTGGTGCCCGATACCGACGAGGCGATCCCCGGCAATTGCGCCGCCAACGTCGTCTTCCGGGTTCGCGTCGATCAGGTTGGTTCGGTCGGCATTCGACGTGATCGCGCCGGCCCGATTACCTATCAGGATCAGATGGTCGCCATTGTCGCGATATCTCGCGGCGGCACGCCCGAAGATGACGTTCTCATCGCCCCGGCTCATACCCTCCGCAGCAACGTAACCGCCGACGGTGTTGCCCGTGCCCTGCGAGTGCCAAAGGGCGCTGTCGCCGATCGCGGTGTTGTTGCCCGCTTTGGCGCTGTGCTCCAAAGCACGAAAGCCGTAGGCGGTGGCTCCGGTGCCCTCTCGCATGAAGCGCGCCGCTTTGACGCCGGCAATGGTGCTGTCGGCCAGCGCGACCGCGTACTGCGCCGCGACCGTGCCGATGGCGATGGTGTTGTTCGCTTGCAACTGCTGCTGGAGGGCCTTGTGGCCTATTCCGATGTTGGCGCTGCCACCGAGCGGGCCGAATGAAGGACCACCAACGCGCAGGTTGAATGCCAGTACGGCGCGGGTCCTGGGGCCGACGACCCCATCAACGGGCAGGAAGTTCTCGCGCTGGAAAGCCCGGATGGCGGTTTCTGTCCGGGGGCCGAAAACCCCGTCTGGATCGACCGGCAGGTTCCACGCTCGGAGTTGGGCTTGCAATTCCGCGACCGCTTCGCCCCGCGACCCTCTCTTCAGCAAATCATCGGCTGAAGCAGGAAGGGTGAGCAGCAGCACGAAGGCCGCGAATAAGCCGAATTTCCTCATGGGCGATGCCTCCTTAGACGCGCGAGGGCGGGAAACCGCTTATCATCTCAGGTTGAGGGCGACAACTGAGTGCCAGTCGCGTCCCAAACTACCGTCGGCGTCCCGCGCCGTTCCCGGTGCCACATTGTTCGCGGCGACGTTTGTCGCGGCATCGAGAGTGACGGGTTACGATATGCGTGGAGGTGGGGCGAAGTGGGCCCGCACCCTACAAACCTAGGTCAAATCATCTGAGGCCGCCGGTCGCGGCGGGCGACAGCGTGCCGTCGTTCGCGCAGTCTGCGTAACCCGGTCAGCGCGCCTTGTACATGATCGTCGTTGCGTCCAGCCGGTCGGCGGACGGGTCGCGGCAATAGCCGGGGATGGTGCCCGCGGTGACATAGCCGAGCGATGCATAGAGCGGCTCGGCCATGTCGCCGGTGCGGGTGTCGAGCGTGATCAGGCTGCGGCCGAGGTCGCCGGCGCGGCGCTCGAGCGCTGCCATCAGGGCGCGCGCGATGCCGCGGCGGCGGAAATCCGGATGCACCATCAGCTTCGACACCTCGGCGCGGTGGGGCTGGTTGGGCGGCGTGTCGCAGTCGAGCTGGACAGAGCCAGCCAGCCGGCCGCCGGCCTCGGCGGCGAAAAGGATGCGGGTGCCGGCGCGCAGGCCAGGCAACACCTTCGCGCGCCAGAAGGTTTCGGCCTCGTGGAGCGGGAACGGCAGGACGAAGTTGATCGAGGCGCCGGCATGGACGCAAGCATGCAGCAGGGCAGCGAATTCGTTCAGGCGCGTCTCCAGTTCGGGGGCGGAGAGTGCGACGATGAGGGGTGCCGTCTGATCGTCCATTCTCACACCATGAAAAGCAGATAGCGAGCGCCCGAGCGCTCAGGGGTGGCAAATTCGCTCGGGCCGGCGAGCCGGTAGCGCAGGCAGTCGCCGGGGCCAAGGTCGTGCGCCGCCTCGTCGACGGTGACGCGAAGGCAGCCATCGAGCAAAACCAGGTGATGCTCGAGTCCGGGGCGCGAGGGATGGTCGTAGCGGATCGAGGTGGCGGCCGGGATATCACCCTCGATGACCTCGCCGGCGAGCGCCCCGGAAGGCGGCGACACGACGCGGCGGCGAAAGCCGGTCTCGGGGTCGCTCCAGAGCGGCTGCTCGCCGGCGCGGCGCAGCGGCGCGAAGCCGGCCTCGACCATCATCATCAGGCGTGACATCTGCAGGCCGTAGACCGAGCAGAGGCGGCCGAGGACGTGCGCCGTGGGGCTGACCTCGGCGTTTTCCAGCCGCGACAGCGTGGCGCGGCTGACCCCGGCGCGGGCGGCGAGTTCGTCCAGCGACCAGCCGTTTTCGCCGCGCAGGGTGCGCAAACGCTCGGCAAGGCGGCGGTCGGCGGTTTCGAGAATGAGTTCGCTCATATAAGGGATAATTTCTCTGATATGAGAAGGAGTCAAGTGCCTTCGGCGGGTGCCCGGTCAGGGGCGGCGACGGGTGAGATCTTTTGGCGCCGCGCATGGGCTTGCCAACGGCCGGCCGCTCCTCTATACATAAAATCCAGATATCCAGAATTATAGATATATGATCAAGAACGAAGCCCTCGACGCGCTTGCAGCACTCGGTCAGGAGACCCGGCTCGACGTTTTCCGGCTGCTGGTGCGGGCCGGTCCGGAAGGGGTACCGGCGGGCGACATCGCCGACCGGCTCGGCGCGGTGCAGAACACGATGTCGGCGCATCTGAAGGTGCTGGCGCAGGCGGGGTTGATCGCGGCGCGGCGCGACGGGCGCAGCGTGCGCTATTCGGCCGACATGACCGGATTTCGCGACCTGCTCGCCTATCTGATGGAAGATTGCTGCAACGGTAGGCCGGAGCTTTGCCGCCCGGCGATCGAGGCGGCGACCTGCCGCTAAGCCCGGGGCGCAACCGAAACGGCCGCGAGGGAGGCGGCAGGCAATGACCGACAAGATCTACAACGTGCTTTTCCTGTGCACCGGAAATTCGGCGCGCTCGATCATCGCCGAGGCGATCATCAACCGCGTCGGGGCCGGCCGCTTCAACGGCTTTTCGGCCGGGTCGCAGCCCAAGGGCGAGGTGCATCCCTTCACGCTGCAATTGCTGAAGACGATGAACCACGATACCGGCTTCGCGCGCTCGAAGAACTGGGAGGAATTCGCGGCTCCCGGCGCACCCGAACTCGATTTCGTGTTCACCGTCTGCGACAACGCGGCCGCGGAGGCCTGCCCGGTCTGGCCGGGGCAGCCGATGTCGGCCCATTGGGGCGTGCCGGACCCGGCCGCCGTCGAGGGGACCGAGGCGGAGAAACACTTCGCCTTCGCCGATACCTACCGCATGCTTTCCAATCGCATCTCGGTGTTCACCAGCCTGCCGCTGGCCTCGATCGACCAGCTGACGCTGCAGAAGCGGCTCGACGACATCGGCCGGGAAAAGCGCGAGGCGGGGTGAGGGCGCGATGAGCGATCTGTCGCGCCGGCTGGCCGCAGAGGCGCTGGGCACCGGGCTTCTGGTCGCGACCGTGGTCGGCTCCGGCATCATGGCCGACAAGCTGACCGACGACGTGGCGCTGGCGCTGCTCGGCAACACGATCCCCACCGGCGCCATCCTAGTGGTGCTGATCACCATCCTCGGGCCGGTCTCCGGCGCGCATTTCAACCCGGCGGTGAGTTTTGCCTTCGCGCTGAAGCGCGAGATCGCCGCCGGCGCGGCGATGGCCTATGTCGCGGCGCAAATCGTCGGCGGCATCGTCGGTTCGTTCGCCGCGCATGCCATGTTCGAACTGCCGATCCTGCAGTTCGCGGCAACCGTGCGCACCGGGCCGGGGCAATGGTTCGCCGAACTGGTCGCGGCCTTCGGGCTGGTGTTCACGATCCTGGCCGGGTTGCGCCACCGGCCGGACGCCATACCCTGGCTGGTTGGGCTCTATATCACCGCCGCCTATTGGTTCACCGCCTCGACCTCATTCGCCAACCCGGCGGTGGCGATCGCACGCGCCTTCTCGGACACCTTTTCCGGGATCCGGCCGGCCGACCTTCCGGGCTTCATCATTGCCGAAATGGCCGGGGCCGCGCTGGCCGTCGCGCTGGCTGGGTGGTTGCTCGCGGCGGTGAAAAGCCCGAAAAATGCGGCCAACGATCAACGCTACGAGGCAGCCGAATGACGATCACCATCTACCACAATCCCAAATGCGGGACTTCGCGCAACACGCTGGCGATGATCCGGCAAGCGGGCGAGGAGCCCGAGGTGATCGAATATCTGAAGACCCCGCCCTCGCGCGAAAAGCTGGTCGAACTGATCGCGGCGATGGGGATTTCGCCGCGCGAACTCCTGCGCGAGAAGGGCACGCCCTATCATGAACTCGGCCTCGGCGAAGATCGCTGGAGCGACGACGAACTGGTCGAATTCATGATGGCGCATCCGATCCTGATCAACCGGCCTATCGTCCTGACAGAGAAGGGCGCGGCGCTGTGCCGGCCGTCGGAACGCGTGCTCGAGCTTCTGCCGAACGCCGATATCGGAGCGTTCACCAAGGAGGACGGCGAGGTCGTGTCTGGCCAGGGCGGCCGCCGTACTTCCTGATTTCGACAGCAATCGAAACAGGGTTGACCGCGCGCTCGTACAGCTCTAGCTATTTTTCTAGAAATATCGAAATATATGAGTGGCGCTGCAACGTGCGCCGACGAGAATGCCAATGACCGATGCCACCCAGCCAACGGAAAGCTTCCCCAATCTTGCCGAGGAGCAGCTCCGGCCCATCGATGCCGAAGCGCTGTTCGACCCGCCGCGCTCGTCGCACGCGCCGCGTATCCTCATGATGTACGGTTCGCTGCGGGAGCGGTCCTATTCGAGGCTTGCTACCGAGGAAGCGGCGCGCATCCTGCGCAGGCTCGGTGCCGAAGTGCGCATCTACAACCCCGCGGGACTGCCGTTGCCCGATTCCGCTGCGGCGGACCATCCGAAGGTCAGGGAACTGCGCGAACTGTCGATGTGGTCGGAGGGCCAGGTCTGGTGCTCGCCGGAGCGGCACGGCGCGATGACCGGCATCATGAAGGCGCAGATCGACTGGCTGCCGCTATCGCTGGGCGGCGTGCGGCCAACACAAGGCCGTACCCTCGCCGTCATGCAGGTCTGCGGCGGCTCGCAGAGCTTCAACGCGGTGAACCAGTTGCGCGTTCTCGGCCGCTGGATGCGGATGGTCACCATCCCGAACCAGTCGTCGGTGGCCAAGGCATTCAACGAGTTCGACGCCGAGGGCCGGATGAAGCCGTCCTCCTACTACAACCGGATCGTCGACGTGATGGAAGAACTGATGAAGTTCACTCTGCTGCTTCGCGACAAGACCAGCTATCTGACCGACCGCTATTCGGAGCGGGTGGAAAGCGCGGCGGAGGTCGCAAGACGGGTCAACCAGCGCTCGCAGTGAGATCGGCCAACCGGGCATAGGTTCGATGCTTGTCGAAATCAGATTGATCGTTTCCGCCCTCCCGCCCCGGCTTGTTTCATGAGACACGAACAGGTGGCGGCCCAACTCGAGGCGCTGGGGAACCCGACCCGGCTGAACATCTACCGGATCCTCGTGCGCGCCGGGGCGGAAGGCATGTCCGTGGGACGTGTCCAGGAGAAGCTCGGCATTCCCGCCTCAACGCTGTCGCATCATTGCAAACGCCTCTGCGACACTGGCCTGGTTAGCCAGGAGCGCCAGGCGACGACGCTGATCTGCCGAGCGAGCTATACGCAGATGCAGGCCTTGATAGGCTATCTCGTCGACGAATGTTGCGCCGACGCTGACTGCGGCCCGCCGCGTGCGGAGCCGGGAAGGAGCAAAGGATGCTGAAACCCAGGGCAGCCAGTTCGGGCGGCGACGCGAGCGCGGCGGATCGTCAGGGGGGCTGTTGTGGCGGCCCGGCGCCAAAACAGGTCGAGGCCTGCTGCGCGATGGATGCCGAGGCGAAAGCCGAAGGGCGCGACGGGTGCGGCTGCGGCAACGCTATTGAACGGCGGGAAGGGGCGACCGAGAGCGCCGGTTGTTGCGGGAACGCCGGGTGAAAGCCGCTTCCGGGCGCGAACAGGCGTCTTCCGCTCCCAATCTGCGTTGGATGATCACGGCGCTCGGCATTGCCCAGATATGCTCATGGGGGTCGCTTTTCTATTCGTTTCCGCTGATCGCGGAGGCGATGCGGAGCGATCTCGGCTGGGCCAAGCCCGATCTCTACTTGGCGGTGACGACCGGGCTGGTCCTGGCAGGCATCGCCGCGTTTCCGGTCGGCGCGGCGATCGACCGCGGCCACGGGCGCTTCGTGATGACCGGTGCTTCGCTGGCCGCCGGCTTGCTGCTCGCGGCGTGGTCGCAGGTCGGGAGCCTGCCGGCGTTTTATCTGATCTTTGCCGCGATCGGCGGCCTGCAGGCGGCAACGCTCTACGAGCCGGCGTTCGCGGTGATCGCGCGGCGCGCGGGACCGGACGGCGCCCGGCGAGGCATCACGGCGCTGACGCTTTGGGGCGGCTTCGCAAGCACCGTGTTCGTGCCCTTCATCCAGTTGCTGATCGATGGCGGCGGCTGGCGCCAGGCGTTGCTGGTGCTTGCCGGTGTCAACATCGTCATCTGCGCGACGCTCTATTTCGTCGCCATCGATCCGGAAAAAGACCGCGCCCCGGCCTCTCGCGCGGTGACCGGCGTCGCTTCTCTCTCGGGTGCCAGCGCCGTCAGTCGCGCCATGCGGCTGCCGGTGTTCTGGGCACTGGCGCTGGCGCTCGTCGCCTATGCCGGCGCGTTCTCGGTGCTGACTTTCCACCTTTATCCGATCCTGCTGGAAAAGGGGCTCGATGCCGCGGCCGTCGTCGCGGTGATCGCGGTGATCGGGCCGGCGCAAGTGGCCGGGCGGGTGCTGGTATGGCTCCTGATGGCGGAAGCGCCGGTGCGCCGCATCGGCTCGTTCATCGTGCCGATCTTTCCGCTCGCGGCGGCCGGTTTCGCCTTCGCGCCACCCGACTTCTTCGTGCTCGCCGCAATCGCGCTTGGCTATGGCGCCGCCAACGGCATGATCACCATCGTGCGCGGGCTGGCGGTGCCGGAGATGGTCGACCGCAACGCCTACGGCGCGATCAACGGCGCACTGACGGCGCCGATGCACCTCGTTCAGGCGGTCGCACCGCTGGGCGCGGCGGCATTGTGGGCCCATGACGGCAGCTATGACGTCGTGCTGGTTGTGGTGATCGCCGGCGCGGTGGTGCTGGCGGTGAGCTTCTGGACCGCGGCGCTGCTGGCGAGCAGCCGCACGCAGGCGCGAGACGAAACAGGCTGATCGCCAAATCGTGATCGCCTCTTGGCAAGCGCGGCATTCGCGGCAAGACTGTGGCGCAGGGCCCGAGCCGGCGAGACATCCGCCCGGCCGGCCCCTGCGGGAGGAAGCGTTTGTACGACGAGTTGCTGCTGGTGATTTGGGTGCTTGCCCTTTTCCAGATCAAGCATTTCATCGCCGACTATGTCATGCAGCCGATGTGGATCATCAGGGCGAAGGGGCATTTCAGCCAGCCCGGCGGTTATTGCCATGCCGGCATCCACGCCGTCGGCTCAATTCCCGCGCTGCTTCTGGCAGGGCTGACGTTTTTGCCGATGCTGGCCTTCATGGCGGCCGAGTTCGTCGTCCATTTCCTGATCGACCATTTCAAGGCGCGCAACGCCTTGAAAAGCGGCAAGGGGCCGGACACCGCCGCCTTCTGGGCGATGCACGGCTTCGACCAGATGCTGCACCATTTCACCTATCTGGTGATGACGGGCGTCGCGTTCCGGCTGATGGCTGATTAGGCGAAGGCGGCCCGCAAGCGCCGCCGGTTCGCCATAGCCTCAGCGCGTCACGATCTCCGGGCCCATCAGGCTGTAGGGCAGCCAGGTGGACAGTACAGGCACATAGGTGACCAGTATCAGGAAGGCGAACAGCACCGCCACGAAGGGCAGGGCGGCGCGCACGACCTGGATCAGGCTCATGCCGGTAATGCCGGAGGTGACGAACAGGTTGAGCCCGATCGGCGGCGTGATCATGCCGATCTCCATGTTGACCACCATGATGATGCCGAGATGGACCGGATCGACGCCAAGTTCCATGGCGATCGGGAACACGACCGGGGCGACGATCAGGAGCAGGCCCGAGGGCTCCATGAACTGGCCGCCGAGCAGGAGCAGGAGGTTCACCGCGATCAGGAAGGTGAACCAGTTGAAGCCGTAGTTCAGCATCAGGTCGGTAATGGCGTCTGGGATGCGTTCCGAGGTCAGCACATGCGCAAAGAGCAGCGCGTTGACGATGATGAACATCAGCATGATCGTCGTCTTCGACGCTTCGGTCATCACCTTGCGCGTGTCCTCGTTGAAGAACATGCGGTGGAAATTGCGGCCCATCAGCGCGAAGTTGCGGCCCCAGATCGGCAGGCCGGCGACGAGATAGCCGGGGATGTTGAAGGGGTTCGATTCGCGGTCGCGCCAGACCGCGTAGGCGACCATGATGGCCAGCGACAGGACCAGGCCGACAATGGCGCGGCCGCGGGCACTGACGCCTTCCCATTCGGCGGTGACGAAGAAGGACAGGATCATGAACACGAAGAAGAAGGCGGCGGCGTAGACCAGCGAGGAAAAGCCGATGCGCGAACGTTTGCTGTCGGTCTCCTGGATCCAGCGCACGCCCTTGAGAGGCCCCATGTCGCGATAGATGAAGAGCGCGACGAAGAAGGCGTAGACGGCGGCGACCGCCGCGGCTTCGGTCGGCGTGAAGACGCCGCCGTAAATGCCGCCGAGGATGATGATGATGAGGAACAGGCCCCAGCCGGCCTCCTTGCCGCCGGCGATGATCTCGCCAAAACCCTTCCAGTCCTCGGCGGGCAGGTTTTTCACCCGCGCCATGACGTAGATGGCGACCATCAGCATCAGCCCGGCGACCAGCCCCGGCACCACGCCGGCCAGGAACATGCGCCCGACCGAGACGTCGGTGGCGGCCGAATAGACGACCATGACGATGGAGGGCGGGATCAGGATGCCGAGGGTGCCGGCATTGGCGATGATGCCGGCGGCGAAGTCGCGGCTGTAGCCGACCTGGCGCATGCCGGCGATGGCGATGGTGCCGATCGCCACCACGGTAGCCGGAGAGGAGCCGGAAAGCGCGGCAAACAGCATGCAGGCGAGCACGGAGGCGATCGCCAGGCCGCCCTTGATGTGGCCGACGGAGGCGATGGCGAAGCGGATGATGCGGGCCGCCACCCCGCCCGTCGACATGAAGGCGGACGCCAGCACGAAGAAGGGAATGGCCAGCAGCGTGTAGTTCTGCGAGGCCGTGAACAGCTGCAGCGCGACCGAGGACATGGAGTCCTGCGAAAACAGCGCGATGATGATGATCGAGGACAGCCCCAGCGACACGGCGACCGGAACGCCGAGGAACAGCAGGACAAGGACAAGGATGAAGAGGATAGCGGCTTCCATGGTCGTCTGTCCTCAGTCCTTGAGCGCGTCTTTGTGTTCGGAGACGAGTTCCTCGGCCTCGTGGCCGGCAATCACCAGTTCGCGCTCGCCGCGCAGGATGGCGATCATCGCCTCGAAGGCGCGGAAGGCGAGCAGCGCCAGGCCGATGGGCAGCATCAGATAGGCGATCCAGCGGTGGACGCGCTCCTGCAGACCGAACAGGTTCTGGAGCAATTCGGGATAGCGCAGGTCGTCGAGACCGGTGCCGAGATTGTACATGAAGGTCCAGTAGCCGATGGCGCCGGTCTGGCGCCAATTGGTACTGACATCGATCCCGAGCAGCACCAGCCAGGCCGCGTAAAGCAAGAGGAAGGCATAGAGGAAGGTAGCGAAGGCGCCGAAGACGGCGACCCAGCGGAAGATGCCGGCAGGCAGCAGGCGGACGAAAGCGTCGACGCCGAGATGGATGCTGCGCTTGATGCCGAAGCCCATGCCGAACAGGATCATCCAGGCAAACAGGATGCGGGTGAACTCAAGCGCGCCGCTCCAGCCGGTGTTGAAGCCGTAGCGGGCGATCACCTGCGTGAAGGAGACGAAGGTGATGATGGCGAGCAGGCTCGCCAGCACGTTTTCCTCGAAGCGGTCGACGCGCGCCGGCCAGCGCCGTTCGGCGAAAAAGAACAGCGCGACGAGCAGCGCCAGCAACAGTGCCGGCACGACGATGGCCATGGTAGCGTTCCCCCGGTTCGGTGTGGGCCGTCACGTGGCGCGGGCCCGGTATTTGCGCGGCGCCCCCGAAAGGACGCCGCGCTGGTTCATGTCTTGAAGGTCAGTTGCTGGCGCCGACGGCCATCGCCGCGTCGATCAGGTCGGTGCCGATGTCGCCCTGGAACTTTTCCCAGACCGGCTTCATGGTGTCGACCCAGGCCTGGCGCTGCGTAGCGTCGAGCTCGCGGATCACGCCGCCGGCGTCGAGGATGTTCTGCCGGCAGGCGGCTTCCTTGTTGGCGACGTCGGCATTGGCCGCGGCCGTCTCCTCGTTGACGATGTTGACGAACTGCTCCCGGACGCCGTCGTCGAGGCCGTTCAGCCATTCGGTCGAGGTGACCAGCAGATAGGCCAGCGTCTGGTGGTTGGTCTCGGTGACGCCATCCTGCACCTCGAAGAACTTCTGGGTGTAGATGTTGCACCAGGAGTTCTCCTGGCCGTCGACAACGCCGGTCTGCAGCGCGCCGTAGACTTCCTTGAAGGCGAGCTTCTGGGCCGATCCGCCGATCGCCTCGATCATCGCGTCGGCGACATCGGAGGTCTGGATGCGGAACTTGAGCCCGTTGGCGTCGCTCGGCTGCAGCAGCGGCTTCTTGGCCGAGAACTGCTTCAGACCGGAGAGCCAGTAGCCCATGCCGGTATAGCCCTTGTCTTCCATGGTCTTGAGCAGTTCCTTGCCCTTGTCGGACGAACCGAAGGACTCCACGTCCTTGAGGCTGGCGAACAGGAAGGGCAGGTCGAACAGGCGATATTTGAGCGTGTAGGCCTCGAACTTCGAAAGCGACGGCGCGGCGAGCTGGACGTCGCCGAGGAGCAGGGCTTCCATGACCTTGTCGTCGTCGAACAGGGTCGAGTTGGGGAAGACCTCCATGCAGGCGGTGCCGTTCATTTCGCTGTTGACGCGCTCGGCGAGCTTCTTGGCGGCTTCGCCCTTGGGATGCCCCTTCTCGGCCACGACATGGCTGAACTTGATGACCATCTCGCCGCTGTCGCAGCCGTCGGCCGCCAGCGCCTGGCCGGCAAACATCACCATCGCAAGCGCCGAGGCGGCGCCGAGTAGCTTCTTCATGATTGTCCTCCACATGCGGGGTCGAAAGCCCGCTGGTTGATCAGCGGGAGCAGCCGGCAGCCGATGGCGGCCGCCGCAATCCTCCCATGGACGATGCGCGGATCGCCCGTCCGCACCATGCTTAGCAAGCGCGATGCCAGACTCAGGCCCGAAAGCGAGGAAGAAAGAAGAAGTCTTTTGAATCAGGACGATAGGAGAAATTGTGCAGAAACGGATTCAGTTTGTCCCCGCGAGCGGTGGGGCGCAGATCACCCATCCCGACGTCGGGCGCGGGTAGAGAGTTACCCGTCGTCGCGAGCGACCGGCCGGTGCAACCTTTCCATTGACGATGCGGAGACCCGACCGTCCGCCACCTGCGAAGCAAGCGCGATGCCAGACAGGGGCTCCCGGTCCGGCAACGACAAAAGACGTTCCGGATCAGCGCGTTGGCATGAAGAGGGCGAAAGCAGATTCAGGCGGGGCGTGTGGCGCGGGCCACCCATCGCGGCACAGCACGGGCAGAAAGCTACCCGTCGTCGCGCGACGCGATGCCGAGCTTGCGCATCTTGTCGTAAAGCCCCTTGCGGGAAATGCCGAGCGCCTCGTAGGTCTCTTTTTGGCGGCCGTCGTGTCGCCTGAGCTCGGCTTCGATCACCGACTTCTCGAAGGCGGCCAGCCGGTCGGCGAGCCGGCCTGCATCGTCGGCTACCGTGAGCGTTTCGGGCGAGAAGCCGCGCCACAGGCCGAGCAGCCAGCGGTCGGTGATGTTGCGCAGTTCGCGCACGTTGCCCGGCCAGTCGTGCGCGGTGAGGTCGGCTTCGAGCGCCGGTGTCATTTCCGGCATGTCGCGGCGGTAGCGGGCGCGCGCCTCGCGCGCCAGATGCGCGAAAAGCAGCGGAATATCGTCGCGGCGCTCGCGCAGCGGCGGGATTTTCAGTGTCGCGACATTCAGCCGATAGAAAAGATCGGCGCGAAAGCGGCGTGCATCGCTTTCGCTCTTGAGGTCGGCCTTGGTCGCGGCGACGAAACGCACGTCGAGCGGGATCTGGCGGTTGGAACCGAGGCGCTCGACGGTGCGGTGCTCGATGGCGCGCAGCAGCTTCACCTGCAGGTCGAGCGGCATGGCCTCGATCTCGTCGAGGAAGACGGTGCCGCCGTCGGCATATTCGAGCTTGCCGATCCTGAGTTTCTGAGCGCCGGTGAAGGCTCCGGCCTCATGACCGAAAAGCTCGCTCTCGAAGATGTCCTTGGGCAGGGCGCCGCAATTGATGGCGACGAAATTGGCCCTGGCGCGATCGCCAAAATCGTGGAGGGCGCGGGCTACGACCTCCTTGCCGGAGCCGGTCTCGCCGAGGATGAGGACGTCAGCGTCGGTGGCGGCAAGGGCCGCGATCTCCTCGCGCAGCCGGCGCATGGCCGGATTGCGGCCGACGAGGCGCGATTCGAGATCGCCCGAGGCATCGAGCGTCTCGCGCAGCACGCGGTTTTCGAGCACGAGGCGGCGCTTTTCGATGGCGCGTCGCACGACCGTCGTCAGGCGGTGGACCGGGAAAGGCTTTTCGATGAAGTCGTAGGCGCCGTCGCGCATCGCCTCGACCGCGAGCGCCACCTCGCCATGGCCGGTGATCAGGATGACGGGCAGGGCCGGGTCGATCTCCAGGCAGCGGCGCATGAAATCCATGCCGCCCATGCCGGGCATGCGGATGTCGGTGACGATACAGCCGTAGAGCTCGCGCGTGACGGCGGCCAGTGCGTCCTCGGCGCGCGGGAAGGTGGCGACCGAGAGGCCTTCGATCTCGAAGCCCTGTTCGAGCGCCGGGCGCAGGTCTTCGTCATCATCGACCAGAAGAACGCGGGCGTCGCTCATGAGGCTCTTGCCAGTTCGCGGGTGCCGGCCCTTGCAGCGACCAGCAACACGGTGAACCGGGCGCCGCCGCCGGGCCGGCCTGCCACCCGGACCGCGCCGCCGAACTCGCGCACGATGTTGTAGACGATCGAAAGCCCGATCCCGAGGCCCTCGCCGACGCCCTTGGTGGAGTAGAAGGGTTCGAAGACCTGGTCGCGCATTTCGGGCGGGACGCCAGGACCGTTGTCCTCGACGGTGAGCGCAATGCGACCGCGGATGCGCCGGGCGCTGATGACGATCTCCGGCCTTTCCACCGCGCCTTGCGAACCGACGCCGGCAAGCGCGTCGAGCGCGTTGTTGACCAGGTTGACCACGACCTGGGTAAGGCGCAAATGGCCGCCGCGCACGGTCAGCTCGGGGGCGATGCCCTCGCGGCGAATGACGACACCGGCCTTGCGGGCACGGGGTCCGGCCAGCATCAGCGCCTCCTCGATGGCCGGCGCGAGAGCGACATTGGTGATCTCGGTGCCAGGCTTGCGCGCGAAGGAGAGCAGCGTCCGCGACAGTTCCGACATGCGCTCGACAAGCCCGGTGATCCTCGCCATGGCGTCGGCGGCGGCTTCGGCTCGGCCGCGCTTCAGGAACTCTGCGGCGTTGTCGGCATAGGTGCGGATGGCAGCCAGCGGCTGGTTATATTCGTGGCTGAGGGTCGCCGACATCTGGCCGAGCGCGGCGAGCTTGGCCGCCTGGACGAGCTCGTTCTGCGCCTTGCGCAATTGCTCCTCGGCCTCCGTGCGCTCCTTGACCTCACGGGCAAGCGCGGTGTTGGCCTCGGTGAGGTCGGCGGTGCGTTCGCCGACGAGGTGCTCCAGCCGATGCGCCACCGCCTCGGCACGCGCCTGCCTGAGCGCCAGCGCCTCGCGGCGCTTGACCAGATAGAATGCCAGGCTGCCGACCAGCAAGGCGACCAGCACCGCCACCAGACTGGCGGTGCGGCTGGCGGCGACGATCGGGGCGCGGTCGGCCAGCACGTGGAGCGTCCAGCCCATCAAGGGCAATTCGCGCCGGGCGGCGACATAGCTCGCGCCTGCCCCGTCGGCGATGCGGACCGTGTCGGCGCCCGGTTTACCGTCGATGATGACCGCGCCGTCGGCAGCGCTGCCATAAAGGCGGCGCAGCCGCCATTGCGGCCGATTGGAAATGAAGACGGTGCCGGCGGCGTCGGTGACGGCAATCGGATTGGCCGACAGCGACCAGGTCTGCTCGATCTGGTCGATGCGCACATAGACGGCAATGACGCCGATGAGCGCGTGGTCGCGGCGCACCGAGGAGGCAAAGACGTAGGCGCGCTCGGTCTCGTCGGACGACATCGATTCGCGGCCGAGCCGACCCTGCTCGGCCGCGGCAAGCAAAGCCTTCTCGTTCAGGCGGGAATTGTCGAAAATGCCGCGCGCGGAAGCGAAGATGCGCCCGGTGGCATCGGCGAGGGCGACGTCCTTGGCGCCGGAAAAGCCGGCGATCTCGAAGGCGACCTCGCGCGCGGCGGCAAGGTTGGCGGGCGTGCGGGGGCCTTCAAAAAGGGCGACGATGTCTTCGCGACGAGACAGGAGCGGCGGCAGCAGGCGGTACTTCTCCAGCACACCTGAGAGCGTCTCGGTCTGCAAGGCGATCGCCTCGCGGGCGGTCGCCTCGACGGCGCGATGTGCGCGGTCGCCGGCGACCATCTGCGCGACCCACGCGCCAGCACCGCCGCAGATCAGCGTAGCGGCGAAGACCGCCATGCCGATGCGTGCATATTTGCGGCGTATGGTCCGCTCACCGGCGTGAAGCTCGGCCGGTTCCACCTCATCCTCCCGGCGCTTTCGTATCCGTAGCCGACGGGCCCGGGACGTAGCGTTTTTGGTTTTCATGATGGTTTGGGAAAAAATGCCGATGCCGTCCAGTCATTTCTTGACGGCCGGGTCTCCCACCCCGAGCGCGGCCTATTCCGTTTCGCAATCGAACTGCGGCAGCAGCCATTCGCGAAAAATCCTGATCTTGGGGGCGTTGCGGCGTGCTTCCGGGTAAACGAGGAACATCGACTGATCTTCGGTGGCCACCAGGTCGAAGGGCTGCACGAGAAGCCCGGCCTCGATCTCCTGCTGGTAGAAAGGCACGGTGAGCAACGCCACGCCCTGGCCGGCTATGGCGGCACTCGCCTCGAGCGACTGCGACCCGAGATTGGTCGCCGGACGGTCAGCGAGCCAGTCGGAAGGAAGGCCCGCCATCGTCAGCCATTTCGGCCACCAGGGATCGGTGGGCGTGACGATCGGCAGCTTCATGAGGTCGGCGGGCTCGGCAAGCCCACCAAACGACTCGGCCAGCCGGGGCGACAGCATCGGCGAAAAGTCGGTCCGTATCAGGCGATGCGCGACGAGCCCGGGCCAGCCGCCCTTGCCGGCACGAATGGCGACGTCGGCCTCCTCGCGGGCAAAGTCGATCAGGTGCTGGGAGGCTTCGATGCGGACCGCGATCTGCGGGTGCTCGATGTGAAAGTCGCCGATATGGCGGGCGAGCCATCCGGTCGCGAATGTCTGCAGCGTGTTGATCACCAGCGTGCCCTGGGCGCCGTGGCGTGCCTCCTGCCAGGCCGCGGCGAGCAATTCGAAGGATTCGGTGACGACCGGCGCCAGCCGCCGGCCGGTGTCGGTCAGTTCGATCTGGCGCGGCTTGCGCACGAAAAGCGGGGCGCCGACACGGTCTTCGAGCACCTTGACCTGGTAGCTGACCGCGGCCTGGGTCATGCCGAGTTCGCCGGCGGCGCGGGTGAAGCTGGCGTGGCGGGCGACCGCCTCGAAGACGCGAATGGCGGCCAGCGGCGGAAGTTGCACGGCCATATCGATAAAACTGCCTTATGGTTTCCGATTACGGTTCAATTGGAAAACCAGCCTTTCCGGCGCCAGTTTAGCGGTCGACGGATTAACGAACAATATGAGGATCGATGTCATGGCCACGGCACAGAACCTGCTCAGGCTGTCCAGTCTTGGCGCACATTCACTGTCGTCCCGAATGCTTGCGGCGCTCACCGGCCTGCGGCCGCGCCCACGGCGTGTGCGTCTCGACCCGCGGACGCTGCCCGACCATCTCAGGCGCGACATGGGTTTCATGGACGGTAATGAACCGCGCGGCCGTCGGGCCCGCGATCCGTACTGGCCGGACTCGATCTGAATCAGTCGAAACAGAGTATTGCATTATAATGCACACATCTAGCTTCTGAGCCTTCATCTTGTTGAAATAGCTGAATAAACCTCCTGCTTGTGTCATTCCGGAGCGGCGCGGCGGCGACGTGCGAGGGTCTCGGCGCTTGCGCTTGCCGATGTGATTGTGCATGATATCGCACAAATCCGCTCGCCCTGCTCGCAAGCGGAGCCAAAATCGCATTCGGGAGGACAGGTTTTGGGCCAGCAAAACGGCAACGCCGCCAGCTATTTCGTCGACCGCCATGTCGATGAGGGGCAAGGCGGCAGGACCGCATTCGTCGAATGCGGGGCGGGCGGTCGCAGCCTGACCTATGCGCAGTTGGCCTCCGAGGCCGGCCGCATGGCCGATCTCTTCCAGCGCCACGGCATTTCGCGCGAGGACCGCGCGGCGATGATCGTGCTCGACCAGATCGAGTTCCCGGTGATCTTCTGGGGCTGTCTGAAGGCCGGCGTGATCCCGGTGCCGCTCAACACGCTTCTTTCGGCCGATTACTACGAGATCATCCTCACCGACAGCCGCGCCAAGGCGCTGTTCGTGTCGAACGAGCTCCTGCCGACGGTCGCGCCGATCCTCGGCAAGCTGCCCGACCTGCGCAAGGTGTTCGTCATCGGTGGGGAGAGCGAAGGTCATCTCGCCTTTGCCGACGAACTCGCCAAGGGCGAGCCAAGCGGCACCATTGCCGCGAGCGCAGACGAATGCGCGTTCTGGCTCTACTCGTCCGGCTCGACAGGGCGGCCGAAGGGCGTGCGCCATGTGCATGGCAGCCTGAAGGCGACCGCCGATACGTTCGGGGCGCAGGTCCTGGGCGCACGCGGCGACGATCTGGTGCTGTCGGCGGCGAAGCTCTTCTTCGCCTATGGCCTCGGCAACGCGATGACCTTCCCGATGGCGGTCGGCGGTGCGGCGGCACTTTTCAAGGCGCGGCCGACGCCGGCCGACATGTTCGCGGCGATGGCCGAGGTAAAGCCGACGATCTTTTGCGGCGTGCCGACGCTTTATGCCGCCATGGTTGCCCAGATGGGTGACGCAGCTCCCGCTGGTACCGAGCGGCTGCGGCTTTGCGTGTCGGCGGGCGAGGCGTTGCCGGCCGAGATCGGCAATCGCTGGAAGGCGCTCACCGGGGTCGATATCGTCGACGGCGTCGGCTCCACCGAGATGCTGCACATCTTCCTGTCCAACGCGCCGGGCAACATCGTCTATGGCACGTCGGGCGTCGCCGTCCCGGGCTACGCCGTCAGGCTGGTCGATGAGGAAGGCAGAGAGGTCGGACCGGGCGAGGTCGGCGAACTTCTCGTCGACGGACCGTCGGCTGCCGAAAACTACTGGAACCAGCGCGACAAGAGCCGCGCCACCTTCGAAGGGCGCTGGACCCGCACCGGCGACAAATACGAGCGCACCGAGGACGGGCGCTACGTCTATTGCGGGCGTACCGACGACATGTTCAAGGTTTCGGGCATCTGGGTGTCGCCGTTCGAGGTCGAGCAGGCGCTGGTCACGCATCCGGACGTGCTGGAGGCGGCCGTCGTGGCAGACCGCGACGAGGCCGGCCTGGAAAAGCCGCGCGCCTTCGTGGTGCTGAAGAACGGCGCGTCGGCCGACGGTCTCGAGGGGGCGCTGAAAGAGCATGTGAAGGCGAAGGTCGGGGCGTGGAAATATCCGCGCCGCATCGATTTCGTCGCCGACCTGCCGAAGACGGCGACCGGCAAGGTGCAACGTTTCAAGCTGAGAGAAGGAGCCTAGCGCGATGTGGACGAGCGGCGAAGGCATGATGATGCGGGCCGGCGGACGCTGGCTCGAAGGCAAGGGTTTCGGCCCGACGCCGGACAAGGCACCGACCATCGTGATGCTGCACGAGGGGCTGGGGTCAGCGGAACTGTGGCGCGATTTTCCGCAGAAGCTCGCCGATGCTACCGGCTACGGCGTCTTCGCCTATTCGCGCTTCGGTTATGGCGGCTCCGACCCGGCGCCCTTGCCACGGCCGATCGACTATATGAGCCGCGAGGCGACCGAGGTGCTGCCGGAGGTGCTGGGGGCGATCGGTTTCAGGAAGGGCATCTTCGTCGGCCATTCCGACGGCGCCTCGATCGCGGCGATCTATGCTGGCACGGTGCAGGATCACCGGGTGCGCGGGCTGGTGCTGATGGCGCCGCATTTCTTTACCGAACCGATGGGGCTGAAGTCGATCGCGGCGGCGAAACTCGCCTATGAGAACAGCGACCTGCGGCAGAGGCTGGCGCGCTACCACGTCCATGTCGACAATGCCTTTTACGGCTGGAACGGCGCCTGGCTCGATCCCGAGTTCGAGAAGTGGAACATCGAGGAGGTGATCGCCTATCTGCGTGTGCCGGTGCTGGCGATCCAGGGTGTCGACGACCAGTATGGCACCCGGGCGCAGATCGCCGCACTCGAGGAGCAGAGCTACAACCCGGTCGACGTTCTGATGCTGGAGGAGTGCCGGCACTCGCCCTTCATCGACCAGCCGCAGAAGACGCTCGACGCGATTTCCGACTTCGTCGCCCGGCTCGATGCCATCGAGGCGGCCGAGGCCGAGGCGGCTTAAGGCGCAAGCAGTGTCGATCCGCGCGCAGTTGCGGCCTCCCGAGCCTTCGGCCAAGAGCGGTTATCGCCCGCACAACGAAGACCGGGACGCGTGGCCACTTCCGGAACATGCCTTCGTGCCAGGCACGACCGCGCGGCCAGAGCAGGGGCTGTTCATGGAGATCGCCGAGCGTGCGCCCGAGGTGACCGATCCCGCGCAATGGTCCGACAACGAGGCCTGGCGCTACGGGTTCGCGCTCTATGGACACGGTTTCTTCTGGGAAGCGCACGAGGTCTGGGAGCCGGTCTGGATGGGGCTCAGGCCGAACAGTGCGGAGCGCATGCTGGTCCAGGGCCTGATCCAACTCGCCAATTGTTGCCTGAAGCTCAGGATGGGACGGCCGAGGGCGGCGGGAAGGCTCGCCAACCACGCCGCCGACTGCCTGTGGAACGCGCGGCATGGCCGCGAAAAATACGCCATGGGCGTCGATGTCGCACAGGCAGCCGACGACGCGCTGCGCTTCGCACAGGCGATCGAGGCGGGCGAGAGGGTGGCCACGGATGCCGACGTGTTGGTGGCGCAAAGACCGGCATTGGTCTGCGAGAATGCATTATAATGCATGATTTAAGATCAGCCGGCGTCGGTAAAGAGCATTATTATGCAAAATATCTCTTGGAAATAACATCGCGATGCATTAGAGTGCAGCGAAACTCGGAGGCTTAGGCGTGGTCAAGACAATCGATTTCCAGACCGACCCGACGCGATACCGCCATTGGCGCGTCGACTATGAAGGCGACGTGGCGCATCTGTTCATGGATGTCGACGAGAGTGGCGGCCTGTTCGAGGGCTACGAGCTGAAGCTCAATTCCTACGATCTCGGCGTCGATATCGAACTCGCCGACGTGGTGCAGCGCATGCGCTTCGAGCATCCCGAGGTGAAGGTCGTGGTCATGCAGTCGGGCAAGGAGCGGGTGTTCTGCGCCGGCGCCAATATCCGCATGCTGGGTGGGGCAGCACACGCCCACAAGGTCAATTTCTGCAAGTTCACCAACGAGACCCGCAACACCTTCGAGGCGGCCGGCGCGGAATCGGGCCAGTATTACATCTGCGCGGTCAAGGGCGCCTGCGCCGGCGGCGGCTACGAACTGGCGCTGGCCTGCGACCACATCATCCTGGCCGACGATTCCTCGTCCTCGGTGGCGCTGCCCGAAGTGCCGCTGCTGGCCGTACTGCCCGGAACGGGCGGGCTCACCCGCGTCACCGACAAGCGCAAGGTGCGGCGCGACCTCGCCGACGTTTTCTGCGCGGTCGAGGAAGGCGTGAAGGGCAAGCGCGCCAAGGACTGGCGGCTCGTCGACGACGTGGTGCCGAACACCAAATTTGCCGAGACGGTGGCCGAGCGGGCGAAGGAATTCGCCGCCAAGTCGAAGCGGCCTTCCGATGCCAAGGGCATTACGCTGACGCCGCTTGATCGCAACTTCACCGATGACGGCTCCATCACCTATTCGGCCGTGGAGGTCGAGATCGACCGCGAGAAGCGGAGTGCGCGGCTCACCGTGCACGGCCCCGATGGCGCGCCGCCGGCTTCGGTCGAGGCGCTGCGGGAAGAGGGTGCCGCGACCTGGATGCTGCGCACGGCACGCGAGCTCGACGACGCGATCCTGCATCTCAGGAACAATGAGATGGAAATCGGCGTCATCGTTTTCCGCACCCAGGGCGACGCGGCGCAGGTCGCTGCCCACGAGGCGTTCCTGCTCGCCAATCGCGACAACTGGCTTGCCAACGAGATTTTGCTCTACTGGAAGCGGGTGCTGAAGCGGGTCGACCTGACCTCGCGCTCGCTGGTGGCGCTGATCGAGCCGGGTTCGTGCTATGCCGGGCCGCTGGCCGAACTCGCCTTCGCCGCCGACCGCTCCTACATGGCCGAAGGCGAGTTCGAGGGCGACAACCGCCCGGTCGCGACGCTGACGCTGACCGAAGGCAATTTCGGTCCCTATCCGATGTCGAACGACCTGACCCGGCTCGAGACCCGCTTCCTGGGCGAACCGGAAAGCGTCGAGGCCGCCGGAGCGAAACTCGGCCAGGCGCTGGAGGCCGACGAAGCCAGCGAGCTCGGCCTCGTCACCTTCGCCTTCGACGACATCGACTGGGAGGACGAGGTTCGCATCTATCTGGAGGAACGGGCGAGCTTCTCGCCGGATGCGCTCACGGCGATGGAGGCCAATCTGCGCTTTGCCGGGCCGGAAACGATGGAAACGCGCATCTTCGGCCGCCTGACGGCGTGGCAGAACTGGGTGTTCCAGCGCCCGAACGCCGTCGGCGAGAACGGCGCGCTGCAGCGTTACGGCACCGGCCTGCGCGGCGAATTCGACATGAAGCGCGTGTAGCGGCCTGCGCCGTTCATGCGCGCCTTTTGACCACATTTTCTGATCTGGGAGTGCCCGATGTCTGAACTGCTCAATGTTTCCTACGACACGATGATCCCGAACAATGTCGGGCTTTCTTCGGACCGGCGTGTCCTGAAGGCGCTGGAGAAATGGCACCCCGGCTACATCAACTGGTGGAACGACCTGATCCCCAGGAACTTCCAGGAGTCGCTGGTCTATCTGCGCACCGCGATCTCGGTCGATCCCAAGGGCTGGGCCAAGTTCGACTACGTCAAGATGCCCGAATATCGCTGGGGCATCCTGCTTGCACCTCAGGTGGAAGACCGCAAGATCCCGTGCGGCGAGCATTTTGGCGATCCTGCCTGGCAGGAGGTGCCGGGCGAATACCGCGCCATGCTGCGCCGCCTGATCGTCATCCAGGGCGACACCGAGCCGGCTTCGGTCGAGCAGCAGCGCCATCTCGGCAAGACCGCGCCGTCGCTCTACGACATGCGCAACCTGTTCCAGGTGAATGTCGAGGAAGGCCGGCACCTGTGGGCGATGGTTTACCTGCTGCAGAAATATTTCGGGGCCGACGGCCGTGAGGAAGCCGACGAATTGCTGCGCCGCTCTTCCGGCTCGGAAGAGGCGCCGCGCATGCTGGGCGCCTTCAACGAGGCGACGCCCGACTGGCTGTCCTTCTTCATGTTCACCTATTTCACCGATCGTGACGGCAAGATGCAGCTGGAAAGTCTGGCCCAGTCGGGCTTCGACCCGCTGTCCAGAACCTGCCGCTTCATGCTGACGGAAGAGGCGCATCACATGTTCGTGGGCGAGACCGGCGTCGGCCGCGTCATCCAGCGTACCTGCGAGGCGATGAAGGAGGCCGGCATCGAGGATCCCTACGACATCCAGGCGGTCCGCAATCTCGGCGTCATCGACCTGCCGACGATCCAGAAGAAGCTCAACCTGCACTATTCGCTGTCGCTCGACCTGTTCGGCTCGGAGGTTTCCACCAACGCCGCCAATGCGTTTTCGGCCGGCGTCAAGGGTCGCTATCAGGAGACCAAGATCGACGACGATCACCAGCTCAAGGATGCGACCTATCCGGTCGTGCAACTGGTCGATGGCAAGGTGGTGACGGCCGATTTGCCGGCGCTGTCGGCGATCAACATGCGGCTTCGCGACGACTACATCCGCGACTCCCAGGGCGGCATCAACCGCTGGAACGCCTCGATCTCCAAGCTCGGCATCGCGTTCGAGATGAAGCTGCCGCATCCGGGCTTCAACCGCGAGATCGGCGTCTTCGGTCCGGCCTCGATCACTCCGGACGGCGAGATCGTGTCCAAGGAGGCATGGGACAAGCAGCGCGACGAATGGCTGCCGTCAAAGGCTGACGGCGACTACATCGCCTCGCTGATGAAGCCGGTGTGGGAGCCGGGCAAGTTTGCCGGCTGGATCGCGCCGCCGCGCGTCGGCATCGACAACAAGCCCGGCGACTTCGAATATGTGCAGTTGCACATGGCGTGAGGAAAGAACCCCTCATCCGTCGCCTTCGGCGCCGTCTTCTCCCACAAGGGGAGAAGGGCGGGCGTCTGACCTTCTCCCCTTGTGGGAGAAGGTGGCCGAGCAAAGCGACGTCGGATGAGGGGTTGTCGAACACAAGACGACGGAGTGAGCTCTCATGAACGCGCTCGTCAAACAGCACCTGATCGATCCGGAAATCTGCATCCGCTGCCATACCTGCGAGGAGGCATGCCCGATCGACGCCATCACCCATGACGAGAACAACGTCGTGGTCGACGCATCGATCTGCAATTTCTGCATGAGCTGCATCGCGCCGTGCCCGACCGGCTCGATCGACAATTGGCGCGTGGTCAAGCAGCCCTATTCGCTGGAAGAGCAGCTCTCCTGGATGGAACTGCCCGAGCAGGAGGAGTTGTCGGACGGCGGCGAGGGCGGCGGCTCGCTGGAGGCGCTCGACGACGAGGTGGCAAAGCTTCTTGAGGAGGCGCACAAGGGTGCCGGAGGCGCGGCCAAGGCGCCGGTGACGGCGTCGAAGCCGACCGTCAACCTTTTCACCGCGTCGAACCCGGTAAAGGCGGTGGTGCAGGGCAATTACCGCCTGACGGCGGAAGACGCCGATTCCGATGTGCGCCACATCATCCTCGATCTCGGCGCGACCTCGTTTCCTGTCCTGGAAGGGCAGAGCGTCGGCATCGCGCCGCCCGGCACCGACGCCAATGGCCGCCCGCACCGCATGCGGCTTTATTCGATCTCCTCGCCGCGCGACGGCGAGCGGCCGAACACCAACAATCTGTCGCTGACGGTGAAGCGCGAGCCGCAAGGCATCTGCTCCAACTATGTCTGCGACCTGAAGCGCGGCGACGAGGTCAAGCTCACGGGGCCGTTCGGCTCGACCTTCCTGATGCCGAACGACGCCAATGCGCATCTGCTGATGATCTGCACCGGCACCGGCTCGGCGCCGTTCCGCGGCTTCACCATGCGCCGCCAGCGTTCCGTCACCGGCGAGACCGGCGGCATGACGCTGGTGTTCGGGGCGCGGCAGCCGGAATCGCTGCCCTATTTCGGGCCGCTGAAGAAGGTGCCGGAGAAACTGCTTGAAAAACACCTGGTGTTCAGCCGCGTCGCCGGCAGCCCGCGCGAATATGTGCAGGATCGCATGCGCGCCGAAAAGGACAAGGTTGCCGCGATGCTCGCTTCGGACAAGACGCACGTCTATGTCTGCGGGCTGAAGGCGATGGAGGCTGGCGTCGAGGAGGCGTTCTCGGACATTGCGCGCGGAGCCGGGCTCGACTGGAAAGCGGTGCGCGACGCCATGCGCGAGAGCGGCCGCTATCATGTCGAAACCTATTGAGGCGGAGGCGCATGGACGCGAAGGTCGAAGGCGACGGGCGGGCCGGGGCGAAGACAATCTTCCGGCACCGGATCCATGTGCGCTGGGCGGACTGCGACCCGGCACTGATCGCCTATACCGGGCGCATCCCGAACTTCGCGCTCGAGGCGATCGACGCCTGGTGGCAGGCGCATGTCGGCGACGGCTGGTACGAGCTCAATCTCGACCGCAATGTCGGCACGCCCTTCGTGCATATGAGCCTTGATTTCCGCGCGCCAGTAACGCCGCGGCACGTGCTTTCCTGCGAGGTGAGGTTGCTGAAACTCGGCGAAAGCTCGGTCAGGTTCCGGGTCGTCGGTTTTCAGGACGACACACTCTGCTTCGAGGGCGAATTCGTCTGCGTCTTCGTGGAGGCCAAGAGTTTCCGCAAGCAGGCCGCACCCGCCGACATCCGGGCGCTGATCGGGCCGCTCGCCGTTTCGGGATAAGCTCTCGCTAGCTTGCGAATCGGCGAAATTTATGCATTATAATGCATAAATTCGAGCCCAAGGTGGCAAGACATGGACGAAATTGTCGGCTTCGACGGACGGGCAACGCCGCCCGAAACGGCCGCCGGCGAGGAGGCGGCCAACCGGGCGCTGCTGGCGCTGGTCGGCGAGCGCGTGCGCACGGCGCGCGCGCGAAAGGGGTTGTCGCGGCGCGTGTTGTCGGAAAAATCGGGCGTGTCGCAGCGCTACCTCGCCCAACTCGAAGGCGGCGAAGGCAATATCTCGATCCTGCTCCTTCGGCGCATCGCCGAGGCGCTCGACCTCAGGATCGAATGGCTGGTCGCGTCCGACGACCCGTGGTCCTCCGATACGGTGACGGTTTCGCGACTGTTCCAACGCGCCAACGCCGAGGAACGCCGGCGGGTGATCGCCATCCTCGATCCGGAACATCCGAGCCTCAGGCGGGCGCGGCGCATCGCCTTCATCGGGCTGCGGGGGGCCGGCAAGTCGACGCTGGCGCGCATGGCGGCCGACCGGCTCGGGCTGCCGTTTCTGGAACTCAACCAGGAGATCGAGGCGGCCAGCGGCATGCCGGTCAACGAGGTGATGGCGCTCTACGGACAGGAAGGCTACCGGCGGCTGGAGCGGCAGGCAGTGGAGCGGATCGTGGCGACCCATGACGAGATCGCGCTGGCAGTGGCTGGCGGCATCGTTTCCGAACCGGAGACCTTCGATCTGCTCTTGAGGCATTTCCACACGGTGTGGCTGAAGGCAGCACCGGAGGAGCACATGGCGCGGGTGCGCGCGCAGGGTGACACGCGGCCGATGGCGGGCAATCCGGCAGCGATGGAGGAGCTGCGCTCGATCCTCACCAGCCGCGAGGCGCTTTACGCGCGCGCCGGCATCCATGTCGATACCTCCGGCCACAGCCCCGAGGAGAGCCTGGAAGAGGTGCTGGCGAGCTTGGGCGAGGTTGGTCGGGCGGTAGGATAGGCGGGGGCCTTAACCCCTCATCCGCCTTCACTTCGTTCAGGCACCTTCTCCGACAAGGGGAGAAGGTGGGGCGGCGGCAACCTACCTGCAGATCGCCAACGTTGGTTGTGTGCGGCAACGGTCTTGCAATGTCCGGGCCTATTCCAGAAACACCTTCACGCTGGCGGCGCGGCCGGCGGCGTCGATCACCGTCAGGGTGGAGAAGCCGGCGCCGTCGGGCACCCAGGAGCCGGTGCGGCGGCGGGCCGAGATGCGCGCCGGGCGGCCGTTGGCGAGCCAGCGGAACGGCGCGCGGCCGCCATTGACCTTGAGCGCCAGTGGCATGGCGCCGCCCGCGGCGAGGCCGAGATCGACGCGCGCGCCTTCGGGCGGAAACACGATCTCGGGCGCCGGTTCGACTGGGGCTGTCTCGGCGACGCCCTGAGACGAGGCGAAGCGGCGCTGCGGGAAGGGGAGTTCGACGCGCGCCAGCCGCACCGCGCCGGCCGGCGGTCGCGGCAGCGGGGTGACCCCGAGACCGGATTTTGCAAACGCCTCGAACAGGATCGGCGCCGCGGCCAGATAGCCGGTCAGGCCGGGCACGGAACCGCCGTCGGGCCGCCCGACCCAGACGCCCAGCACATGGCGGCCGTCATAGCCGACCGACCAGGCGTCGCGGTAGCCGTAGGAGGTGCCGGTCTTGTAGGCGATGCCGAGCCGCGTCGCGCCTTCGGGCGGCGTCACGCCGGAAAGCACGTCGGCTATCTGCCACACCGCCTGCGGCGACAGGATGGGTTCGCTTCCCTTGTCCCTCCCGCCGGGATCGGCCGGATGGAAACGCAGCGGCGAAACGCGGCCGCCATTGGCAAGGCCGGTGTAAAGCTGGACGAGCCCTTCCAGCGTCACGCCGGCGCCGCCGAGGCCGATGGCAAGGCCGGGTGCCTCGTCGCGCGGCAGGGCGGGCGCGACACCGCCGCGGCGCATGCGGGCGACCAGCCGCACCGGCCCGACGGCGTCGAGGAGCCGGATCGCCGGCACGTTGAGCGACATTTGCAGCGCCTCGCGTACGGTCACGTCGCCCTGATAGTCCATGTCGAAATTTTTCGGCCGGTAGCCGGAAAAATTGGCCGGCCGGTCCTCGATCATGGTCTCCTGCATCACCAGCCCATCCTCGAAGGCGAGGCCATAGATGAAGGGTTTCAGGGTCGAGCCGGGCGAGCGTTCGGCGACCGCCATGTCGATCCAGCCGGCGCGGGCGGGATCGAAATAGTCGGCCGAGCCGGCCTTGCCGAGCACTGCGCCGGTCCTGGCGTCGGCGAGCACCAGCGCGACCGAGACCTTCGGCCCGAGCCGGGCCGAGGCGGTCTTCGCCACCGTTTCGAGCGCTTCCTGCACGCCGCGGTCGACCGTGACCTGATGACGTATCACGGCGGGATCGCCGCGCAGGGCGGCGTCGGCAACATGGGCGGCAAGACCGGGCAACGCATGTCGCGTCGAGGCGACCGGTACGGCCGCGGCGCGCGTCACCTCGCTTTCGATGATGACGCCGGCGCCGGCCATGCGGGCGAGCACGCGGTCGCGCGCGGCCTGCGCATTCACCGGATGGCGGTCGGGGCGGCGCGCCTCGGGCGATTGCGGCAGCGCGACCAGCAGTGCTGCCTCGGCCAGGCCGAGCCGGGCCGGCTCCTTGCCGAACCAGGCGAGGCTTGCGGCGCGCACGCCTTCGATATTGCCGCCATAAGGCGCAAGCGTCAGGTAGCGGGTGAGGATTTCCTTCTTCGAAAGCCGCCGCTCGATCTGCAGCGCACGCGCCATCTGGCGCAGCTTGGCGCCGACAGTTCGTGCCTCGCGCGGTTCGAGCAGGCGGGCAAGCTGCATGGTGAGCGTCGAGCCGCCGGAGACGATGCGGCCATTGGCGACAAACTGCAGTGCGGCACGCGCTATCGCCAGCGGGTCGACGCCATGATGCGACCAGAAACGCTGGTCCTCATAAGCGACCAGCATGTCGACGAACTTGCGGTCGACGCGGTCGAGGTCGGCGGCGAGCCGCCAGCGGCCTTCGCTTGTGGCGTAGGCGCGCAAGAGCGCGCCGTGACGGTCAACGACCTCGACCGAGACCGAGCCGGCCTTATCGAGCGGCGGCGGGAAGGCGCGGTCGAGGCGGTCGAGGCCGAAGGCGCCGGCTGCCAACACGACGGCGGCGAAGCCAAGGCCGATGGCGACCCGACGAAGCCGGGTGCGATGGAGAAACGACATTGCGGTTCCTGCCACTACTGGGCCGTCACCTCCATGAAGCCGGAGGCGGTGCGCGCCGACAGGCCCGGACGGTACATGTCCTCCACGCTCGCCGCCGGGTGCACGAAGACGCCGGGCGTTACCGCACGCACGACATAGGCGAGCGTGTAGTCGCGGTCGCCGCCCTGGCCACGGTCGAATGCGGCGATGAAGCGGTCGTCGCGGAACTCGGTGTGCACGGCGTCGGTCTGCCCGAGCCAGCCGAAATTGGCGAGTTCGGCGCTGCCGACAATGCGCGGATTGTCAATCTCGAAGCCTGACGGCAGGAGGTCGTTGACGAGGATGCGCGACGGCCAGTCGTTCAGCTCACGCACCTTGATCACGACCACGTAGCGCTCGTTCTGCTGCGCTTCGCTGATCGAGGCCGGGGTGCCGTCGAGATGGTAATAGCTGCGCTCGATCGAGAAGCCGTCGCCACCGGCGGGCAGCGGCTGCTCGGGTGCGGCGACCACGGTCAGGACCGCGTCAACGGGGTCGCCCCCACGATTGACGATGCCGAACGGGCTCGCCGCGATCTCGTCGCCGGTGAAGCGCTTCGAGAACGGTCCCTCGTGCGCGGCGCCGTTGATGCCGAGGCGGATGTCGTCGCTCGCCCCTTGCAGGGCGCGGGCGGCAAGCAGCAGCCAGGCCTCGTCCTGGGTGCTGGTCCAGCGGGCGCCGTTCTTCACTTCGGAGACATAGCTGACCATGGTCGGGACCAGTTGCGGCTCCGGCCGGGTCTCGGCGGCGAGCGCAAGCATGGCGGCACCGTCGCGCAGCTTGCCGCCATAGTTTCCATAGGCGCCGTAGCCGCCGGGCGTGGTACGCGCCAGCGCGTAGGCCGAGGCGAAGGCCTTTTCGGCCCGCTGGGCGTCGCCATAAAGGCCAAGGCTGGCGGCGAGTTGCGCACGCGCAAGCGGGGTCGAAAACTCCTCGAGCTGGGTGTCGACGTAATAACGCAGATCGCCGGCGGCCGCCTTGCGGTTGCGGGCGAGCACGTAGAGCGCATAGGCGATTTCGTCGCCGCGCGAGCGGATATCGACGTCGTAGGCAAGCGAGTTCTGCAAGTTGCGCAGCGCCTGGTCCATGGCGGGGGCGGGCACCTCATATTGCTGCTCGCGAGCCCGGGTCAGAAAGTCGGTGACATAGGCGTCGAGCCAGAGATCGCCGGAGCCCGGGCCCCACAGGCCGAAGGCGCCCGAGGAGGCCTGGTAGGACAGAACGCGCTCGATCGCGCCCTCCACCCGGCCGCGGATCGACGGATCTTCCTCCAGCCCTGCGGTGCGGGCCAGCTCGCTGACATAAAGCAGAGGCAGAGCACGGCTGGTAGTCTGCTCGGCGCAGCCATACGGGTAGCGGTCGAGCGTCATCAGCATGGCCGGAATGTCGAAGGCGGTCGAACGCGACACGTTGACGGTGACCGAGGCGCCTTCCGGGAGCGATGCGGCGAAGAGCTCGCTGTCGATCCTGAGCGCGCCGCCGTCGGCGGCCAGCGTCACCGTGCGGCGGGTCGTTACCGGCATGACGCCGGGCCGCACGGGCAGTGCCAGCGAGCGCTCGATGGTGAGCCCCGAGGCGTGGGCGAGCCTGACGGAGATTTCGCCATTGCCTGGGCGGTCGGCGGTGAGCGCCACGGAAACGGTCTCGCGGGCGCCGGCCGGAAGGTCGAGTGCGGCAGGCAGGCCGCCGGTGGCGGCGAGAAGCTCGGGGCCGGTTTCGACCGAGACGGTGTATTCGCCGGCCGGACCGTCGGTGTTGGCGATCTCGAGCAGCAGCCGCGACTGGTCGCCTGGCGCCATGAAGCGCGGCATGCTGGCGGTCAGCACCACCGGATCGCGGATGATGACGTCCTGTTCGGCGTGGCCGACGCCCGACCGTGACCAGGCGACCGCCATCACGCGGGCGGTGCCGTTGAATTGCGGGATGTCGAAGGTGACCGAGGCGCGGCCCTGCTCGTCGACGCGGACGATGCCGGAGAAGAAGGCGAGCAGCTTCTCGGTCGGCGCTTTCCCGGAAGGTGCCATGCCGCCGCCGTCGCCGCCGGTGCGCAGCCGGCCGGCGATGCCCGGCGAGCCGTCGATCAGGCGGCCGTAGAGGTCGCGCATTTCCAGGCCGAGCATGCGCTGGCCGAAATACCAGCCGTCAGGATCAGGCGTCTCGTAGCGGGTGAGGTTGAGGATGCCGACATCGACTGCCGCGACCGTCACATAGGCTTCCTCGCCGGCGGCGAGGCCGCCGACGGAGACGGGAATCGTGAGCGGCTGGCGCGGCTCGGTCTTCGCGGGCAGTTCGAGATCGATGGCGAGCTTGCGCGGACCGGGATCGACCGTCAGCCATTTGACGCCGATGGCGCGCATCGGCATGCGGGTCTCGGCCGCCTCGCCGGGCCGGAACAGCGTTGCGGTGAGATAGGTGCCGGCGCCGAAATCCTCGGTGACAGGCACGTCGATCGTCGCGCCCTCGGCCGGCACGGTCGCGGTGACGGCGGAGAGCAGGTTTTCGGCGCCTGCGGTCACCAGCACCTCGCCGGCAAAGCGCGGCGTGATCTTCAGCCGTGCGGTGTCGCCGACGGCGTAGCTTTCCTTGTCGAGGGCGATCTCGAGCGCATCGGGTGTCTCCGTGGAACTCGCCGCGACATACCAGCCGGCGGAGAACTCGATGCTGGTGGCGGGACCGGTCGGGTCCTCGGTGGCGATTTCGAGCCGATAGCGGCCCCAGTCGACCGCGGCCGAAATCTGCGGCTCGGCGGTAGAGGAGGTATCGACCGTGCCCTCGTCGACGAGGCTGGTCGAGATTACCGGCTCGTAGCGCCAGGAATTGCCGTCGCGGTACCACTGATAGTTGCGGTTGATCTTCACCAGCGACCATTCGAGGCCGGCAAGATCGACGCGCTCGCCGTCGGGGTCGACGGCAATGGCGCGAAAATTGGCGATGCTGCCTTCGGGCACCGAATTGCCCTCGAACTCGGCCTTGAGGCCGAGCGCATTCGTCTGCGAGCGAATTCCGAGATCGACCGAACGCTCGACGGCACGGCCGCCCGTCTCGACCATACGCACCGAGATGTCGGAGACAAGCAGTTGCGTGGTGGACGGCAGGCGGGTCACTTCGACCGGGAAGGAGGCCTGGCCGTCGTCACCGGTGCGCGGCAAGTCGGAAAGGTCGATGCGGACGTCCTCGACGTCCTCCTCGTCTTCGAGCCCGAAGACGTAGCCGGGGAACCGTTCCCATTCGCGGGTGCGTGAAATCACCATCTGGCCTTCGAGCGCCAGGCCCGCGGCCGGGGCGCCGTAGAGATAGCGGCCGTCTACGGTCACGGTCGCGGTCTCGCCAAGCGCGATCTCGTCAGGCTCGGCGGCCAGGTCGAACTCGATGCGGTCGGGCACGAAGTCCTCGACCAGGAAAAATTTCTCCGACAGCGCCGGCTTCTTCGGATCGGTGTGGATACGCATCGTCCAGGTGCCGCGCATGGCGGTTTCGGGCAGCGCTAGGTCGACGGCGTGGCCGCCGAGTTCGGCGCCGGTCGAGACCATACGACGATCCTCCACGCCGTCCGGGCGCTGGAAGATGAAGGTGAGTGGCAGGTCGTCGACAGCGTCGGCGGCCGGATTGCGCACAAGGGCGGCGGCGTGCACGGTCTCGCCGGCGCGGTAGATGCCGCGCTCGGTCCAGGAATAGACGTCGAGCGCGCCGGGCGAGGGCCGGCCCTCGACGCCGCGGTCGGAAAGGTCGAAGCCGGCGCGGGTCATGTCGAGGAAGACGAAATCGTCGCCTTCGCCGCGCGCCATCAAGACGGCGGGCGCCATGGCGTTGTCACCGCGGGTCAGGCCGGCATCGAAGCGGGCGCGGCCGTCGGCGCCGGTGGTGGCGGTGCCGAGGATTTCATTGTTGCGGGCGACCAGGTCGAGTGTGAGCCCGCCTATCGGCGCCGCGCTGTCGAGGGAGCGGGCGAAGACGTTGAGCCCGTCCTCGCCGGCGAAGGTGGCGAGCCCGATATCAGAGACGACAAACCACTGCGTGGCACGGGTTTCCCAGCTGTCGCGGCGGTCGTTCTCGGGCACGGCGGTCATCACGTAGATGCCGGGCTTGCGGTCGGGCACCGCCTCGTCGACCGGGAAGGAGGTAACGACCTCCTTGTTGCGTTCCGGCGCGATCTCCAGCATGCCTTCGAAGACCGGTTCGCCAAGGTCGTCGGCAATGCGGTCCATCTCGTAGGAATCGAGCTGGCGCAGGAACTGCGATTCGGACAGCAACCGCGACAGAGAGCGTTCGCCGACGCGGTAAAGCGCGATCTTCGCTGCCTCGGTGTTGACCGATACGACCGGGATGCCGCGGCGCACGCTTTCAGGCAGTACGAAATTGTCGCCGGTGAAGCGGATCGAGGGCGAGCGGTCGCGGACATAGATATCGAGCGCCACGGGTTCGCCGATCACCTCGCCGATGGCGGCCGGCAGGCCCTGGCGGATGACGATGCGGTAGCGGCCGCCGTGCTCGAGGCCGGCCACGCAGAGCTCGCGCTCGCCCTTGTCGACGGCAACGTTCTGCAGATTGTCGACGCTCACGAACTGCCCATAGTCGACGCCGCTCTTGACCAGATCTTCGGAGAACTGGACGCAGACGCGCGGCGTGGCACTGTCGGAATCGACGCTGTGCTCGGTGACGCGGAAGCCCTTGCGCCGTTTCAGGTCGGCGTAGAGCGCCTGGATCTCGGGCGAGGAAACGAGCGCCAGGCTCTCCTCATAGGCCGTGATCGCGGGACGGAACAGGTTGCGCTTCTCAAGCCCGGCGGCGAGCTGGTTGAGCGCGTTGGCGCGGTCGCTGGCCGTGCGCGACAGGAGGTAGCCGTTGACCGCTGCACCGGTCGCGGTGCGCTGGAAATAATAGGAGCTTTCGCCGGAGTTCGGCACGACCGCATTGGCGGCGGCGGCAAGGCCGGTCCAGATCGCGGTGTCGTCGGGCAGGATGGCGAGCGCGTTCTGGTAGTTGAGCATGGCGGCGCGCGGGTCGTTGCCGGCCATGGCGTTTTCGGCGGCCGAGACGAGGGAGACGAGGCCCGCGCCGCCGGCATTGGCCTTCGAAAGCGTTTCGCCGCGGAAACGGCGGGCGTCGTCGGTGACGTAGGGCGGTACGAAGGCGAGTTCCTTCGGCGCGCCGAGATCGCGCTCGCCGGTTGCTGCCACGACCTTGCCGGCCACGGCGCCTGGGAACGGGTTCAACTGGTTGAAGTCGGACTTCAGGAAGCACCATTCGGCGCTCGAATTGTAGGTGAAGGCGCGGCAGGAGGGGTCGCCCAGGCACTGGGCCTTGCACTGGTCGAGCGACACGTCGCGCTCAGTGCGCAGGTCGAAGCCGTAATAGTCGGAATCGGGCATGGTCTCGATCCGGCGGGTATCCTGGCCGAAGGCCGGGGCCAACATGACGAGGAGAAAAAGGACGAAAAGAGAATGGCCACGAGCCGCGCGCGTCGACATGATTTCCTCCGGATGCCTGCTCTTGCCCCGCCCACATTGGCCAAGCTTTGCGGAGGCTTGTCAACGCGGATCACGTAACGGCAAGCAAGACCGGCGATTGCGCCTAAAATGCGGAGAGGCGGCGTTCGACCTTGTCGAGAAAGGCTGTGCGGGCGCGTTCAGGCGTCGTGTCCATCTCGTATTTGGCCAGCCACAGCGTGCGGCAGTCGCGGGCACAAAGCGCCCTGATGCCGCGCAGCAGTGTCTTGCGCCCGGGCTGGCCAACGAGGAACGACCACCAGCGCGGCGCGCCGCAGGTGGTGATGACAGCGAGCTTGCGGATATGGCGCATCAGCGGCTCAATGCGGCCGCCTTCTGCCTTGAGCGTAAAGGCGACATCCTTGGCCCAGACGCGGTCGAACCACCCCTTCAGCATGGCCGGTGGCCCGTACCACCAGGTTGGATAGATGAGCACGATGGCCTCGGCCCAGCGCAGCGCCTCGAAATGCGGGACGAGCTTGTCGTCGACCGGCTCGTGAAGATTGTAGGTGCGGCGTTCGCCGTCCGACATGACCGGCTCGAAGCCCTCGGCGTAGAGATCGATCAGGCGTGGCTCGTGGCCGGCGGTGGCGAGTGCCGCCATCGCCCGGTCGCGGATGGCAGCGCAAAAGCTTTCCGGCGTCGGATGGCAATGGACGACAAGCACGCGCATGACGCCTTCCTACGAGCGAGTGGCCGGGCTTGCCAAGCCCGGTGAGTTTTGCCGGTTCGCGGAGCCCGCGACCGGGGCCGAAAGGCGCAGTAGTTGTTTTTCGACGCGGCCCCGGTGCATCCTTTGTGCGTATCCGCTAAAAACCTTCAGCACAATTTTAACCACTGTTGCTATTTTGGAGGAATGCTGGGCCCGGTCGCGGAATGTGTTGGAGTACCGCACGGCAGGCGCGCTTATCGCGGCCTCGCTTCCGTGTCCGCGCTCGTCTTGTGCCTCGCGCTGGCGCCCGCGCCGGCAATGGCGCTGGAGATTTTCGGCATCACACTGTTCGAATCGGAGGAAGACGAGGCCCCGGTCGTCGACCCGCTGGCCTATTCGGTGACCTTCGATACCAGCGACGCGAGCGACGACCTCTCAGCGAGCCTGCGCGCCGCCTCGACGCTGCTTGCCGACGAGGAACGGCCGGTGTCCGGTTCGCTTGGCCTGATTTCCAAGGCGCGCACCGAGCGCGAATTGCTGGTCGCGACGCTTTATGAAAATGCGCGTTACGACGGCACGGTGGAGATCGCCATCGCCGGCCGGCCGATCGACGACATTCCGCCCGATGCGGAGTTTTCCGGCGAACCAGTCCCGGTGAGCGTCACGATCAGGCCGGGACAGGTGTTCCGGCTCGGCGACATCGACGTGCGTGGCGACACTGGCGGCATCGCGCCGGCGCGTTTCGAACTGATGCCGGGCGGTCCCGCCGGCTCCACCGTGATTCTCGCCGCCGAACGCGGAATGGTGCGGGAACTGCGCAACCAGGGGCACCCGCTGGCGCGGATCGCGGACCGGGAGATCGTCGCCGACCACAATACGGGGCTGCTCGACGTCACGCTGGTGCTGGAGGCCGGGCCGGTCGCGCCGTTCGGGCGCACCAGTGTCGAGGGTACCGAGAAGGTCGACCGCGACTTCACCGCCTATATGGCCGGCATCGAGCCCGGCTCGACCTATTCGCCGCAGGAACTCGAAGATGCGCGCGAGCGGCTCCTTGCGCTGGAAGTTTTCGACAGCGTCGCGGTCAGTGAGGGCGAGGCGCTCGACGCCGACGGCACGCTGCCGGTCGACGTCGTCGTTTCGGAACGAAAGCACCGTTACCTCGGCATCGGCGCCACCTTCTCCAACACCGAGGGTGCGGGTGTGGAGGGCTACTGGGGGCACCGCAACCTGTTCGGAAAGGCTGAGAAGCTGCGCGTGGAAGGTTCGATCAGCCGTATCGGCGACACCAGCCGCTTCGGCCAGCTCGACTACAATGCAGCACTGCTGTTCGAAAAGCCGGGTGTGCTGGGCCCGCCGTCGCGTTTCACCGCCAATCTGAAGGCGGCGTTCGAACATCCCGACGCCTTCGACCGCAATTCGGTCAAGGGCGGCGTCGGCCTGGCCTATGAGCTCTCCAAGACCCAGAGCGTTTCGGGTGAACTGGCGCTCGACTATTCCAAGATACAGGATTCCTTCGGCACCAACCGCCACCTGATCGGCAGCGTGCCGCTGCAATATGTCTTCGACAACCGCGACAACCGGCTCGATCCGAAATCCGGCTTCCGGCTGATGGCCTATGTCGAGCCGGCGCACGACTTCCTGAACTCGACCTCGTTCGTGAAGGTGAAGGGCGAGGCGTCGGCCTATCGCGCGCTCGACGAGGCCAAGCGCTTCGTCGCCGCGGGGCGGGTGGCGGCCGGCGCCATCTATGGTGCGACGCTGGCGCAGGTTCCGGCCGATCGCCGCTTCTATTCGGGCGGCGGCGGGTCGGTGCGCGGCTACGGCTACCAGGACATCGGCCCGGTCGATGCCACGGGCATGCCGACCGGCGGGCTCTCCTTCTTCGAGGTCTCGGCTGAAATGCGCATCCAGATCACCGACAGTTTCGGCATCGTGCCGTTCATCGACGGCGGCACCGTGTCGGCAACCTCGACGCCCGACTTTTCCACGATGCGCTTCGGCGCGGGCCTCGGCGTGCGCTACCTGACGCCGTTCGGGCCGCTGAGGGTCGATGTCGGCGTGCCGCTCGACCGGCGCCCCGGCGATCCCGATTTCGGCATCTATGCGGGGATCGGTCAGTCGTTCTGATTGGCGCTGCCGGCGCGGCCTGACCCGTATCACCATGTTTTCGGCGGAAAATCCCCTATAGTTCGGGAGGAAACCGATTCCGCCGAAAGGAACCTCTTGCTCCGCAGGCTCACGCGAATCCTTCTGGTCAGTATCCTTCTCGTCCTGGCGTTCGTCGCCGGGATGGTGGCGATCTTTACCCAGACGGACGCCGGCAAGGCCAAGCTCGCGGCGTTCGCCTCGGCTCTGGCATCCTCGGCCGACAGCAAGGTGCGCATCAGCGGACTGTCCGGCATTCTGTCCGGCAAGCTCAGGATCGCGTCGGTCGTGGTCGAGGATCGCGAGGGCCCCTGGCTCTCGGCCGCCGGCGTCGAACTCGACTGGGCGCCTCTGGCGCTGGCCGGCTTCGACTTCCACGCCGAAAGGCTTGCGGCACAACGCATCGAGGTCTCGCGTGCGCCATTCGCGGGTGAAGAAGAGGCCGGGGCGAACGAGCCGCTGTCGCTTCCGGTATCGCTCCGGGTCGACCGGCTGGACTTGCCGGACATCGTCATAGGCGCCGCGCTCGCCGGCGAGGCGGTGCGGCTCAAGGCGAGCGGCTCGGCGAGTGCCGACGACCAGCCGCTGCGGTTCAAGACCGACCTCGACGCCGAGCGTACAGACGGCCGAAAGACCGTGGTCAACGCGAAGGTCGACTTTGCGCCGGGCGAAAACCGGCTCGATCTCGACGTGGCCGCCTCCGAGCCCGAGGGCGGCTTCATTGCCACGCTGCTGAAACTGCCGGGTGCGCCGGCGGTCGAAATCACGCTTGCCGGCAGTGGACCGCTGGCCGACTGGCAAGGGCAGGGCGCGATGAAGATCGACGGCCGCGCGGCGACCAGCATCGCGGCGCGACACCGCGAGACGGAAGCCGGCCGTCATATCGCGGCGAATGGCGAAGGCGACTTCCGGCGCTTTTTGCCCGAAGGGCTGATGCCGCTCGCCGAAGGCACGATGATCTTCGATTTCGCCGCAACGCTGGGCGACGATGGTGCCGTCGCGATCGAGCATGCGGTCCTGCAATCCGACGCCGTCAGCGCCGAGGCGTCCGGCCGGGTTGACCCCGAAGGGGAGAGCGACCTCGACGTCGTGGTGAAGGCTGTCGACGACCCGGTTATGCTGACCTTCGGCGCCGGGGCCGATCCGGTGATTGTGGCGATCAGGAGCGCGCGTGCCGCGATCACCGGCTCAGGCGCGGCGCCGGCCGTCGACGGCACGATCGACCTGTCGTCGGCGCAAGGGGCAGGCTTCGGCGTCGCCGACATCAAGGCGCGGCTGGCCTCGCCCGGCTTCGACCTGAGGCGGTGGACGGGACCGGTTTCGTTCGAACTTGCGGCGGGCGGTGTCGGTACCGTCAACACGGCCCTGGCGCCGCTGGTGGCCGGGCCACTGGAGATGAGCGGTGAGGCGCGGCTCGAGACCGAACGCGTGTCGATCGAAAAGCTCGAGGTCAAGAACCGGCAGGTCGGCCTGGCCGGGACCGGCGGGCTGGCGCCCGAAACCGGGGCGGCCGACGCGACGATTTCGGCGCAGATCGTGGTCGCGGCGCTGCCGGAGGCGGCGCGGCGCTATCTCGGCGAGCGGCTGAAGGTCTCGGGCCGGTTCGAGCGCGGTGCCGACGGAGCGCTCTCGGCATCCAACCTCGAACTGAACTCCGATCCGCTGACAGCCAGGGGCAACGTCAGCCTTGCCGAAGGCCAGGTGGAGGCGGCGCTGGCGGGTGCCTACGGTGCGGTGGCGCGGCTTTCGGACCAGGCGCAAGGTGCGATCGACTTCCAGCTTGCGGCGACTGGCGACATCACGCGGCCCGAGGTGGAACTGCGGGTGGCGAGCGAACGCATCGAAAGCGCCGGCCGCGCCATCACCGATCTGGTGCTGGAGGCGAAGGGTACCGCCGATCCGGCCAAACCGGTCGCCGATGTCAATCTTTCCGGCGCCATCGAGGGCGAGACAATCGATGGGCGCGCGCGGCTTCGGTCGGCCGAAGGCGGCGGCAGCAGGGTCGAGGAACTGCTGGTGTCGGTCGGTGAAAACCGCATCTCCGGGACGCTGGATCTCGACGCGGCTTTCGTGCCGGTCGGAGATCTGGAACTGGCGCTGCCCGACATCACGCCGCTGGCGGCGATGGCACTGGAGGAAGCGGCCGGGAATGTGTCGGGTACGATCAGCTTCCGCAAGGATGGCGCGGTGCCGACCGTCGACCTGGTGGCGCGCACGGACAGGTTGTCGCGCGGCGACCTGACGGTTGAGAAAGCCAGCGTCCGAATGGGGGTGAGGGACTATCTGGCCCAGCCGACGATTGCCGGGCGCGTCGAGGCCGAGGCCGTGCGGACGGGAGGCACGGAGATCGCCAAGATCGGCGTCGACCTGAGCCGCGACGGCGAGTGGACCGGTTTTTCCGGCAGCGCGACCGTCACGGGCATTCCCGCCGCGGCGGCCGGCCGCGTCAGGATCGCGGACGGCGAAACGACGGTCGAGCTTGCTTCGGCGAAAGGCGCCTTCCGCGGAATCCAGGCGGCGCTTGCCAGCGCGACGACGGTCAGGGTGCGCGACGGCACCGCGTATCTCGACCGGATGGCGCTCGGCGTCGAGGGTGGCACGGCGGAGGTCACCGGCAGCGCTGGTGAAGCGCTCGACCTTACCGTGAAACTCGCGAGCCTGCCTGCGTCGCTGGCGAATTCCTTCGCGCCGGGCCTTGCCGCCGCGGGTTCGGTTTCGGGAACAGTGAAAATCGCGGGTGCGGCCGCCGATCCGCGCATCACCTATGATGTCGACTGGCGCGGCGCGGCGACAAGCCAGACCCGGGAGGCCGGCTTCGGCGCCCTGTCGCTCGCCTCGACCGGCAGCTTCGAGAAGGGCCGGCTGCGCTTCGACGCCCGCGCCGGAGACGGCGGAGGGCTTGGCCTCAATGGCGGGGGAACAGTCAATACGGTGGGCGGGGTCTCGCTCGACACGCGGTTTGCCGGCAAGGTGCCGTTCTCGTTCCTGACCCAGCGGCTCGCAGCACAAGGGCTGGCGCTCGACGGTGGCGCCAATGTCGAGGTCGCGGTTTCTGGTGCAGCGGCGTCACCCGTCCTTTCGGGGTCGGTCAAGACCTCCGGGGCACGGCTGGTCGATGCGCGCTCCGGCATCGCGGTCCGGGATATCGCCGCCGACATAGGATTGGCGCGGGGCGTCGCGACCATCCGCTCAATGACCGGCGAACTGTCAACGGGCGGCCGGCTGAGCGTCGGAGGAACAGTGGCGGTCGATCCGGCGCGCGGTTTCCCCGCCGACCTTACCGCGCGGGTCTCCGACGGGCGCTACACCGATGGGCGCGTGGTGACGGCCAATTTCGGCGGCAACCTGAAGGTCACCGGGTCGCTCACCAACGTGCCGGAGCTTTCCGGCCAGGTCGACCTCGGCAAGACGATCATCACCGTTCCGGACAAGCTGCCGGCCTCGATCGCGACGCTCGACGTCAAGCATCGCAACGCCACCGGCGCCGTCGAGGCGCAGGCCAAGGCGCTGCGGCCGGCCGAGGCGAGCGGCGGCGGCAGCGGGCTGACGCTCGACGTGGTGGTCGACGCACCGCGGCAGATTTTCATCCAGGGCCGTGGCATCGATGCCGAATTCGGCGGCCGCATCAGGCTGACCGGCCCGGTGTCCTCGCCGCGCGCGATCGGCAATTTCACCATGCGCCGGGGCCGGCTTTCGATCCTCGGCCAGCGGCTCGATTTCACGCGTGGCACGCTCGACTTCGCCGGCTCGATGGTCCCGCGCCTCGACTTCGCCGCCGATACGCAGGCGGACGACGTGACGGCGACGATCGGGGTGGTGGGCGAGGCCAACAATCCGCGCTTCGAGTTCTCCTCGTCGCCCAGCCTGCCGGAGGACGAGGTGCTGGCGCGGCTGGTTTTCGGGCGCTCGCTGTCGAACCTTTCGCCGCTGCAGATTGCCCAGCTTGCCGCCGCCGCGGCCCAACTCGCCGGCGTCGGCGGCTCGACCTCGCTGCTCGACAAGTTGCGCAACCAGATCGGCGTCGACGACATCGACATCAAGACGGACGCGGAGACGGGCAGAGCGTCGGTGGCTGTCGGCAAGTATCTCAACGACCGCACCTATGTCGGCATCGAGAAGGGCGAAGGCGCCGGCACCGGCAAGGCACGCATCGACCTCAATATCGGGCGCGGCGTGAAGCTGCGCGGCGAGGCAAGCGACAGCGGCGAGGCCAAGGGCGGCATCTTCTTCGAGCGCGAATACTGATCCCTTCATGGAGAGTTGCCCGTATCCTGCAACTTGGCCGGCTATCCTCCTGACAGTTCCCGACAATCGTCGGGAGTCTCCCCCGCCGCGCCAACCGGGCTGGCTCCTGCGCGTCGGAGATGTCGCGCCGCAGCATCGCGGGGATTTGTTGCGCAAGCCGCCACGTCGGGGCGCCCGGCTTGCAGAAATTCGAAGCGCTCATGACTTTTCTGCGCCAAACTTGTCGCAATTGCAGCATCTTGGCGGACGGCAAAGTTGCACATTTCCGGCGGGACACCTTCCGGCAACCCCGTTTTGACAAAGGGGGCCGGATGCGAAATGCTAACAGGCGAAAAGCCAAAAATGGGAGAGTGCAATGACGTTCTACAAGAGCAATGGCGACCGCGTACCCGAGAAGGTTGCCCAGCTCGCCGAAAGTGCGAAAGCGGGCGAGATGGACCGTCGCGAGTTCCTGGCGGTCGCCAGCGCGATGGGCGCTTCGACGGCGATGGCCTATGGCTTGCTCGGCCTTGCGGCGCCGACTCCGGCGATGGCGCAGGAGCCCAAGAAGGGTGGCGTGCTGAAGGTCGCCATGCTGGTCAAGGAGCAGAAGGACCCGCGCACCTGGGACTGGTCGGAAATGGCCAACGCCGCGCGCCAGACGCTGGAGCCGCTGGTGAAGTACACCCGCGAGTTCACCTTCGAGCCGCGCCTGCTGGAAGGCTGGGAAGTCAATGACGACGCGACCGAATACGTCCTGAAAGTGCGCCAAGGCGTGACCTGGAACAATGGCGACACGCTGACGGCCGACGACATCATCTTCAACATCACACGCTGGTGCGACGGCAATGCCGAGGGCAATTCCATGGCCGCGCGCATGGCGTCGCTCCAGGATCCGGACACGAAGAAGGCGCGCGACGGCGCGATCGAGAAGGTCGACGACTACACGATCAAGCTCAACCTCAACAAGTCGGACATCTCGATCATTCCGGGCATGGCCGACTATCCGGGCCTGATCGTGCATCCCAGCTATGAGGAGACCGGCAGCGACTGGGTCGCCAACCCGATCGGCACCGGCGCATTCGAGCTGGTCTCCTACGAGGTCGGCAACCGCGTCGTGCTGAAGCGGCGCGAGAACGGCTCGTGGTGGGGCGGCGAAGCTCATCTCGACGGTATCGAGTTCATCGACTACGGCACCGATCCCTCGGCGATGGTCTCGGCCTTCGAATCCGGCGAGGTCCACACCAATTTCGAGACCACGGCCGACTATGTCGACATCATGGACGGCATCGGCATGGTGAAGTCGGAAGTCGTGACGGCGGCCACGATCGTTGCGCGCACCAATGTCAACAACGCACCCTACACAGACCAGAAGGTGCGCAACGCGCTGCAGCTCGCGGTCGACAACAATATCGTGCTGGCGCTCGGCTATGGCAATGCCGGCGACCCGGCCGAGAACCACCATGTCTGCCCGATCCATCCCGAGTATGCCGAACTGCCGGCGATCAGCCGGGACGTCGAGAAGGCCAAGGCGCTCATGGAAGAGGCCGGCCAGATGGACTACGAGCATGAGCTCATCACGGTCGACGAGGACTGGCACAAGAACACCGGCGACACCATCGCCGCCCAGCTCCGCGATGCCGGCTTCAAGGTCAAGCGCACGGTGCTGCCGGGCTCGACCTTCTGGAACGACTGGACCAAGTATCCGTACTCGATGACCAACTGGAACATGCGCCCGCTGGGCATCCAGGTCATCGCGCTTGCCTACCGTTCGGGCGAGGCGTGGAACGAGGCCGGCTATTCCAACCCGGAGCTTGACGAGAAGATCAATGCGGCCCTTTCGATCCCGGACGCCGACAAGCGCCGCGAGGTGATGAAGGAGATCGAGGAGATCATCCAGAGCTCGGGCATCATCATCCAGCCTTACTGGCGCAAGATCTACAATCACTCGGCGCCGGAAGTGAAGAATCACGGCATGCATCAGACCTTCGAGATCGATCTCGAAAACGTCTGGCTCGACGCCTGATTGCGACAGAAGGAAGGGGCCTGCAGGCCCCTTCCTTGCTTTTCATGAACAAGAATAAGACCCCGGCCGAGGGGAAGGGGGCAACGTGCTGACGTTCATACTTCGCCGTCTCGGCGTCATGGCACTGACCATGCTGTGCCTGACGCTGGTCGTGTTCTTTCTGGTCAATCTCGAACCGAACCTGAAAAAGCTGGCCATCAGTCAGCTGGACATGCGTTCCACCCAGGAAGATCTCGAGAAGTGGCTGCAGAGGAACGGCTACCGGCAGAACTTCTTCGTGCGCTACGGGCAGTGGCTCGGCGTCATGCAGAAGCAGCCGAATGTCGATCCCGAGACGGGCGAGGCCGTGCCGCGGTTCTCCTACTGCGATGAACCTGCCCGGGCCTATTACGGCGGTATCCTGCAGGGTGACTTCGGCTGCTCGACCAAGTTCAAGGTGCCGGTCTCGGAAAAGCTGTTCCCGGCGCTGGGCGCCACCGGCATCCTCATGTTCTGGGTGATGGTGGTGATGGTGCCGGTCTCGCTGCTGATCGGCGTGCTTGCCGGCATGCGCGAGGGGACGCGGACCGACCGAAGTCTGTCGGTCGCGTCCATCACCACGACGGCGACGCCGGAATATGTCTCGGGCGTCATCTTCACGGTGGTGTTCGCCTCATGGCTCGGCTGGCTCAACGGCTCCGCGGCGACGGCAACCAGCCAGGGCGTCAGCTTCTACAATTTCACGCTGCCAGTGATGACGATGGCGATCTACGGCATCGGCTACATCGCGCGGATGACGCGGGCCTCGATGGTCGAGGTCATGACCCAGCAATATATCCGGACTGCGCGGCTCAAGGGGCTGGCCTTCAACGCCGTCGTCGTGAAGCACGCGCTCAGGAATGCGCTGATCGCGCCGTTCACCGTCATCATGCTGCAGTTTCCGTGGCTCCTGACCGGGGTGGTCATCGTCGAGGTGATGTTCCGCTACCAGGGTTTCGGTTTCACGCTGGTCGAGGCGGCGGGCAACAACGATATCGATCTGTTGCTCGGGTGCTCGCTGGTGTCGGTGTTCGTCGTGCTTTCCACGCAGCTGATCTCGGATATCGGCTACGCATTTCTCAACCCGCGCATCCGCGTGCAATAGGAGGGGCGGATGCAACTTGAATATGTCGGTGCGTTCCGCATCATTCTCGGGGTGATCGCGCAGTTCTGGCCGGTGTGGCTGGCGATCGCGGTCATCCTCGGTCTGAGTTTCGCCTACAAGAAGCGGCTCGGCCTCTACGGCCAGCTGTTCGACAATGGCGTCGGCATCGCCGGCGTGTCGATCTGCCTGTTCTGGCTGTTCACGGCGATCTTCGCCGATACGGTGGCGCCGTTCGCGCCGCTCGACCAGCTCTTCGTCATGAAGAACGCGTTTCCGGGCGCGATCGAGCCGGAAAGCGGCAAGATCTTCCTGTTCGGCGGTGACCGGCTGGCGCGCGACGTCTTCTCGCGCATGGTCTATGGCAGCCAGATCGTGCTGATCATCGCGCCGGCGGCGACGCTGTTCGCGCTGATGGTAGGCACGACGCTGGGACTGCCCGCGGGATATTATGGCGGCCGGGTGGACACGATCCTGTCGTTCCTCGCCAATCTGGTGCTGGCCTTCCCCGTGATCCTGCTGTTCTACCTGCTGGTCACGCCGGGCATCATGGACACCCCGATCCCCTATGCGATGGCGGGTGTGTTCTTCCTGTTCCCGATCATCTTCTTCTGCACGCTGTTCTACACGCGCTTCAAGAGCCGGCCGCAATTGCTGGTCGTGCAGTTGGTGCTGACCGTGCTGATCGGCGGCTGGGTCTATCTCGGGCTCGTCTTCGATGCCGATCCGTTCGGCATCATCTCGATCGAGCCGAACGAGCTCAACATCTTCGTGGCGGTGGTGTTTGCCTCCTCGCCCGGCGTGTTCCGCATCGTGCGGGGGCTGGTGATGGACATCAAGACGCGCGACTATGTGGCCGCGGCCCAGACCCGGGGCGAGAACCCGTGGTACATCATGCTGTGGGAAGTGCTGCCGAACGCGCGCGGGCCGCTGATCGTCGATATCTGCCTGAGGATCGGCTACACCACCATCCTGCTCGGCACGCTCGGCTATTTCGGCCTCGGCCTGGCTCCCGAAAGCCCCGACTGGGGCACCGGCATCAAGGAATCGAGCCGACTTTTGCGCGCCTTCGTGCACCCCGCGCTGCCGCCGGTCTTCGCACTGATGTCTTTCGTGCTCGGCCTGAACCTGCTCGCCGACGCGCTCAGGGAGGAATCCTTGAAGGACTGACGCGGAGCGCCACCCTATTCGCAGCCGCCCCGCGATCCCGGGGCGGACGACCGACCGATCACTGAGAGCGACGCAATGAACGAAGCCATCAGCATCACGCGAAGCCAGAACCAGGCGGCGGAGCCGATCCTCGAAATCGAGAACCTGTCGATCTCGTTCTTCACCCGAAAGGGCGAGATTCCGGCGGTGATGGATTTCTCCTGCACGGTGATGCCAGGCGAGGCGATGGGCATCGTCGGGGAATCCGGCTGCGGCAAGTCGACCGTGTCGCTCGGCATTATGCGCGACCTTTCCAATGTCGGGCAGATCGTCGGCGGGCGCATCAAGTTCAAGGGCCGCGACATGGGCGACATGTCGGAGGAGGAACTGCGCCACATCCGCGGCAACGAGATCGCCATGATCTATCAGGAGCCGATGGCGAGCCTGAACCCGGCGATGAAGGTCGGCCAGCAGCTGATGGAAGTGCCGCTGCTGCATGACAAGGTGTCCAAGGAGGAGGCCTATAACCGCGCGCTGGAGATGGTGCGCGCGGTGCGTCTGCCCGACCCGGAACGCATGATGCGCTCCTACCCTCACCAGCTTTCAGGCGGCCAGCAGCAGCGTATCGTGATCGCGATGGCTCTGCTTTCCAAGCCGGCGCTGCTTTTGCTCGACGAGCCGACCACCGCGCTCGACGTCACCGTCGAGGCCGGCATTGTCGAACTGGTCAAGGGGCTCGGCAAGGAGTTCGGCACGTCGATGATCTTCGTGTCGCACAATCTCGGCCTGATCCTGGAGACCTGCGACCGCATCACGGTGATGTATTCGGGCGAGGCGGTGGAGACCGGCAATATCGACGACGTCTTCAACCATATGCGCCACCCCTACACGCAAGGCCTGTTCCGTTCGATCCCGCTGCCCGGCGCCGACAAGAACTCGCGGCCGCTGATCGCGATCCCTGGCCAATTGCCGTTGCCGCAGGAACGCCCTGTGGGCTGCAACTTCGCGCCGCGCTGCCACCATTTCGTGGAAGGCGTCTGCAACGCGGCCGAGATCCCGATGATCGAGGTCAAGGGCCACGACCGGCACATGAGCCGCTGCGTGCGCTTCAATGAACTCGACTGGGACGCGTTGCCGGAAGGTGCGGTGGTGGAGAACGAGCCGGCCAAGCCCGGCGCGCCGGCGCTGATTATCGACAATCTGAAGAAATATTACCACGTTGCCGCCAACGCGATCTTCGGCGGGGCCGAGACACGCACGGTCAAGGCCAACGAGACGATCAGCTTCGAGGCGCGCGAATCCGAGACGGTGGCGATCGTCGGCGAATCCGGTTGCGGCAAGTCCACGCTGGCCAAGGTGCTTCTGGGCCTGGAGACGGCGACGGACGGCACCGTGACGCTCGGCAACAAGGAAATCCAGTCGACGCCGATCGAGGAACGCGACGTCGACACCATTTCCTCGATCCAGATGGTGTTCCAGAACCCGTTCGACACGCTCAACCCGAGCCACTCGGTCGGTTCGCAGATCATCCGCACGCTGGAGAAGTTCAATGTCGGCAAGACCCAGGCCGACCGACAGAAGCGGATGCTGGAGCTGCTCGACCTGGTGAAGCTGCCGCGCGCCTTCGCGGTCCGCATGCCACGCCAGCTCTCCGGCGGCCAGAAGCAGCGCATCGGCGTGGCGCGTGCGTTCGCTGGCAACGCCAAGGTGGTGGTGGCCGACGAGCCGGTTTCGGCCCTCGACGTGTCGGTGCAGGCGGCGGTCACCGAACTGCTGATGGACATCCAGCGCAAGAACAAGACGACGATGCTGTTCATCAGCCACGATCTGTCGGTGGTGCGCTATCTCGCCGACCGGGTGGTGGTGATGTATCTCGGCTACATCGTCGAGCAGGGCACGACCGACCAGATCTTCGCGCCGCCCTATCACCCCTATACCGAGGCGCTGCTTTCGGCGATCCCGATTGCCGACACCAGCGTGGTCAAGGAGCACATCGTGCTGGAAGGCGACATTCCTTCGGCGCTCAACCCGCCGACGGGCTGTCCGTTCCAGACGCGCTGCCGCTGGAAGTCGCGGGTGCCCGGCAACAAATGCGAGACCGAGGTGCCGCCGCTCAAGGAACTCGGCAACGGTCACAAGAGCCTGTGCTGGCTCGACGACGATATTCTCGGCGAGATGGGGCCGGTGATCAGCTTCGAGGTCGGCGCCGGCAAGGTTGAGGAATCCAAGCGCAAGCAGGCAGCAGCCAGGGCTGCGAAGGGCAAGGCCGCGACCAAGGGCAAGGCCGCTGCCGGCCAGACGGCGAAGGGCGAAATTCCGCAAGCGCGCAAGGCCGCGGCAACGAAGACCGGCAAGGGCCGCGCGACCCGCAAGGCTTCGGCCGTGCCCGGCGAGTCCGCGCCGGCGAAGCTCATGACCGAGGCGGGGTCGGGCCGTCAGGCGGTAAGCGCGACGACCAAGCCGGCGACGGCGAAACGGCCGCGCACGGCGAAGCCGGCGACCGCCGACGGTGACCTCGGACGCCGCAAGGTGACGTCCCAAGGCCCGAAGAAGGTAACACGTGCCGAACTGGCGGAGACAGGCCCGGCTCCGAAGGCAGCGAGGAAGGCGCCGTCGGCAGCCGCGCGCAAGAAAAGTTCGGTGGCCGGCAAGGCGACGCCCGATCCGGACAGGAACCGGCCCGCCGGCATCAAGAAGCCCGCCAAGCCCGACGATCTCAAGCTGATCTCCGGCGTCGGGCCCAAGATCGAAGGCATTCTTCACGGGCTCGGCATCTACACCTACGGTCAGGTCGCGTCGTGGAAGAAGGCCGAGCGCGAATGGGTCGACGGTCATCTCAAATTCCATGGCCGCATCGAGCGCGAGGACTGGGTGAAGCAGGCCAAGGCGCTCGCCAAGGGCGGCGTCGACGAATACGTCAAGGTGTTCGGCAAGAAACCGCGCTAGCCGCACGACTCGGGAAGAGCCGGCCTCCCTCGGTGCCGGCGGCTAGAATGCCGCCGCCTGCGCGGAGACCTCGTCGAGGAAGGCGCGCGCGAGGCGGGAAAGACCGACCTTGCTGGCATAGACGGCATAGAGCGAAATTTCGGGCAATTGCCAGCCAGGCAGGACCTCGACAAGACGCCCCTTTTCCAGTTCGCCCTCGTGCATGTGCTTCTCCGTCCCAGCTATTTCATGCAGAACATGTTGCTGGCCGGCGCGCAGATCGCCGGCGAAGGTGTGTTCTCCGTTGCGTTCGGAGATGGTCGTGTCGGCATGATCGATGCGCGCGACATAGCGCTATGCGCCGCAAAGTGCGCGACAAGCGATGCCTGGGATGGCCGGGCGCTCGAACTGACCGGTCCGGAATCGATCGGCTTTCAGCATGTCGCACGGCTGCTTTCCGAGCAGATGGGCAGGCCGATACGCTATGAGCCGATCACGCCTCAGGCCGCGTTCGACTTCGTCGAGAGATCGGGGTGGGGCTCATGGATGGCGGCGCTGACTCGGGACTATGGCGCTGCCTATGCCGCCGGCTGGGGAGACTTCGTGACCGACCATGTGGCGATGGTGACCGGCCAGGCGCCGCGCCGTTTCAGGGACTTCGCCGCGGAGGTGTTCCTGCCGGCGCTTCGCGAAGGCGGACATCTGCCTAATCGGCGACCGGTGAAGTTTGGTCGCCATAAACTTGATTAGAATAGTCAAGTAAATACCAAGCGTTAGGAGGGTTTCTCAAAATTTGACCGATTGATAAAAAAAGAAAACGTGCTAGCCTTCGGCCAAGGAAAGAATGGGGAACCGACCGATGCCAGAAGGCCAGTTCAAGGACGGGATCGCCGCCGGACGGCTGTCGCCGTCGCAATATGCCGACAACTTTTCCGACCTGCATCCGCCGCTCGACCGCCACGAGGCGACGGTGGAGGCCGACCGCTGCTATTTCTGCTATGACGCGCCGTGCATGCAGGCCTGTCCGACGTCGATCGACATTCCGATGTTCATCCGCCAGATCGCAACCGGCAATCCGATCGGTTCGGCCAAGACCATCTTCGACCAGAACATTCTCGGCGGCATGTGCGCGCGTGTGTGCCCGACCGAGACGCTGTGCGAGGAGGTGTGCGTGCGCGAGGTGGCGGAAGGCAAGCCGGTGCAGATCGGGAGGCTGCAGCGCTATGCCACCGACACCGCGATGGCACAGCAAAAGCAGTTTTACGAGCGGGCGAAACCGACCGGAAAAAAAATTGCCGTGGTCGGTGCCGGGCCGGCTGGCCTCGCCTGTGCGCACCGCCTCGCCATGCATGGCCATGACGTCACCATTCTGGAGGCGCGGCCGCGGCCGGGCGGGCTCAACGAATACGGCATCGCCGCCTACAAGACCGTCGACGGCTTCGCCCAGGCTGAGGTCGATTACCTGCTGGCGATCGGCGGCATCACGGTCGAGAACGGCAAGGCGCTTGGCCGCGATTTCGCGCTCGCCGATCTGACCGGCGAATATGATGCGGTGTTCCTCGCCATGGGACTGGCCGGGGTCAACGCGCTCCACGCCGAAGGCGAGGACGGGCCCGGGGTGGCCAACGCCGTCGACTTCATTGCCGGGGTCAGGCAGGCGGACGACCTCGGACGTCTGCCCGTCGGCCGGCGCGTGGTGGTGATCGGCGGCGGCATGACGGCGATCGACGCCGCCATCCAGTCCAAGCTGCTGGGTGCGGAGGAGGTGACCATCTGCTACCGGCGCGGCAAGGACAACATGAACGCGTCCGAGTTCGAGCAGGATCTGGCGTCCTCCAACGGCGTGACCATCCGCCACTGGCTGCAGCCGAAGCGCGTCGTCTCGGTCAACGGCACCACGGTCGGCGTCGAACTCGAATATACGCGCATGCAGGGCGGCTCGCTGGTCGGCACCGGCGAGACGATGACGATCGCTGCCGACCAGGTGTTCAAGGCGATCGGCCAGAGCTTCGACGTCGGACCGCTGAATGGCAGCGGCAATGCGATCGCGCTCGAGAAAGGCCGCATCAAGGTCGACGAGGAAGGGCGGACGTCGCTGGCCAAGGTCTGGGCCGGCGGCGACTGCATTTATGGCGGCGACGACCTGACCGTCTCGGCGGTGGCGCAAGGGCGTGACGCGGCCGAAAGCATCAACCGGACGCTGATGGGGTAGGGACGTGGTCGGTTCCCACTTCCATCGCCATATCGACAGCCTGTTCGCGCGGCTTAAGCGCTGAGCCCAAGGGAGACGTACCCATGGCAGACATCCGCAACAATTTCGTCGGCATCAAGTCGCCCAATCCGTTCTGGCTCGCCTCGGCGCCGCCGACCGACAAGGAGTACAACGTCGTGCGCGCCTTCCGCGCCGGCTGGGGCGGGGTGGTGTGGAAGACGCTTGGCGAGGACCCGCACATCGTCAACGTCAACGGTCCGCGTTACGGTGCGATCTGGAGTGGCGACCGGCGCCTGCTGGGCCTCAACAACATCGAACTCATCACCGACCGGCCGCTGCAGACCAATCTGCGCGAGATCAAGAAGGTCAAGAAGGAGTGGCCGGACCGGGCGATGATCGTGTCGCTGATGGTGCCGTGCGAGGAAGAGAACTGGAAGTCGATCCTGAAGCTGGTCGAGGAGACCGAGGCCGACGGCATCGAGCTCAATTTCGGTTGCCCGCACGGCATGTCGGAGCGCGGCATGGGCTCGGCAGTGGGCCAGGTGCCGGAATATATCGAGATGGTGGTGCGCTGGTGCAAGCAGAACACGCGCATGCCGGTGATCACCAAGCTGACACCGAACATCACCGACATCCGCCGCCCGGCGCGCGCCGCCAAGGCCGGCGGCACCGACGCAGTGTCGCTGATCAACACCATCAATTCGATCACCAGCGTCAATCTCGACACCTTCTCGCCGGAGCCCTCGATCGACGGCAAGGGCTCGCATGGCGGCTATTGCGGCCCGGCAGTAAAGCCGATCGCGCTCAACATGGTCGCCGAGATCGCTCGTGACGCCGAGACGGCGGGGCTGCCGATCTCCGGCATCGGCGGCATCACCACCTGGCGCGACGCGGCCGAATTCCTGGCGCTGGGCGCGGGCAATGTGCAGGTCTGCACGGCTGCGATGACCTACGGCTTCAAGGTCGTCGAGGAGATGATCGAGGGACTGAAGAACTGGATGGATGCCAAGGGCCACGCAACCCTCGACGATGTCGTCGGGCGCGCCGCGCCGAACGTCACCGACTGGCAGTATCTCAATCTCAACTATGTCAGCAAGGCACGCATCGACCAGGACAAGTGCATCCAGTGCGGTCGCTGTCACATCGCCTGCGAGGACACCTCGCACCAGGCGATCACGGCGATCGTCGACGGCAAACGCCGCTTCGAGGTGATCGAGGAGGAATGCGTGGGCTGCAATCTTTGCGTCAATGTCTGCCCGGTCGAGGGTTGCATCGACATGGTGGCGCTGGAGGCCGGCGCGATCGACAAGCGGACCGGGGCCAAGGTCGAGCCGACCTACGCCAACTGGACCACGCATCCCAACAATCCGATGGCCAAGGTGGCGGCGGAGTAGCCACCCGCCGCGCCGGATGGAATCCGTGGGCGCCTCAGGCGGGCATCTTCTTTGGCGCGCCTGAGGCCATGTCCGTTCCGATATAGGGAAGCTGTTCTTCCTTCCAGGCGCCGAAGCCACCTTCCATGTGCGCCATCTTCTCCATCCCGGCGGCCAGGCATTTCTGGCCCACTTTTCGGGATCGCGCTCCCGAGCCGCAATGAAGCACGATCCGCTTCCCTTGCTGAAGGGGCAGGTGTTCAGGCCTGAAATCGGCCATCGGGAAAAGGAGGGCGCCCTCGATATGTTCCAGCAGATACTCCTGCGGGGTCCGCACATCGATCAGCACGATTTCACCGTTGCCCAGGGCCTCGTGCACCTGTTTGGGCGACCAGTTTTCCGGTTCTTTTGACATCGTGGGTTCCTTCTCTCAAAACCGATTGGCCGGAATGCGGAAATAGTGGTTTCCGTCTGCCTCCGCAGGCGGGAGGCGACCGCCGCGCAAATTGACCTGGAGCGCAAACAGCATCCGGTCGGGCAGACCGAGGCTGGCGTCGCGCTCCTCCCGCAGGCGCACGAACTCCTCTTCCGACACGCCGCCGCCCACATGCTTGTTGTGCTCGCGATGCGTCGCCACCGTCGCTTCCCATGCGGGTTCGTCACGCTCTTCGGTGCCGTAATCGTGCCCGACAAACAGCCGCGTCTCGTCCGGCAGGTCCAGGAGCTTCTGCAACGTCCCGTAAAGCGTCCGCGCCGACCCGCCGGGGAAATCCGTGCGGGCGGTGCCGAAATCCACATGCATGAAGGTGTCGTGAACGAACGCGGCATCGTCCCCGACCAGGTAGGTGATCGAAGCCAGGGTGTGGCCGGGTGAAAAGAGCACGCTTACGGGCAGACTGCCGACCTGGAACGTTTCTCCGCCTTTCAGCAGCCGGTCGAAGTCGCGCTCGGGATCAAATGCGGTTGGTGTGTTGTAGAGCTCTCTCCACAGTTCAGCCACGTCCCCGACTTTCTCGCCAATCGCGGTCTGGGCGCCGGTTCTCTCTTTCAGCCAGTGCGAAGCCATCAGGTGATCGGCATGGGGGTGGGTGTCCAGAATCCAGGCAACCTCCAACCCGTCGCGTTCGACAAAGCGCAGAACCTCTTCGGCGGCTTTGGTATCGGTCGTGGCGGAAGCCGGATCGAACCCCAAAACAATGTCGATCAAGGCGCATTGTTTCGTGTTCTCGTCGATGGCGACATACTGGACGCTGCCGGTAGGCTCCTCGTAGAAAGCGACCACTCTCGGGCTCGTCGGACCTGATGAAGGACTTTCACGCGTCAGCATGTTTGCTAGGACTCCATCGTTGAGGATGTAGGATGAGTTCCTAACGACGGTTCCCACGAAGGGTTCCATGCTTGCGCGCGTGGATCTCAGCGGGGCGAAGCGGAATTTTCTAGGGTCGGTATTCTAGTCGTCCAGTCGAAACCGCTGATGGCAGCCTTTGCACGTTGCTGCCACGGCGCGAAACGGAACGTCGATGTCGGCCGCCGCCGTTGCGGTGCCGGCGGCGACGCCAAGGCGGCTCGCCTTGCTTTCAAGTTCGGAGGCAAGCTCCGAGAAACGGTCCCAATCGCTCCATATCTCCGGGCGCGCCTCGCTCGGTGGATGGTCGGATCCTTCGGGAAACTGCTTGTCGAGTCGCCGCGCCTTGAACGCCACCTGTTCGGCCGCGCTGGCGACCGCCTGCGCGTCAAAACCGCGCTCGCCGCCGATCATGCCCGCGATCACTTTCATGCGGCCGGCCATATCCTTCATCGCTTCCATGCGCTCCTTGACAACGCCGGAGGCGCCCTGATGGGCAATGGCGGCGCCGGCGAGGGCAATCAGGCCCGCAAGGGCAAGAGCAGCCTTTCGAGTGGGTGTCAAATCCAGGTCCTTCCCGTCTGTTTGGCATCGTTCGGATGCGGTAGCGCCGTTCAGCGGTAACTGGCGAAGGTTTCGATCGTTCCGCCGCGGCGGACGAGGTTGACGTCGTAAGGGTCGGCGTCGGGGCCGGGCTCACCCATGCCCGGCGACCCGTAAGGCATGCCCGGCACGGCGAGGCCGATCGCGTCGGGCCGCTCGGCCAGCAGGCGCTTCACGTCGGTGGCCGGGACGTGGCCCTCTATGACATAGCCGTCGATGCGCGCGGTGTGGCAGGATGCCTGGTCGGCGGGCAAACCAGCGTCCGTCTTGGCGCTCATCAGGTCTGCCATCGGCACGTTCTCGGCGGTGACTGCGAAGCCGCTCTCGGACATATGCTTCATCCAGGCGACGCAACACCCGCAACTGGCCGACTTCAGCACATGGATAGAGCCGCCCGCCAGCGCGGCCGTGGTCATTAGCGTGAATGCGGTGAAGGCGAGGCCGAGGAACCGGTGTTTGCGGGGCATGCGTCTCTCCTTGCAGGACAAGGCGCCAATCGGCGCGATCGTTGTCCCGATAAAGGTTCCAGCAGGCGGAAGGTCAAGTTCCGGCTGCGAATGGCAGCCGGAGTCAGGAGCGGATATCGTGCTTATTGCGGATGGATATTATCCAGGATATAAATTATCCATGATTAAGGAAACGCGGCGATGAAGATCAGCGAAGGCGTCGAGGCGGCGATCCACTGCGCGGCAGTGCTGGCCGGGATCGAGAAGGGCACGACGTTGCCGGCTTCTGCGCTTGCCGAACTCCACGGCTTGTCGCCGACCTACCTCGTCAAGCATCTGAAGCAACTGGTGGCGGCCAAGCTGCTGGAGTCGGTTCCCGGTCCGCATGGCGGCTACCGACTCGCGAAGAAACCTTCGGCGATCTCGCTGCTCGACATCGTGCTGGCGGTCGAGGGGCCGAAGCCTGCCTTCCGCTGCGCCGAAATCCGCCAGCGTGGACCGGGCGCGCTGGAGCCGGAGGCCTATGTCAAACCCTGCGGCATCAATGCGGCGATGCTGCGCGCCGAGCGAGCCTGGCGCGCTGCACTTGCCGCGGAGAAGCTTTCCGACGTCATTGCCGGTTACGAAGAAAGCGCCGATCCGCGCGCCGTCGCCTTCAACTGCGCCTTCCTTGCCCGCCACCAGCGGCCGCAAGGCTGACCCCTCAACCAGTCCACAACGCAAAAATGGAGTTCCGCATGCAACCGCGTCTCGACTTCTTCGCTGCCGAGCCGAAGATCATGAAGGCCGTGCTGGCGCTCAACCACGCCGCCGAAACCTCCGGGCTCGAAAGGAGCCTTGTCCATCTCGTCAAGCTGCGGGCTTCGCAGATCAACGGCTGCTCCTATTGTGTCGACATGCACAGCCGCGAGGCGCGCAAGGATGGCGAGACCGAGCAGCGCGTTTACCTCGTTGCGGCCTGGCGTGAATCGCCGCTGTTTTCCGAGCGCGAGCGGGCCGCCTTTGCCTGGACGGAGAAGCTGACCCGGCTGGCTGATGGTCCCGTGCCCGACGAACTCTTTGATGAAGCCAGCAGCCAGTTCTCTGCCGAGGAAATGGTCAAGCTGACCGTGCTGATCGGCATGATCAACATCTGGAACCGGCTCTGCGTCGGTTTCCATGCCATCCATCCGGTCGCCGAGGAAAGCCGCGCCGCCTGAGGGCGCGGTCCCGGACTCAACCAGGAGAATTCCTATGCCGGCCGAATTTCTTCCCGCACTCGAAGTGGCAGGGCGGCTGCTGCTTGGCGGTGTCTTCGTCTTTGCCGGTTGGCGCAACATCGGCGCGTTTGCAACGCTTGTGCCGCTGATCGGCGCGCGCGGCATGCCCATGCCGAAGCTCATGCTTTCGGTGGCGATAGCGCTCCAGGTGATCGCCGGGGTGCTGGTGATCGCCGGTGTATGGCTGGCACCGGCCGCGATCGCACTGATCGGTTTCCTGATCGTCGCGACCCTCCTGTTCCACAATTTCTGGGATCATCAGGGCCTCGACCGCGTCAACCGTATCAACGGTCTGACCAGCAATGTCGCGCTGATCGGCTCCTTCCTGCTCGTCATGGTGGTCGCCAACTGACCCCCTTGGCGAGGCGACCGCCGACACCAGGACCAACGAAAACCGCTTTCCCGTTCGCGGCCGCCACGCTAGGAGGTCGCGAACAGGAAAAGACCTTGGACCAGATCGCACGGCCCGGCGCGCGTACGCGCCACGACACCTACGCCACCGGCGGCCAGAAACTTCTGGGACATCTGGCCATGCTTTCCTTTGCCGCGCTCGTGGCCGGATCGTTCTCGATGGGCGGGCTTGCGGCGCCGCATGTCGGCCCGGCCGCCATCAATGCCGCCCGGTTCCTGCTTGGCACGTCGATCATGGGCGTGGTCGCATTCATCTTTCTGCGCGGCCGCATTCCGCCGCCGCGCGCGCCGTGGCGGTTCCTGATACTCGGCGCGCTGATGGCGCTGTTCTTCATCACCATGTTCGTCGCACTGCAATTCACCGACCCGGTCTCGACCGGCGCGGTGTTCACGCTGATGCCGCTGATGAGCGCCGGCTTCGGATACCTGTTCCTCGGGCAGGTGCCGCGCCCGGTCGTGATCGTCAGCCTCGTCGTGGCGGCGGCAGGCGCGGTCTGGGTCATCTTCCGAGGCGATCCGGATGCGATCCTGGCCTTCGACATCGGCCGTGGCGAGACGATCTTTCTGTTCGGCTGCGCCGGTCATGCCGCCTATGCTCCGCTGGTCCGCAAGCTCAACCGTGGCGAACCGGTGCTCGCCTTCACCTTCTGGACCCTGTTTGCCACCGGGCTCCTGATCGCGGCCTATGGCGTGCGCGAGATCCTCGGCACGGCCTGGCTCGACCTGCCGGCCGTGGTCTGGATCGCGGTCGTCTATCTTGCCATCTTCACGACTGCCGGCACCTTCTTCCTGCTGCAGTTCGCCACGCTTCGCCTGCCGGCCTCGAAGGTGCTTGCCTATGGCTACCTGACGCCAAGCTTCGTCATTCTCTACGAGGGCCTGCTCGGGCACGGCTGGGTCAGCGCGAGCGTCGCGGCGGGCGCTGCGGTCACCGTGCTGGCGCTGGCCGTGGTGGCGTTTTCGCGCGACGGTTGAGGCGACCCTCAGACCTCGTGGGTGTCGAACATCAGCAACTCGACGCCGCCGTCGGCGAAGTTTGCCAGATCGGCCGCCGCGGCCTGGCCTTCTGCTGATGCGAGCCCGGCGTGAATGTCGGCGATGCTGTCGAAATAAAGCGTGGCGACCAGGTGGTAGTCCGACGCGCCGGTCGGCGAGGCGACGGGCCCGTTGCTGACGTCGTATTTCTTCAGGCCCGGTACCAATCTGGCGATGGGCACGTGGGTGCCGTAATAGTAGCGGTCGAAGGCTTCGGTATCCTTAGGCATCCTGTAAAGCGCAACAAGTTTGGCCATCGGTCTGTCCTCCCAATCCGGCCGGTCGCTTGCCGCCTGACGGTGCGGCCGTCACGCGCGCCCGGTGCCCGGCGAGGATAGACCGGCTGAAATGCTTCGGCCATCGGCGTTGATCGCATTCTTGCGGCGAACTGAGTGCCGGGGCCGGTCCGGCCGCGTCCCGCCAGCGCCACTGCGGGCTACGCCTTCGGCCTCAACCCTTCCATGAACAACTGTTCGAGGAACCGCGCGGCATCCTCGAAGCGGCCGTCACCGCCGCGGTCGGGGCCGAGCACGGCCCGCACCTGGACGTCGAAATCGGCGTAGTGCTGGGTCGTCGCCCAGATCGAGAAGATCAGGTGCCAGGGATCGGTGCGGGCGATCTTGCCGGCGCGCATCCAGCCCTGGATCACCTTGGCCTTGTCGTCGACCAGCGCCTTCAGTTCGCCCTCCAGCATCGGCATGATGCGCGGGGCGCCTTGCAGGATCTCGTTGGCGAAGAGGCGGCTTTCGCGCGGATAGTCGCGCGCCATCTCCAGCTTGCGGCGAATATAGTCCCGCAACTCGGTCAGCGGGTCGCCGATGTCGTCGAGTTCCTTGAGCGGCGCCAACCAGGTTTCCAGAAGACGCTGGATCAGCGTGCGGTGGATGTCGTCCTTGCTGCGGAAGTAATAGAGCAGGTTGGGCTTCGACATGCCGGCGGCGTCGGCGATCTGGTCGATGGTGGCGCCGCGGAAACCGTGCTGGGCGAAGACTTCGAGGGCGGCCTCGAGGATCAGCTCGCGCTTCTCGGTCTGGATGCGCGTCCGGGCCCTTTTCTTCGGTGACGGCGAATCCACTTTCACGTTCCGGCTCCACTGGGCTCGCGCCGCTGGCGCTCCGCTACTGGACCAATCGACTGGACCAGTGGCTGCCGACCTGTGGAGCGCGAATCCGGCCGGGCAGATCGTCTACAAAATCCTTGACCGCCCCCATGGCGGTGCTAACGTTTGTCCATTCGGTCAAAAATTGCGTAGCACAGTTGCGCAACAAAAACCAAGCGTTGGCGAACCACCGGCAAGGCACCTCGAAACGAAAGGCTTGGTATGTCCAACAGACTGAATGTGGCTCCGAACGATCTCTCCGCGTTCTGGATGCCGTTCACCGCGAACCGCCAGTTCAAGCAGGCGCCGCGTATGCTCGTGGGTGCGAAGGATATGCACTACACGACCTCCGACGGCCGCCAGGTCCTCGACGGCACCGCAGGCCTGTGGTGCGTCAACGCCGGCCACTGCCGGCCGAAGATCACCGAGGCGATCCAGCGCCAGGCGGCCGAACTCGATTATGCTCCAGCCTTCCAGATGGGCCATCCGATCGTGTTCGAACTGGCCAACCGCCTGGTCGACATCGCTCCCGAAGGCATGGACCATGTCTTCTTCACCAATTCTGGCTCCGAGTCCGTCGACACGGCGCTGAAGATCGCGCTCGCCTATCACCGCGCCAAGGGCGAGGGCTCGCGATTCCGCCTGGTCGGGCGCGAGCGCGGCTATCACGGCGTCAATTTCGGCGGCATCTCGGTGGGCGGCATCGTCGCCAACCGCAAGATGTTCGGCTCGCTCCTGACCGGCGTCGACCATCTGCCGCACACCCATCTGCCGGCCAAGAACAAGTTCGTGCGCGGCGAGCCGGAGCATGGCGCCGACCTCGCCGACGAACTGGAGCGCATCGTGGCGCTGCATGACGCTTCCACCGTCGCGGCAGTGATCGTCGAGCCCGTGGCGGGTTCGACCGGCGTCCTGATCCCGCCGAAGGGGTATCTGAAGCGCCTGCGCGAGATCTGCGACAAGCACGGTATCCTGCTGATCTTCGACGAGGTCATCACCGGTTTCGGGCGGCTCGGCGCGCCTTTCGCGGCCGACTATTTCGACGTCGTGCCGGACATCATCACCACCGCGAAGGGCGTCACCAACGGGGTCATCCCTATGGGTGCGGTGTTCGTGAAGAAGGAAATCCACGACGCCTTCATGAACGGGCCGGAGCATGTGATCGAGTTCTTCCACGGCTACACCTATTCCGGAAACCCGATCGCCTCGGCGGCGGCACTCGCCACCCTCGACACCTACAAGGAGGAGGGGCTCCTGACGCGGGCGGCCGAGATCGGCGCGCATTGGGAGGAGGCGCTGCATTCGCTCAAGGATGCGCCGCACGTGATCGACGTGCGCAATATCGGCCTCGTCGGCGCGATCGAACTGGAGCCAATCGCCGGCCAGCCGACCAAGCGGGCGTTCTCTGCCTTCGTCAAGGCATTCGAGCGCGGCGCGCTGATCCGCACCACCGGTGACATCATCGCGCTGTCGCCGCCGCTCATCATCACCAAGGGCCAGATCGACGAACTCGTCGACCATGTGCGCGAGGTGCTTTCCATGGTGGATTGAGCACCGCCGACGACAACCCGCGAGACCGGCGATGGGAACCGCCGGTCGCGGGAAGAATGAAATGAGAGGAATGACATGGCCGCACCCGGCGAAAATCTCCGCATCAACCCGGACCGCCTGTGGGATTCGATCCACGAAATGGCGGAGATCGGTCCGGGCGTTGCCGGCGGCAACAACCGGCAGACGCTGACGGACGAGGACGGCGAGGGCAGGGCGCTGTTCAAGCGATGGTGCGAGGCGGCGGGGCTCGAAATGGGCCTCGACAAGATGGGCACCATGTTCGCACGCCGCGAGGGCACCGACCCCGACGCCCTGCCGGTCTATGTCGGCTCGCATCTCGACACCCAGCCGACCGGCGGGCGCTATGACGGCGTGCTCGGGGTGCTCGGCGGGCTGGAGGTGATCCGTACCCTCAACGATCTCGGCATCAAGACGAAACACCCGATCGTGGTCACCAACTGGACCAACGAGGAAGGCACGCGTTTTGCGCCGGCGATGCTGGCCTCCGGCGTGTTCGCCGGCCAGCACGAGCTCGACTGGGCCTATGCGCGCCAGGACGCCAAGGGCAAGACCTTCGGCGACGAACTGAAGCGGATCGGCTGGCTGGGCGAGGAGGAGGTTGGCGCGCGCAAGATGCACGCCTTTTTCGAGCTCCATATCGAGCAGGGCCCCATCCTCGAGGCTGAGGGCAAGGATATCGGCGTGGTCACGCACGGCCAGGGGCTGTGGTGGCTGCAGGTGACGCTGACCGGCAAGGATTCGCACACTGGCTCGACGCCGATGCCGATGCGCAAGAACGCCGGCCTCGGCATGGCGCGTATCACCGAACTGGTGCACGAGATCGCCATGAGCCACCAGCCGGCAGCGGTCGGCGCCATCGGCCATTGCGACGTCTATCCGAATTCGCGCAACGTCATTCCGGGCAAGGTGGTGTTCACCATCGATTTCCGCTCGCCCGACCAGAGGACGCTCGACGCCATGAAGGCGCGGCTGGAGGCCGAGGCGCCGAAGATCGCCGAGGAACTAGGGCTCGGAATCGAGATAGAGGCGGTCGGCCATTTCGATCCGGTCACCTTCGACGAGAACTGCGTCAAAGCGGTGCGTGAGGCGGCGGAGAGACTCGGCTATTCGCATCGCGACATCGTGTCGGGCGCCGGCCACGACGCCTGCTGGATCAACCGCGTGGCGCCGACGGCGATGGTGATGTGCCCCTGCGTCGACGGGCTGTCGCACAACGAGGCCGAGGAAATCTCCAAGGAATGGGCCGCGGCCGGCGCCGACGTGCTTTTCCACGCGGTGGTGGAGACGGCGGGGATCGTGGAGTGAGGCTAGTAGGCTATCCGGAGAACCGCTGAATGACGGCCGTGCACGCCGCCTCCGTCGGGCCGGAAGCGATCAAGGCGATCATCGCCGGCGAGATCGCGGGCTACGACGCGGCGACCGAGGCGCGTCGGGCCTCGCGCACCGGGAGCGATGCGACGGCATGCTGGTACAGCCGCACGCTGGAAGATTTCGAGGCCGCCTTGATCGAACCGGCGCCGGTCATGGTAGGGTTCTCCGGCGGGTTCGAGCAGCGGTGCTGGTCGGTGACGCGCGGCGACGGCCGCTACCGCGTCGTCTACATGCCGATGGCCGGCTATTTTTCGCTGGCCGTCGACACGGTGTTCGGTCCCGTCGACATCGGTGTCCACGGACGGGCGATCGAAGTGTTCGGAGCGGTTTGACGTGTCGAAACGGGAACAGATGTCTGGCCAAAAGACCATAAATCAGCTTCTGGGATGGCAGGACGGGGAACCGCCTTTCGAAACGCCGCTCGCGGAGAAGTGCGAGACCGCGCTGGCAACGCCAATCGACGAACTCAGCATTGGGCAGTTGCGCCTCCTGATCAGCCAAAACCTGGGCACCGAACTGCTCATCGACCGCGTGGCCGACATTCTGGAAGAGAATCCGATGACTGCGGCAACCTTCTTGCAGGCGACCTGCTGATGGCCTGCCTACGCTTGCCGACCGACGTATGGCAAGGCCATCCGGGTGCATGGCATCGTGTTCACGCCGCGTTCGAATCTGTGCAGGCATCGGCCCGGGACTTGCAGGAGTTCGTCGACAAGGCGCGGCAGGAAAGTCGGGATTTCTATGCATTTGCCGGCGTGACTTCATGAGATCGCAAAGCGAGAGGTAATCATGTCCAAAGTCATCAGGAACGGAACCATCGTCACGGCGGACCGGACATGGAAGGCGGACGTGCTGGTCCAGCACGACAAGATCATCGCCATCGGCCACGACCTGCACGCCGATCACGAGATCGATGCCACCGGCTGCTACGTGATGCCGGGGGGCATCGACCCGCACACCCATCTCGAAATGCCTTTCATGGGCACCTATTCGTCGGACGATTTCGAGAGCGGGACGCGTGCCGCGCTCTCCGGCGGCACGACGATGGTGATCGATTTCTGCCTCGGCGATCCCGGCGGCTCGCTGCTCGACGCGATCAAGCGCTGGGACAACAAGTCGACCCGGGCCTGCTGCGACTATTCCTTCCACATGGCGATCACCTGGTGGGGCGAACAGGTGTTCAACGAGATGCCCGAGGTCATCGAGCGCGGCATCACCTCCTTCAAGCACTTCATGGCCTACAAGGGCGCGCTGATGGTCAATGACGACGAGATGTATTCGTCGTTCCAGCGCTGCGCCGAGCTTGGCGGCTTGCCGATGGTGCATGCCGAGAACGGCGACGTGGTTGCACAGATGCAGGCCAAATTGCTGGCGGAAGGCAATAACGGGCCGGAAGGCCACGCCTATTCGCGACCGCCCGAGGTCGAAGGCGAGGCGACCAACCGCGCCATCATGATCGCCGACATGGCCGGCGTGCCGCTTTATGTGGTGCACACCTCGTGCGAGCAGAGCCACGAGGCTATCCGCCGGGCACGGCAGAAAGGCATGCGCGTTTATGGCGAGCCGCTGATCCAGCATCTGGTGCTCGACGAGGGCGAATACGCCAATCCGGACTGGGACCATGCGGCGCGGCGTGTGATGAGCCCACCCTTCCGCAACAAGCAGCATCAGGATTCGCTTTGGGCCGGCCTGTCGGCCGGTTCCCTGCAGGTGGTGGCGACCGACCATTGCGCCTTCACCACCGAGCAGAAGCGAACCGGCGTCGGCGACTTCACCAAGATCCCGAACGGCACCGGTGGCCTCGAAGACCGCATGCCGGTGCTGTGGACCTACGGCGTCGGCAGGGGGCGGCTGACGATGAACGAGTTCGTCGCGGTGACCTCGACCAATCCGGCGAAGATCTTCGGCATGTATCCGAAGAAGGGCGCCATCGTCGAAGGCGCTGACGCCGATATCGTGGTGTGGGATCCGGAAAAGAAAAAGACGATCACGGCCAAGAACCAGCAGTCGGCGATCGACTACAACGTCTTCGAGGGCATCGAGGTCAAGGGCCTGCCGAAATATGTGCTGAGCCGCGGCGAGATCGCTGTCGACAATTTCGAGGTCAAGGCGAAGCCCGGCCATGGCGAGTTCGTGGCGCGCGAGGCGCGCGGCCCGGTCAGCCAGGCGCTGTCGCAGTGGAAAGAGGTCGTTGCGCCGCGCAAGGTCGAGCGGTCGGGCATTCCGGCGTCGGGCGTTTAGGAGCAATATGACCGTTCATCAGGGGCCAATCGAAGGGGCCGGGGTTTTGCAAGCCGCTGCAAGCGTTGTCGAGGCCAAGGGCCTCGGCCTCACCTTCCAGACCAATGACGGACCGGTGCAGGCGCTGGCCGACGTCGATCTCGCGATCGGCAAGGGCGAGTTCGTCTCCTTCATCGGGCCCTCGGGCTGCGGCAAGACGACTTTCCTGCGCGTCATCGCCGACCTCGAGCAACCCACCGCCGGCTCGATCACCGTCAACGGCATGACGCCGGCGGAGGCGCGCCGGCAGCGTGCCTATGGCTATGTGTTCCAGGCCGCGGCCCTCTACCCGTGGCGCACGATTGAGAAGAACATCGCCCTGCCGCTGGAGATCATGGGTATCTCGCGATCGGAGCAGGCCGAGCGCATCGCGCGGGTGCTGGAACTGGTCGACCTCAAGGGTTTCGGCAAGAAGTACCCCTGGCAGCTTTCCGGTGGCATGCAGCAGCGTGCCTCGATCGCCCGCGCTCTGGCCTTCGATGCCGACCTGCTCCTGATGGACGAGCCTTTCGGCGCGCTGGACGAGATCGTGCGCGACCATCTCAACGAGCAGCTCCTGAAGCTGTGGGAACGCACGACCAAGACGATCTGCTTCGTCACCCACTCGATCCCGGAGGCGGTCTACCTGTCGACGCGCATCGTGGTGATGTCGCCGCGGCCCGGCCGTGTCACCGACATCATCGAGTCGACCTTGCCGAAGGAACGGCCGCTCGACATCCGCGAAAGCCCGGAATTCCTGAAGATCGCCCATCGCGTCCGTGAGGGCCTGCGGGCGGGGCACAGCTATGAGTAAGAGCGAGCCCACGCTGGGTCAGAGGGTCTGATGGCGGTCTCTACCCCTACCGTGGCGACCACGGGTGCTCCACCGGCGCCGTCGTTTGTTTCGCGCCTGATGGCCGGTAAGACCATCCCGATCCTGATCGTCGTCGCGGTGATCGTGGCGGTCTGGTACGCCTTCGCCGTTTATCTGAATTCGCCGTGGCAGCTCGACCGCTATGCGCAGGCCGAGCAGGCCTGGACGGCCAGTGATCTGGTGCGTGACACGCTGAACCAGGAGCGGCCTGTGCTGCCAAGTCCGCATCAGGTGATCGCCGAGATGTGGAAGACGACTTTCGGCATGAAGCCGACCTCGAAGCGCAGCCTTGTCTACCACGGCTGGATTACGCTCTCCTCGACGCTGCTCGGCTTTGTCATCGGCACCGTGCTCGGCATCCTGCTCGCCGTCGGCATCGTGCACAACAGGGCGATGGACAAGTCGGTGATGCCGTGGGTGATCGCGTCGCAGACGATCCCGATCCTGGCGATCGCGCCGATGATCATCGTGGTGCTCAACGCGATCGGGCTCTCGGGGCTTCTGCCCAAGGCGCTGATCTCCACCTACCTCTCCTTCTTTCCTGTCGTGGTCGGCATGGTGAAGGGCCTGCGCAGCCCCGAGGCGATCCAACTCGACCTGATGCGAACCTATTCGGCCAGCACCGCGCAGGTGTTCTGGAAGCTCAGATGGCCGAACTCGATGCCCTACCTGTTCACCTCCATGAAGGTGGCCGTGGCGATCAGCCTCGTCGGCGCCATCGTCGGCGAACTGCCGACAGGCGCGGTCGCGGGGCTCGGCGCGCGGCTCCTCGCCGGCTCCTATTACGGCCAGACGGTGCAGATATGGTCGGCGCTGTTTGCCGCCGCGGCGATTGCCGCCGTGCTGGTCATGACGGTCGGCATCGCGCACAGGATGGTGCTGAAGCGCATGGGGATGGCCGAATGAGCGGCGCCTTCATCCTCGCGCTCCTGTTCTGGCTCGGCGCCTGGGCCTTCAACGAATGGCTGGTGCGCCGGAAGCCGGCCAACCGGGCGCAGGCGCGCGCGATCGGCATCTTCGTGCCGTTCCTGTTCGGCGTCACGCTGCTGGTGCTGTGGGAAGGCATCGTGCGCGGCTTTTCGATCCCGTTCGTGCTGCTGCCGCCGCCGAGCGCGATCTGGGCGCGCATCCTGACGTCGGTGCCGACGCTGTGGGCCGATTTCCGCCAGACCTTCCTGAAGGCGGTGCTGGCCGGCTATGTGCTCGGCTGCGGGTCGGGTTTCCTGGTCGCCATCCTGATCGACCGCTCGCCGTTCCTGCAGCGCGGGCTTCTGCCGCTCGGCAATTTCGTCTCCGCGCTGCCGATCATCGGCGTGGCGCCGATCATGGTCATGTGGTTCGGTTTCGACTGGCCGTCGAAGGCCGCGGTCGTCGTGATCATGACCTTCTTCCCGATGCTCGTGAACACGGTGCAGGGACTGGCCGCGGCCTCCGCAATGGAGCGCGACCTGATGCGCACCTATGCGGCGGGCTACTGGCAGACGCTGTTCAAGCTGCGGCTGCCGGCGGCTGGCCCCTTCATCTTCAACGCTCTGAAGATCAACTCGACGCTGGCGCTGATCGGCGCCATCGTCGCGGAGTTCTTCGGGACGCCCATTGTCGGTATGGGTTTCCGCATCTCCACCGAGGTGGGGCGGATGAATATCGACATGGTGTGGGCGGAAATCGCGGTTGCGGCGCTCGCGGGTTCCGTCTTCTATGGCGTGGTCGCGCTCGTGGAACGGGCAGCCACGTTCTGGCATCCGTCTGTCCGTGGCGGATAGACAAGGTTCAACCACAGAGGGAAACGACAAATGAAAACAATGATTGTCTCACTGCTCGCCGGCGCGATGTCGCTGGCCGCCGCGCAGGCGCTCGCGGCCGACAAGGTGACGTTGCAGCTCAAATGGGTCACCCAGGCCCAGTTCGCCGGCTATTATGTTGCCCAGGACCAGGGCTTCTACGAGGAAGAAGACCTCGAGGTCGAGATCAAGCCGGGAGGTCCCGACATCGCTCCGCCGCAGGTGCTGGCGGGCGGCGGCGCCGACGTCATCATCGACTGGATGCCGTCGGCGCTCGCGACCCGCGAGAAGGGCGTGCCGCTGGTCAACATCGCGCAACCCTTCAAGTCGTCCGGCATGATGCTGACCTGCCGCAAGGAGACCGGCATCGAGAAGCCCGAGGACTTCAAGGGCAAGACGCTGGGCGTCTGGTTCTTCGGCAACGAATACCCGTTCCTGTCATGGATGAGCCATCTCGGCATCCCGACCGACGGCGGTGCGGAAGGCGTCACCGTGCTCAAGCAGGGCTTCAACGTCGATCCGCTGATCCAGAAACAGGCCGACTGCATCTCGACCATGACCTACAACGAGTACTGGCAGGTGATCGACGCCGGCTTCACGCCTGAGGACCTAGTCGTCTTCAAATATGAGGACCAGGGCGTGGCCACGCTCGAGGACGGGATTTACGTGCTCGAGGACAGCCTCAAGGACGAGGCCTTCGTCGACAAGATGGTGCGTTTCGTTCGCGCCTCGATGAAGGGCTGGAAATGGGCCGAGGAAAATCCGGACGAAGCTGCAATGATCGTGCTCGACAATGACGCGACCGGCGCCCAGACCGAAAAGCACCAGAAGCGCATGATGGGCGAAATCGCCAAGCTGACGGCAGGCTCGAACGGCGCGCTCGACGAGGCCGACTACCAGCGTACGGTCAAGACGCTGCTAGAGGGCGGGTCGGATCCGGTCATCACCAAGGAGCCGGAAGGCGCCTGGACACACATGATCACCGACAAGGCACTGTAGACAGCGCCGAGCATCACGACGAAAGGAAGGGCGGGCAACCGCCCTTTCTTTTTGGCGCGGGCACAATCCGCGCATCCGAACGGTCGGCGCTGCGTTAGGATCGTGACAGCGATTCCACCGGAGTTGACCCCATGACCGCACCGCGCCCCTACAAGACCCATATCGGCAATCACCGCCTGCATCCCGAGACGCTCATGCTGTCCTACGGCTTCGATCCGGAGCTGTCGGAAGGCGCGGTGAAGCCGCCGGTGTTCCTGACCTCGACCTTCGTTTTTCACAGCGCGGAGGAAGGGCGCGACTTCTTCGACTACGTCGCGGGGCGCAAGGAGCCGCCGGGCGGCACGGCGGCAGGGCTGGTCTATTCGCGCTTCAACCATCCCAACAGCGAGATCGTGGAGGACCGGCTGGCAGCCTACGAGGGCGCCGAAGCCTGCATCCTGTTTTCCTCGGGTATGTCGGCGATCGCGACGACACTGCTGGCGATCGCCCGGCCCGGCGACGTGATCCTGCATTCGCAACCACTCTATGGCGGTACCGAGACCCTGTTGGCGCGGACGCTTGCCGATTTCGGCATCAAGGCGGTCGGTTTTTCCGACGGCGTCGACGAAAAGGCTATACGGGCGGCGGCCGACGCCGCACTTGCCAAGGGGCGGGTTTCGGCGATCTTCATCGAGACGCCTTCCAACCCGCTCAACACGCTAATCGACATGGAACTGGTCGCGCACATCGCCGCCGAGATCGCCGAACGTCAAGGCGGGCTGAGACCGGTGATCGCCTGCGACAACACGCTGCTCGGCCCGGTCTTCCAGCGCCCGCTCGAACACGGCATCGACGTGTCGGTCTATTCGCTGACCAAATATGTCGGCGGGCACTCCGACCTGATCGCCGGTGCGGTGCTTGGCTCGAAGGCGGTGACCAAGCCGATCAAGGCGCTGCGCGGGGCGATCGGCACCCAGTTGGACCCGCATTCGTGCTGGATGCTCGGACGCTCGCTGGAAACCCTGACCATCCGCATGGAGAAGGCCAACGACAATGCCCGCATCGTGGCCGAGTTCCTGCGCGACCATGCCAAGGTGGGCAAGGTGCACTATCCGCCCTTCTTCGGCGAAGAGACGGCGGCGGCGAAGTGCTTTGCCAGGCAGTGCAGCGGCGCAGGCTCGACCTTCTCCTTCGACATCAAGGGCGGCGAAAAGGCGGCCTTCGCCTTTTTGAACGCGCTGCAGATCTTCAAGCTCGCCGTCAGCCTGGGCGGCACGGAGTCGCTGGCGAGTCATCCGGCGGCCATGACGCATTCCGGTGTGCCGCTCGAAATCCGCGATCGTATCGGCGTTCTCGATTCGACCATCCGGCTTTCGATCGGAGTGGAGCATGCCGACGACCTGATCGCCGATCTGGCGCAGGCGCTGGCAATTGTCTGAGGCCGAGCGCCTTAAACGCCGAGCCTGCCGCGCTCTCGCCGGCGGAAGGCGGCGGGCGTTATGCCGGTCTGCTTGCGGAAGAAGCGGCTGAAATAGGCCGGATCGGAAAAGCCCAGCGCCAACGCGATCGACTGTGCCGGCAGGAAGGTGAAGACCAGGTCGCGCCGCGCTGCCTCTACCAAGCGCAGATTGATCAGTTCCTGCAGGCTGCGGCCGGTGGCTCGGCGCGCGATCCTGTTCAGATGCGCGGCGGAAAGGCCGAGCTTGTCGGCGTAGAAGGCGACGGGGCGGTGCTCGCGGAAATGCGCGCCGATCAGGGCGGAAAGCGCTTCGAGACGGCGCCCGTCGAGATCCATGGCCTCGTCGCCTCCGGCCGCCTCGTCGGCGCATCGGGCGAAGCCGATGACGGCGCCGGTCACCAATGCCTCGAGCAGGGCCATTCGGCCCGTCGCATGGCCGGTGAGTTCGGTTGCAAGCCGCGACATGGCGTCGATCGCCAGCGTCGCATCGCCGGCATCCTCGATCAGGCGCGGCTCGGCGACGAAGGCGGCGAGGCGGCGGTCGGACGCGGCCAGGTTGTCGAGGCGGTCGCGCAGCACGGTCACGACGAGGCCGGCGATGTCGCGCGAGAAGCGGAAGCCGTGGATGGCGCCGGGCGGCACGAAAATCGCCGCGCCGGCCAGGAAGGGGCGGTAGCGCCCGGCGATCAACGCTTCGCCGCTGCCATTCGAAATGTACAACATCTGGAAGAAGGCGGCGTGGCGATGCGGCCGGATCTCCCAATGGTGCAAGCGGCTGCGTTCGGGGATCGACTCGCAATGCAGCCAGAAATCCGCCTGATCGGCGCGCCGCTCGCCATAGAGCTGGTAGGTGGGGACGTGCCGGGTCATCCGCTTTCCGATCGTGCCATGCGCGGATTGTGCAAGAAGATGCGCTGACTGTCCATTGAGAGAGCAAGCTGTAGCGCGCATTCTCCCATGATTGGGAGAAAGGGAGGCGCATGCGCACACAGGTCGTCATCATCGGGTCAGGTCCGTCGGGCCTGCTGCTCGGGCAGTTGCTCACGAATGCCGGCATCGACAACCTCATCCTCGAGCGTTCGAGCAAGGAGCATGTTCTGGGGCGAATACGCGCTGGCGTGCTGGAAGAAGGCATGTGCGCCATGCTCGAGGAGGCCGGCGCCGGCGCACGCATGCGCCGCGAGGGCCTGCCGCATGAAGGCATCGACCTGACCTTCGACGGGCGCCAGCACCGGATCGACCTCTTCAATCTGACCGGCGGCAAGAAGGTGATGGTCTACGGCCAGACCGAGGTCACCCACGACCTGATGGACAAGCGCGAAGCGACCGGCGGGAAAACCGTCTATGAGGCGGCGAATGTCAGCCCGCGCGATTTCGACGGCGGCAAGCCTTACGTGACTTATGAAAAGGACGGGGTGACCCACCGCGTCGACTGCGACTTCGTTGCCGGCTGCGACGGTTATCACGGCGTGGCGCGGCGTTCGGCGCCGGAGGCATTGCTGAAAACCTATGAGCGTGTCTACCCGTTCGGCTGGCTCGGCATCATCGCCGAGGTGCCGCCGGTCAATCATGAGCTGATCTACGCCAACCACCCGCGCGGCTTCGCGCTCTGCTCGATGCGTTCGCTTGTGCGCAGCCGCTATTACGTTCAGGTGCCACTGGAAGAGAGGGTCGAGGACTGGTCGGACGAGCGGTTCTGGGACGAAATCCGCCGCCGCCTGCCCGCCGAGACGGCGGAGAAGATGACGACCGGCCCCTCGGTGGAGAAGTCGATCGCGCCCTTGCGGTCGTTCGTGGCCGAGCCGCTGCGTTTCGGGCGCCTGTTCCTGGTCGGGGATGCCGGCCACATCGTGCCACCGACAGGTGCGAAAGGGCTGAACCTGGCCGCGAGCGACGTACGTTATCTCTTCGATGCGCTGCTGGAACATTACCGGGAGAACTCGCAGGCCGGCCTCGACGGATATTCTGAGAAGGCGCTCAGGCGCATCTGGAAGGCGGAACGGTTTTCCTGGTGGATGACGTCGCTGATGCATCGCTTCCACGATTCAGGCGACTTCGGCCAGAAGATCCAGGAAGCCGAACTCGACTATCTGGTCCATTCGCGCGCCGCCTCGACGTCGCTTGCCGAAAACTATGTCGGGCTGCCCTATTGAGGCCTGCGAAGGTCGGTGCTCACCTGACGCAGCGTCCGCATGAACGGCTCGAGCAGTGGCGGCTGGCCCTGATCGGCACGTAGTGTGATGCCGACGGCGCCGCGCGTCTCCGAGGTGTCGACGGGCAGCGCCACGAAACTGCCGGCGGCGAGTTCGCCGGCGACAACGCCCTCCGAGATGATCCAGACGGCGTTTGTCTCGCGCAGGAAGGCGCGGCCGAAGGAATCGGAGACGCTTTCGATGCGCTGGCGCGGCTCGGGCATGGCGAGCGCGATCAGGAGGCGATCGACGAAGGGGCGGATGACGGAGCCGGTCGTCGGCATGATGACCGGGTGGTTGGCGATGTCAGCGGGACTGAAGGGCTTGCCTTCGACGAGCGGATGGCCGCGCCGCACCACGAAACGCACCTGTTCCGAATAGAGATGCTCGAAGGTCAGGCCGACCATGCGCTCGGGCGCCGCGAGGCGACCGACCACGACGTCGAGTTCGCCCTGCGCCAGTTGATCGAGGAGGACGGTGTTTTCGCCGGTCACGATTTTTACCCGCGCCTGGGCTTCGGTCAGAAAGGCAGAGATCACACGCGGCATGATTCGCGCCGAGACGGTGGGCAGGGCGCCGATCCGGAGCGGTGGTACGCTGCTAGCCTCGAGCCCGCGCAGCGTGTCGACGCCCTGGCGCAGCGCTGCGAGGCTGGCAGCGGCGTGGCGACGGAATGCCTCGCCAGCCGAGGTGAGGCGGATGCCCCGGCCGTCACGCGCAAGCAACGGCATGCCGAGTTCGTCCTCGAGCTCGCGCATGGTGCGGGTGGCCGCCGGCTGCGAAAGATTGAGGGCGGCGGCCGCCTTGCCGACGCTCATGCGCCGGGCGATCTCGAGAAAGACGGTCAGATGCCGTGTCTTGATCCGCATTCCTCATCAATATCAGAAACGGTATGAAAACGGTGAAAAATCTCATTTTTCATAACTCAGATATTCTGATTGAATAGACTCATGTGATGATGGAGGCGGAGATGACCGTTTCTTCGGAAAAGTCGGCGCGGCATGGGCAGGGGATGGCGACGCGTCGCGCCGTTCTGGGCGACGGCCATGTCGATCGTGCCGAGGCCAGCAAGACGGCCTTCGACGAGCCTTTTCAGGATCTGATCACCGAGGCGGCATGGGGCCATGTCTGGTCACGCTCGAACTGGACCAGACGCGAACGCTCGATGGTGACCATCGCGCTTCTGGCAGCGCTCGGTCACTATGAGGAAGTCGCCATGCATGTACGAGCGACAGCGAATACGGGCGCCACGCCCGACGATATTCGCGAGGCGCTGCTGCATGTGGCAATCTACGCCGGCGTGCCGGCGGCCAATCATGCCATCAAGGTGGTCAAGCAGACGCTGGCGGAGATGGAACGGTCCGCCGAGGGAGGGAACTGAGATGTCGAACAAGATGCCCGAGACGGGCTCGTTCTTTCAGCGTGACCGCGACTGGCATCCGCCGGCCTTCACGCCGCGTTACAAGACCTCGGTCCTGCGCTCGCCGCAAAAGGCGCTCCTGTCGCTCGACAACACGATCAGCGAGATCACCGGGCCTGTCTTCGGCCACAACATGCTGGGCGAACTCGACGACGACATGATCCACAATTTCGCCAAGCCCGGCGAAAGTGCGATCGGCGAGCGCATCCTCGTCTACGGCCGGGTTCTCGACGAGCGGGGCAAGGGCGTACCCGGCGCGCTGCTCGAATTCTGGCAGGCCAATGCCGGCGGACGCTACCGGCACAAGAAGGACCAGTATTTCGCGCCGCTCGATCCCAATTTCGGCGGCTGCGGGCGCACCATCACCGACGAGGAGGGCGGCTACATCTTCCGCACCATCAAGCCGGGACCCTATCCCTGGCCGAACGGCATCAACGACTGGCGGCCCGCGCACATTCACTTCTCGATCTTCGGCAACGGCTTCGCGCAGCGGCTGATCACACAGATGTATTTCGAGGGCGATCCGCTGATCTGGAAATGCCCGATCGTGTCCACCATCCCGAGCCGCGAGGCGATCGAGACGCTGATTGCGCCGCTCGACATGGAGGCGACGATTCCGATGGACGCGATGGCCTACAAGTTCGACATCGTGCTGCGCGGGCGCCGCTCGACGATGTTCGAGAACCGCAAGGAGGGCAATTGATGGCCCAGGACCTCAACCGCCTGAAGGAATCGCCGTCGCAGACCGCCGGCCCCTACGTGCACATCGGGCTGACGCCGAATTTCTGCGACATCGGCGGGGTCTACGATGCCGATCTCGGCCTCTCGATGGTCAACGACAAGACCAAGGGGGAGCGCATCACCGTCAAGTCGAGGGTTCTAGACGGCACCGGCACGCCGCTGCGCGACGCGCTGGTGGAAATCTGGCAGGCCGACGCGGACGGGCTCTACAACTCGCCCTCGGAAACCCGTGGATCGGCCGATCCCAACTTCACCGGCTGGGGCCGCTGCCCGGCGCATATGGAAACGGGCGAGTTCGTGTTCGAGACGATCAAGCCCGGCCGGGTGCCGTTCCGCGACGGTCGGCCGATGGCGCCGCACATCACCTTCTGGATCGTGGCGCGCGGCATCAATCTCGGCCTGCACACGCGCATGTATTTCGGCGACGAGGAAAAGGCCAATGCCGAAGACCCGATCCTGCAGCGCGTCGAGCACCAGGTGCGCGTGCCGACGTTGATTGCGCCGCGCGAGGGCAATGTCTACAGCTTCGACATCCATCTCCAGGGCGAGAAGGAAACCATCTTCTTCGACATCTGAGCGCGATGGCGACGTGAGCGTTTCCCCTTTCGAGCATCCATTCCTTTCAGGCCTGGTCGGCGACCCGGAGATCGCCGCCGAGTTCGCCGTCGACGCCGAAATCGTCGCCATGCTTGGCTTCGAGGCTGCGCTGGCGGAAGCGGAGGCTGCGGAGGGCGTGATTCCCGCCGGTGCGGGGCAAGAGATCGCGAGTCGGATCAAGGCGTTCGAGCCCGATCTTGAGGGTTTGCGCGAGGGCGTTGCACGCGACGGCGTTGTCGTGCCGACCCTGGTCAGTCAGTTGCGAAGTGAGGTCGGCGAGGCGCTTGCCGGACATGTCCATTTTGGCGCGACCAGCCAGGACGTCATCGACACAAGCCTGTCGATGCGGCTATCCCGCGTCCTCGACGTCCTGGGCGCGCGGATCGACGCACTTGCCGGGCTACTCGCCACGCTTTCCGAGCGCTACGGCGACATCGAAGTCATGGCCCATACACGCATGCAGGCGGCGATCCCCGTCACCGCGGCGCGCAAGATCAGGAGCTGGCGTGATCCGCTACTGCGCCACAAGTCGCGGCTTGCCGGCGTGCGTGAGAGCGTTGCCGTCCTGCATTTCGGCGGGGCCGCCGGCACGCTTGACAGGCTGGGCGGGAAGGGACAGGCGGTCGGCCGCAGGATGGCGATCGCGCTCGGCCTGACGGCGGTGGCCGATGCCCGCCACTCGGAGCGGGACGGCATGGCGGACCTCGCCTCGTGGCTGTCGCTGGTGACAGGCAGCCTCGGCAAGATGGGCCAGGACATCGCGCTGGCCGCGCAAAGCGAGGTCGGCGAGGTCAAGCTCGCCTCGGGTGGCGGTTCCTCGGCGATGCCGCACAAGGTCAATCCGGTGGGGGCGGAAACCCTCGTGACGCTGGCGCGCTTCAACGCGACGCTGGTTGCCGGCATGCATCAGGCGATGGTTCACGAGAACGAGCGCTCCGGTGCGGCCTGGACGCTGGAATGGATGTTGCTGCCGCAAATGGCGGTCGCCTGCGGGGCGGCCCTCGGTACGGCGAGCCGGCTTGTCGACGCAATTTCCTTTCCGGGGAAAGACGACGCGTGAACCAGCGCGCCATCGTCGTCTATTGCGGGCTCCTGATGTCGATCTCGGCCTTCACGGTCGACATCACGCTGCCGTCCTTTCCGGCCATGGCCGCGGACCTGGATGCACCGTTCGAGCAGGTGCAGTGGACGATCACCCTCTACATGGTCGGCGCCGGCCTCGGACAATTGCTCTGGGGTTCGCTTTCCGATCGGTTCGGACGGCGCCTGGTCCTGGGGGCCGGCCTCGGCCTGTTTCTGGTCGGCTGCCTGAGCGCGGCATTTTCGCCGTCAATTCTCGCGCTTCTGGCGAGTCGTCTCCTTCAGGGCGCAGGCGCGGCCGCCGCGATCGTCTGCTCGCGCGCCATACTGCGCGACCTCCATGCGGGCGAGGAACTCGCCCGCAGCCTCGCGCTGGCGACGGCTATCTTCGCGGTCGGGCCGATCTTCGCGCCGCTGATCGGTGCCGGCATGGCGGCGGTCGCCGGCTGGCGGTTCATCTTCCTGGCACTGGCGATATTCGCCGCCGGTCTGCTGCTCGCACTTCTGCGGTTGCCGGAAACCCTTTCCAGCCGTTCGATGGACGCGGTCAGGCCGAAGGTCTTCGCCGCGCGCACGCTACGTCTTTTCCGGCATCCCCAGTCACGGCATTTCCTGCTCCTTTCGGCTGTGATCATGTCGTCGATGCTCCTGATCCTCGCGGTGGCCCCGCGCATCTACGAGCACGCATTCGGACTGACCGGGACCGGCTTTGCGCTGTTCTTCGCCCTGCATGGCATGGGCATCGTGATTGGCCAGACCATCAACCGGCGCCTGATCCGGCGTGTCGGCGTCGTCGATGCCATGATCGCCGGCAACGCGGTGCTGATCATCTCGGCCGGTCTGATGGTCACGTTCGCGCTGGCAGGATGGATGAACGCCTACCTGATGACGGCCCTGCTGGTGCTGTTCGCGACCAGCTATCTTATCGTCTATTCCAACGCCGCCGCCATGGTGCTCGACCCGCATGGCGACATCGCCGGCTTCACGGCGGCGTTCTACGGCTTCACGAGCCAGATCGGCGCGTCGGTCGCGGTGTCACTGCTTGTCATCGGCATCGCCGCTTCGACCGTCGCTTTCGCGGCGGTGCTGATCGCGATCTGCGGAACCTGCCTCGCCGGCTTGCTCTTGTGGCGCGGCAGGTCGGTAGGGTAGGGCCGAGCCTACATGGCGTTCATCGTCAGGAGTTCATAACCGGCGACCTGTTCGCCATCCTGGTTGGTGACGGTGACGTCCCAGCGCACCTCGCCATACTCGGCGTTGCGGCGTGTCTTGGCTTTTGCCGTCAGCTGCACCGTGAGCGTGTCGCCGGGCGAAACCGGCTTCATGAAACGCAGATTGTCGAGCCCGTAATTGGCGAGCACCGGGCCCGGTGCCGGGTCGACGAAAAGGCCGGCGGCGAAGGACAGGATCAGGTATCCGTGGGCGACGCGGCCCGGGAAGAACGGGTTCGCCCTGGCCGCTTCCTCGTCCATGTGCGCATAGAAATTGTCGCCGGTGAACTCGGCGAAATGCTCGATGTCCGCGAGCGTCACCGTTCGTGACGCGGTTTCGAGCGTCTGGCCGATCTCGAGTTCGGAAAAGCGCAAGCGGAATGGATGTTTTTCGCCGGACGTGGTCGTCGCGCCCTTTACGTGCGTGCGGGTGATGCCGGCCAGAAGGTCGGGGCTGGCCTGCACGGCAGTACGCTGCATGTAGTGCATGACGCCGCGGATGCCGCCCATCTCCTCGCCGCCGCCGGCGCGCCCGGGCCCGCCGTGGACCAGATGCGGCAGCGGCGAGCCGTGCCCGGTGGCCTCGCGGCCGGTGTCGCGGTTGGCGAAATAGAGCCGGCCGTGGAAGGCGCCGGAGGCGAGCACGACCTTGCGGGCGACGTCGCGGTCGTGGGTGAAGACAGAGGCGACCAGCGAGCCGGCGCCGCGATTGGCAAGCGCGGTGGCATGATCGAGGTCGCGGTAGGCCATGACGGTCGAGACCGGGCCGAAGGCCTCGACCGAATGGATCTTTTCCGCGCCGTCGGGATCGTCGCAGGCAAACAGCATCGGCGAGACGAAGGCGCCGTTTTCGGCGTCGACCCCATCCGGGGCGAAGCCGTCATCGCCGCCAAAGACGCGGCGCGCCTCGGAGCCGATCAGGGCTGCCTTTTCGAGCACGTCGCGGCGCTGGTCGAGGCTCGCCAGCGCGCCCATGCGGGTGGTCTCGGCTCGCGGATCGCCGATCACCGTTTTCGACAGCCGCTCCGAGATCGCCTCGATGACGGCGTCGCGATGGTCGGCCGGCACCAGTATGCGGCGGATGGCGGTGCATTTCTGACCTGCCTTGGCCGTCATCTCGCGATGCACCTCCTTGACGAAGGTGTCGAATTCCGGCGTGCCGGGGGCGGCATCCGGCCCCAGAATGGTGGCGTTGAGCGAATCCTGCTCGGCAATGAAGCGGGTCGCGTTCTCCAGGATCGTGCGGTTGGCGCGCAGCATGCTGGCGGTCGCTGCGGAGCCGGTGAAGGAGACGACGTCCTGCGAACCGAGACGGTCGAGCAGGTCGCCGGTGGAGCCGGCGACGAACTGGACCGCGCCGTCGGGCAGCACACCGGATTCGACGATCATGCGGAAGGCTGCCTCGGCGAGCCATGCGGTCGCCGAGGCCGGCTTCACGATCGCCGGAACGCCTGCCAGCAGCGTCGGCGCGAGCTTTTCCAGCATGCCCCAGACGGGGAAGTTGAAGGCATTGATGTGGACGGCGACGCCCTGCAGCGAGGTGGCGACGTGCTGGCCGAGGAAGGCACCGGACTTGCCGAGCTGTTCGATGCCGCCATCGACATAGATGACGTCGTCGGGCAGTTCGCGGCGGCCCTTGGAGGAAAAGACAAACAGGGTGCCGATGCCGCCGTCGATGTCGATCATGGAATCGGGCTTGGTGGCGCCGGTGTCGTAGGAAAGTTCGTAGAGCGCGTCGCGGCGCTCGTTGAGATATTGGGCCACCGCCTTCAGCGCCGCCGCGCGCTCGTGGAACGTCATGGCGCGCAGGGCAGGGCCCCCGACCTTGCGGGCATGGTCGAGCATGGCAGCGAAGTCGAGCCTGGCGCCGAGTTCGGCGATGACGCGGCCATCGATGGCGCTTTTCAGCTTGGTCGTGTTGCCGGACGGTGCGATCCACTTGCCGGCGGCATAGCTGTTGAGGGCGAGAATGGTCATTGCGGAGGCTCCTGAGCCGGAGGAAAATTTCTGGTTTGTGCAGCTACGCAGTGCGCGCCGGCAGGTGCGAAAAGCCGCGGAAGCGGACGCGGCCGGTACGTTTGGGCTCGCCGGCAAGGCGGTAGTCGGGAAACCGTTGCAGAAAGCGTGAAATCGCGATTCGGCCTTCCATGCGCGCAAGCGAGAAGCCGGCGCACAGATGCGGGCCCTGCGCAAAGGCGAGGTGGCGGTTGGGCTTGCGCGAAATGTCGAGCCTCTCGGGCTCGTCGTACTGGCGCGGGTCGCGATTGGCGGCGCCGATCGCCAAATGGATGCGGGTTCCCGGCGCGATCTCTTCGCCATGGAATTGGCAGGTCTCGACCGTCATGCGGTTGCCGAGCTGGTTGGGGCTCTGGAAGCGCAGGAACTCGTCGACGGCGGTATCGATCAGTTCCGGGCTTTGCATCAGGCGACGGCGCTCTTCGGGCCACTGCGTGAGTTCGTGCAGCGCATTGCCGATCAGGTTGGTCGTGGTCTCGTGGCCGGCATTAAGAATGAAGATGCAGTTCTGCAGAAGCTCTGTGTCGGACAGAAGCTCGCCGTCATTGCCGTTGATGAGGCGGGTGAGCACGTCGGTCGCCGGGTCACCGGGATTGGCGCGGCGGTCGGAGGCAAGGTCGGCCAGATAGGCCTTGAAGGCGGTGACGGCGTCGTTGCCGCGTTTCTGCTGCTCTTCCGTCAGCACCGGCTCCAGCGCGCCGAGGATCGCCAGCGACCAGTCGCGCAGCGGTCCGCGCTCCTCATGCGGCATGACGAAAAGGTTGCCGATGACCTCGACCGGGATGGCGGCGGCGAAATCCTCGATCAGGTCGGTTTCGCCCTTTTCGGCGATGCGGTCGATGAGGCCGTCGACCAGCGCGATCAGCCCCGGCTCCATCGCGGCGATCGCCCTGGGGGTGAGCGCGCCCATCATGATCTTGCGCACACGGGTGTGCAGTGGCGGATCGTTGAAGACCAGGCTGGTGGTGTGATGCTCGTAAAGCGGCGTGTCGCCGAACTTGGGCAGGAATTCGACCTTCTTGTCGGACGAGAAGGTCTTCGTGTCGCGGTAGACGCGGTCGAGGTCGGCGTAGCGCGACAGCATCACCGAGCCGTCGGCGAAACGCTTGACCGGCGCGTGTTCGAGCAGTGCGCGATAGACGGGAAAGGGGTCGTCGGCAAAGCCCGGCGGCAGCGCGTTGATGTCGAACGCCTCAGCAAGGCCGCGTGTCGCCTCCATGCCCGTCATCCTCCCTGAACAAGGCCGCGCGGGCCGGCGCAGCTTCCGAAAGTATTATTGACCGTCCGGCCGGTTTATGCAAGATCGTAAAGACGAGCGCGGCGACGTTCCGCGTCAGGGGAGGGCAGGTGATGGCGTTGTCGGCGGAAGAGATCGCGCGCAGGTCGGCGGACGCGATGTGGGCGCGCGACGATGCGTCCAAATGGCTTGGCGCCAGCCTCGACGCGGTCGGCCCCGGCACTGCGACCTTGTCGATGACGGTCGAGACCCATCACACCAACGGCCACGACATCTGCCATGGCGGCTACATCTTCACGCTGGCGGATTCGGCCTTCGCCTTTGCCTGCAATTCCTACAACCGGATCGTCGTCGCCCAGCACAACTCGATCACCTTCATCGCGCCGGGCCGGCTCGGCGACCGGCTGACGGCGGAAGCGCGCGAGATCGCCCGTTTCGGGCGCTCCGGCATCTACGACGTGCGGGTGAGCGACCAGAAGGGCACGCTGATCGCCGAGTTTCGCGGCAATTCGCGCATGATCGACGGCACGCATTTCGACGACGGGAATGGCTGAGGCCGCCGCCCGGCCGGCCTCGGGAGGAGCACCATGAAGGACCTGACCCCCAGGAAGGACGACCTCGAGCCGATCGAAATCGCCTCGCGCGACGAGATTTCGGCGCTGCAGCTCCAGCGGCTGAAATGGTCGCTGAAACACGCCTACGCCAATGTGCCGTTCTACAAGAAGAGCTTCGACGATGCGGGCGTGCATCCGGACGATCTGAAGACGCTGTCGGACCTTTCGAAGTTCCCGTTCACTGTCAAGACCGATTTGCGCGACAACTATCCTTTCGGCATGTTCGCGGTGCCGCGCGAGCAGGTCATGCGCATCCACGCCTCCTCGGGCACGACCGGCAAGCCGACCGTGGTCGGCTATACGAGAAACGACCTCGATGTCTGGGCGACCTGCATGGCGCGCTCGATGCGCGCCTCGGGCACGCGGCCGGGCGACATCGTGCATATCGCCTATGGATACGGGCTTTTCACCGGCGGGCTCGGCGCGCATTACGGGGCCGAGAAGCTCGGCTGCACCGTGGTGCCAGTCTCGGGCGGCATGACGACAAGGCAGGTGACGCTGATCGAGGATTTCCGCGCCACTACGATCATGGTCACGCCGTCCTATGTGCTGTCGATCCTGGACGAATACCGCGCGCAAGGGCTCGATCCGCGAGAGAGCCCGCTTCAGGTCGGCATCTTCGGCGCCGAACCGTGGACAAACGCCATGCGAAGCGAGATCGAGCAGGCCTTCGACATGCATGCGGTCGACATCTACGGGCTGTCGGAGGTGATGGGGCCGGGGGTCGCCAATGAATGCGTGGAGACCAAGGACGGGCTGCACATCTGGGAGGACCATTTCTATCCCGAGATCATCGACCCGCAGACCGGCGAGCCGGTCGCCGACGGCGAGCGTGGTGAACTGGTCTTCACCTCGCTGTCGAAAGAGGCCTTCCCGATCATCCGCTACCGCACGCGCGACCTGACCCGGCTGCTGCCGGGCACGGCGCGCTCGATGCGGCGCATGGAAAAGATCACCGGCCGCTCCGACGACATGATGATCCTGCGCGGCGTCAACGTGTTCCCGACCCAGATCGAGGAGCAGATCCTGGCGCTCGACGGGCTGGCGCCGCACTTCCAGATCGAGCTCACCCGCGAAGGCCGCATGGACGAAATGACGGTGCATGTCGAGGCGGTCGTGACGCATGCCAGCGCCGACGCGCGCAAGGCGTCTGCGGCGGCTTTGCGCGAACGCATCAAGGATGTGGTCGGCATCACGGTCCGGGTCGACGTGACCGAGCCGGAGAAGGTGGCGCGCAGCCAGGGCAAGGCACAGCGCATCCTCGACAACCGGCCCAAGGGATAATGGCCCGCACCCGCGCCAAGGACTATGACGACAAGCGCCGTGCGCTTCTGCACCAGGCGGCGCTGACCTTCGCGCGCGACGGCTATGACCGCGCTTCCATGGCCTCGCTCGCCGCCGATTGCGGCGTGTCGAAGGCGTTGCTCTACCACTACTACGCCTCCAAGGAGGCGCTGCTCTTCGACATCATCAACACGCATCTGGAAGCTTTGGTTGATGCCGTCGAGGCCGCGGACGAGCCGGAGGCGCAGCCGCGCGCGCGGCTCGAATCGCTGGTCGCGGCACTGCTCGAGGCCTACCGGGACGCCGACGCCGAGCACAAGGTACAACTCGGCGCCCTGCAGCTTCTGCCCGAGGACGATCAGGCGCAGCTCAAGGCGCTGGAACGCCAGCTCGTCGAACGCTTCGCCGACGCGATCCGCGCCGTGCGGCCCGAACTCTTCGACGGCTCGCGGCTTTTGAAGCCGGTGACAATGAGCCTCTTCGGCATGCTCAACTGGTTCTATATGTGGTTCCGCGAGGGCGGGGCGGTCAGCCGCCGCGCCTATGCCGGGATCGCGACTGCGATCCTGGTCGGAGGCGTGGCCGGACTCGATGAAGAAGGCAGGTCATCGGATCGATGACCTTGTTGTGATTTCCCGTCGCGCCCCGGCGGGCCTAGCGTCGCGATCCCAACGATACGCCCTTTTCGGGAGGATTGTGATGACCACATTAGACGCAAGAGAACTGATCGATTTCCTGAGCCGCCGCCGCTTCCTTGCCGGGAGCGCAGCGCTCATCGCCACCCCGCTACTCCCAACGTCGGCCTTCGCGCTGCTCGAGAAGCGCCACAGCTTCACCCAGGGTGATTTCGAGATCACCGTGATGAGCGACGGCGACCTGCGGCTGCCGATGAACGTTCTGGCGCCGGACGCCACGCCCGAGCAACTGTCCGAGATCGCGAAGGAGATGGGCTGGGCCGAGATGGCGCAGCCGGCGACCAACATCCCGCTGATCAAGGCCGGTGACGACCTCGTGCTGGTCGACAACGGCTCGGGCGGCAAGTTCCAGCCCGACACCACCGGCCAGCTGGCGCAGAACCTCGCCAATGCCGGCATCGACCCGGCCTCGATCACCAAGGTCGTCTTCACCCACGCCCACCCCGACCATGTCTGGGGCACGCTCGGCGATGGCGATGCGCTCGCCTTCCCGAACGCCGCCTATTTTGTCGGCGCGGCCGAGTGGGATTTCTGGATGAACCCGGAGATCTTCAACCAGTTGCCCGAGGAAATGCATGGCTTCGCCAAGGGCGCGCAACGCGATCTCGCCGCGGTTGAAGGCCGCGTGACCATGGTCAGGGCCGGCGACGAGATCGTTTCCGGCATCTCCGTGTTGGAGACGCCGGGGCACACGCCCGGCCACATCTCGCTCGAGGTCGCGGGCGGTGACGGGCTGATCATCACCGGCGACGTGACGCCCAACGAGATCGTCTCGATCGAGCATCCCGACTGGAAATTCGGCTTCGACGCCATTCCCGATCTCGCCATCCAGACGCGGCAGGCGCTGGTCGACCGCGCGGCAACCGACAAGATCAAGCTGCTCGGCTACCACTTCAGCTATCCGGGCGTCGGCATGGTGGAAAAGGACGGCGCCGGCCACCGCTTCGTCGCGGCGATGTGAGGGCCACTGATATCAACGAGCGCATGTAATCGTCTCCGGCTCCGCTTCGCGCGGAGCCGGCTTCAGGCTATCCCGCTAACTTGCCAATCCGGCCGTCGCCGTGCCATCTGCCTCGCATGGATGTCACGGAGAGTTCGGCCGAAAGCGCGCTTGAAGGCCTGATCGACGCCTTGCACGGGCGCGGGCGGCTTCGCGTCTGGTCGCTGATCGTCACCTTTTTCGGCGATGCGGTGGTGCCGCGCGGCGGCCGCGTCGGCCTGTCGGTGCTGCAGGAACTGATGGCGCGGCTCAGGATCGAGACCGGCGCGGTGCGCACCGCGATGTCGCGCCTCGCCGCCGATTGCTGGTTGGAGCGCGAGCGCGACGGCCGCAACTCCTTCTACCGTCTGGCCGAGGAAGGCCGCCACGCCTTCGATTTCGCCACCAAGCGTATCTATGCCGCCGGCCCGCCCGGGTGGGACGGCACCTGGCTGGTCGCGGTGGCGCCGGCGAGCGGGGCCAACGGCGCGCGCGCCGGGCGCGAGCAGGCAATGGCCGAGTTGGGCTTCGCCGCGGCGGGTGCCGGCGCCTTCGTCCGGCCCTTCGCCAACATCCCGGAACTGACCGAGGATATTCCGCCCGGCCTGCTGGTCGTGCGCGGGACGGCTCTGCGTGAAGCGCCGGAGCTGTCCGCGCTCTGGGATCTCGATGAACTGGCCACGGCCTACCGGGCGCTCGACGAGGAACTGACGCCGCTTGGTCGCGCGCTTGAGCGCGGGGCGCGGCTTTCGCCACTCGACGCCATGGCGGCGCGCGTTCTGGTTGACCATTCCTGGCGCCGCATCGTGCTGCGCGATCCCGGCCTGCCGGCCGACCTTCTGCCGGCCGACTGGCCCGGCGAAATGACGCGGGCCCGGGTGAAGGCGGTCTATGCCGCACTTGCCGAACCGAGCGAAGCCTGGCTCGACGCCTCCGGCCTGCCGGCGCAGGTCGACGCAAAGAGGTTCAGGGGCAGGTTCGGCGGGATTTGAAGGAACCGCTCGCGCCGTTGGCTAATCCTCCAGATATGCAAACGCGCTGGTCGCCGTGACCGCCACCTTGTCCTCGCCCTTCGCCTTCATTTCGACGCGGGTGTAGGCCATGCGCCGGCCGTTGGAGAGCACCTCGACGCGGATCTCGACCGCTCCGGGTTTCAGCGGACGGATGAAATGGGTGGTAAGGTCGACCGTGGTGCAGATGCGGAAACGGCCGTTCAGGGCCGCCAGCGCCACCACCGAGCAGGTGTCGGCGGCCGCCGCCGTCGCCTGGCCGCAGATCACGCCGCCGACATGAACCAGCGCCGGGTTTTCCGGCAGCAGGAAATCGCCGCCCGATGCGTCGAAACCCTGCGGTTTCAGCCCCATATCGACGATCCACGGCGCAAAGACGCGCGCAAGCGTTTCCTCGGCCTCGCTTACTCCGAAATCCGGCATGGTCCCTCCATTTGTATGTTACGAAATATTGCAGATTTTCCGATTTTTTGTTACATATCGAAGATCGGACGGGTATCCCGCCATCCGACCACGGAGGAGCCAGCATGTACAGTCAGGGTCTGATCGGCGCCAAGACCGACACGGATGAGGACGAGGCCTTCCTCGCCGCGTTCCAGGCGCGCATCGACGCCGAGGAAAAGATCGAGCCCAACGACCCGATGCCGGAAGGCTATCGCAAGACGCTGGTGCGCCAGATCGGCCAGCACGCGCATTCCGAGATCGTCGGCATGCTGCCGGAGGGCAACTGGATCACGCGGGCGCCGTCGCTGCGGCGCAAGGCGGCCCTTCTGGCCAAGGTGCAGGACGAGGGCGGCCACGGGCTCTACCTCTATTCGGCGGCCGAGACGCTGGGCGTCAGCCGCGAGCAGATGACCGAGGAGCTTCTCTCCGGCAAGGCCAAATATTCCTCCATCTTCAACTATCCGACGCTCACCTGGGCCGACATCGGCGCCATCGGCTGGCTGGTCGACGGGGCCGCGATCATGAACCAGATCCCGCTCTGCCGCTGCTCCTACGGGCCCTACGCGCGGGCGATGATCCGGGTCTGCAAGGAGGAAAGCTTTCATCAGCGCCAGGGTTACGAGATCATGATGACGCTGGCGCGCGGCACGCCCGAGCAGAAGGAGATGGCGCAGGACGCGCTGAACCGCTGGTGGTGGCCGTCGCTGATGATGTTCGGGCCGCACGATTCCGACAGCCAGCATGGCGACCAGTCGATGAAGTGGAAGATCAAGCGCTTCACCAATGACGAGCTCAGGCAGAAATTCGTCGACGCCACCGTGCCGCAGGGCGAATATCTGGGCCTGAGCTTCCCCGACCCTGACCTCAGATGGAACGAGGAACGCGGCTCCTACGATTTCGGCGAGATCGACTGGGACGAGTTCTGGCGCGTGGTCAAGGGCGGCGGACCGATGAACCGCGAACGCATCGTCGCCCGCCGGAAGGCGTGGGAGGACGGCCAATGGGTGCGCGAGGCAGCGCTTGCGCATGCCGAGAAGCGCCGGGCGCGGCGCGAGGCGACGAAGCTGGCAGCGGAGTAACCAGAATGGCAAAGAACGAAATCCCGCTCTGGGAAGTCTTTATCCGGCCCCGCAACGGGCTTGCCCACAAGCATTGCGGCTCCGTGCACGCCGCCGACGAGGTGATGGCGATCCAGGCCGCTCGCGACGTTTATACGCGCCGCGGCGAGGGGGTCTCGATCTGGGTGGTGCCGTCGTCGGCGATCACCGCCTCGGACCCGGAAAGCAAGGATGAGAATTTCGAGCCGGCGCTGACCAAGGTCTACCGCCACCCGACCTTCTACGACATCCCCGACGAAGTGGGGCACATGTGATGGCGATTGAGAACGCGGTCGACCGCGACACGCTGGCCACTTTCCTGCTGCGGCTCGCCGACGACCATCTTGTGCTCGGCCACCGGCTGTCGGAATGGTGCGGCCATGCGCCGATGCTGGAGGAAGATCTCGCCATGCCGAACATGGCGCTGGACCTGATCGGCCAGGCGCGCTCGCTCTATCAATATGCGGCCGAAGTCGAGGACAAGGGGCGTACGGAAGACGACTTCGCCTATCTGAGGCGCGAGCGCGAATATCTCAACTGCCTGATGGTCGAGCGACCGAATGGCGACTTCGCCCACACCATGCTGCGCCAGCTCTATTTTGCGGCCTTCATGGAGCCGTTCTGGCAGCAGGCCGCGGGTTCCAGCGACGAGACGCTTGCGGGGGTCGCCGCCAAGGCGGTCAAGGAGGTCGCCTACCACATCCGCCATGCCGGCGAATGGGTGGTGCGGCTCGGCGACGGCACCGAGGAGAGCCGCAGGCGAATGGAAGAAGCGGTCGACGCGCTGGCGCCCTATGTCGAGGAACTGTTCGACGGCGACGCGGTGACCGAGGCCGTGGCCGCGGCCGGTATTGCACCCGACCCGTCGACCTTGCGCGACCCGTTCGACCGCACCGTTGGCGCCATCTTTGCCGAGGCCGGGCTCGACTTCGTGCAGGCGCCGTTCGCCCAGCGCGGGGGGCGCGAAGGCCGGCACGGGGAGGCGATGGGCTTCCTGCTCGCCGACCTGCAGCACATGCAGCGCACTTATCCGGGAGCGGTATGGTGATGGAAGCGCCGGCAGCCGCCTTTCTGCCCACTCGCGGGGAGGAGAGAAGCCGCGCCTGGGCCGCCGCCGCGTCGGTGCCCGATCCCGAGGTGCCATGTGTCACGGTGGCCGATCTCGGCATCCTGCGCTCGGTCGAAATGGACGGCGATGTCGCCGTGGCGAAAGTGACGCCGACCTATTCCGGCTGCCCGGCGACGCTGGCGATCGAGCTGGCAGTGGAGACCGCGCTGCGTGAGGCAGGGTTCGAGGCGCGCGTGGAGCGGGTGATCTCGCCTGCATGGACGACCGACTGGATCACCGCGGAAGGCCGCGAGAAGTTGCGCGCCTATGGCATCGCGCCGCCGGTCGAAGGCTCCAATTCGATCCGGGCGCTGTTCGGCGAGACTGTCGTTTCCTGTCCGCGATGCGACTCCGAGGAAACCGAGCGGGTCTCCGAATTCGGGTCCACGCCCTGCAAGGCGCACTATCGCTGCACCGCCTGCCGCGAACCGTTCGACTATTTCAAATGCATCTGAGCGCCGCGAACCGGCGTTGCGCGCTCTGCTGGAGTTGACCATGGCCCCCCGATTTCACGACCTGACCGTTTCGGCGATCGAGCGCCAGACCCCGGAAGCCGTCGCGATCGCCTTCGACCTGCCCGAGGATCTGCGCGAGACGTTCCGCTTCAAGCCCGGCCAGTACCTGACGCTGGCGACGAGCCTCGACGGCGAGGACGTACGCCGCTCCTATTCGATCTGCTCGGCCCCGGGCGACGCGCAGCTCAAGGTCGGAGTCAAGAAGGTCGCCGACGGGCGCTTTTCGCGCTTCGTCAACGACAGGCTGGCGGTCGGCGACACCATCCGTGTCATGCCGCCGGAAGGGCGCTTCACCTCTCTGGCCGGGCCGCGCCACGACTATCTGCTGATCGCATCGGGCTCCGGCATCACGCCGATGCTGTCGATCGCCAAGACGGTGCTCGGGCACGAACCGGATTCGACCGTGACGCTCGTCTACGGGAACCGCTCGACCGAGACGATCATGTTCCGCGAGGAACTGGAGGACCTGAAGGACCGGCACCTGCGCCGATTTTCACTGGTGCATCTGCTGTCGCGCGAAAAACAGGACGTCGACCTCCTGAACGGCCGCATCGACGGCGCACGCATCGAGATGCTCTCCGAGCGCGGGTTGATCGACCCGTTGGGCTCCGACGGCGTCTTTTTGTGCGGGCCGGGCGAGATGATCGACGACGTCGCCACGACGCTGAAGACTTACGGCGTCGACGAGGACCGCATCCGTTTCGAGCGCTTCACGCCGTCCGGCGAAGCGCCGCGGCCGCGCGCGCCGTCGAAGGCGGCGAAGAAGGCCGCCGCCGACGGGGTCGCCATCGAGGTCGTGCTCGACGGCATGCGGCGCGAGTTCCCGATGGGCGAAGGGGCGGCCAACGTGCTCGACGCGGCGCACGAGGCCGGGATCGAGCTTCCGTATTCCTGTGCCGGCGGCATGTGCTGCACCTGCCGGTGCCGCGTCGTCGAGGGGCAGACCGAGATGGCGGTCAACTTCTCGCTGGAGCCGTGGGAAATCGAGGCCGGCTTCACCCTTGCCTGCCAGACGCGGCCGCTGTCGCAGAAGCTGGTGCTCGATTTCGACGCGGCATAGGTCGCGCGGTCGACAGGCACCTGCCTCGCTTCAGTTCTGACGCGAAAGCACCACGTCGGCGGTCTGGTAACGGTCGCCGTCCCAGCTTCCCGAATGCATTTCCATGCGCCCCGAAAGTGGCGAGGTAAGCTGGAAGAGCAGCCGGCCCGTGGCGTCCTCGCCGGTCAGCCGGAAGCCGTTGGCGCCGAGGCGGCCGCTGCTCTGGCGGCCCGAATCCGGCCCCGAGCGGTTGCGGCCGACAAGCGCGCCGCCGCCGGTATCTGTGATTTCGGTCGAAAAGCCGCGCGAACCTTCCGAGGCGCCGCAGCGCCCGTCGACGATGATGCGGTCACCGCCTTCCGCCCTGATCGTCAGTCTGCAGGTGAGGCGGCCGCTGCTTTCCACGCTGGTCATGCGCTCATAGGTGCCCTTGCCGCGCCAGACCCCGACGTAATCGGCGAGGTCGAGGGCATGGGCATTGCCGCTTGCGGCGGCGAGCACGGCCATGGCGAGCGGTAGCAAGCGCATTAACTCTTCTCCGGTGCGGCGAGCAGGCTAACAAAGCCCGGCAGCAGGAACAAAGAGGAAAACAGCGCCAGGACCAGAGAGCCCGAGACGAGTTCGCCGAAGACGGCGACCGACGGCAGGCTGGAGATCTGGGTTACGCCGAGGCCGGCGACCAGAAGCAGCGTGCTCGCCGCGATCGGCGAGGCCGTGTCGCGGATGGCAAGCGCAAGCGGCGCGGCCGTGCCGGCGGCGGATGCGCGCTGGTAGCGGTTGACGAGGTGGATCGAATTGTCGACGGCAATGCCGAAGGCGATGGTAAAGGCGACGGCCGCGGTCATCGAGAGTTGCCCGGTCGTCAGGTAAAGCCACGCCTCGACGCCGAGGATCGGGATCAGGTTCGGCACCAGTGATGCCAGCCCCATGCGCAGCGAACCGGTAGCGACGACGAGGACAATCACCACCAGCAGGAGCGCGGCATAGAAGCCGAGTTGAAGGTCGGCGATCATGCCGGGCACCTCGTACGCCGACAGAAGCGGCAGGCCGACAAGGTCGGTCACGTCGGAAAGCCCGGCGTCGGCCAGCCTGTCGCGGATCGCCTCGGCCTCGGCGACGATCTGGTTCGATGTCAGCGACAGGTCGAGCGGAACCGGCAGCAAGTAGCGTGAGCCGTCGCGGGCGACATAACGGCGCAGGAGCGGATGGCCTTCCTCGGCAAGCCGGTTGATCTGCTCGGCATCCGGGAAAAGCCTGCTCGCGGTCTCTTCGTCCGCATCAGGAAAAACTGCGCGAGCCGCCTCGATCAGCCGGCCGGTATCGGCCGCGTCGAAACCGGTCTTGGCGCCCGTGTCTGCGACAACGACGAAAATCTGTCCGCTGCCGAGCCCCCTGGAGGCGAGCCGGTCCTCGACCTCGGCAAGCGCGCTTCCTTCCTGCAGGTGTTCGGAGAAACGAAAGCCGCTTTCGAGCTGCGACTGGGCATAGGCAAGCAATGCGAAAAGCACCACTGAACCGGCGACGATCGCCCGGCGGTAGGCGATGAGGGCCGTCGCAGCTCCGGAAAGGGCCGCGAACAAGGCGGTCGCGGCCGGTTTCTTTTCAGGCTCGCGCGGAAGCAGCAGCGACGCCAGGATCGGCACCAGCGCGATGACGGCCGCAAGCTGGATGAACATGCCGGCGAAGCCTGCCCATGCGAAAGTGTCCAGCGTGGCGCTGCCTGCAAGGCCAATGCCGAGGCAGGCAACAGCGGTGGTGAGGCTGGTCAGGAAGCAGGCCGGCCCGGTCTCGGCCACCGCCTCCCGGATGGCGGCGGGGCTTTCGAGGCCGCTGTCGCGGGCGCGCAGGATGGCGAAATAGAGATGCACCGCATCGGCGAAGCCGACCACGATCAATAGCGTTGGAATGATGGTGGTGATGGTGTCTATGGTGACGCCGGCGAAGGCGGCGAAGCCGAAAAACCAGATCACGCCGACGATGGGCGGTACCGCGCAGGTGAGCGCGGCGCGCCAGGAGCGGAAGATCAGCAGCGCCAGAAGCACGCACAAAGACACCGACACGGTCGCCAATAGTAGCGTGTCGCTTTTCAAGGCACGCTCGATCGACCGGTGGATTTCGCCGAGGCCGGCGAAGCCGACCGAGAGCGCTGGGGCGTAGGAGGTCGCAATCACCTCGATCTCGGCGCGCGACGAGGCGGACAGCACAGTCTCGTGCTGGTGCTTCTGGCCTATCATCAGCACCACAAGTGTCATCGTGCGGTCGGCTGCCATCAGATCCGCCGCCAGCGGCTGGCCGGCGAGAAAGCGATCGAGCCGCTGATCAGGCGGCAAGGCGTTGGCGACCTCCGTCCCGAGCCATGGCTCGGCGCCGCTGCCCGGCCCGGGCAGCGAAAACACCGAAATCGTCGCCTCGATGCCTTCGACAAGCTGCAACTCGGAGACGAACTCCTCAAGGGCGGCGTAAGCGTCCGGCGTGCCGAAATCTCCGGCCTCTACGACCAGCACCTCGTCCGTGGAAAAGCGATGGAAATCGCGTTCGACGGCGGCCAGGGCGTTGTAGACCGGGGTGTCGACCTTGAGGATGTCGGTCACCGAACCGTTGAACGTCAGCCCGGTGGCCAGCGCGGCAAGCGCGACGGCGGTGATCGCGGCGCAGGCAAGGGCGACGGGGCGGAGATGGCCGGTGACTGCCTCGCCGATCCTGTCCATCGCGAATTTTTTCATGCGCCGTCTGCCCAGTCCCCAAGCCGGGCGCCAACTGACCATGCGGCCGTTGCGATGACAACCTCGGCGGATGTGACGGTCGCGCTGGCGGTCGCTGCGGCAAGCCTATTCGCGGTTCCGGATCTGGGAAAGCGTGCGTGTCGGCGTGATCGCCTCCGGGTCGAGCTTCACCTCGATGATGGCCGGTATGCCGCTGGCGCGCGCGCGCTCATAGGCTGGCGCGAATTCCTCCGTCGTCGCCACAGTCTCGCCATGGCCGCCATAGGCGCGGGCCAGGGCGGCGAAATCCGGGTTCTGGAGCGTCGTCCCCGACACGCGGCCGGGGTAGTCGCGCTCCTGATGCATGCGGATGGTGCCGTAGATGCCGTTGTTGAGGATCACCACGATGACCGGCCGGCCGTATTGCACGGCCGTTGCGAATTCCTGCCCGTTCATCAGGAAGTCGCCGTCCCCGGCCCAGACCACGACCTCGCGTTCGGGAAAGATGCCCTTCGCGGCGACGCCGGCCGGCACGCCGTAGCCCATAGAGCCGGACGTTGGGGCCGCCTGCCCGTTGAAGCGGCGATAGCGGTGAAAGCGGTGCATCCAGGTGGCGAAATTGCCGGCGCCGTTGGCGATGATGACGTCCTCGGGCAGGTTTTCCTCCAGCCACGACATGACCGGCCCCATCTTCACAGCACCTGTCCCGTCCGTCGGCGGCGTCGACCATCCGAGATAGGACTGGTGCAGTTCCTCGGTGCGGTTCGCCCAGCGCGGGGCCGCTTCCGGCGCGGTCTCGGCAAATGCTTCGGCGAAGGCAGTGTTGGAGGCATTGATCGCCAGCGTCGGCCGGTAGACGCGGCCAAGCTCTTCCGGGTCGGGGAAGATGTGGACCAGCTTCTGGTCCGGATAGGGGCTCTTGAGAAGCGTATAGTCGGCAGACGGCATCTCGCCGAAGCGGCAGCCGACGAGGATGACGAGATCGCTTTTTTTGATGTAGGCGGCGAGCTTCGGGTTGGCGCCGATGCCGATGTCGCCGGCGTAACATTCGTGCATCTGGTCGCAGAGGGTCTGGCGGCGGAAAGAACAGCCGACCGGCAAGCGCCAGCGACTGATGCCGGCGCAGACCTGCTTCACGGCGTCCTCGGTCCAGCGGGTGCCGCCGAGTACCAGGAACGGGCGCTCGGCCGCGCCAAGCAGTTCGACCAGCCGCTCCATCTCGGGCTGCCCGGGCCGTGTCTCGACGGGAACGAAGGGCAGCGGCTGCGGGGCCTCGACCTCGTCGGTGAGCATATCCTCGGGCAGAACCACGACGACCGGCCCGGGCCGCCCGGAAGTGGCGACCGCGAAGGCGCGGGTGACGAGTTCTGGAACGCGCGCCGCATCCTCGATCTGAACCACCCATTTCGCCATGGTGCCGAGGAAGGCCCGGTAGTCGACCTCCTGGAACGCCTCGCGCTCGAGATTGCCGCGCGCCACCTGACCAACGAACAGGATCAGCGGGTTCGAATCCTGGCTGGCGATATGGAAGCCGGCGGAAGCGTTGGTGGCGCCCGGGCCACGCGTCACGAAGCAGATGCCGGGTTTTCCCGTCAGCCGGCCTTCGCAGTCGGCCATCATCGCGGCCCCGCCTTCCTGGCGGCAGACGATGTTCTCGATCGCCGAGTCGTGCAGAGCGTCGAGGACGGCGAGATAACTCTCCCCAGGCACGCTGTAGATGCGCTTGACGCCGTTGGCCTCTAGGCAGTCGACGACCAGTTGTCCGCCGGTTCTCATTTTTCGCGCGCCTCCAGTTCGGCCAGGATTTCGTCCGTGTGCTCGCCAAGCCGGGGCGACGGGCGCTCGTAGACCGGCGGCGTCTTCGACATCAGCATCGGCGCGCGCACCGAAGGCAGCCGGTTGCCATGGCCGTCGTCGAGGTCCATGCGCAGGCCGCGTGCGATCGTCTGCGGATCGGCGAAGGTTTCGGCGATGTTGTTGATCGGACTTGCCGGCACGTTGGCGGCTTCCAGCTTTGCGAGCAGAGTGTCCTTCTGCCAACTCGCAAGTTGCCCGATCAGCGTCTTGCGCAACTCGGCACGGTTTTCGACCCGGGCCGGGTTGGTGGCAAACGCCGCATCGTCGGCGAGCGCGTCGAGTCCGATGACCTTGCAGAGGTTGCGGAACTGGCCGTCATTGCCGACCGCCAGGATGATGTGACCGTCGGCGACCGGCAGCACCTCGTAGGGCGCGATGTTCATATGGGCGTTGCCTATCTGCACCGGCGGCTTGCCGGAGACCAGATAGTTGAGGTTCTGGTTGCCGAGGATCGAGATCTGGCTGTCGAACAGCGCCATGTCGATATGCTGGCCCTCGCCGGTCTGTTCGACGTGGCGCAAAGCGGCCTGGATGGCGATCACGGCATAAAGCCCGGTGAAGACGTCGGAGATCGCGACCCCCGCCTTCTGTGGCTCGCGGCCCGGTTCGCCTGTGATCGACATCATGCCGGCCATGCCCTGGATGATGAAATCGTAACCCGGGCGGGCGGCATAGGGTCCGGTCTGGCCGAAGCCGGTGATCGAGCAATAGACAAGGCGCGGATTGGCGGTGCGCAGGCTTTCGTAGTCGAGGCCGTACTTTTTCAGCCCGCCGAGCTTGAAATTCTCGATGATGACATCGGCACTGCCGATCAGCCGCTTCAGCGTAGCGGCGCCTTCCGGTGTGGCGAAGTCGAGCGCGATCGAGCGCTTGCCGCGGTTGGTCGAGTGATAATAGGCGGCAGAGAGATTCTCGCCGTCATGGCTCTTGACGAAGGGCGGGCCCCAGCGCCGGGTGTCGTCGCCGCCGGCCGGGTTTTCGACCTTGATGACATCGGCGCCGAGATCGGCCAGCAACTGGCCGGCCCAAGGCCCGGCAAGGATGCGGGCAAGTTCGATGACGCGAATGCCGGCGAGGGGGGGTGATGCCATGTCGGCCCGTCGGATGTTGTTGCGGACCCTTTCGGACTAGCAAATCGGCGTGGCAGCGTCAGCCCGGTTTTCCAGCATGGGTTTATGCGCTTGGCGCATCATGTCCTGCGAGGACGCCATCCACCCACGAGGCGAAATCGGACATGATCCGGTCGCGGTTGATCTCGTTCAGGCTCTCGTGGCGGGTCTCGGCGAAAATCGTTGATTGCAGATTCGAAAAGCCCATCGCCTTCATGCGCGCGGCCAGGGCCGCGACCGCCTTGCCGCCATCGGTGGCCGGGTCCTTCTCGCCGCCGACGAGGCTGAAGGGCAGGTCACGGCGGATCGCCGAAAAATTCGCATCGTCGGCCCCGGCGAATACCCAGTCGAACAGGTCGCGCCACATCGACACCGAAGCGTCCCAGCCGCAAAGCGGATCGGCGACATATTTGTCGACCTCTTCCGGGTCGCGCGACAGCCAGTCGAAGTCGGTGCGTCGATCGGGAATCTGCTTTGCCCAGGCCTGGAAGGTGAGACGTGGCAGCATGCGCGAGGGCACGTCGGAGCCGAGACGGAATTTTTCCCAGGCGAGGACGGCGCGTGCCGCCTTACCGAGGAGGCCGGCGGTGAAGTTGGCGTTCCAGATCGCCGCAGCGGCAATGCGGTTGGAATGCGCCAGGACAAAGTTCATCGCGACGAGGCCGCCCATCGAATGGCCGAAGACGATCACCGGGACGCCGGGCAGCGTCTCCGCGATGTGGTCGTGGACCGCCGTTATGTCGGCGACAACCTTGTCAGCCCCGTCGCCGGCAGTCGAAAAAATCCGCGCCGGCGCGTCGGGCGCGGTGGTATGGCCATGGCCGCGATGGTCGTGGGCGAAGGTGGCGATGTCGCGTTCGGCGAGAAAATCGGCAAAACGCGCATAACGCGCCGCATGTTCGGCGAGGCCATGATTGATCTGCACCACCGCCCTCGGCGCCCCTGCCGGCCGGCGCTCGTAAAGCCGAAGCACGGCACCGGTGGGTGAATTGATCTCTCTCTGGCTGTCGAAGCCCATCGCGTTCCCCTTGCTCACGGAGGAGGACATTGCCGCGATTGCGCGCAAGGAGCAATCGCCGTCGGTGTTTCGCACTCTTGCGGACGTGGCTTGAAAACCGGCCACAAGCTGTGGGATGCACTCGTCGTCCGCCGCGACCGTCCAATCCGGAGAGCCGTCATGTCCCTGGCGCGAGCCGCGTTTCTTCTCGCTCTGTGCATCAGCCTTACCGGGCTTGCGGTCACAAGCGGTCGCGCCGAAGTGAGACTTGAAGGGCGCTTCCTGGCGCAATCGTCGTGCCCGGCGACGCCGGCGATCCGCAACAAAGCCAATCCGGGGAAGGTTCGCGTTCGACCGGGCGAGGCCTATGCGCTGCTGGCGGGCAACAAGCCCGAGCCGACGCATCTGTTGATCACGGTCCCCGGCGCGAGGCCGGAGCGGCGCTGGGTCAGCGTCGATTGCGGGCAATGGCGCCAGGCCGAGGCCGGCTCTTCCGCGCAGAAGCCGCGGACGAAACAAGCGCCCGCGCGCCGGAAGACCGAGTTGGTGCTGGCGGTCAACTGGCAGCCGGGCTTTTGCGAGACGCGGCCCAAAGTACGCGAATGCCGGAGCCAGAGCGCCGGGCGATACGACGCCTCGCATTTTTCGCTGCACGGGCTTTGGCCGCAGCCGCCCGGAACCGTCTATTGCGGGGTTCCCGAACGTCTCGTCGAAACTGACAGGTCCGGCAGTTGGCGGTCGCTGCCAGAACTCGGCCTCGAAGCGGACCTGCTGCGCGAGCTCTTTACCGTGATGCCGGGCGCGGCTTCCTATCTGCATCGGCACGAATGGTTCAAGCACGGCAGCTGCTACGGGACCGACGCGCAGGCCTACTACGCGGACTCGCTGGCCCTGATGCGCGCGCTCAACGCGTCGGCAGCGCGTGACTTCTTTGCTGCGCGCATCGGCCGCAAGGTGACCGCGGCACAGATCCGGCGCGCTTTCGACGAAGCTTTCGGAGAGGGAGCCGGCGGCAGGGTGCGCGTCGCCTGCGTCATCGACCCCTCGAATGGTCGTCGCCTGATCGGCGAGATCACGATCGCGCTGGGCGGGCCGATCGGCGAAGGCGCCTCGCTCGCCGATCTGATCCATGCGGCGCGGCCGACCGGCAATACCGGCTGCCCGGAAGGAATCGTCGATCCGGCCGGCCTGCAATAGGGCGGCTGGTCAGAAGTTCTCAACCCACGGCCGAAGCTCGATCTCCCACGCCCAGGCGCTGCGGTCCTGGCCGATCAGCTGCATATAGGTTTCGGCGATCGCGTCGGGATCGAGCATGGAATCGGGCTTGTCGGCCGGCTCGGTGCGGCCCGGATTGCGGATTGCGCCGTCGATGACGACGTGGCCGACATGGATGCCCTTGGGGTGCAACTCGCGCGCCATCGACTGGGCCAGCCCGCGTAGGGCAAACTTGCCCATGGCGAAGGAAGCGGACTGGGGATAGCCCTTCACGCCGGCCGAAGCGCCGGTGAACAGGATCGTGCCCTTGCCCTCGGGCAGCATGCGCCTGGCCGCCTGCTGGGCGACGAGGAAGGCGCCATAGGCGGTGACCTGGAGCGCGGTCTGCACCTTGTCCGGGTCGATCTCGACGAAGGGCCCGCGGACGCGGAAGGAGGGGTTGTAGACCGCGACCGCGAGCTTGTCGCCGAGGCGGTCGACCAGGCCGAAGATGGCGTCGACGCCCTTGCGGGTCGAGGCGTCGGCGGAGACGGTGGCCGCGCCCGTCTCCCGCGCCAGTGCGTCGAGCTTGTCGGCGTCGCGGGCGGCCAGCACCGGCTTGTAGCCGGCGCCGTTGAGCTTGCGGGCGAGCGAGGCGGAAAGCCCGTCCCCGACGCCGACGATCAATGCAATGGCCATGGCCGCTCTCCTTGTCCGGGTTCGCCTTCGAACCGACAATGTCGGTGCCGGGCGCGGCAGCCGCAAGGGGAGCGGGGCAAATGGCAGCGAAAACCCGGCGACGCGGGGCGCCGCCGGGGTTCTTGTGTCCTTGCGGCGGCTGCTACCAGCCGAACTGGAAGGTGGCGCCGGTGCGGCCGTGGCCGTTCTGGACGATGTGGCCGTTGGTGTTGCGGCCGAACTGGAACAGGCCATAGGCGTTGTTGCCGCCGTTCTGGCGCAGCGTGCCGTTGTGGCCGTGGCCGTCCTGGTGGACGACGCCGAAATTGCCGCGGCCGATCTGGGCGATGCCGGCATTGTTGCCGGAACCCTTCTGGCGTACTGCGGCGCCACCCTTCACGGCGTTGAAGATCGAATAGAGCTGCAGGCCGGCGCGCATCGCGCGTTCGGAATCGGCACTGCCGGGCGCGATACTGATGCTGACCGAACCGCCGGCGGCGGCCGGAGCGGCAAAGCCCGAAACGCCGATCGAGGTGGCGAGAAGGGCAGCGGAAACGGTGCGAAGCGGCGTGCGGATCATGTCATCCTCCGGTGGTTTGCCATTCGCTCCGGTTCATGTCCGAAGCGTTGCCGCGATAATGTCCCATGCCGCATGAACCGACCCGGAACCGCACGTTCAGCTTGCGTTTAGAAATGCGGCGCTGGCCACAAAAAAAGGGCGCCGGCCCAGCCGACGCCCGTTGCAGAAAGAAAAGGCAGGTCGGCTCAGACCGGACCGCCGATGAACTCCTCGCACGCCGCGGTAAGCCTGCCGGCCTTCAGTTCCAGCCGGGCCTCGTAGCGGCCGCCGACCCCGAGCATGACGCGGCCGAGGCTTTCCTTCGTGCCGGGTGACGCGGCGAATTCGCCGCCCTGGCGGATGCGCGCCTTGCTGCCGGCGCCGCCGCCATCGACGGAAAGCTTGTAGTTGCCGTCAAGCCTGCGGTCGGCATGGGCGAAGGCTTCGATCACGGTCATGCCGTTGGCGGTTTGTGCGCGAAGCTCGCAGGCGAGAGGGCCGTCCTTGCCGTCCGGCCCGCTGGCGGCGGTGGCGACCCCGAGTGCCGCGGCGAGCGGGACGAGGCCGAGAAGGGCAATCCTGCGCATGGTCATTTCGGTCTCCTGTGACTCGGCTACTGTTACAGGCGGACCGGCCGGGATCGTTGCAAACCCGGCCGGCCGCAACCGGTCAGGCCGGTTTCAGCGGCAGGTCTGGACGATCGCGGCAACGTTGTTGTTGCCGGCCTGCACGGTCTCGGAACGGCAGCCGCGGCCGACCTGGACGCTGGCGGCCACGTTGCCGCGGCCATCCTGAATCAGGAGGCTGTCGTGACCGGTGCCGAACTGGGCGACGCCGGCCGCATTGCGGCTGCCCCACTGGTCGGTGCGGGCACGGTTATAGGCGCCTTCCTGGCCGATCGCGGCGGTGTTGCGGCGTCCGCGCTGCTCGGCGACGGCGCCGTTGCGATAGCCGTTCTGGTAGATGCCGATCTCGTTGCGCTTGCCATCCTGCAGGCCGCCGATCGTGTGCGACCAGCCATGCTGCTCGATCCAGATGCTGTTGGCCATGGCGGGCAGGGAGGTGAAGCCGATGATGGCGGCGAGGGCGCCGGTGATGAAGAGCCTGGTGGTCATTTTCTGCTCCAAGGGACTGCAATGGGTTTCGTTCGTCATGCGAACGAGATCACCTTCGCAGGCCGTCGTGGAACGGGGGCTGAACCGGCCGTTCAGCTTGGGTTCAGCCGATCGGGCATCCCGCGTCCGCCGCGCATTGCCCCGCCCGCGGCTTTCGCCTAAATACGCGGCGACTTCATCCTTCCCGTATTCGCGACACGGAGTTAGCGCGCGCCATGGCACGCCAGTTCATCTATCACATGTCCGGTCTCAACAAGGCCTATGGCACCAAGAAGATCCTCGAAAACATCCACCTGTCGTTCTACCCGGACGCCAAGATCGGCATTCTCGGCCCCAACGGTGCAGGCAAGTCGACAGTGCTGAAGATCATGGCCGGGCTCGACAAGGAGTTCACCGGCGAGGCTTGGCTGGCCGAGGGCGCCACCTGCGGATACCTGCCGCAGGAGCCGGAGCTCGATCCCGCGCTCGACGTGATGGGCAACGTCATGGAGGGCGTGGCGGCCAAGAAGGCGATCATCGACCGCTACAACGAGCTGATGATGAACTACTCCGACGAGACGGCGGAAGAGGCGGCAAAGCTCCAGGACGAGATCGACAGCCAGAACCTGTGGGACCTCGAAAGCCAGGTGGAGATGGCGATGGAGGCGCTCGGCTGCCCGCCCGGCGACGCCTCGCTCGACAAGCTGTCGGGCGGCGAGAAGCGCCGCGTGGCGCTCTGCCAGCTTCTCTTGCGCCAGCCCGACCTGTTGCTCCTCGACGAGCCGACCAATCATCTCGACGCCGAGACGACGGCATGGCTGGAAAAGCATCTGCGCGAATATCCGGGCGCGGTGCTGATCATCACCCACGACCGCTATTTCCTCGACAACGTCACCGGCTGGATCCTCGAGCTCGATCGCGGCCGGGGCATCCCCTACGAGGGCAACTACACCGCCTATCTGGAGGCCAAGGCCAAGCGCATGGCGCAGGAGGGCCGCGAGGAGGCGGCGCGCCAGAAGGCGCTGGCGCGCGAGCGCGAGTGGATCGCGGCGAGCCCGAAGGCGCGGCAGGCGAAATCCAAGGCTCGCTTCAAGGCTTACGACGAGCTCGTCAAGCAGGCCGCCGACCGGCGTCCGGGCGACGCCCAGATCGTCATTCCTGCCGGCGAGCGGCTCGGCCAGGTGGTGATCGAGGCCGATGGCCTGAGCAAGGGCTTCGGCGACCGGCTCCTGATCGACGATCTGGCGTTCAAGCTGCCGCCCGGCGGCATTGTCGGCGTCATCGGACCCAACGGCGCCGGCAAGACGACCCTGTTTCGCATGATCACCGGCCAGGACAAGCCGGACGGCGGCGAGATCCGCGTCGGCGAGACCGTGAAGCTCGGCTATGTCGACCAGAGCCGCGACACGCTCAATCCGGACCGGACCGTCTGGGAGGAGATTTCCGGCGGCAACGACATCATCAGGCTCGGCAAGCACGAGGTGAACAGCCGCGCCTATTGCTCGTCGTTCAACTTCAAGGGCGCCGACCAACAGCAGAAGGTCGGCACGCTGTCGGGCGGCCAGCGCAACCGCGTCCACATGGCCAAGCTGCTGAAGGAAGGCGGCAACGTCATCCTGCTCGACGAACCGACCAACGACCTCGACACCGAGACGCTGGCGGCACTGGAGGACGCGCTGGAGAATTTCGCCGGCTGCGCCGTCATCATTTCGCACGACCGCATGTTCCTCGACCGGCTCGCCACCCACATCCTCGCCTTCGAGGGCGACAGCCATGTCGAATGGTTCGAGGGCAATTTCGAGGACTACGAGGCCGACAAGATCAGAAGGCTGGGGCCGGAAAGCGTCAACCCGAAACGGGTGACGTATAAAAGGCTGAAGCGGTAGGGGACAACGCCAACGCGCGTCGTTCTCGACCGGGCGTTCTCCATTCGGCTAACCTCCCCAGATGGCTATGCCGCACAGGAGGCCCCTATGATCGCCAACATCGGCGCGCTGTTGTCGGAGCGGGCGCGGATCAGCCCGGAGATGGAGGCGCTGGCCGACCTGCCGGCCGGGATGCGGCTTTGCTACCGCGAACTGGATGCGCTGACCGAACGTGTCGCCGGCGCATTGGCGCCGCTGGTTCAAAAGGGCGGGCGGCTGGCGGTGCTCGCCGCCAACAGCCACTGGCACGCCGCGATCATGTTCGCCGCCGCGCGGCTCGGCGCAATCCTCGTGCCGCTCAACTGGCGGCTGACCGCGCCCGAACTCGCCTACCAGCTCGACGATTGCGAACCCGGCGTGGTGATCTTCGACCGCGCCAATGCCGAACTGGCGGCTGCGCTGAAGGCCTCGCATCCCGACCTGACCTGGATGCCGCTCGAAGACGGCGCCGGCTCGCTCGCCGGGCGCGCCACGGCAGCGCCGGAAGTGCCCGCACGTTCGGTGACGGCAGAGGACGGCTTTCTCATCCTCTACACCTCGGGCACGACCGGTCGGCCCAAGGGCGCGCTCCACACCCACGGCTCCTCGCTCGCCTGGTGTTTCAGCACGCTGGCGAGCTTTGAAAACCGCGTCGGCGACCGGCAATTGCTGGTGGTGCCGCTGTTCCACATCGCCGGCATCTGCCTTCTGCTCAACGCGGCGCATCGCGGCTTCACCCAGGTGATCGCCGGCGGCTTCGACCCGGACGAGACCTGGCAGCTGATCGAGGCCGAGAGGATCACCTCGATGTTCGCGGTGCCGACCATGATCAATTTGATGCGCGCGAGCGCGGCGCGCGAGCGCTGCGACCATGGCAGCCTGCGCTGGATCATGTGCGGGGCGGCGCCCGTACCGGTGACGCTGATCGACGTCTATGCCGGGTTCGGCATCGACATCCACCAGGTCTACGGCTCGACAGAGGTGCATGGCGGCATCGCCATCCTGCCGCCGGCCTATGCGCATACGAAAAAGGGCTCGACCGGGCTGCCCTGCTTCGGCATGGAGGTGCGCGTCTTCGACCAGGACGGCAAGGACGTGAAGCCGGGCGAGCGTGGCGAACTGGTCACGCGCGGCCGGCATGTGTTTCGCGAATACTGGCGGCGGCCTGAAGCGACAGAGGAGTCGTTCCGCGACGGCTGGTTCTATCTCGGCGACATCGGCGAGGTCGACGGCGACGGTTTCATCACCATCCGCGACCGCTCCAAGGACATGATCATCTCCGGCGGCGAAAACGTCTATCCGGCCGAGATCGAGGACGTGCTGATGCGCCATTCCGGCGTGTTGGAGGTGGCGGTGATCGGCCAGCCGGACCAGCGCTGGGGCGAGACGCCGCTCGCCGTCGTGGTGCGCCGTGAGGGTGCTGCGGAGGAGGCGGCGCTGTTCGCGGAGCTTGCCGCTCTGTGCGCGGAAAATCTCGGCCGCTTCAAACGTCCGACCGGTTATCGCACGATCGACGTTCTGCCGCGCAACGCGTCAGGCAAGGTGATGAAGCATGTGCTCAAGGCGCAGGTGCTGGAAGCGATCGCCTGAGGCGTCTGCTCTGCGCGCGTGTGCCGTCTACTCGATGCGGCAGCAGAAGGGGAAGAACGGCCCCGACAGCCCCGGTGCGCCGGTCGGCGTGAAGGTGAAGTCGTGGACGTTGTCGCCCTCGTCGGTGCAGCCGGCCGGCGTGTAGGCGATCGATCCGGTCACCGGGTGGCTGGTCTCGAAGGCCCACGGCTCCTCGCTCGAGAAGGTGACCGTGCCTGGCGTGGTCGTGATGTCGCCGCCCGAAAAGGCGTCGATGAAGGTCGACGTCATCTCCGGTCCATCGCAGACGAGTTCGACCGCCCAGTTGGGTTCGAAGCCGGGGCAGATCATCTTCTGGCCGAACGGAACGAGGTTGTTGCAGGTATAGTCGGCCGCCGGAGCGGCGCCGGGGAAGGCGGCAAGGGCGATGGCGGCGGTTGCGGTGAGGGGGCGCAGGCGCACGGCGAACCTCCTTCGGTCGCGTTGTTCCCCGCAAAGGCGATCCTATGCCGAGCTGCAACACCGGTAAAGAAGTTGCGCCGCCCATGGTGAATCCGCACCGGGATTGCTTGACCCGGCGCGACACGCGTGGCTCGATAGATGGGCGGTTGGGGACCGCTTGTTCCGGAAGGAAATCCGCCGATGAACCGTTTTCTCGCAACCGCGTCGCTGGTGGCCGCCGGGCTGATGCTCGCCGCGCAGTCGGCCGCGGCCAAGCCGGCGCGCTGCTTCACCACCGATGACGGCTATTACAATTGCGACTTCCGCGGCACCGATGGGCTCGGCTCCTTCGTCATCGCGGCTGGCGGCTATCCAACCTATTCGCTGATCATCGACCGGCCGGGCTTTGCCTTCGGCTTCGTGAATTTCGGCGACCGCAACATTCCGCTGCCGGGCGAATATGTGCGCAGCCGCGACGACGGAGCGTGCTGGCAAAATCCCGAGACCAGCACCAAGATCTGTGCCTGGTAAATGCAGCAGGTGCCGTGATCGCGCCATGGTGTCGCCATTGCACTGCAGCATAAAACCGGCATAAAGGGCTGGCATGGAAGCTTCTCGCACACGCAACGCCGCCGAGCGGCTCGCATTCGGAACCTCACCGACCAGAAAGGCGGACAGGCCCGTCATGAACCGCGTCGCGCTGAGCGGCATCGGCGTCAGCATCCCCGAAACCTCGATCAGCAACGAAGAGCTGGTCGAGTGCTTCAACTTCTGGGTCGATCGCGAGAACGCCGTGCGCGAGCGTCAGGGGCTGGAGCCGCTGCAGAAATCGAGCGCGTCCTTCATCGAGCACGCCTCGGGCATCAAACACCGCCGCGCCCACACGCCGGACGGCATCCTCGATCCGGACCGCATGGCGCCGCGAATAGCGGCACGCGAGGATGACGATCTGTCGGTGATGGCCGAATTCGGCGCGGCTGCCGCCCGCAAGGCGCTCGACGATGCCGGTGTGGACGCATCCCAGGTCGACCTCGTCATCTGTGCCGCCTCGCATCTGCAAAGGCTCTATCCGGCGCTCGGCATCGAGATCCAGAAGGAGATCGGCGCCCAGGGTGCCGCCTTCGACGTCAGCCTCGGCTGCTCTTCGGCGAGCGGCGGGCTGCATGTCGCGTTCAACATGGTGCGGTCGGGCGCGCACCGGCGCGTGCTGGTCGTCACGCCGGAACTGATCACGCCGCACCTCAATTTCCGCGACCGCCAGACCCATTTCATCTTCGGCGACGCGGCGACCGCGCTTCTGGTCGAGGCCGTGGAGGAGGGCGGTGGCGAGCCGGGCCGTTTCGAGGTGGTCGACACCCGCAACTGGACCCAGTTCTCCAACAATATCCGCTCCAATTTTTCCTACCTGAACCGGGCGGCGCAGGACGACATCGGCGTGCTCGACATGGAAGGCAAGCTGATCAAGCAGCAGGGCAACAAGGTCTTCAAGGAAGTGACCGTCGCCAGCCACCGCTTCATCGTCGACTTCCTGGCCGAGCACGACCACACGCCGCAGTCGGTGCGCCGCTTCTGGCTGCATCAGGCCAACGCGCGCATGAACGCGATGATCCTGAAACTCGCCTTCGGCGAGGAGGTCGGCCATGACCGCGCGCCGATGGTGCTTGACCGCTACGGCAACACCGCCGCCGCCGGTGCGGTGCTGGCGCTGTGGGAAAACCACCGTGACATGAAGGCCGGCGATTTCGGCCTTTTGTGCACCTACGGCGCCGGCTATTCGCTCGGCGGCGCCCTGCTCAGGATGATGTAAGCCTTCCATCGATCGCGGTGACGGCTCGATCACCGCAATTGACTGGAAATCGTCGCCTCACCGCGCCATTCTGCCGGCCTTGCCGAAAGGACCCAGAATGGATCTTCCGCTTACCCGCCTCGACCCCGAACCGGAAATCTATCCGGCGAGAAAGCTGCTCGGCCGCGTCGAAGGAACCTTCGTCGCGCCGTTCGACCATTTCGTCACCAGCCCTGCCGAGGGGCTGGAGCTTGGTTTAGAGGGCATCGAAGGCGATTTCCATGCCGGACCGACCCGGCGTTCGGGCAGCCGCGAACCCTGGTACGCACGCGGCACCGAGATGCGCAACGAACGCCAGCTGTCGATCGTGGCGCCGGACGAACTGGCGCTGATCGCGCGCGCGATGGGGATCGCCGAGATCAGGCCGGAATGGATCGGCGCCAACCTGGTCCTCTCCGGCGTGCCGCAGCTTTCAATGCTGCCTTCCGGCACGCTGTTGTTCTTCAAGGGCGGCGTGACACTCAAGGTCGACAGCCAGAACGGACCCTGCCGCATTGCCGGCCGCTCCGTCGCCGAGCATGCGAAGATGCCCGACCACGAAGCTGGCGCGCTCGCCTTCCCGAAGGCGGCGAAGCGGCTGCGCGGGCTGGTGGCCTGGGTCGAAAAGCCCGGACGCATCGCACCGGGCGAGGATTGCTCGGTGCGCATTCCCGAGCAGTGGATCTACCAGTCCTGAGGGCGAGGCGCCTCCTCAGCCTGACAGCAGCGCGATGAAGCGCTCGGCCACCGGCCGCATCAGCGAATTTTGGTCGAGTTCCAGAAACTTTCTGTAGGCGGCGATCGCCTCCGCCTTGCTGCCGGTATCGCGATAGCTGTCGCCGAGCGCCATGTGTATTTCGGCCCGGTTCGGCGCCAGTCGCATGGCCTCGCCAAGGACGGCGAGCGCTTCCTCGTGCCGGCCGAGCGCCTGCAGGATGCGGCCGGCCTGAAGCCTGTAGTCGGCATCGTCGGGGGCGAGCGCGGCGGCGCGCTGGAAGCGGTCGAGCGCCGCATCGAACCTGTCGAGCAGGAACAGTATGCGGCCATGCGCTGCCTGCGCGTCGCTGTCGTCCGGCGCATAGTCCGCGGCGTCGCGATAGATCGGCTCGGCGCCCTCCATGTCGCCGTCGGCGACATGTGCCGCGGCAAGGAAGGCAAAGGCGGGTAGGTAACCCGGGTCGATTTCAAGCGCCCGGCGAAGCAGATGCTCGCCTTCTTCACGGCGGCCGGCCTCCATTTCGATCTGGCCGGCGCGTGCCAGATGCCGGGGTGACAAGGGATCGGACTCGGCGGCTGCCAGCAGGTGCCGGACCGCGCCCTCGACATCGTTCTCGCTGAGGGCAATCTCGGCGAACCCGACGAGCGCGCTGACATGGCCCGGGCTGGCACGTGCGACCGTGGCGTATTCGCGCCTTGCGCCGTCGCGGTCGCCCGTGAGCCTCAGGCTGTCGGCGAGATTGGCATGGGCGACGAGAAAGCCCGGTTCCAGGGCAAGCGCGGCGCGATATTCTTCCATGGCGCCGGTGTGGTCGCCCGCCGCCGCACGAATGTTGCCGACGAGGTTGTGCGCCCAGTGCGCGTCCGGATGGCGCGAGCGGATCAGACGCCGGGCGAGAATGGTTGCCCGGCGCGGTTCCCTTTCCGCGGAGGCGGCAATTGCAACGAACGGATCGAGCACCGCCAGCACACCGCTTGCGGCGTTAGCGAAGTAGTCCCGCTCGGGCGTATCCGCGAGCGGCGGCAGGTCGATGATTTCAACGCCGTCGCGAATGACACGCAGCCTCAGCCTCAGCCCCTCGCGGGCGCAGCCGGGCTCGGCGCAGGTGAACTCGCCGGCGATCCGGGTCTCGTAGGCGTTGAAGAGCCGACGGATGTGGAAGATCAGGGATTCGATCGAGAATCCGGAATCGGGGAAAGAAAACTCCACCTTGCGCGAATCCGGTATCGCGGCGATGCTCGCCTTGGAGGTTCGGGACGCGCGCACGACATCCTGGAGTCCGTCCCACAGGCGGCTCGCCGCGACGTCTGGCGTTATCCCCTGATCCGCCATCACGCCCGGTACGCCGATAGGCTCGACAATCACCTGGTCGCGCCGGAACTGGCCGACGAGGATAGGCAGCACGACGATCACCGCGACGAGGAAAAGCAGGTTCAAGGAAACCGTGCGCAGCGTGCTCGACCAGGTTTCAAGACGCGGCAGGCTCAAAAACTCGCGCAGTCGCGTGATCGCCGCCCGCGTCCTGGCCGCCGCCGCCGACAGGGACTTTCCGGATTCCGACAACTTCGCACCCACCCACCCAAGCGCCAACAGGCGACGCCAAACTGCTGCAAGGATAGCAGAAGCCACGGCAAAGATAAGGCGGCGGTGCGGCGACGCGGTTTTGGCTCGAACCGATGTTGCAGAGGGCTTGCAACCCTTGGCTGGCCAGCTACGCTTCGTCGTCGTCCGGGTCGAGCATGCGCGTCGCGCGCCAGGCCGTCAGCGTGTCGTTGGTTTCGCCGACGACGAAGAAACGCGCCGAATCGCGGTCGTAGCCTTCGGCAAGCAGGTTTTCGTAGGCGGTGTGTTCATGGCGCACATGCGCCACCGTCGCCAGCCAGACGGCGAGGGAAGGCGGCAGCGTCTTCATGTGCGGCGCCATGGCATCGGCGCGTATCTTCTCGATGTCGGCGTAGGGAGCCGCCGGCAGGAGCAGGGTCAGCGCCTTCGCGACGGCGCGCTGGCGTCCGGTGCGGGCGATCATGTTTTCTGGGTGTCCTTGCGCCCGGTCGCCTCGGGGAAGGCGTCGATGCTGGCGAAATAGGGCTTCAGGTCGATCACCGGCGTCTTGTCGAGGACATCGATCGCATCGATCGTGATCGCACCGCTTTCCTGGTCGAGGCCGAGGATGCGCGCGACATGGAGCCCGACCGGATTGGGTCGCGCCGGCGAGCGCAAGGCGAAGACGCCGCGCGGTACGTCGACATGCGCCGGCTTCTGCAGGATCAGTTTGCGCGGCGAGCGGTCAAGCCAGGTCAGCACGGCGACGTGGCTGAACTCGTCGAGCCCGGCGAGACCTGTGCGATAGGCGGCGTCGATCTCCACCACCGCCGAACCGCCCCGCTCGCGCGCGGCGGCCATGTTGCGCGGACAGTCGGCACGCTCGGTCCAGGGCGAGCGGACACGCCCGATGAAGACGACATGCGCGTCAGGCACCATCTCGCCCGGGTCGAAAGGAAGCGCCTGTTCTCCTGGTCGTTTCATGTGGCGTCTCCCTGCTCGTGCGGCGCGTCGGTTGTGGCAAGCTTGCGCCATCTTCTGGCCCGAACGCGACATCGGTCTTGCAAGCAGGCCACAATTGATATAAACATATCTTTATATCGTTTGGAGGCAAGGATGCTGTCACGCAGCCAGATCGACCTCAACCAGTTGGTAGATAGCTTGAAGGCGGCGGCCGAATCCAGCCGCATGCGTATCCTGTTCCTGCTGTCGCGCGGCGATCTGACCGTCTCCGACATCACCGAGGTGCTGGGCCAGTCGCAGCCGCGCGTGTCGCGGCATCTGAAGCTGCTGCTCGATGAAGGACTGATCGAGCGCTACCAGGAGGGCTCCTGGGCCTATTTCCGGCTCGCCGACAGCGGCTTCGAGCAGGAGTTGGTGGCAACCCTGATTGCCCGCATCGACGCCTCGCAGCCGCCGGCCGACCGCGATCTCGAACGGCTCATCGCGGTCAAGAGCAAGCGCGCCGAAAGGGCTGCCGCCTATTTCAGCGAGAATGCTGCGGCCTGGGACCGCATTCGCTCGTTGCATGTGCCGGAAAAGGCGGTCGAGGACGCGATCCTCAAGCTCGTGGGCGAACGGCCGTTCCGGACCATGCTCGACCTTGGCACCGGCACCGGGCGCATGCTTGAGATACTGGCGCCGCTATACCAGCGTGGCGTCGGCGTCGACATGTCGCGCGAAATGCTGACCGTGGCGCGCGCCAATCTCGACAAGGCAGGCGTCGACAACGCCCAGGTGCGCCAGGGCGACATTCTGGCGCCGCCGGTCGAGCGCGACGCCTTCGATCTGGTGACGGTTCACCAGGTGCTGCACTATCTCGAGGATCCGGCGCTGGCGATCCGCGAGGCGGCGCGGCTGCTGCGGCCATCGGGCCGGCTGCTGATTGTCGACTTCGCGCCGCATGAGCTCGAATTCCTGCGTGCCGAACATGCGCATGCGCGGCTGGGCTTTGCCGACCAACAGATTTCCGAATGGCTGGAGGAGGCCGATCTCGATTTCGAGAAATCAGTCGCCTTCGCGCCGACCGGCGTGGCGGGCGACAAGCTGACAGTGAAACTTTGGCTCGGCCGTGACCGCAGGCTCCTCGTCGCTGCCGATGACAACGCCGAGGGGCAGATAACGGAGATGACTTCGTGAACCAGTTCCGCCTTTCACGCCGACCCGATATCGGCGAGAAAATCAACGTATCGTTCGAGTTCTTTCCGCCCAAGACCGACGCCATGGCGGCGCGGCTGTGGGAGACGACACAGCGGCTCGAGCCGCTGGCCCCGTATTTCGTGTCCGTCACTTATGGCGCCGGCGGCTCGACGCGCGAGCGCACTGCGCGCACCATCGAACGCATCATCAAGGAGACAAGCCTGACGCCGGCCGCGCACCTGACCTGCGTCGATGCCAAGTGCGATGAGGTCGATGGCGTTATCCGCCAGTTCCTCGACCTTGGGGTGAAGCGCTTCGTCGCATTGCGCGGCGACCCGGCCGAAGGCGTCGGCAGCCACTACCAGCCGCATCCGGGCGGCTACGCCAGCACGGCTGATCTGGTGGCGGCTCTGGCGCGGCACGGCGCAGAGGACATCTCTGTTTCCGCCTATCCGGAAAAGCACCCGGAAAGCCCAGACTACGCGACCGACATCGACGTGCTGAAGCGCAAGGTCGACAGCGGCGCCAAGCGCGCGATCACCCAGTTCTTCTTCGACAACGACGTCTATGAGCGCTACGTCGAGCGTGTCCGCCGGGCGGGCATCTACGCGCCGGTCGTACCGGGTATCCTGCCCGTGCATAATTTCGCGCAGGTGGCGAATTTCGCCGGCCGCTGCGGAGCGCATGTGCCGGCCTGGCTCGCCGAGCGTTTCGAGGGGCTGGAGGACGATCCGCAGACGCACATGCTGGTCGCCGCGGCGGTCGCTGCCGAGCAGGTCCTCGACCTTGTCGAGCGCGGCGTCACCGACTTCCATTTCTACACGATGAACCGCGCCGACCTCGCGATCGCCATCTGTCACATGATCGGCATCAGGGCACAGGCGCTTGTGGAGGAGGAAAAGCCCGCTGCCGCATAGGCGGGTCGATTGCTCCTGTCGCGAAAGAAGAACGGCCGGGCGTGGGACCCGGCCGTTCGATAGGATGTCTTACCGAGGCTTCCCCCCGAGAAGCGTCAGGGAAGTACCCCCACGATGAGGGCACCGATGAATGCAAACGCAGCACAAACCATCAGAGCGTTGATCGGCTTCGTCAGTCCCATCATATAGCCTCCTCTGCAGACTATGCCAAAAGTGTAGGAGAGTTTGGGCCACTGACAAGAGGATTTTGTGCTGCGCTGCGGCGTCGCTGTTGAGAACCGGTGTACCACCAAAGTCTTAGTCATTGAATTTTCTGGGCTTGGCCGGCTGTCAGGAGCGTGTGGAATTTTTTGCTCCGGATGCGGCGTCGAGGCCTGATTTCGGCATTGCAGCATCGTCCTGCCGGCGTCGAAGCAGCCGGCCGTCGATCACCAGCAGGCCACAGGCGATCAGTGCCATGCCGGCGAATTCGAACAGTTCGAGCCGCTCGCCGAGGAAGAGCGCTCCGAGCAGGATCGCGCTCACCGGAACAATCAGCGTGACCAGCGAGGCGTTGGTGGCGCCAGCCGCGGCGACAATGCGGAAATAGAGCACATAGGCGCAGGCGGTGGACAGGAGCGCGAGGCCGAAGACGGCGCTCCACGTGCCGGCGCTGGCGTCGAAAAGGCCGGACGGACCGTAAAGCAGCAGGATCAGCGGCAGCATGATCGCGCTCGACGCGGTCAGTTGTCCGGTCGCGACCACGGTCGGGGCAAGGCCGGTGATGCGGCGCGCGATCACGAAGGCGAAGGCGTAGGAAAGCGCCATGCCGAGCAGCGCCATCTTGGCCCAGACCGGTCCGCCCAGGCCGGCGAAGAGCCCGGGACCGACCATCACTGCGGTTCCCGCGATGCCGAGCCCGACCCCGGCCAGCTTGGCCATGCTGACCTTCTCGTCGGCGGTGAAGAGGCTGGCGACGATGATGGTCCAGAACGGCGTGGTGGCGTTCAGTACGGATGCCGCACCGGCGCCGAGCTCGGTCTGGCCGAGAAACATGAGCGAGAACGGGATGACGTTGTTGACCAGAGCGAGAAGCAGGAAGGCTGGCCAGTGCGCGAAGGCGGGCGCAAACGAGATCCGCCTTGCCGCGAGGTAAAGCTGAAGCGCCAGGGCCGCGATCCCGACGCGGAACAGCACCAGCGTCAGCGGCGCAATCTCCTGCACCGCGATGCGGGCGAAAAAGAACGATCCGCCCCAGATCGCGCCAAGCAGCAGCAATTGTGCCCAGACCGCAAGGGACATCGCTGGCGGCGCGCTTGTTCGGGTTTCGGCCACGTGTTTCCTCGTCGGGTTTTGCCCAGGATTACGGATCGCCAGGCTGGACCGCCACCCGTTTCCTGACCAGCGCCAGATTGCGCGGGGAATTCGTACCACGCGCGTCGTGCGGGGCATTTTGCAACCCGGCAGCGCCGAGGCCGTTCCCTGCATCGAGGCGACAGGCGAGGTAACTTCCACGCAACGCGTCACGGAAATCGAGATTTCATCCGGCGGCGCCATGTTCTAGCGTCGGCAGCAGCAGGAGCGGCCATGCAACGATTCGAAAATGCGCGCGAGGCGGCGCTGAGCCTCAGGCCCGACGATCCGGTCTACTGCTTTCGCCCGGAGGTGCTGAAGGCGGATGCGCGCCGCTTCATGGGACTTTTTCCCGGCAAGACCGCCTACGCGGTGAAGACCAATGGCGAGCCGATGGTGCTGAAGGCCCTCGCGGAGGCCGGTGTCGAGGCCTTCGACGTCGCCTCGCCGGCCGAGTTCGAGGCCGCGCGCGCCGCATCGCCCACCGCCGAAATGCTTTACATGCACCCGGTCAAGGCGCAGTCGGATATCCGACTGGCGCTGGAGACCTACGGCATCCGCGTCATCGCCATCGACCACGAGGATGAGATCAACAAGTTGTCGCGCGTGGTTCAGGCGCTCGACATCGATCCCGGCACCGTCACCGTCTTCGTGCGCATCCAGACCAAGGGAAACGCTGCCTACGAACTGTCGAAGAAGTTCGGGGCCGGGCCGGCGCATGCGGTTGAGCTTCTGCAGCGCCTTCACCGCAACGGCTACAAGGTCGGCATCTGTTTCCATGTCGGCAGCCAGATCGCCGATCCGGACACCTATGAGCGCGCGCTGGCCTCGGCCGACTGGGTGCGCAACCGCGCCGCCGTGCCGCTTGCCGGGCTCGATGTCGGCGGCGGTTTTCCGGCCGAATACGGCCATGATCCGAACCGCAAGGCGCCGCAACTGCCCTCGCTCGAGGAACTGATGGCGCGCCTGCGCGACGACATCACCGAATGGGGTTTCGGCGATGTGCCGCTGGTCGCCGAGCCGGGGCGGGTGATCTGCGCGCACGCCTTTTCGCTTATCGTGCGCGTGCTCCTGCGCAAGGGCCGGCGGCTTTACATCAATGACGGCATCTGGTCGTCGCTGTCGGACAGCTGGACCGGCAAGATCACGCTGCCGGCGCGCTTCATCCCCGATCCGGCAATCCGCAACCGCAATGGCGATGCAAAGAAGATCGTGCCGTTCAAGGTGTGCGGGGCGACCTGCGATTCCGTCGACATCCTGTCACGGCCGTTTTGGCTGCCGGAGACGGTCGACACCGGCGACTGGATCGAGATCGGCCATATCGGGGCCTATTCGCTGTCGCTCAGAACCCGCTTCAACGGTTTTTACCCCGACACCTTCGTCGAGGTGACGACGCCGTTCGAGCAGGGCAGCGCGCCGGAAAGCTTCGCCAGCCTCGAGACGATGGCCTGAGCGACGTTCAAAGCGCGGCCAGCAGCCTTGGCGTCGGCCAGCCGTCGACGGGGAAACCGAGCCGCATCTGCTCCTTGCGGATCGCCTCGCGCGTGTTGACGCCGAGGACGCCGTCAATGCCGCCGACATCATGGCCGAGCGCGACAAGCTTTTCCTGCAGCGCCCGCATCTGTTCCGGCGAAAGGCCGGGTTCGGGATTGCCGAGCCGGTAGGCCGGGTCGCCGGCAAGCCGGCGGGCGAGATGCGCGGCCGTCAGTGTGTAGACGAAGGACTGGTTCCACTCGAGATAGACGTCGTAGTTTTCGTAGACGAGGAAGGCCGGGCCCTTGTGGCCCATCGGCAGCACCAGCCCGGCATCGGGGCCGGCGCCGAGCGCGCCGCCGTCGCGAGTGGTCACGCCCCATGCCGCCCATTGCGACAGCGGCAGGCGGTTGGTCCTGCCGGTCTCGGCCCACGGCAGGTCGTTGGGCACACGCACTTCCTCCATCCAGGGCTCGCCGGCCCGCCAGCCGAGCTTGGAGATCAGGCGGCCAGCGGTCAGGATGACGTCGGGAACGCTGCGGCGCAGATCGACGCGGCCGTCGCCGTCGCCGTCGACGCCTTCGGCGAGGTAATCGCCCGGCAGCATCTGGATCTGACCGATCTCGCCTGCCCAGGCGCCGGTCACGTCGGCGGGCAGCACGCCCTGCTCGATCAGCTTAAGCAGCGCGATCAGGTGCGGGCGGAAAAGCGCCGGTCGGCGACAGTCATGGGCGAGCGTGGCGAGCGCGTTGAGCGTCGAAAAATCGCCCTGGACGGCGCCGAAGTCGGTCTCCAGCGCCCAGAAGGCGGTGATCACCGGTGCCGGCACGCCATATTGCTGCTGGGCCTGCGAAAAGGCGCCGGCATATTTCTTCATGTTCGCCGCACCGTTCCTGAGCCGGTAGGCGTTCACCATGCGGCCGGCGAACTGGTCGAAATCCTGGGTGAAGACGCTCTGGCCGCGGTCGCGGGCAAGGATGCGGGTGTCAAACTGCGCGGCGGCCAGTGCTCCGAGACCTGCGTTGCCGACGCCGTCCGCCCTGGCCTCGGCCGCGACGCCGGCCCGCCATTGCTCGAAATCGCCACCGCACTCCTGGGCCTGGGCCGAGATTGCACCAAGAACGATCGTGAGGGTCGTCAGGCCCGCCCGCAATGCCTTCATGAAACACGCTCCGTTTCGCCTCGATGCCCTGACGGCAGCATGGTCAGGCGACGGAAATTTGACAAGCGGCCTACTTGGTGTTGGCGGCCAGCCATTTGCGCCAGGCAGAGGCCGAGCCGTTGAAGACGTTGATGTCGGCGTCGCCCTTGATGCCGGGCACGATGCCGGTGCCGGTATATTGCCAGAACAGGAACGGGTGGCGGCCGTAGCGGTCGTCGGGGTGGTCGGCCACCGAACGCAGCCAGTAGGGGTAACCCTTGAAGTTCGCCAGACCGTTGTCGTCGAAGAAATCGATCGATGTGTAGATGATCGGCTTCTTGCCGTAGTGGCGCTCGACCGCTTCCAGGAAGATTCGCATCTCGGCGCGCACCGTGGCGGCCGGCGGCCTCAGGGTGCAGGTCGGCGAGAACGGGTTCCATTCCATGTCGAGCACCGGCGGCAATGCCGACGGATCGCGCGGCACGTTGCGGATGAACCAGCGCGCCTGCTCGATTGCCGGCCGGCAGAAATAGTAGAAATGGTAGGCGCTCCGCGGGACGCCCGCCGCCTTGGCGGCTTTCCAGTTGCGGTTAAAATAATCGTCGACGCGGTCGCCGCCCTCGGTCGCCTTGATGAAGGCGAAGGAGATGCCGCTGGCCTTGGCCTTGGGCCAGTCGATCTCGGTCTGGTATTTGGAAACGTCGGTCCCGTGTACGGGGTACGTCCAGGGCGCGCGATCCCTCCAGGCGTGCGGGTCGCGGTCACCGAAGCGCGGGTTGCTGACGGTTACGGTGGCGGACGACGATTGCGGCGCGATGTCACCAAGATCGTAGGAGACGGTGCTGCAGGCGGCCAGAAGTGTCGCCATTGCAAGCCCTGCCAAGCGCCGCATCTGTCGTTCCCCCACGCTTCGAATCGCGCCAAGACGGTCCGGCAACATGGTCAAGCAAAGGTTAACGCAGCGTCGGCGGCCCAATCTGCTTGCGCCCGACGGACAAAAAATTTCCATGTTGCTTTTGCGCCTCCACCACCCGACAGTGCCGCCGATAAAGAAGGATCATGGCGGTGGTGTGGTGGACGCCGTTGCCGGGGAAACGAGGGCAGCAATCCGTGCGCATCGCCTTGAGCATCGTCAAATGGCTTGTCGTGTTGCTGGTTGTCGCCGTCATCGGCGCCGCCGCTTGGCTCTACTTCTCGCCGCCGGCGCTGATCCGCGTCGCCTCGAATTATTCGGCCAAGATCGTGTGCTCGAACGTCTTTCTCGCCGGCCGCGACGCCGACGAGGTGCTGGCCGACGACGTGCAGGCGCCGGGCCACCCGATCCTAGGTTACATCTCGGTCGAGGTCGACGAGGCGCGCAGGACGGTTTCGGCCGGCCTGTTCGGCATCTTCGGCACCGGCCTGGCGATCGCCCGTGACGGGCTCGGCTGTGCGGTGTCGCCGAACGGCAATGCCGACCCTGACATTTCCGCCTCGGAGGGCGCCGGAACGGTGCCGCAGGGGCTGTGGCCGGACGGAGAGCTTGTCGAGGCCTCGCAGGATCCGGAGCTCGCCGCGCTGCTCGACGATGCCGGGATGGTGGGTCCGGGCATGCGCGCCGTGGTGGTGGTCCACAATGGCCGCATCATAGGCGAGCGCTATGGCGACGGGTTCTCCGCCGCGACCCCGCTACTCGGCTGGTCCATGAGCAAGACGGTGACGGCGGCGATCATCGGAACCCTGGTCACCGAGGGCAAGCTGGCGCAAGGGCAGGAGAACCTTCTCGACATCTGGTCCGGGGACGGACGCCGCGAGATCTCGCTCGCCAGCCTTCTGGCAATGGAAAGCGGGCTGGAGTTCAACGAGGATTATGGCGACGTTACCGACGTCACCCGCATGCTTTATCTCGAGCCCGACATGGCGGGCTTCGCCGCGGCCAAGCCGCTGGCGCACGAGCCTGGCTCGACTTTCGCCTATTCGAGCGGTACCACGCTGATCCTTTCGCGCATCTGGCAGAACGCGCTCGGCGAGCCCCAGACTGCGCTCGACTGGCCGCGCGAGGCGCTGTTCGACCGGATCGGCATGGCAAGCGCGGTACTGGAGGCCGATGCGTCCGGCACCTTCGTCGGCTCGTCCTATCTCTACGCGACCGGCCGCGACTGGGCCCGCTTCGGCCAGTTGCTGCTCCAGGACGGCAAGTGGAAGGGCGAGGACGTGCTGCCCTTCGGCTATGTCCGCTGGATGCGCTCGCCGACCGAGGCCTCGAGCGGCGATTATGGCAAGGGTCATCTGTGGCTGCACGGGCCACGCGCAGGGACGCCGGAAGGCACGCCCTCCGATGCCGGTTTCGAACTTCCCGACGACGCGTTCTGGCTGCTCGGCCATGACGGCCAGACAGTCACCGTCGTTCCGTCCAAGCAACTGGTGGTGGTGCGGCTCGGCCTGACGCCGTCGAAGCTCGGCTACAAGCCGCAGGCGCTGGTCGAGGCGCTGGCGAAATTGCTGGATTGAGGCCGCAAGGGTTCAGGCCGGAAGGCGCAGCGTCGCCAGGACCGCATAGCCGCGAAAAGCAGAGTCGAACGAAAGGCTTGCGCCGGTCCGCTGGCATTCCGATTCAAGCACTTCGCGCAGCGTGTCGCGTGGCGTGACGTGGAAGCGGCCGAGCCAAGCCCTGAGGCCAGTGCGAAACCAACCGGGCAGGCCCTGCTGGCCGCCGAAGTCGACGATGTGCAGGGAGCCACCGGACGCCAGGCAGTCGAGCCCGGCGGCGACCGTCCTTTCCCAGCCGGGGATCATGGACAGGGCATAGGAGACAAAGACGCGGTCGAAGGTCTTGCGGCCGAACAGCGCTTCGGCGTCAAAGCCGGTCGCGTCTGCGCGGGCGAGCGTGGTGCGGTCAGCGAGATCGTTGCGCTTCATCGCCTTTTCGGCCGAGGCCAGCATCTCGGCCGAGATATCGAGGCCGAAGAGCCGCGCGTCGCCATGGCGACGGCCGGCGAGCACGAGATTGCGGCCGGTTCCGCAGCCGAGTTCGAGCACCGAGCCGCGTGCCGGCACGTCGAGGTCGCGGATCAGCCGGTCGCGTCCCAAGAGGTAATATTTGCGGGTGAGGTCGTAGAAATGGCGCTGGACCCGGTAGACGCCGTCCATCAGCGCCGCGTGGTCACGGTTGTGGGCGTGCGTGGCCATCAGTCTTTGCGCACGTAGAGGTGGAAGCCGCCATAGATGGCGGAGCGGTCGCGCGCGCCGAGCTCGGCCGATTCCTCTTCCTCGTAGCGCCATCGCGACAGGAGATCGTCCGACACGCGGCCGGGCAGGATGGTCGGCAGCGCGGCGGTGCGGAAGATGACGCGCGCGCCGGGTGCTGCGGTCCGCATGATCTCCGCCCACAACTCGTTGAGCTGGCGGTCGTTCATCCAGTCCTGCGCATCGAGCAGCACATAGCGGTCGACCGAGTTGGCGGGCTTGCGGTGCAGGAACTCGGCGTAGTTGGCGCGGTGGATCGAAACGCGGCCGGCATTGGTCCGGATCGTGGCGAAGTTTCGCCGTTCGAGATAGGCGGGCAGGGCGGCTTCGCCCGCCTTGGGATAGCGGCGGGCGAAGGCCTGCCAGGCGAAGTAGTTGTCGGCGAGCGGGAAATGGCAGGCGAGCTTTTCGAGCCGCGCTTCCAGCACCCTGGCCATCGTGCCTTCGCCGGAGGTGATGAGGCTGTCATATTGCGCCGGCGGAATGCCGAGACCGAACAGCGACGCCTTCTTCGACGTCGCCCAGCGCACCAGAGGCTTTTCGAACAGGGGCTTCAGCCTCTCCTCGAAGAACAGCCGCTGCTGGCGCGGCGTCTGCGCGGTCATGATCTCGCGCGGGTCGACGCCGTGCATGCGGGCAACGAAATGGCCGGCGGAAATGCACAGGCCAAGCAGCCCGGTGCGGTAGAAATCGCGGTTGAAGACGCCGATGCGGCGGCGGCCGGTCCAGTCGCGGCCTTCCCAGTAGCGGCGCGAGGCCTGGTCGAGGCGCGGCGCGATGAAGCGGTCATAGGCGTCGCCGTTGTGGCCGTTGCCGGCCTCGCCGAAGAAGCGCAGGAAATCGCCATGCGAGGGCAGGCTGGCGGCTGCGGTCAGCTTCAGCCGGTTGAGCGCGACATGCGCCCGGTTGAGGTCGACGGCGTCGATCTTGGCGGGCGATCTGGCGAGATAGGAAAGCACGTTGCAGCCGCCGGACGCGATGGTGACCACGCGGTGCCCTTCGCCGAGCCGCATCGCGGCGATGTCGACCTCGGGGTCTTCCCAGATTTGCGGATAGACGAGACCGGAAAAAAGCATCGCGAACAGCCGCTCCGACAGGCCGGCTCTGGACATGGCCGGATGCTGGTAGACGGCTTCGCCGATGGGGCGGCTGGCGGATAGGCCGATCTCGGCCGACAGGTTTGTCATGGTTCGCGAATCCCGGAGCGAGGGCGTTTGCAAGCGGGTATGCGAGCGCGATGACAGGCGCGTGACAGTTTGCCGGCGCAGGCCGATGGGCCGCGGCCGGCTTGCATGTTGCGCTGCAATAAGCTGATATCGCCGAATGTCCGGCCCGACCGTCCCGCCCCTGCTCAGGCGCAAGCTCAAGGCGCATCTGGACTTCATCTATCCGGGGCGCGATACGGACGGCATCGCGGCGCGGATCATCGCGGCGTTCTGGCCCGATCGGCCCGAGATACGCATCCGCCCCAAGGCGCGCCGCACCAATGCGCCGCCCTGGAGCGAAAAGGACGCGGTGCTGATCACCTACGGCAATTCGCTGATCGACGGCGAGCACCCGCCGCTCACCCTGTTGCATCATTTCATGAACACGCATCTGAAAGGCGCGATCAACGGCGTTCACGTGCTGCCGTTCTTCCCGTGGACTTCGGATGACGGTTTCGCGGTCGTCGACTACAAGCGGGTCAACAGCGATCTCGGCTCATGGGACCATCTGGCCCGGCTCGGCGCCGACTACCGGCTGATGGCCGATCTGGTGCTCAATCACGTGTCGAGTTCCAGCGCCTGGTTCACGCAATTCCTCCAGGATCAGGCGCCGGGCCGGGACTATTTCGTCACGGCCGATCCCGCCGCCGATCTGAGCGCGGTGGTGCGGCCGCGCCCGCAGCCGCTGCTGCGCGCGGTGGAGACGCCTGCTGGCGAAAAGCATGTCTGGTGCACCTTCAGCCACGACCAGGTTGACGTCGATTTTGGCAATCCGGAGCTTCTGGTCGAATTCATCGACATCATGCGCTTTCACATCGATCGCGGGGTGCGCACGATACGGCTCGACGCCGTCGCCTTCATCTGGAAGGAGGTCGGCACGCCGTGCATCCATCATCCACGCACGCACGAGATCGTGCGGCTGATGCGGACACTTGCCGACTATGCCGACGAGGCGGTGGTGCTGATCACTGAGACCAACGTTCCCAATTTCGAGAACATCGCCTATTTCGGCAACCGCAACGAGGCGCATGCGGTCTACAATTTCTCGTTTCCGCCGCTGATGGTGCATGCGCTGCTCTATGGCACCTCCGAACTTCTCAACCACTGGCAAATGCGCATGCCGCCGGCGCCGCTCGGCTGTTTCTACTTCAATTTCCTCGCCTCCCATGACGGCATCGGGCTGCGGCCGGCGGAAGGCTATCTCGACGACGAGGCGATCGCCGGCATGATCGAGACCATTCAGGGCTTCGGTGGCCTGGTCTCGATGCGCTCGGCGCCCGGCGGGGGCGAGCGGCCTTACGAGATCAATGTTTCGCTATACGAGGCATTGAAGGGGACGGCCAGCGATGGCGAGGATGGGCTGCAACTGGCGCGCTTCATCTGTTCGCAGACCGTGATGATGGCGCTGGAAGGTGTTCCGGCCTTCTATGTTCACAGCCTGCTTGCCACCTCCAACGACCATGAGCGTGTTGCGCGTACGGGCCACAACCGCTCCATCAACCGCCATCAATGGGACTATCCGCGCCTGGAGGAACGGCTTGCCGACCCGGCGGACCCGCATGCCGGGGTGCTGGCGGAAATGCTCCGGCGCATCCGCATCCGAACGGCGCAGCCGGCCTTCCACCCCAACGCGACCCAATACACCCTGCAACTGGGCACTGCGCTGTTCGGCGTCTGGCGTCAGAGCCTCGACCGCGAGCAGTCGATCTTTGCCGTCCACAACGTGACCGCGCGGCCGCAGCCGCTGACTTTCGTCAGCCTGAACATGATCGCCGGCGAAAACTGGGTCGACCTGTTGAGCGGGGAGGTGCTTCATCCCGCTGCGGGCGAGATCGTGCTTGAACCCTATCAGTGCGTATGGATCAGCAACCGGGCGCGTGCACCGAGAAGCACTCGTCAGCCCTGAAGCCCGCCATCGGCGCCGTCCCTGGCGACCGCGTCGGCCAGTTCGGACAACAGGCCGGGGAAGGCGGCGTTGACACGACGCCAGTTGGGAATGAACGGCGTTTCGCTCGGGTTCTCCAGGAAGACCTCGCCGGCGGCGGTTATGTTGGCGGCGAAGAGTTCGACTGCCTGCTCCTCCTTGTGCCGGTCGAGCGTCAGCCCGTTCATCAGCGCGTCCGCGTGGTAGCTTTCGATCAGGTCGAGGGCTGCGCGGAAATAGGTCGCCTTGACGCTGCGCAACGTCCCGGCGGAAAAGATGACGCCCTCGGTCGCCAGCTTGCGGAAGATCGCCTTGGTGATGTCGATCGACATGCGCGACAGCCCCTTTGTCCGGTCCTCCTGCGACAGGTCCTGGTGCTTGTGGTCGTAGATGTCGGCGATGTCGACCTGGCAGATGGCGCGGGCGCTGGTGTTGCGGCGCATCTCCGACAATACACCGATCTCCAGGCCCCAGTCGGTCGGGATGCGCATGTCGGGGACCACGCTGACGCGCATGGCGAACTCGCCCGAGAGCGGATAGCGGAAGGCGGAGAGGTAGTCGATGTAGTTGTGCGGCCCGACGGTCAGGTTGAGCGCATGCAGGAGCGGCGTCACCAGCAGCCGGCAGACCCGGCCGTTGATGGTGTTGTTGGCGATGCGGGCGTAGTAGCCCTTGGAAAACACGTAGCGGAAGGCCGGATTGGCAACCGGGTAGACGAGGCGCGCCAGCAGGTCGCGGGAATAGGTGACGATGTCGCAGTCGTGGATGGCGATGACGTCGGCGTTCTGGGCGGCGAGCGCATAGCCGAGGCAGTACCAGACGTTGCGGCCCTTGCCGGGCTCGGTCGGGGCGAGGCCCGCTTCGGCGAGCTTCGCGTCGATCGCGCGCAGCCGCGGGCCATCGTTCCACAAGATGACATGGTCCTGCGGCAGCTTCGAAAAGAAGCTGCGGGCATGGGCGAACTGGTCGCGGTCGGCGCGGTCGAGGCCGATCACGATCCGGTTCAGATAGGGAACCTGCGCCAGTTCGTCCACGATCGCGGGCAGGGCGTCGCCCTCGAGCTCGGAAAACAGCGACGGCAGGATCAGCGTCACCGGGCGGCTGCTCGCATAGGCGACGAGTTCCTGTTCGAGCTCTTCTGCCGAGCGCCGGGTCAGGTTGTGGAGCGTCGTGATCGCGCCCGTCTGGGAAAAGTCGCCCACTAGGAAACTCCTTCGGCATCCGGCCCGGAGAGCCGTCTGAGGATTTCGATGATCGCCGCGTTCCAGCCCATCGGGCCGGGCAGTTCGGTGCGGATGATGCGGCCGTCGGCCTCGCCGTCGAGTTCGGCAAGCGGCTCGTGCGCGGGGTTGGCAACGACGACGCCCAGGTCGGCTGCCTCCAGCATGTCGCGGTCGTTCTCGGCATCGCCCAGCGCGACCAGCGGGTGGTAGCGGCGGCCGTCGCGCCGTTCCAGCATGGCGCGAACCTCGTTCATGCGCTTCGCCTTGGAAACGCCGCGCGAAATGGTCAGGAAACGCCCGCCGCGCACCGCCGACAGGCCATGACCGGCTAGATGGCGACGAAAGGCGGTCAGTTCCGCGTCGGTGCCGCTGAACAGCCCTGGTTCGGAATAGGCGCGGTCGGCAGCGCGCGCGGCGTCGGCGCGCCCGAGCCCGGTCAGTGCCGCGATGCGTCTTGCATCCATGTCGCCGAAGCCGGCGAAGCAGCCCTTGAGCTTGCCGGGAAGAGCGTCGAGGCAGGCGCGAATGTCGCCGTAGCACGGCTCCGCGTCGGCCGCGCCAGCTTTCGGCCAGGCGATGCCGCCGCCATTTTCGACGATCGCCGGCGTGTCGAGGCCGAGCCTTGCAAGGATCGGCCCTACCTCGGCAGCGGTCTTGCTGGTGGCGACCACGACCGGGACCGCCCGCGCCGCAAGGGCTGCAAGCGCGGGCAGGGCGGCATGGTGGTCGTAGCTTTCGTGGTCGAGCAGCGTACCGTCCAGGTCCGAGAAAACGATCATGCTCCCGGTCTAGCGGCAGCAGCGACGCGGTGCAAACTGTCGGTGGCCGTCAGGAATCGACTGCCTTGCGTTGCACGGGCGGTTGACATGAGGAGCGCTCGGCAACCAATTCCCTGACGCCCTCGTTGTTACCGTCAGGAGCACCGGCAGCATGTCCAGACGCGATTTCGATCCCGCCACGGTGACACCGGATGGCCGGCCGCCGGCCAAGGCGAAACTCTTCGACGGCAGTGTTCCGGGCCCGTACCGAGGCTCAGTCAATGGCGAAGTGCTGGGGACCGGCATCACGGTGCTCACCTATGGCAATGACGAGCCGGGCATCGGCCCGGTGCTGCATGTGCATCCCTATGACGAGGTCTTCGTCATCCAGCAGGGACGCGCCCGTTTCTTCGTCGGCGACGAAGTGATCGACGCCGAGGCGGGCGAAACCGTGCTCGGCCCCGCCGGCGTGCCGCACCGCTTCGTCAATCTCGGCCCGGGACGGCTGCAGACCGTCGACATCCACCTGTCGCCGCGCTGGATCCAGACCAATCTGGAGTAGGCGCGGCACTTACGCGGAGCCATATCCTCCCGCAGTCGGCGTGGTCACGATCACCTGTTCGCCCGCCTTGACGACGGTCTGGTCGCAGGCCTTCAGCTGCTCCAGGCTGCCGTCGAGCCGGCGCACCTCGGTGCGGCCGACCTGACCATCGCCGCCGCCGGCGAGGCCACGCGGCGGGTTGGCGCGGTGCGACGAGAGAATCGCACACTCCATCTCCTGAAGGAAACGGATGGTGCGGCGTGTGCCGTCGCCGGCATTCCACTTGCCCTTGCCGCCCGAACCGGCGCGGACATGGAAATCCTCGAGCAGCACCGGGAAGCGCAGTTCCAGCACCTCCGGGTCGGTCAACCGCGAATTGGTCATGTGGGTGTGGACCCCTGACGTGCCGGTGAAACCGCGCCCGTCATTCATCCGGCCGGCCGGCGAGCCCGAGCAGATGGTCTCGTAATACTGGTATTCGTCGTTGCCGAAGGTGAGATTGTTCATCGTCCCCTGGGCGTTGGCGAGCGCGCCCATGGCGCCGAACATGGCGTTGGTGACGTGCTGCGAGGTCTCGACATTGCCGGCGACGACCGCGGCCGGATAGGCGGGGCGCAGCATGCAGCCTTCGGGAATGATGATGTTGACCGGCCGCAGGCAGCCGGCGTTCATCGGGATCTGGTCCTCGACCATGACGCGGAAGGCGTAAAGTACCGCCGCGCGCGCGACCGGCTCCGGCGCGTTGAAATTGTTCTTCATCACCGGCGAGGTGCCGGTGAAGTCGACGGTCGCCTCGCGCTTGTCGCGGTCGATCGTGATCTTGACCCTGACCGCCTGTCCGGTGTCGGTCGGGTATTCGTACTCGGAGACGTCGGGCAGGCGGTCGAGCACGCGGCGCACACTCTCTGCGGCGTTATCCTGCACATGGCCCATATAGGCCTCGACGACGTCGAGCCCGAAATGGGCAACCATCTTCCTGAGTTCGGCGACACCCTTCTCGTTGGCGGCGATCTGCGCCTTGAGATCGGCGATGTTCTGGTGCGGGTTGCGGGCCGGCCAGGGGTGATCCGTCAGGAGGTTGTGCAGTTCCCTCTCGCGGAAGCGGCCGCGCTCGACGAGGCGGAAATTGTCGAACAGCACGCCTTCCTCGTCGACCGTGGTGGCGAGCGGCGTCATCGAGCCCGGAGCGGTGCCGCCGACATCGGCGTGATGGCCGCGCGAGGCTGCCCAGAACAGGATCTCCTTGCCCTGATCGTCGAACACCGGCGTGACCACGGTGATGTCGGGCAGGTGGGTGCCGCCATTATAGGGGGCATTGAGGGCGAAGACGTCGCCGGGCGCGATCTTGCCTTCGTTGAGCCGGATGATGGTCTCGACCGAGCGGTCCATCGAGCCCAGATGCACCGGCATGTGCGGCGCGTTGGCGACCAGCGCGCCGTCGCGGTCGAAGACGGCGCAGGAAAAGTCGAGCCGTTCCTTGATGTTGACCGAGTAGGCGGTGTTCTGCAGCGTCACGCCCATCTGCTCGGCAATCGACATGAAGAGGTTGTTGAAGACCTCCAGCATCACCGGATCGGCCTCGGTCCCGATCGCCGCCTGGCGCGCCTTGCGCTCGGCGCGCGTCAGAAGCACGTGGTTGCGGGCGGTGATCTCGGCCTGCCAGCCCGGCTCGACAACGATGGTCTGGTGGTCCTCGATGATGAGCGCCGGCCCGGCGACGCGATGTCCCGGGGCGAGTTCCGCGCGGCGGCAAACGCCGGCTTCGCGCCATTCGCCCTCGCAGAAGATGCGGGTCGTGGCGCCGGCCGTGGCGTCGCGCCTTTCGAGCGCCGCCTCGGCCTCGTCGGCGCCGACGTCGCGCATGTCGATCCCTTCGACGCTGATCGCTTCGATGATCATCGGCTTGTCGTCGTAAACGAAACCGAACTGCGCCTTGTGGGCGGCCTCGAATTGCGCCACCGCATCCGAGATTGAACGGCCTTCGAAATCGACCGGCAGTGGCGTGTCGGTGCCGTCGTAGCGGACCTGCAGCATGGGCCGCCAGGCGATCTCGTCCTCGGTGATGCCCTGGTCGGTAAGTTCGGAGAAAACCGCCTCCCTCAGCGCGCGAACGGTCAGCCCGATCTCTTCCATCGAGCTCTCGGCGAGCGGTTTCAGAAGCGCCTGCTGGCGCGAGGCGAAGACGGCGGCAAGTCCGATGCCATAGGCCGAGAGCAGGCCGGAGAACGGGTGGATGAGCACCGATTCCATGCCGAGCGCGTCGGCCACCAGACAGGCATGCTGGCCGCCGGCGCCGCCGAAGGAATTGAGCAGGTAGCCGGTGACGTCATGGCCGCGCTGCACCGAGATCTTCTTGATGGCATTGGCCATGTTTTCCACGGCGATGGTGACGAAGCCTTCCGCCACTGCCTCCGGAGTGCGACCATCACCGATCGCCGCCGCCATCTCCTCGAACCTGGCCCGCACCACTTCGCGGTCGAGTTGCTGGTCCTGGCCCGCGCCGAAGATGGCGGGGAAGAAGTCCGGCTGCAGCTTGCCGAGCATGACGTTGGCGTCGGTGACGGCGAGCGGGCCGCCGCGCCGGTAGCAGGCCGGGCCGGGATTGGCGCCGGCCGAGTCGGGGCCGACGCGGAAGCGCCCGGCGTCGAAATGCAGCACCGAGCCTCCGCCGGCGGCAACGGTATGGATGCGCATCATCGGGGCGCGGATGCGAACACCGGCGACCTCGGAATCGAAAGCGCGCTCGTACTCGCCGTCATAATGGGTGACGTCGGTCGAGGTGCCGCCCATGTCGAAGCCGATCGCCTTTTCGAAGCCGGCGATGCGTGCCGTCTCGACCATGCCGACGACGCCGCCGGCCGGTCCCGACAGGATCGCGTCCTTGCCCTGGAATTTGTCGGCAGCGGTCAGGCCGCCCGATGACATCATGAACATCAGCCGCGGCGACTTGGCGGCTGCCTCGCCCTCGGTCTCGATGTTCAACTCGCGAGCCACCTGTTGCACATAGCGGGACAGGATCGGCGACAGATAGGCATCGACCACGGTGGTGTCGCCACGGCCGACCAGCTTGATCAGCGGTGAGATCTGGTGGCTGACCGAGATCTGCGAGAAGCCAAGCCGGTGGCAAAGGCTGGCCGCCATCACTTCGTGGCCGGGCGCGTTCCAGGCATGCATGAAGACGATGGCGACGGCATCGATGCCGTCACGCTTCGCCTGCGCGATCTCTCCCTCGACGGCTTCGAAGTCGGGCATGGTTTCGACCTGGCCGTCGGCGCGCACGCGCTCCTTGATCTCGACCACCCGCTCGTAAAGCTGTTCGGGCAGCAGGATCTCCTTTGCGAAGATGTCGGGTCGGGCCTGGTAGGCGATCTTGAGCGCGTCGCGAAAGCCCTTGGTGATCAAGAGAAGGACACGGTCACCCTTGCGTTCGAGAAGGGCGTTGGTCGCCACCGTCGTGCCCATCTTGACCTCACCGATCCGCCCGGAGGGCACGGCGTCGCCGGGCGTCAGGCCGAGCAGATCGCGAATGCCCTGGACCGCAGCGTCGCGATAGGCTTCCGGGTTTTCCGAGAGCAGCTTGCGGGCGTGGAGTTCACCCGCGGGATCGCGGCCGATAATATCGGTAAACGTGCCGCCGCGGTCGATCCAGAAATCCCATTTGCCTGCGGTCATCGGTGGTTCCCTCGTGTTCGGTGGCCCGGATCAAAACCACGACTTCGATAAAACGTCAATAATTTGTTGACATAATTTGTTTGAGCGCGCAGTCTGGACCTGCTGCGACGGGAAAGGGAACATCCGTCGCCGGTTCGCAAGATGGGAGACTTCCGCATGCACCACCTCACCAAGACCGCACTTCTGGCCATGGCCGTCGGTTTCTCCGGTTCTGCCTTCGCGCAGACCAAGTGGGAAATGCCGGTGCCTTATGGCGACACCAATTTCCACACCCGGAACATCGTCCAGTTTGCCGACGACGTGAAGGCCGCCACCAATGGCGGGCTCGAGATCACGGTGCACTCCGGCGGCTCGCTGTTCAAGCATCCCGACATCAAGAACGCAGTGCGCCAGGGCCTAGCACAGATCGGCGAGATTCTCGGCTCGCGCCTTTCCAATGAAGACCCCGTCTACGAGGTCGATTCGATCCCCTTCGTGGCGACCAGCTATGACGATGCCAGGAAGCTCTACGCGGCTTCAAAGGAGACGCTTGCCGCGAAGCTGCAGGAGCAGGGCCTGCAACTGTTGTTCTCGGTGCCGTGGCCGCCGCAGGGTATCTATACCAAGAAGGAGATTTCGTCGGTCGATGACCTGAAGGGCCTGAAGATGCGCGCTTACAACGCCGCCACCGAGCGCCTGGCACAACTTGCCGGTGCCTTGCCGACCCAGGTCGAGGTGCCGGACCTGCCGACCGCCTTCGCCACCGGTCGTGTCGAGGCCATGATCACCTCACCCTCGACCGGCGCGAATTCGCAGGTCTGGGATTTCCTGTCGCATTACTCCGACGCCCAGGCATGGCTGCCGCGCAACATCGTCTTCGTCAACCAGGCCGCCTTCGACGCCTTGCCCGAGGATCAGCGGAACGCCGTGATCGAGGCTGCAGCCGCCGCCGAGACGCGCGGCTGGGAAGCTTCGGTCAAGGAGACGGATGAAAAGACCCAGGTGCTGAAGGACAATGGCATCGCCGTTTCGGCACCGAGCGAAGAGCTCAAGAAGGGGCTGACCGAGATCGGGGCCCAGATGGCCGCCGAGTGGGCCGAAAAGGCGGGCGACGAAGGCAAGGCCATCCTCGACGCCTACAACAACTGACCGCTTTGACATTCCCGGACGGTGTGTAACCGTCCGGGTCTCATGCGCCCGGCGGGCCCATCCGCCGAGGCGGACAATCGTCGAAGCGGGGATTATGACGATGCGTCAATTTCTCGACCGCGTGTACGGCCTCGCCGAATGGCTGGCCATGGCTGCGCTGTGCCTGATCGCGCTGCTGGTGTTTGCGCAGGTGGCGGGACGGGTCACCGATGCCGGGCTGGCATTGTTCGGCCTGCCACCATACGGCTTCCTCGTGCCGTCGCTGGCCGAGATCGCCGGCTTTCTGCTCGTGGCGGCTTCGTTCCTGGCTCTGGCCGGCTCGTTGCGCGGCGGCGTGCAGATCCGCGTCACACTGGCGATCGGGCACCTGCCGCCAGCGGCGAGACGGGCTTTCGAGGTCGCGGTGCTGGCGCTGGCGGCCGCCGTCGCCGGTTTCTTCTTCTGGTACGCTGTGCGGCTCTCCGCCGACAGCCTCCGCTTCAACGAGGTCTCATACGGCATTGTCGCCATCCCGCTGTGGATTCCGCAGGCGGCGATGGCAGCGGGTATCGGCGTGTTCACGGTCGCGTTGCTCGACGATCTGACGGCGGCGCTGACGGGGCGGGAGCCGTCCTATGTCACGGCCGCTCCTGACGTTACCGCAGGCGAGGAATTCTGATGGACCTCCTGACCATCTCCCTGACGCTTGGCGTCATCCTGCTCCTGTTGCTGGCCTCGGGCCTCTGGGTCGCGCTGGCGCTCATGGTGGCCGGGCTTGCGGCCATCTTCCTGATGGTTCCGGTGCCGCCGGGCGCGGTGATGGCCACTACCGTCTGGGGGGCGATCAACTCCTGGGACCTTGCCGCGCTGCCGATGTTCGTCTGGATGGGCGAAATCCTGTTCCGGACCAGGCTGGCCGAGGACATGTTCGCCGGCCTCGCCCCCTGGATGCGCCGGCTGCCCGGCCGGCTGCTGCACGTCAACATACTAGGTTGTGCCATCTTCGCCGCCGTTTCGGGGTCGTCCGCCGCTACCACCGCCACGATTGGCCGCATGTCGCTGCCAGAACTTGACAGGCGCGGATACGACGAGCGCATGGCCATCGGCTCGCTGGCCGGGTCGGGAACGCTCGGCCTGCTCATTCCGCCGTCGATCATCCTGATCGTCTACGGGGCCGCGACCGAGCAATCGATCGCGCGGCTGTTCATCGCCGGCATCGTGCCGGGCCTGATGCTGGCCGCACTGTTCATGGGCTATACGGCGGTCTGGGCGCTGTTCAACGCCAGCCGCATGCCGGATCCGGATCCACGTGTGCCCTATCTGCAAAGGCTCTGGCAGACGCGGCGGCTCTTCCCGATCCTGGCATTGATCGCGGGCGTCATCGGCTCGATCTATGGGGGCTTCGCCTCGCCGACCGAAGCGGCTGTGGTGGGCGTCGTCCTGTCGCTCCTCCTGTCGTGGTTCACGGGCACGCTTGACCATTCGACCTTCGTGGAGGCGCTGCGCAACGCTTCGCGCACGTCCTGCATGATCGTGCTCATTCTGGCCGGCGCCTCGGTGCTCACAGTGGCGATGGGCTATACCGGCATTCCGCGCGCGCTCGCTGAGTTCATCGCCGGCATGGACCTGTCACCGTACGCGCTTCTGGCGGCGCTGACGCTTTTCTTCGTGGTCCTGGGCTGTTTCCTCGACGGCATTTCCATCGTCGTGCTGACCGCCTCGGTCATCCTGCCGATGGTCGAGGCGGCCGGCCTCGACATCATCTGGTTCGGCATCTACCTCGTGCTGGTGGTCGAGATGAGCCAGATCACCCCGCCGGTCGGCTTCAACCTCTTCGTGATCCAGGGGCTTACCGGCCAGAATATCCTCAAGGTGGCGGGAATGACGCTGCCCTTCTTCCTGATGATGATCGTCGCCGTCGCGCTGATCGTCCTGTTTCCACAACTGGCGCTGTGGCTGCCGCAGACGATGCTGGCGAGGTGACGATGTCGGAACCGGTAAAACGCGGTGTCGGGCCGGTCGTGACGGCCGCCCATCTGGCCGCCGGCGCCATGCCGGCGCTGTCGGAGATAGAGTTCGCGATGACCTTGATGCACCATTCCTTCGAGCGCTGGATGGTGCGTTGCATGGCGGCGGCCGGCGTGCCGGGACTGCAGCCGGTGGCGGTGCATCTGCTGCATGCCGTCAATCATCGCGGCCGCGAAAAGACACTCGGCGAACTGTGCATGATGTTCAACATCGAGGACGTGCACGTGGTCTCCTACGCGATCAAGAAGCTGGCCGCGATCGGCCTGGTCAAGACCGGTCGGCGCGGCAAGGAGAAGACGGTCAGGGCGACGCCGGCGGGTATCGCCGCCTGCGACCGTTACCACGAGGTGCGCGAGGCGCTGCTGGTTGCGAGCATGAAGCGCCTCAATCTCGACGAGCAGGCGCTGTCGGGCATCGCCGCCATGATGCGCGCGGTCTCGGGGCAGTACGACCAGGCCGCACGCAGCGCGACCAGCCTTTGAAGTGCCGGCGCCGGGTGTTGGGAACGACCGGTACTCCGGTTACGGATTGTGTCCGGCGGTAAGGCGAAGTGACGAAACGAATCTCCTGACCGGGCATTTCCCCGGCGACCGCCCGAACAACGGGTCATGGAGAGGAAGGAGTACGTCATGAAGAAACTGATCATCGCCTCCACGTCGGCGCTTGCCCTGCTCGGCCTTGCCGCCTGCAGCGACAACACCGACATGACCACCACGCAGAGCACGGAGCCGGAGGTGCAGGAGACGCTGCCCCTGGAGCCGACCGATCCCAACGCGGTTCCGCTCGAGGAGGAGAACGCTCCGGCGACGGACGACACCACGACGCAGAGCGTCGAGCCTGATCAGGACGAGGCCGCGCCGGCCGAGACCGAGGCGGCTCCCGAGCAGCCTGCCGAGGAAGAGGAAATTCGTCCGGCCGAATAATCACGGATTTCGGTGAGTTTTCCACGAGAAAGCCGGCCTCGCGCCGGCTTTTTCCGTGGTTCTTGCCGCAGAACCCGGGAATAATTTTGCCGCTTTCGGCCAAATACGATTGAGCGAGCCTGCGACCCATGATCGCCGGAGCAGAACTGCACTCGCCACCGCCGCCGATTCCGACTAGACAGTCCCCATGTCGATCTGGGGTCGATTTGGCGATTTCATCTCCCGGGTGACGGCGGGCGCCGTCTCGGGCGTTTCCGACGTGGTCGAGGCGGTGCGCACCGCCTTCGAAGGCGATCCCGAACTGCGGCGCAAGGTTGCGTTCTCGATCGCCATGATCGCGCTTTCAGCCAAGATGGCCAAGGCCGACGGCATTGTGACGCAAGACGAAGTGCGCGCCTTCCACGAGATCTTCGCGGTTCCCCAGGAACAGCAGCGCAACGTGGCGCGGCTCTACGATCTGGCGATGACCGACACCGCCGGCTTCGAGGCCTATGCCGAGCGCATGGCCAGGCTGTGCGGGTCCGGCGCACCCAATTGCCAGATGCTCGAGGACATTCTCGACGGATTGTTCCACATCGCCAAGGCGGATGGCTATCTGCACGAGCGCGAGGTCGCCTTCCTGCGCCGCATCGCCGAAATCTTCGTCATTGATGAGGGCCGGTTCGAGGCGATCCTGGCGCGCCACGCCATGACCGGCCCCGACGATCCTTATGTCGTGCTGGGAGTCACCCGCGACGCGCCATTCGACGAGATCCGCGCCCGCTACCGCAAACTGGTGGCGGAAGGCCACCCGGACCGGCTGATCGCGCGCGGGGTGCCGGAGGAGTTCGTCGCCATCGCCAATGACCGCATCGCCGCGGTCAATGCCGCCTTCGAGGCGATCGAGCGCGGCCGCGTCAGCGCATGAGCGGCTTTGCCGCCGACTTTCGCGGCGCGCGTGTCCGACCTTCACCGAATTTCGGGCAGAGGGTCGCGGTCACGGCGCCCGACATGATCCTTTTGCACTATACGGGCATGGAAAGCGCGCAGGGCGCGGAAGACTGGCTGTGTGATGAACGCAGTGGCGTCTCCAGTCATTATCTGGTCCACGAGGACGGCGCGGTCGTGCAGATGGTGCCGGAGGCCGCGAGGGCCTGGCATGCCGGCAAGAGTTCCTGGCAAGGCGAGACCGACATCAATTCGCGCTCGGTCGGCATCGAGATCGTCAATCCTGGTCACTTCCTTGGCTATCCGGACTTTCCGGCGGTTCAGATCGACGCCGTGATCGCGCTTTGCCGCGATGTTGCAGCGCGGCATGCTGTCGCGCCCGAGCGCGTGCTGGCTCATTCCGACGTGGCTGTCGGCCGCAAGATCGATCCCGGGGAAAAGTTTCCGTGGGACCTCCTGCATGCGGCCGGCGTCGGCCATCTGGTGACGCCGTCGCCGATCGCGGACGCCGAAGAGACCAAGCCCGGGAGCGAAGGTTTCGCGGTCAAGGGCATACAAGAGCAATTGCGTCTCTATGGGTATGATATTGAAACAACAGGTATTTTCGACGAAAGGACGAGGGTGGTCGTCGAGGCCTTCCAGCGCCATTTCAGGCCGAGCCGTGTCGACGGCGTTGCCGATCGCTCCACGCAGGAAACGCTCGCACGGCTGATCGATACGCTCGATCGTGCCGTTGCGTAAGATGCGACGTTTCGCCGTTAGCGTGTAACAGGCCGACAACAAATTTGAGCTTGACGGACATCTTTGACGCCCAATCGCCCGGCAATCGGCGGTCATTCGCGTCCGGGCGCAATCCTTTGTGTTGGCCCGGGCAAAAGAAACGGAGCGGCCTGGAGCGGGACCGCCAAGCCTGAGACAACAGCCATAACATGAAGAAAAGCAGCCTGATTTCGGCGATCCTCGTCGCTGGACTGACGATCCCTGTTGCCTACGCGCAGGAACAGCCGACGAGCCGCCGGCCGGCCGATATGGAAAAGGCCTTCGCCGAGGCGGGCAAGGCGGCCGACCGGAAGGACACGAAGAAGGGATCGGCAACGGAGCCGAGCGGGGACGATATCCGCTATGCCACCAGCTACGCCAGGGCGCATGCCGAGAGCGCTGGCAGCCGCGCAATCGAGAAGGCGACAGATGGGAAGCTCAGCGGCGCCGACGACCCCATGAGTCCCCGCAGTAACCGGGATGAAGCCGAGCCTCAGCGCCCGCGGCCGATCGCCGAAGGCAAGGAAGAGGTGCGCTACGCGACGAGCTACGCCAAGGCGGCGGCCGAAAGCGCTGGCAGCGAGGCGATCGACAACGTGCTGACCGGCTCGGTGCGGCGGCCCGATGCCGTCGCCAAGGTCGCCCGGAGCAGCAGTAAGGAGAAGGCTGCCCGCACGACCAAACAGGCGCCGGGCAAGGCGGACAAGGCTGCGGCCAAGCCCGTGGTCGTCGCCAAGGGCAGCTACGGAGGCATCATCAGCCGCTACGCGGCGAGCTATGGCGTGCCCGTTTCGCTGGCCACGGCCGTGGTCCGCGTGGAGAGCAACTTCCGTCCCAATGCGCGCGGCCGGGCGGGCGAGATCGGCCTGATGCAGATCAAGCCGGCGACGGCGCGCATGATGGGTTATTCGGGATCTGCCAAGGGTCTCTACCACCCCGAAACCAATATCAAATATGGCATGAAGTACCTGGGCCAGGCCCACAAGCTCGGCGGCGGGTCCACCTGCGGCACGATCCTCAAATACAATGCCGGTCACGGCGCCAAGCGCATGAACCGCATCTCGGCCGCCTATTGCGCCAAGGTGAAGCGCCACCTGAAGGGGTGACCGCGATCGCGCGGGCGAAAGCGTCTTCGCACTTGCGTTTTCGCCCGCGGATGCCTTTATGCGCAGTGCCAGTCGGCCGGGCGGCCGCGCTTGCAAACGCCGAAAGGCTGCAAGCGAGGAAAGTCCGGGCTCCATGGAAACACGGTGCCGGTAAATGACCGGCGGGGGCGACCCCAGGGAAAGCGCCACAGAAAGCAAACCGCCCCGCCTGCAAATCGGCCGCCGGCATGCCGGCCGCTTTGCCGGCGGGGCAAGGGTGAAAGGGTGGGGTAAGAGCCCACCGCGCTTCTGGCAACAGAAGTGGCACGGCAAGCCCCACCGGGAGCAAGACCGAATAGGGATGGCGTGGAAGGCAACTTCCGGGCGGTTTCCGGCCCAGTCATCCGGGTTGGTTGCTTGAGGCGGACAGCAATGTCCGTCCCAGAGGAATGGCCGCCACGTTCCGGCGCCTCAGGGTGCCGGGGCCATACAGAACCCGGCTTACAGGCCGACTGGTATTTTTCCTTTCAGATCAGCGCTGTGGCGGCGGTGCTGTCGAAGGTGATTCAGGGCCTTTGCAATCCGATTCAAGCAGGCCGGGCAAATCACTGCCCGGCGGCTTCGAGCGCCGCTTCGATCGCACCCCACAGTTCCTCAACAGGCTCGCAGCCGACCGACAGGCGCACGAAGCCGGGATCGACGGCGTCGCCCCAGCGCGCCCGGCGTTCGGCCGAGGTGTGAACGCCGCCGAAAGAGGTCGCTGGCTGGATGAGGGCGCACTGGTCGATGAAGGCCTCGGCCCGGTCCATCGAACCAAGTGTCAGCCCGACCAGGAAGCCGAAACGCTCCATCTGCGCGCGGGCGAGGTTGTGGGCCGGGTCGTCTTCCAGTCCCGGATAGCGGACGGCTCTTACGGCGGCGTGCTCTCTCAGGCGGCGCGCGATGAGTTCTGCCGAGGCGCACATGCGATCGAAGCGCAGTTCCAGCGTTTCCAGACCGCGGTGGACAAGCCAGGCCTCGAATGGCCCCGGGATGCCGCCGGCGAGCTTGCGCCAGTCGGTCACCGCCTCGATGATGGCCGGGTCGCGGCTCGCGACGTGCCCGAAAAGCGTATCCGAATGGCCGTTCGGTGCCTTTGTGTCGGCGGCCACGAGCGCGTCGATGCCAAGGTCGAGCGGACGCTGGCCGTAGGGTGTCATGGTGGTGTTGTCGGCGACGGTGATGGCGCCGGCGGCGCGCGCCTCGCTGGCGACAGCCGCGATATCGCAGATGTCGAGACCCGGATTGGCGGGTGTCTCGACAAAGACGAGCCGGTACCCAGCGAACCCGCCGTCGAGGAAAGTTGCCGTCGGCCGTGTCTCGGCCGCGATACCCATCGGTGTCAGGAACCGGTCCGCCAGCACGCGGGTCGTGTAGTAGCCGTCAGCCGGCAGCAAGACCTTGTCGCCGCTCTTCAGCAATCCGAAGAAGACCGCCGAGATCGCCGCCATGCCCGAGGGAAAGGCGACGGCGGTCGCGCCTTCCAGATGCGAGAGCAGCTTTTCCACAGCATCCCAGGTCGGATTGGTGAAGCGGCCGTACTGGCTGAAGCCGGTCGGGTCACCGGGCACGTGGAACATCGCCGCCATCGTCAGCGGCAGCGGAACGGGGTCGCCCTTCCTGAGCGTTTCGCGGCGCAGATGGGGCAGGCGCGCGGCGCGGCTTTTAGACGTTTCGCTCATGGCGGAGATTTCCGGAACCGAGGTGACAGGCGCATCGGCGCGCGCCTTCCTGGCAGGCTTAGTAGTCCCGCAAAGCGGGCTCGTGCAAGGCGCCATGGCGAGTCCTAACGCTTCGTTAGGCTTAACAAGGCACAAATACGGGGCGAACCGGAAAAATGCGCCGCAAAAGCGGCTCTGCGGGGAGATAAACGGGACGTTCCCATTGACGCCCATATTGGCCCATGATATCCCAAAATCACATTCCGATCTTCGTTCCAGTGACGAGTTCAGCGTCGAAAAAGCCGGCCGCTACGGGGGCGGACGGCTGGCGGCGCTTTGTTGCTGGCGGGGTCCCGGGCGGCGGCGACTGGGGACCGTGCTGCGGCGCGGACGATGTGATGAAGGCAAGCGCGGCGGCGAAGGCGGCTGTATCGAGTCATGGACCGTTTTCTGTCGAGTTCCATCAACCGGATCGATTCAAAGGGGCGGGTCTCCGTGCCGGCACATTTCCGTACGGTGTTGCAGAAGCGCGGCTTTTCGGAGCTCTACGCGTTGAGGGCGCTGGACGTGCCGGCGCTGGATGTTGGCGGGCTCGATCTGCTCGATCGCTACGAGGCGCGGATCGGGGAGGAGGATCCGTTCCTGCAGACCGCCGACGACATGTCGTTCTTCTGCCATGGCGACGGGGCGTTCCTGAAGATCGATCGCGAGGGGCGCATCCAGGTGTCCGATTTCCTGCGCGAACATACGGGTATCGATGCGGATGTCGCTTTTGTGGGGCGGGGGCATTTCTTCCAGATGTGGGAGCCGGGCAGGCTGCGTTCTTATGGTGCAGAGGTGAGGGCGCGGCTCCTGAAGCTCCGGCAGTCCGCCGCAGAAAAACGGTCGAGCGGGGATCGGGAATGATGGCGGGCCCCGGTGCCCGTGAGGACGCCGGTGGCGGACCGGCTCGCCACATTCCGGTTCTGCTCGATGAGGTTCTGAACGCCCTGCGGATCAAGCCGGGCGCGGTGATTGTCGACGGTACCTTCGGGGCCGGCGGTTATTCGGCGGCATTGCTCGAGGCGGGCGCGAATGTGATCGCCATCGACCGCGATCCCGACGCGATCAAGGCGGGCAGGGAACTGTCAACGGCTTCCGGCGGCAAATTGCGGCTGGTCGAGGGGCGCTTTTCCGACCTCGACCGGATCGCTGCCGAGGCGGTCGACGGCGTCGTGCTCGACATCGGCGTCTCCTCCATGCAACTCGACCAGGCCGAACGCGGCTTTTCCTTCCGACGCGACGGGCCACTCGACATGCGCATGGAAAAGGCGGGGCCTTCCGCGGCCGAGATCGTCAATACGCTCAAGGCGGCCGATCTGGCGCGCATTTTCGGCATTCTCGGCGAGGAGCGGCATGCCGGCCGCATCGCGCGGATGATCGAAAAGCGCCGCGCCCATCGTCCTTTCATGCGCACGCTCGACCTTGCCGATGCGATCGAGGCACTGGTCGGCCGCCATCCGCGCGACAAGATCCATCCGGCCACCCGTGCCTTCCAGGGCCTGCGCATCTTCGTCAACGACGAACTCGGCGAATTGGCGAAGGCGCTGTTTGCCGCCGAGCGTGCGCTGCGCCCGGGCGGCCGGCTGGCCGTCGTCACCTTCCATTCGCTCGAAGACCGGATCGTGAAGCGCTTCCTGTCCGATCGCGCCGGCGGCGGCGGCGGCTCGCGCCACCTGCCCGAGGCGGCGCCCAAGCCTGAGCTCTTCGAAAAGCCCGACCGGATGGTCGCGGCGTCGGACCACGAAGCGGCACGCAACCCGCGCGCCCGCTCCGCGAAATTGCGCGCCGCAACGCGGACGGCAACGCCGCCAGGGGCGGAGGACCATTCGATTTTCGGCCTGCCGTCGCTGCCGGCGGTAGCCCGCGGACAGGAGAGGAACTAGGCCCGTGTTTCGGACCACAGACATCGTCCTGATCGCGGTCATGGTTTCGGCGGCCGCCTTCACCTACAAGACCAAGCACGAGGCGGAGAACCAACTCGCCGAGTTGCGCAAGGTCGAGTCGCAATTGCGGCTGGAGCAGGAGACGATCGACCTGCTCAAGGCTGACTGGAGCGTTCTGACGCAGCCTGCGCGCCTGCAGCAATTGGCAGAGATATACCAGGAAGAACTCAAGTTGGCGCCGGTCGAGCCACAGCAGATCGCAACGCCCGCCGAGCTTCCGGCGCCGCCGGTGGAAATGGAGGCGTCGCCGTCGAAGCCGCTCGGCGGCATGGCCGATACCGGCGCGGACGGCGTCGTCACCGGGAGCACCACGCAATGAGGCTTCTGCGCGATCTTGGCGCCATGCTGAGGCCTGGCGCGGTGCAGGCCACCGCTGTAAGCCGTGGCGGCATCGTCGTGGAAGGGGCACGCAAGTCGACCGGCGGCCGCGCCCGCTCGCGGGTGCTGATGGCCATGGGCATTTTCATGATGCTTTACGGCGTCATCGCCGGGCGGCTTGTCTATCTCGGCCTTCAGGACGTGCAGGAAAGCTATTTCCCTGGCGCCGACCGGCTGCTCGCGGCCCGGCCGGACATCGTCGACCGCAACGGGCAGGTGCTGGCGACCGACATCAAATCGGCATCACTGTTCGCCGAGCCAAGGCGGATCGTCGATCCCGACGAGGCGGTTGAACTGCTGACCACCGTCCTGCCGTCGCTCGACTACGAGCAGACATACTCCAGGCTCAGCAGCCAGGCCGGCTTTGCATGGCTGAAGCGCGAGATCACACCCAAGCAGCAGAACGAGATATTGCAACTCGGTATCCCGGGCATCGGCTTCCGCCCGGAAAAGCGGCGCTTCTATCCCGGCGGGCCGACCGCGGCGCATATCCTGGGGCTGGTCAATATCGACAATCAGGGCATTGCCGGCATCGAGAAATATGTCGACGATCACGGCCTTGCGGACCTCCGGTCGGCCGGTCTGGTGAGTAACGCCGATCTCGAACCGGTCAGGCTCTCCGTCGACCTGCGTGTCCAGCATATCGTTCGTGACGAACTTGCCGGGGCCATGGAACGCTATCAGGCGGTGGCTGCGGGCGCCGTGATCCTCAAGGTCGACACCGGCGAGGTCATCGCCATGGCGTCGCTGCCCGATTTCGACCCCAACAATCCGGTGACGGCGCATGAAAAGGACCGGCTCAACCGGATGTCGGCGGGCCTGTTCGAGATGGGGTCGACGATCAAGAGCTTTACCACCGCGATGGTGCTGGATTCCGGCAAGGCCAACCTGAACAGCACCTTCGACGCCACGCGTCCGCTGCAGATCGGCGGCCATACCATCCGCGACTTCCACGGCAAGGGGCGCGTGCTGACCGTGCCCGAGGTCTTCATCTACTCGTCAAACATCGCCTCGGGACGCATGGCCGAGGCGGTCGGCATCGACGGGCACCGCGCTTTCCTGAAGCGCATCGGGCTGCTCGACCGCATGCGCACCGAACTGCCGGAAGTGGCCACGCCCACCGAACCTGCGACCTGGAAGCGCATCAACTCGATCACCATCTCCTTCGGCCACGGCATGTCGACGACTCCGCTCCAGACGGCGGTGGCGGCGGCGGCGCTGATGAATGGCGGCAAGCTGATCCAGCCGACCTTCCTGCCGCGCACGAGGGAGGAGGCAGATGCGATCGCCGAACAGGTGATCAAACCGCAAACCAGCGAGGCGATGCGGTACCTCTACCGGCTCAACGCGGAGAAGGGCTCCGGCCGGCGCGCCGAGGTCGAAGGCTACCGCGTCGGCGGCAAGACCGGCACGGCGGAAAAGGTGGTCAACGGGCGCTATTCCAAGAACAAGCGCTTCAATGCCTTCCTGGCCGCGCTGCCGATGGAAAACCCCCAATATGTGGTATTGGCGATCGTCGATGAGCCGAAGCCCGAGCGGCCCGGAATCGGCGCGACCGCCGGCCTCAATGCGGCCCCGGTTGTCGCCAATATCATCCGGCGGGCCGCGCCGCTGCTTGGCGTGAAGCCGGTTTTCGGCCAAGAAGGCGAAGCGCTGCTCGTCTCGCACTAGTGATTCTGGGCCGGCCGCCGGCACAGATACGGAATTTCATGAAGCTCAGCGATCTCGCCGATATCCTGCCTGACCAGACTTTGCCCGCGGGCGAAGCGCGGTTGGCGGGGATCACGTCGGATTCGCGCGCGGTCGGGCCGGGTTTCCTGTTCGCGGCCCTGAAAGGGACCAAGACCGACGGGCTGGCGTTTGCGCTACAGGCGCAGGAACGCGGTGCTGCGGCGGTACTGGCGGGTCCGGGCGGGGCGCCAGAGGGGCTGACCATCCCGCTGATCCAGGTAGCCGATCCGCGGCGGGCGCTGGCGTTGGCCGCGGCGCGTTTTTATGGCCGCCAACCGGCGACGATGGTCGCGGTCACGGGAACGGCCGGCAAGACCTCGGTCGCTTCCTTCGTGCGCCAGATCTGGGAGCGGACCGGACGGCAGGCGGCAAGCATCGGCACCACGGGGCTCGTCGCGCCCGGGCGTGCAGAATACGGATCGCTGACGACGCCGGACCCGGTGGCGCTGCACCGGCTTCTGGCCGAACTCGCCGATGCCGGCGTCACCCATGCCTCGATGGAAGCCTCCAGCCACGGGCTCGACCAGCGCCGCCTCGACGGCGTGCGGCTGGCGGCCGGCGCCTTCACCAATCTCGGCCGCGACCATCTCGACTATCACCCGACAATCGAGGATTACCACCGCGCCAAGCTGCGCCTGTTCGACACGCTGCTGCCGAAGGGGGCGCCAGCCGTGATCTTTTCCGACAATGCGTGGTCAAAGGCGACGATGGACGCGGCACGCGCGGCCGGTCGCGAGGTCATGACAGTGGGCCGTAGCGGCACGCTGCTGGCGCTGAAGCGCGTCGAGCACGAGCGCCACCGCCAGCGGGCCGAGATTGCATTCGGCAGCGATATCTTCGAGATCGTGCTGCCGCTTGCCGGCGACTTCCAGATCGCCAACGCACTGGTAGCGGCCGGCCTGGCGGTGGCCACCGGCACCGGCGCGGCCGACGCGCTGTTCGCGCTCGAACATCTGCGCGGCGCCTCGGGGCGGCTCGAACTCGTCGGCCAGACTGCGAAAGGAGCGCCGGTCTATGTCGACTATGCCCACAAGCCGGACGCACTCGAGAATGCGCTCGCAGCGGTGCGGCCATTCACCACCGGGCGCGTCATCGTCGTCTTCGGTTGTGGCGGCGACCGCGACCGCGGCAAGCGCCCGATCATGGGCGAGATCGCCACGCGGCTTGCCGATGTCACCATCGTTACCGACGACAATCCGCGCTCCGAGGTGCCGGCAGAAATTCGCGCTGCGATCATGGCAGCCGCACCCGGCGCCATGGAGATCGGCGACCGGCGCGAGGCGATTCGCGCTGCCGTAACCATGCTTGATGCCGGCGACACGCTGGTGGTCGCCGGCAAGGGCCATGAAGAAGGCCAGACGGTCGGCGAGGTCACCCATCACTTCTCCGATCATGAGGAAGTCAAAAAGGCACTCGCGGAGTTGGCGGCATGAGCGCGCTCTGGACCGGCGAGGCGATGATCGCGGCTATGGGCGGGCGGCCGCTGGGCCAGTTGCCGGCAACGGTATCGGGGATCTCGATCGACAGCCGGACCCTTGAGCCGGGCGAGGCGTTTTTCGCCATCAAGGGCGAGAAGTTTGACGGCCACGACTTCGCCACCGCGGCGATGGCGGCGGGGGCGGGGCTGTTGGTCGTCGCGGAAGGCCGCCTGCCGGGCCTCGGTCGGCTGACGCGGCCGATGATCGTCGTCGACGATGTGCTGAAGGCGCTAGAGAAGCTCGCCGTTGCCGCGCGGGTGCGCTCGAAGGCCAAGATCGTCGCGGTCACAGGTTCGGCCGGCAAGACGACCACCAAGGAAGCGCTGCGCCGGGCGCTGTCGGCCACCGGCTCGGTGCATGCCGCCGAGCGGTCCTTCAACAATCACTGGGGCGTGCCGCTGACCCTGGCGCGGCTGCCCGAGGATGCCGATTTCGGCGTTTTCGAGATCGGCATGAACCATGCCGGCGAGATCCGCCCGCTGGTCAAGCTGGTGCGCCCGCACGTCGCGATCGTGACCGTGATCGCGGCGGCCCATCTCGGGCATTTCCATTCGCTCGACGACATTGCCCGCGCCAAGGCCGAAATCTTCGAAGGGGTGGAAGCCGGCGGCCATGCGCTCATCAATCGCGACGACCAGCGCTGGCGCATCCTGAAGAAGCTCGCGGCCGACGCGAAGGTGGCGCATATACATGGCTTCGGCGAACATGCCCGCGCCGACTACAAGCTCCTGCAGTGCAATCTGAAGGGCGACCATTCGACGATCACCGCACGCATCGGCGGCGAGGAAGTCTACGCCCGCATCGGGGCGCCGGGCCGCCACATCGTGCAAAATGCGCTGGCAGTGCTGGGAGCAGCTCACCTGGCCGGCGCGGACGTTGCCCGCGCCGCCGCGGCGCTCGGCGGTTTCGCGGCCGAGAAGGGCCGCGGCGCGCGTCACCGGCTGGCACATCCGGACGGGGCGATCACGGTGATCGACGAGAGCTACAACGCCAACCCGGCCTCGATGCGCGCGGCGATCGCGCTGCTGGAAAGGACCGAGATCGGCGCCGGTGGGCGGCGGATCGCCGTGCTGGGCGACATGCTCGAGCTCGGCAGCCATTCCAAGAAGCTCCATGCCGGGCTCGCCGAGGCGATCACGGAGGCCAAGCTCGACCGGGTCTATCTGGCCGGCGAGGCGATGGCCGCGTTGCGCGACGCCCTTGCGCAGCAGGTCGAGGTCGAATACCGCGAGAAGCGCGAAGATCTGGCGCCGGTGCTGGTCGCCGGCGTCAAGGGCGGCGACGCCGTGATGATCAAATCCTCGTTGCGACTGGGCTTCGCGAAGCTCGTCGAAGCGCTGACCGAGAAATATCCCGCCGAGGGGCAAGAAATGGCGGCGCACGAGGAATGAACCGGGGGACACCGACCAAATGCTCACCCTGCTCGTAGGCGCCGCGGACCAGGTCTCGGTCTTCAACGTCTTTCGCTACATCACTTTCCGCACCGGCGGGGCGTTGATCACCTCGGCGCTGATCGTGTTCATGTTCGGCCCGGTGATCATCAACTCGCTCAGAACCCGCCAGGGCCGCGGCCAGCCGATCCGCGCCGACGGGCCGCAGACACATTTCAAGAAGGCCGGCACGCCGACAATGGGCGGTCTGATGATCCTGACCGGCATCATCCTGTCGTCGCTGCTATGGGCCAACCTTTCCAGCGTCTATGTCTGGACGGTGTTGATCGTGACGCTGAGCTTCGGCGCGATCGGCTTCTACGATGATTACAAGAAGGTCACAAAGCAGTCGCATCTGGGCATTTCCGGGAAGCTGCGGCTCGCGACCGAATTTCTGATCGCCGGCCTCGCCGCGTGGATCATCATGCGAGCCGGGCAGGGGCCGTTCTCTTCCTCGCTGACCTTCCCCTTCTTCAAGGACCTGATCGTCAATCTCGGCATCTTCTTTGTGCCGTTCGCAGCCTTCGTGGTGGTCGGGGCCGGTAATGCGGTGAATTTGACCGACGGGCTCGACGGCCTCGCCATCGTGCCGGTGATGATCGCGGCGTCGTCCTTCGGAGTCATCGCCTATTTGTCGGGCAATGCGGTTTTCGCCGACTACCTGCAGATTCACTTCGTACCGGGCACCGGTGAACTCGCGGTCGTGCTCGGCGCGGTGATCGGGGCCGGGCTCGGCTTCCTCTGGTTCAACGCCCCGCCTGCGGCGATCTTCATGGGCGACACCGGCTCGCTGGCGCTGGGCGGCCTAATCGGCACGATCGCTATCGCCACCAAGCACGAGATCGTGCTCGCCATTATCGGCGGCCTGTTCGTGATGGAGGCGCTTTCGGTGATTATCCAGGTCGCCGCCTTCCGCATGACCGGCAAGCGCGTGTTCCTGATGGCGCCGATCCATCACCATTTTGAGAAGATGGGCTGGACCGAGAGCCAGATCGTGATCCGGTTCTGGATCATTGCCGTCATCCTCGCCCTCATCGGCCTTTCGACCCTGAAGCTGAGATAGGCGATGATCCCGGCGCGCAGCTTCGAGGGCAGGTCGGTCGCGCTTTTCGGCCTCGGCGGGTCGGGTGTAGCGACGGCGAAGGCTTTGGCGGCCGGTGGCGCCGCCGTGACGGCCTGGGACGACAATCCCGAAAGCGTGTGCAAGGCCGAACGGGAAGGCCTTCAGACCGCCAACCTTCGCGGCGCCGACTGGTCGACCTTCTCGTCACTGGTGCTGTCGCCTGGCGTGCCGCTGACCCATCCCAAGCCGCACTGGAGCGTGGAACTGGCGCGCGCGGCCGATGTCGAGATCATCGGCGACGTGGAACTGTTTTCGCGCGAGCGGACGGCGAGGGCGCCTGGTGCCCCGTTCATCGCGGTGACCGGAACCAATGGCAAATCGACAACCACCGCGCTGACCGGCCATATCCTCAGGGCCGCGGGTCGCGACACCCAGGTCGGCGGCAATATCGGGCGCGCGGTAATGACGCTCGATCCGCCCGAGCCGACGCGCAACTATGTGGTGGAATGCTCCTCCTACCAGATCGACCTCGCACCTTCGATCAATCCGAGCGCCGGCATCCTGCTCAACATTACGCCGGACCACCTCGACCGGCACGGCACCATGCAGCATTACGCCTCGATCAAGGAGCGGCTGGTGGCCGGCAGCGAAACCGCCATAGTCGGCGTCGACGATATCTGGAGTGCGCAAATCGCCGACCGGCTGGAGCGCACCGGTCGCGAAGTGGTGCGCATTTCCAAGCGGCTTGCGCTGACCGGCGGGCTCTACGCCGACGGAACGGAACTGATGCAGGCGCGCGACGGCAAGATCAGGAAAGTGGCTTCGCTGGAAGGCATCTGCTCGCTGCGCGGTCAGCACAACGCCCAGAACGCGCTGGCCGCACTGGCAGCCTGCCTTAAGGTCGGGCTCAAGCACGACGAAATCCAGGCGGGTCTTTCGACGTTTCCTGGCCTCGCGCATCGCATGGAGCAGGTCGCCCGCAAGGGCAATGTGTTGTTCGTCAACGATTCCAAGGCCACCAACGCCGACGCGGCGGCACCGGCACTGTCGAGCTTCCCGCGCATCTACTGGATCGCCGGTGGGCTAGCCAAGGAGGGCGGCATCGAACCTCTCCGCGGCTTCTTTCCGCGCATCGCCAAGGCCTACCTGATCGGCGAAGCGGCGCCGGCATTTTCCGCCACGCTCGGAGACGACGTGGCCTATGAGATATCGGGGACACTCGACGCCGCGGTCGCGCATGCCGCGGCCGATGCGGCAAAGGATGGCGCGGTTGAGGCGGTCGTACTCCTGTCCCCGGCTTGCGCAAGCTTCGACCAGTACAGGAACTTCGAGGTGCGCGGTGATTCGTTCAGGCAGGCTGTCGCCGCGCTTGCGGGGGTCGACATGATCGGAGGGACGAACTGATGGTGAGTCGCGTCGACAAGGGGCCGGTCGCCAATTGGTGGTGGACGATCGACCGGTGGTTTCTCGCCGCGTTCCTGAGCCTCATGGTTCTGGGCGTTGTCCTGTCCTTTGCCGCGAGCCCGGCTGTCGCCGAACGCATCGGGCTGTCGGAGTTCCATTTCGTCGAGCGCCAGATCATCTTCATGCTGCCGGCGGTCGGCGCCATGCTCGGTGTCTCCTTCCTGTCGCCGCGCAATGTGCGCCGGCTGGCACTGCTCATGCTCGCCGGCTCGCTGGTGATGATGGTCGCGGTGCTTTTCATCGGGGTCGAGGTGAAGGGCGCGCGGCGCTGGATTTCCATCCTCGGTATCTCGGTGCAGCCGTCGGAATTCCTCAAGCCGGCCTTCGTGATCATCTGCGCCTGGCTCTTCGCCGAACATGCGCGTCAGCCCGACATTCCCGGCAATCTGTTCGCGGTGATCCTGCTTGGGCTGGCGCTGGCGCTGCTGATTGCCCAGCCCGACCTCGGCCAGACCATCCTGGTTCTGGGCACCTGGGGGGCGATGTTCTTCATGGCCGGCATGCCATGGCTGTGGATAGGCGTCCTCGGCGGGCTCGGGATCGCCGGGGCAGCAACCGCCTATTCGATCTTCCCGCATGTGGCCGACCGCGTCGACCGCTTCATCACCGGCGAAGGCGATACCTTTCAGGTCGATACCGGCCGCGAGGCCATCATCCGCGGCGGCTGGTGGGGCGAGGGCCCGGGCGAAGGTACGGTCAAGCGCATCCTGCCCGACAGCCATACCGATTTCATCTTCGCCGTCGCGGCCGAGGAGTTCGGCATCGTGCTCTGCTTCCTGATCGTCGGCCTGTTCGCCTTCGTGGTCCTGCGCGGGCTCAAATCGGCGCTGCGCGAGGAGGACGATTTCACGCGCTATTCGGTCGCCGGGCTGGTGGTGCTGCTGGGTTTCCAATCGGTGATCAACATTGCGGTCAATCTCCAGCTCATGCCGGCCAAGGGCATGACGCTACCGTTCATTTCCTATGGCGGCTCGTCGCTGATCGCGATGGCGATTTCCATGGGCATGATGCTGGCGCTGACGAGGCGGCGGCCGGAACGCCGCAAGACCTCCGATTTCCCCTTCGCGGGCGCTTACGCGGCCGAGTAGATGACGAAAGGGGTGATCCTGCTTTCGGCTGGCGGCACCGGCGGGCACCTGTTCCCGGCCGAGGCGCTGGCGCATGAACTCGCGGCGTGCGGCTGGTCGGTGCATCTGGCGACCGACGACCGCGCTGCGCGCTATGCCGGCGCGTTCCCCGCCGAGGCCACGCACACCATTGCCTCGGCGACGATCGGCTCGAAAAACCCGCTCAAGGTCGCGCAGGCATTCTGGTCACTGTGGCGTGGCTTCCGCGAGGCATCGGTGCTGATGCAGCGCCTGAAACCCAAGGCCGTGGTCGGCTTTGGCGGCTATCCGACGCTGCCGCCCGTCTTTGCCGCGACGCGACGCGGCATCCCCACGGTCATCCACGAGCAGAATGCCGTGATGGGCCGCGCCAACAAGGCACTGGCCGGCCGGGTCACGGCGATTGCCGGCGGTTTCCTGAGGGCCGGCGGCGCGTTCGGAGAGCGGATCGTCGAGACCGGCAACCCGGTGCGGCCGGCGGTGATAGCGGCGGCTGCAACCGCATACGCGCCGCCGGCCATTGACAGGCCGTTCAACCTGCTGGTCTTTGGCGGCAGCCAGGGCGCGCAGTATTTTTCCGAGGCTCTGCCGCCAGCGGTGGCAGCCTTGCCCGAGACGTTGCGCCGGCGACTGCGCCTTACCCAGCAGGCGCGTCCGGAGGACGAGGCGCAGGTACGCGAGATCTACCGCGACATGGCGGTATCGGCGGAAGTATCGCCCTTCTTCACCGATCTGGCCGAGCGCATGGCCGCGGCACATCTGGTGATCTCGCGTTCGGGCGCATCGACCGTTTCCGAAATCGCCGCCATCGGCCGGCCGGCGATCCTTGTACCCTATCCCTATGCGCTCGACCACGATCAGGCCGCCAACGCCGCCGCGCTCGCCGCCGCCGGCGGAGCCGAGGTTCATCCACAGGCGGAGTTGTCGCCGGAGCGGCTGGCGGGGTTGATCGCCGGGCTTGCGGCGGAGCCGGTACGTCTCGAAAATATGGCGAAAGCGGCAAGATCGGCCGGGCGGCCCGATGCTACACGGTTGCTCGCCGAACTGACGGAAGCTATTGCCTCTGGCCGGTCGGCAAGCGAATTCAGACAAGGAGCCGCATCATGAAGATGCCGGAGACGATCGGTCTCGTCCATTTCATCGGTATCGGCGGCATCGGCATGAGCGGCATCGCCGAGGCGCTCAACAATCTCGGCTATCAGGTGCAGGGCTCCGACCAGGCCGACAATGCCAATGTGCAGCGCCTGCGCGAAAAGGGCATCAAGGTCTTTGTCGGCCACGACGCCGCAAATCTCGGCGCCTCCGAGGTCGTCGTCGTTTCGACGGCGATCAAGAAGAGCAATCCCGAACTGGCCGCGGCGCGCGAGCGCCTGCTGCCCGTCGTGCGCCGGGCCGAGATGCTGGCCGAACTGATGCGCTTCCGCCAGGCCGTCGCCATCGGGGGCACGCACGGCAAGACGACGACTACCTCGATGGTGGCGACACTGCTCGACGCGGGCGGGCTCGACCCGACGGTCATCAATGGCGGCATCATCAACGCCTATGGTACCAATGCGCGCATGGGCGAGGGCGAGTGGATGGTGGTCGAGGCCGATGAGAGCGACGGCACCTTCCTGAAGCTGCCCGCCGAGATCGCAGTGGTCACCAATATCGATCCCGAGCATCTCGACCACTACGGCTCGTTCGACAAGGTGCGCGAGGCCTTCCGCCAGTTTGTCGAGAACGTGCCCTTCTACGGCTTCGGCGTGATGTGCATCGACCATCCGGAGGTGCAATCGTTGGTCTCGCGCATCGAGGACCGGCGCATCATCACCTATGGCGGCAACCCGCAGGCGGCGGTGCGCTTCGAGAACATTTCGAACGACGGCACCCATTCGCTGTTCGACGTCGTCATCCGCGACCGCAAGACCGGAGCTTCGAGCGAGATTCGCGGCCTGCGGCTTCCCATGCCCGGGCGCCACAACATCGCCAACGCCACCGCGGCGATCGCGGTGGCGCATGAGCTTGGCCTGTCGGCCGACGACATCCGCAAGGGGCTGATGTCCTTCGGAGGCGTCAAGCGCCGCTTCACCCCGACCGGCGAGTGGAACGGCGTGCGCATCTTCGACGATTACGGCCACCATCCGATCGAGATCGCCGCGGTCCTCGACGCGGCGCGCGAGACCTGCAAGGGCCGCGTGATCGCAATCGCCCAGCCCCACCGCTTCACGCGGCTGCGCGACCTCTTCAACGACTTCGCTTCCTGCTTCAACGATGCCGACACGGTGCTCGTCGCGCCGGTCTACACGGCCGGCGAGGACCCGATCGAAGGCGTCGACTCCGAAGCACTTGTGGCGCGGATGCGCGCCGGAGGCCATCGCGACGCGCGCGCGATTTCCGGGCCGGAGGCGATCGAGCCGATCCTGCGCGAGATCGCCCGCGAGGGCGACTACGTCATCTTTCTCGGCGCCGGCAACATCACCCAATGGGCCTACCAGTTGCCGAAGGATCTGGCGGGGGCGGCCGCATGAGTGGCGGTTCGGCGCTGCTGGACAGGCTGGGTGACAGGCTGGCGGGGCTGCGCGGGCGCATTACGCCCGATGCCGCTATGGACAAGATCACCTGGTTCCGCGCCGGGGGCACGGCGGACGCCCTGTTCCAGCCGGCCGACGAGGACGACCTTTCCGCCTTCCTGAAGTCAGTGCCACGGGAGGTGCCGGTCACCGTGGTCGGCATCGGCTCCAACCTTCTGGTGCGAGAGGGCGGTATTCGCGGCTTTGTCGTGCGGCTTTCGGCAAAGGGGTTCGGCGAGGCGAAGGCGATCGGCGAAAACCGGATCGAGGCGGGCGCGGCAACGCCCGACAAGCGGGTGGCAGCGGTCGCGCTCGAAGCGGGGCTGGGCGGCTTTCATTTCTATCACGGCATTCCCGGCGGCATCGGCGGGGCACTGCGCATGAACGCCGGCGCCAACGGCGTCGAGACCCGCGAGCGCGTCGTCGAGGTCAGGGCGCTCGACCGCGAGGGCGAGCGGCACGTGTTTTCGAATGCCGAGATGGGCTACGCCTATCGCCATTCCTCCGCTCCCGGAAATCTGATCTTCACCTCCGCGATCCTTGCCGGCGAGCCGGCGCCGCGCGAGGAGATAAGGGCGGCGATGGATGCCGTCCAGCATCACCGTGAGACCGTTCAGCCGATCCGCGAGAAGACCGGCGGCTCGACCTTCAAGAACCCCGAAGGCACGTCGGCGTGGAAAGAGGTCGACGCGGCTGGCTGCCGCGGACTGATGATCGGCGGCGCCCAGATGTCGCCCATGCACTGCAACTTCATGATCAACACCGGCACGGCGACCGGTTACGATCTCGAATTGCTAGGCGAGACCGTCCGCGCGCGCGTGCTGGAGAACTCCGGCATCCGGCTTGAATGGGAAATCAAGCGCATCGGCGACTTCAAGCCGGGCCACGAGGTCGACGAGTTTCTTGGCCAGATGCTCTGAGAGCGCCGCGATGTTGCCGTCAGCAAGGTAATTTTCTCGCCTGCGGGCTGCAAGTTCCGCCAATCCCGCAATCTGTACTTGCCAGCGGCGCAAAGCTCTGATTCCTTGGGGTTGAGCGTTTCCTGATTTGAGTCGCAACACGCGTTCACCCGCGTATCGGACTGGGGGGTCACCTGCCGGTGGACTCGGACTCAAGCCTCGACAACGCATGGATGCGGCCCGCCGGAGAAGGGGAAGTCGAGGCATGGGGAGCAAGCACGTGGCCGTTCTGATGGGGGGCTTTTCTTCCGAGCGGCCGGTGTCACTGTCCTCCGGAAATGCCTGCGCCGATGCGCTCGAGGCTGAGGGCTACCGGGTGACCCGGGTGGACGTTGCCCGTGATGTCGGCCGGGTGCTCGAGGAACTCAAGCCCGACGTTGCCTTCAATGCGCTGCACGGCCCCTATGGCGAGGACGGCACGGTGCAGGGCATCCTCGAATATCTGGAGTTGCCCTACACCCATTCCGGCGTGCTCGCCTCGGCGCTGGCAATGGACAAGGAGCGGGCCAAGGTGATCGCCAGGGCGGCCGGCATCCCGGTCGCCGAGTCCAAGGTGCGCAACCGCTTCGCGATCGGCCCCGAACATCCGATGAAGCCGCCCTACGTGGTCAAGCCGGTCAATGAAGGGTCGAGCTTCGGCGTGGTCATCGTCAGGGAGGATCAGTCGCACCCGCCGCAGGTGATCCAGTCCTCGGAGTGGAAATATGGCGACACGGTCATGGTCGAGCGTTTCATTCACGGTCGCGAACTGACCTGCGCCGTCATGGGCGACGTGGCGCTCGGCGTCACCGAGATCATCCCGGTCGGACATTCCTTCTATGATTACGACGCAAAGTACGTCGCGGGTGGATCAAATCACGAATGCCCCGCAAAAATTTCACCGAATATTTACCAAAAAATACAGACACTCGCGCTCAAGGCTCATCAAGCCATCGGCTGCCGGGGCGTGTCCCGGTCCGACTTCCGCTACGACGATCGCCATTCGGAAAATGGCGAGCTGATTTGGCTTGAAGTCAACACCCAGCCGGGCATGACGCCGACGTCGCTCGTGCCGGAACTCGCCGCGCATGCCGGTCACGATTTTGGAGAGCTCCTGCGTTGGATGGTGGAGGACGCCTCGTGTTTGCGTTGAGACCCGGCAAGAACCGCGCCGCTGGCTCCGCCGGCTGGCTGCGCATGCCCGCCGGCATCGCGGAAGGGGTTCTGCCGCGGCTCTTGAGGCGCCCGGTCAGGGCGGCGTCGCGCATCGATTTCAGCCGTATCGAAATTCCCCGCCATGCGACGGCGGCGGCAACTGCGGTGCTGTTCCTGCTCACCGGCGCCTATGGGGCGGCGCTGGGTGGACACTACCCGGCCATCGTCAAGGGTGTCACCTCGATTGGCGGCTTCGCCATCAGCGATGTGCGCATCTCCGGTCACCGCGAGACCTCCGAAATCGATATCCTGCAGCGTCTCGAGCTGGACGGCTGGACGTCACTGGTCGGTTTCGACGTCGATCACGCGCGCTCGCGCATCGCCGCGATGCCTTGGGTGCGGTCGGCGTCGGTGCGCAAGATCTATCCCGATGCCGTCGAGATCGCGATCGAGGAAAAGCAGCCTTTCGCCATCTGGCAGCGTGGCAGCGATCTCACCCTGATCGAGCGATCGGGCGCTGAAATCGCGCCCTTCCGCAGCGAGCGCTACGCCACCTTGCCGCTGGTCGTCGGTGTCGGCGCGGCGCAGAAGGCGCAGCTGATCGTGCACAAGGTCGGCCTGCACCCGGGCCTGGCCTCGCGCGTCAGGGGCTATGTCAGGGTCGCCGACCGGCGCTGGAACCTTCGGCTGGAGAACGGCATCACCGTCAAGCTGCCGGAAGACGGCGAGCGCGCCGCGTTGGCTGACCTGGCCGCGCTGGATCAGGCGCAGGGGCTGCTGTCGCGCGACATCGTCGCGGTCGACATGCGTCTCGACGACCGGCTGGTCGTGAAGCTGACGCCTGAGGCGGTGGTGCGGCGCGACGCCGCGGTGAAGGCGCGCGGCGGCAAGAAGCGACAGGGGCGGGCGATATGAGCTGGCTCGCCGGACCGCGAGGAGATACGGGCGCGCGCTCGGGTGTCGTGACCGTGCTCGACGTGGGTTCGAGCAAGATCTGCTGCATCATCGGCAAGCTCCGACCCGCGGAGACTGGCCAGTTGCTCAAGGGGCGCACGCATCAGGCCAAAGTGGTCGGCATCGGTCACCAGAAGTCACACGGGGTCAAGTCGGGCATGGTCGTCGATCTCGACCATGCCGAAAGCGCCATCAGGCTCGCCGTCGACGCCGCCGAGCGGATGGCGGGAGTGACCGTCGATTCGCTGATCGTCAACCTGTCGGCCGGCCGCTTGAAGAGCGACGTCTCGACCGCGACGGTCAATCTCGGGGGGCATGCGGCGGCCGCCGCGGATATCAAGAAAGTCCTTGCGGCCGGCGCCAAGCAGGCGCTGGAAGTCGAGCGCGAACTCGTCCATTCGCTGGCGGTCGGTTTCACGCTCGATGCCGAACGCGGCGTGCGCGACCCGCGCGGCATGATCGGCGAAACGCTGGGCGTCGACATGCATGTGCTGACGGCCGACGCGGCCCCGATCCGCAATCTCGAACTGTGCATCAACCGGGCGCATCTTTCCGTCGAGCGCATGGTGGCCACGCCATATGCAAGCGGGCTTGCAGCGCTCGTTGACGATGAGGCCGAGTTGGGCGCGGCCTGCATCGACATGGGCGGCGGCACGACAACCATTTCGGTGTTCGCCGAAGGCAAGTTCGTACATGCCGAATCTATCCCGGTCGGCGGCAGGCATGTGACGCTGGACATGGCGCGCGGCCTTTCGACCAGCGTCGAGACCGCCGAGCGGCTGAAGGTCATGCATGGCTCGGCGCTGCCGAGTGCCGCCGACGACCGTGACATCGTGAATATTCCGCCGGTCGGCGGCGACGATGGTGACGAGCCGCACCAGGTGCCGCGCTCGGTGATGGCGCGCATCATCCGCGCGCGGGTCGAGGAAACACTGGAGATCGTGCGCGAGCGGCTTAGCCGGTCCGGCTACGGCTCGACCGTCGGCAAGCGTGTGGTGCTGACTGGTGGCGCCAGCCAGTTGGCGGGGATGCCGGAGGCGGCGCGTCGCGTGCTCGGGCGCAATGTGCGCATCGGGCGGCCGCTCGGCGTGGCGGGGTTGCCGGAGGCGGCCAAGGGGCCGGCCTTCGCGGCGGCGGTCGGGCTGATGATCTATCCGCAGGTCGCCTCATTCGAAAACAACCGGGTTTCTGGATTTCTGCGCATGCGTTCAACGGGTACGGGCGGGCGGTTCCAGCGCATGGGTCAATGGCTGAGGGACAGCTTCTAACTCCGAGGGTCGAACCTCCAGGCAGCCGCTGCGGCGATGCGGCAAGAAAGGCGAAAAGGACGAGGACATGACTATCAATCTGCAAAAGCCGGACATCACCGAGCTGAAGCCGCGCATCACCGTTTTCGGTGTTGGCGGGGGTGGCGGCAACGCCGTCAACAACATGATCACGGCCGGGCTGCGCGGGGTCGACTTCGTGGTCGCCAACACCGATGCACAAGCGCTGACGATGTCGAAGGCGGAGCGCCTGATCCAACTCGGCGCGCATGTGACCGAGGGGCTTGGTGCCGGGTCGCAGCCGGAAGTTGGCCGCGCGGCGGCGGAGGAGTGCATTGACGAGATCGTCGATCATCTGGCCGGCACGCATATGTGCTTCGTCACCGCCGGCATGGGCGGCGGCACCGGGACCGGTGCGGCTCCTGTCGTTGCGCATGCGGCGCGCGAAAAGGGAATCCTGACCGTCGGCGTCGTCACCAAGCCGTTCCACTTCGAAGGCCAGCGGCGGATGAAGACCGCCGACACCGGCATTGAGGAACTGCAGAAATGCGTCGATACGCTGATCGTCATCCCGAACCAGAACCTCTTCCGCATCGCCAATGACAAGACCACCTTTGCCGACGCCTTCGCGATGGCGGATCAGGTGCTCTATTCCGGCGTGGCCTGCATCACCGACCTGATGGTCAAGGAGGGCCTGATCAATCTCGACTTCGCCGACGTGCGTTCGGTCATGCGCGAGATGGGCAAGGCGATGATGGGCACCGGCGAGGCTTCCGGCGAAGGCCGCGCAATGGCGGCGGCGGAGGCGGCGATTGCCAATCCGCTGCTCGACGAGAGCTCGATGAAGGGTGCGCGCGGGCTGCTGATCTCGATCACCGGTGGCCGCGACCTGACGCTGTTCGAGGTCGACGAGGCGGCAACCCGCATCCGCGAGGAAGTCGACCAGGAGGCCAACATCATCCTCGGTGCGACCTTCGACGAGGATCTCGAAGGCGTGATCCGCGTCTCGGTGGTTGCAACCGGCATCGACAAGAAGGCGTCCGAGATCGCAGCCGCACCGATCGAAATCCGCCACCAGCCCAAAGTCGCGGCGCGGCCGGCAGCGGCGGCACCCGAACCGAAGCCCGCCGCCCAGCCGCAGCCTGCCGTGGCGCTACAAGCCGAAAAGCCGCAGATGCAAGCCGAGATCGACCCGGTCGCCGAGGCTATTCGTGATGCCGAGCGCTCGGCCGGAGAGGCCGCAGGCGAGTTCCGGCCGCAAAGCCGCATCTTCCACGGCGCCCCGGTGGCCGAACAGGCACCAGCCGCGGAGATGCCGCAGGCACGACCGGTCGCGGAGCAGTCGCCGCGCATGCCGCGCGTCGAGGACTTTCCCCCGGTGGCAAAGGCTGAAATGCAGGCGAGTGCCGAGCCGACGTCGTCGGACGAAAAGGGACCGATGGGGCTGCTCAAGCGGCTCACCACGGGTCTTTCCAAGCGTGACGACGAGCCGGTGCGCACGAACGCCGCGCCGCCGCGCGAGCCGCAGTTAGTCAGGCAGGCCGAATCACGGCGCCTTTCCAACCAGGACCCGCAGCTCTACGCGCCGCGAAAGGGGCAACTCGACGACCACGGGCGCCTGACGCCGTCGGCTCGCCCGGCCCAGGAAGACGATCAGTTGGAGATTCCTGCCTTCCTTCGCCGGCAGGCCAACTGACGTGCCCTGACAGGTGCACGACACGGATTGTAACAGGCCGGAGTGACGCTCCGGCCTGCCTTCGTAGAAACTGATGAAAAATCAATGGCTAACCTCGGAAATCTCGCGTGATTTCGGCGTAACACAGAGTAAGAAAGCGTGATTTGGCGACTCTCCGCGTGGCCATTATCTTCGGCCCCGAAAAATCAAAGCGTTGTGCAGGGCTTTCGGGGAATGGGGCGCCTGGGCGTGCGCGGAGAAGAACCGCAGGCAACAACTGGCCAAGCGGTCTCGTACGGGGCGGGGCCATGGGAATAGAATTGCACGAATATCAAACCACCCTCAGATCGCGCACGTGCCTGTCCGGCGTCGGCGTGCATAGCGGCAAGGCGGTGACGATTCACTTCAGTCCGGCGGATGCGGATACTGGAATCGTCTTCAACTGCCAGTCGGCCGATGGTGAGCAGCGCGAAATCCGCGCGCTCGTCTCCGAGATAGGCGCGACCGACCTTTGCACCGTGCTTGGCGATGCAAGCGGCATTCATGTGGCCACCGTCGAGCACCTGATGGCGACGCTGTTCGCACTGGGCGTTGACAACGTCGCGATCGACATCGACGGACCGGAAGTGCCGATCATGGATGGCAGCGGCCAGAGCTTCGTCGAGGCGTTCGAACAGGCCGGCATTGCCGCGCTCTCCGCCAAGCGTCGCTATATCCGGGTGCTGAAGCCGATCCGCATCGAAAAGGGCGGTTCATGGGCGGAGTTCCTGCCGCATGACGGAACCCGCTTCGAGGTCGAGATCGATTTCGAGAGCAAGGCGATTGGTCGCCAGAAATTCACCACCGAGGTAGGGCCGGCAAGCTTCAAGCGCGATATCGCCCGCGCCCGCACCTTCGGGTTCGTCACCGATGTCGAGCGACTTTGGGCGGCCGGCTATGCGCTTGGCTCTTCGCTCGACAATTCCGTCGTGATCGCCGAGGACGACAGCATCGTCAATATTGGCGGGCTGCGCTTCGAGGACGAGTTCGTGCGCCACAAGACGCTCGATGCGATGGGCGACCTGGCGCTTGCCGGTGCCCGCTTCATTGGCTGCTTCCGTTCCTATCGCGGCGGGCACAGCCTCAACGCTTCGGCGCTTCGGTTGCTGCTGTCCGACAGCAGCGCCTTCGAGATCGTGGAGACGGGTCGCCGTGAACGCGGCCGCACGGCGGAACTGGTGGCAGTCAACGCGCCGGTCTATGCGCCCTGGCGGCTCTAACGCGACCGTTGCCACAAAATTGCGCGATTGCGGCGCGATAGCGTTGCCCGAGTGCCGGTGCTGTGTTTAATGGCGGCGGTCAAGTGCCCGCTTTGGGGCCGAGGGACAAGAGCAAAGATGCATTCCGTTCGATCGACGCGGCCAAGAAGCGGCCTTGCCAATGCACTCATCGTGCTGGCGGCGGCGATGACGCCGCTCTCCGTAGCGGGTTGCAGTTCCGACAGGGATCTCGATCTCACGGCCTATGTCGAGGAGATCGAGCCGGCCGACGTTCTCTACAATCAAGGGCTGGCCAATCTCGAGGCCGGCCGGATGAGCGAGGCGATCGCCAAGTTCGAGGCGATCGACCGGCAGCATCCCTATTCCGAATTTGCCCGCCGCTCGATGGTCATGCATGCCTTCGCCAACTATCGGCAAGGCAATTATGTCGATGCCATCAACACCGGCAAGCGTTACGTCTCGCTTTATCCCTACAGCGACGACGCGGCCTATGCGCAGTACATCGTCGGCTTGAGCTATTTCCGCCAGATCCCCGACGTGACCCAGGACCAGAAGGATTCGCGCAACACCATCGAGGCGATGGACGAGGTGATCACGCGTTGGCCTGAATCCGAATATGTCGAGGATGCCAAGGCGAAGAAGCGTTTTGCGCGCGACCAGCTGGCCGGCAAGGAAATGCAGATTGGCCGCTATTACCTCGAACGCCGCGAATACATTGCCGCCATCAAGCGGTTCCGGCTGGTCGTGGAGGCCTACTCGGACACGCGCCATGTCGAGGAGGCGCTGGCGCGGCTGACCGAAAGCTACCTGGCGATGGGGCTGGCTTCGGAAGCGCAGACGGCCGCCGCCGTGCTCGGGCACAACTATCCGGACAGCCAGTGGTACCGTGATTCCTACGCCTTGCTGCAGAGCGGCGGGCTGGAGCCGCGCGAGAACACGGGCTCGTGGCTGTCGAAGGCCGGAGCGGCCATACTGGGCGGCTGACGGCCAGACCTCGCGATGCTGGCCCAACTGTCGATCCGCGACATTGTCCTGATCGAAAAGCTCGATATCGGTTTCCATGACGGTCTTTCGGTGCTGACCGGCGAGACCGGTGCCGGCAAGTCGATCCTGCTCGACGCGCTGTCGCTGGCGCTGGGCATGCGTGGTGACGCCGCGCTGGTGCGCGCCGGTGCCCAGCAGGGCCAGGTTAGCGCGGCTTTCGACGTGCCGGCCGACCATCCCGCGCGTATCCTCCTGCGCGAAAACGCGATGGACGATGATGGCGACATCGTGCTGCGCCGTGTGCAGACCGCCGACGGTCGCACGCGCGTCTTCGTCAATGACCGACCGTCCAGTGTTACCTTGATGCGAGAGATCGGCCGGGCGCTGGTGGAAATCCATGGCCAGCATGACGAACGGGCGCTGGTCGATACCGCCGCGCACCGCGATCTCCTCGACGCCTTCGGCCGGCTGCGTGGCGAGGCCGAGACGACACGGGCAGCCTGGGTCGCGTGGCGCGAGGCCGAGCAGGAGCTGAGCCGCCATCGTGCCCGCGTCGAGGCTGCAGCGCGCGAGGCCGACTACCTCCGCGCATCGGTTGAGGAGCTTTCGCAACTGGCGCCGGTCGTCGGTGAGGAGGAAGAACTCGCCGGCATGCGCGCCACGATGATGCGATCGGAAAAGATCGCTGCCGAGATCAGCGAGGCACAGGAGCTCTTTGCTGGCAACAACTCGCCTGTGCCGCCGCTGGCAAGCCTGCTCAGGCGGCTCGAGCGCAAGGCGGGCGAGGCGCCGGGGCTGCTTGACGATACGATCAAGGCGCTCGACGAGGCGCTGCTCGCGCTTGACGCGGCCGAGAGCGGTATTGGCGCCGCGATGCGGGCGACCGAATTCGACCCGAAAAGGCTTGAGGAAGCCGAGGAACGATTGTTTGCGCTGCGTGCGGCGGCACGCAAGCACAATGTGCAGGTCGATGGCCTTCCGGCTTTGCGCGAGAAGATGGCGGCCGAACTCGCCGACCTCGACGCCGGCGAGGAGCGCGTCTCGGGACTGGAAAAGGCTGCGCTGGCGACGCGCGAGAGCTACGACGCCGCCGCCGCTACGCTGTCGGCAGGCCGCAAGGCCGCCGCCGAGACGCTGGCGAGCGCGGTCATGGCCGAACTGCCGGCGCTCAAGCTGGAACGCGCGGAATTCATGGTCCAGATCGATTCGGAGCCTGACGACCGTCGCGAGGACGGGATCGACGAGGTGGCGTTCTGGGTGCGCACGAATCCGGGCTCGCGGCCGGGGCCGATGGCGAAGATTGCGTCGGGCGGTGAGCTCTCGCGCTTCCTGCTGGCGCTCAAGGTGGCTCTCGCCGACCGCGGGTCGGCCCCCACCCTGGTTTTCGACGAGATCGACACCGGCGTCGGAGGCGCCGTGGCCGATGCCATCGGCAAGCGCCTGGCGCGGCTGGCCGAGCGCGTGCAGGTGCTGTCGGTCACCCACGCGCCGCAAGTGGCGGCGCGTGCGGCCAATCACTTCCTGATCTCCAAGACCGGCAATGCCGAAAGCGTCACCACCGGCGTCGACGTGCTGGCCGAGGCGGCGCGGCGCGAGGAGATCGCGCGCATGCTCGCCGGCGCCACGATCACCGAGGAAGCCCGCGCGGCGGCGGGGCGGCTGCTCGACGAGAACGCGGCTGTCAGTTGAAGTCAGCCGGCAAGCTGGCATAGCTTCTGCTGCCGGCCACCGATCGGCAAGACGCAGTCGTTTCCGGAAAAGAAATGCCGAAATCCTCCAAACCCGTCAGCGACCTTTCGGAAAAGGAAGCCGTCGCCGAACTTGAGCGGCTCGCGAGCGAGATCGCCGAGCACGACCGGCGTTATCACGCCGAGGACGCCCCGACGATCAGCGACGCGGAATACGATGCGCTGAGGCGCCGCAACCTGGCGATCGAACAGCGCTTTCCGCACCTGGTGCGTGCTGACTCGCCATCGCTGAACGTCGGCGCGGCGGTGTCGGAAAAGTTCGAGAAGGTTCGGCACAAGGTGCCGATGCTTTCGCTCGACAACGCGTTTTCGAACGACGACGTGCGCGACTTCGTCGAGCGGGTCAGGCGTTATCTGAGGCTCGCGCCCGAGACGGAATTGGGCCTCACCGCCGAACCGAAGATCGACGGGCTGTCGCTGTCGCTGCGCTACGAGAAGGGAAGGCTGACGGCGGCGGCGACGCGCGGCGACGGCCAGACCGGCGAGGATGTCACCGCCAACGCCCGGACCATCGCAGATATTCCCAACGTGCTTTCCGGCGATGCTCCGGACGTGCTGGAGGTGCGCGGCGAGGTCTACATGACCCAGGCCGACTTCCTGGCGCTCAACCGACGCCAGGAAGCCGAGGGCAAGCAGACCTATGTCAATCCGCGCAACACCGCGGCCGGCTCGATCCGGCAACTCGACTCTTCGGTCACCGCGTCACGCGCGCTGCATTTCTTCGCCTATACCTGGGGCGAGGTAAGCGCCATGCCGGCCGAAACCCAGATGGGCATGGTGGCAGCCTTCGAGCGCTACGGCTTTCCGGTCAACCCGTTGATGAAGCGCTTCACCGATGTCGAGGGTCTGCTCGCACACTACCGGCTGATCGAGGAAAGCCGTGCCGGACTCGGCTACGACATCGATGGCGTCGTCTACAAGGTCGATGACCTCGCCATGCAGGAGCGGCTCGGCTTCGTGTCGCGCTCGCCGCGCTGGGCCATTGCCCACAAATTTCCGGCCGAGAAGGCGACCACGGTTCTCAACGGCATCGATATCCAGGTTGGCCGCACAGGAGCGCTGACGCCGGTGGCGCGACTGACGCCGGTGACCGTGGGCGGCGTCGTGGTGACCAACGCGACTTTGCACAATGCCGAGGAGATCGAGCGTCTCGGCGTCATGATCGGCGACACGGTCACCGTGCAGCGTGCCGGCGACGTCATCCCGCAGATCCTCGGTGTCGATCTCGACAAACGGCCCGCAGGTGCCGTCGCGTTCGAATTTCCCTCCACCTGCCCATGCGAGCTTGCGACGCCGGTCGTGCGGGAGGAGACGGCGGGTGGTGCGGAGGGCGTGATCAGGCGCTGCACGGGCGAGTTTGCCTGTCCGTTCCAGCGCATCGAGCATCTGCGCCACTTCGTGTCGCGCCGCGCCTTCGACATCGAGGGGCTGGGCGAAAAACAGATCGAATTCTTTTTTGGCGACGACGATCTGCCGGTGAAAAGCCCGGCGGACATCTTTACGCTTGGCGAGCGCGACGCAACGAATCTGAAGAAGCTGAAGGACAAGGAAGGGTTCGGCGCGGTCTCGGCGGCGAAGCTTTTCGCGGCGATCGAGGAACGGCGGGACATCTCACTGGAGCGCATGATCTATGCGCTCGGCATCCGTCATGTCGGCGAGACGACGGCCCGCACCCTGGCCCGCGCCTACGGCTCATGGCAGGCGTTTCATGACGCGGCCATTGCCGTTGCCAACGGCGACGAGAACGCGCGTGAGGACATGGACGCGCTCGACGATATCGGCAACGCGGTGATCGACGCGATCGCGCGCTATTTCGGCGAGGAGCATAATCGCGCGTTGGTCGAAAGGCTTGCGGCGCAGGTGCGGGTCGAGGATGCCGAGAAGGTTGCCTCCGATTCTCCTGTCGCCGGCAAGACGATTGTCTTCACCGGCGCGCTGGAACGCATGTCGCGCGACGAGGCCAAGGCGATGGCCGAGAAGCTCGGCGCCAAGGCCGCCGGATCAGTGTCGAGCAAGACCGACCTCGTGGTTGCGGGGCCGGGCGCGGGCTCGAAGCTGAAAAAGGCGGCCGAACTCGACATCGAGGTGATCGACGAGGCGACCTGGTTCGAACGGATCGGGCAGGGGTGAGCGAAAGCCTACCCAGCGGTTTCCGGCGCTCTCTGTTCGTCTGGCGGCTCGGAGATGTTCTGGGGACGGAGGGCGGCCCCGAAGACGTTGTGTTCAAGGCGCGGCGCGCCGGGCTGACGGACATCTGGGTCAAGGTCGGGGAAGGGGCCTTCCCGTTTCGGCCCAACCTCGACGGTCCGACCGGGGCCGCCCTTGACGCGCTCGTGACCTTGGCCGCCAAAGCGGGCATTGCGATCTCGGGATGGCATATCCCCTGTTGTCGGACGGTCAGCGAGGCGCGTGCCGAAGCGAAGATGTTTGCCACGATCGCCGCCGCGCGTTCGCTCGCCGGCATGCTGATCGACGCCGAGCAGGGCTCGCCGTTCTTTCAGGGCGACGCGGGCATGGCAGCAGCCTATGCGGCCGTACTTGCCGCAGCGAAGGAGGAAGTGGGCATCCCGGTTGGCGTGTCGAGCCACGCCGTACCGCAAGGCCGGGCCGGTTGGCCGCACATTCTTTCGCGCCTGTCAGCCGTCGCCGATTTTTGCAGCCCGCAACTTTATGGCGTGGCCGCTGCCGGCACGACGCTGGATCAGGCGCTCGATGCCAATCGTGGTTGCGGCCTGCCGATCCTTCCGGCTGGGCCGGCCTGGCTTGGGGAGGGTGGTTGCGCGTCCGCAGCCGAATGCGCGGAAGATGCCCGGCGCCTGATCGTGTCCGCGCAGGCGCGTCGCCTTGCCGGCGTCGCGTTCTGGCATTGGGCAGGCGCACCGGCAGCGTTCTGGCACGCACTCGAAGGTTCCGCCTGAGCATTCGGTTTGGGCTCTCTGGCCATGCCATTTGGCATCACTTCTCTTGATCCTTGGCTCAACCGAATTCGTGTGACAGCAGCGGCCGGCGTTCCTACATAGGGCGCGTTCCCGGAGAAACCATTGTCTACCGATACAACCCTGGATAACCCGGCCGCGTCCGATTTCTGGGCCGGCTTTCGCCTCGGTGTCCCGATCTTCGTTGCCTCGGCGCCGTTCGCAGTGCTGTTCGGTGCGCTGGCGGTCCAGAACGGCTTTACCGAGTTCGAGGCGACACTGATGAGCGCGACGATCTTCGCCGGCGCCAGCCAGATGGTCGGCATCGACCTCTTCGGCCAGAAGATCGCGCCATGGCTGATCGTGTTTTCGATCTTCGCAGTCAACTTCCGCCACATCCTGTATTCGGCCGCCGTCGGCCGCCGCATCGGCCACTGGAGTGGCTGGCAGAAAACGCTCGGCTTCTTCTTCCTGGTCGATCCGCAATATGCGGAATCCGAAAGGCGCGGCGAGAACGGGCAGACGATCGGCTTTGTCTGGTACATGGGCATGGCGACACCGGTCTACGTGTTCTGGATCGTCAATTCCTGGCTCGGGGCGCGTTTCGGCTCGCTCATCCCCGATCCGCATGCGCTCGGCATCGACTTCCTGCTGCCGATCTATTTCCTCGGCCTCGTCATCGGCTTCCGCAAGCGCCCGCTGTGGTTGCCGGTGGTGCTGGCGAGCGCGGCGGCCTCTGTCGTCGCCTATCATTTCGTCGGCTCGCCTTGGCATGTCTCGATCGGCGCGCTGGCCGGTATCGTTCTCGCCGCGGCAATGCCGCTGAGCGCAGAGGCGCGTGCCGCCTATGACGAACCGCCTGTTGACCAGACGGGAGAGAGCGTGTGAGCCAGATCGTCTGGATCGTACTTGCCGGCGCGGTACTCACCTATCTGACCCGCTGCGGCGGACATCTGGTTCTGTCGCGCTTTTCCCGCATTCATCCGCGCGTCGAGGCGGGCCTCAACGCGGTGCCGGCGGCGGTGCTGACCACGCTTGTCGCGCCTGCCGCGGTTCAGGCGGGACCGGCGGAGGCGCTGGCGCTGGTCGCCGCGGCATTGATCGGCCTGCGCGGCGGCATGATGAGCCTGTTTGTCGGCGGCTCTGCCGTGCTCATCGTGGGGCGTTATTTCTTCGGCTGAACCCAAGCTCTCAGTGCTTGTCGAGCGGAGCCGCCGCACGCTCCAGCCAACTGCGTGTCTCCGCATCAAGCAGAGGACCGATCTCGGCAACGACGCGGGCGTGATAGGCGTCGAGCCACTGCAGTTCCTCGCGCGTCATCAGATGCTCGGCGATGAGCCGGCGGTCGAAGGGCGCCAGCGTCAGCGTCTCGAAGCCGTGCATCGGCTTGTCGCCGCCCTGCACGGGAGCCGATTCCTCGACGACGATCAGGTTTTCGATGCGGATGCCGTACGCGCCCTCGCGATAATATCCGGGTTCGTTGGAAAGGATCATGCCCGGCAGCAGCTTTTCGGTGCCGGTCTTGGCGATACGCTGCGGGCCTTCATGGACGGACAGATAGGCGCCGACACCGTGGCCGGTGCCATGGCCGTAATCGCAGCCGGCTTTCCACAAGGCCAGGCGGGCGACCGCGTCGATGTCACTGCCGCGGGTGCCGACGGGGAAACGCAGCATCGAAATGCCGATCATGCCCTTCAGCACGAGGGTGTAGCGCTCGCGCATTTCCTCGCTCGGCTCGCCGATCGCGACAGTACGGGTGATGTCGGTGGTGCCGTCCTCATACTGGCCTCCCGAATCGACGAGGAACAGTTCGCCTTCGCCAAGAACCCGGTTGGTCTCTTCGGTGACACGGTAATGGATGATGGCGCCGTTCGGCCCAGCCCCGGAAATCGTGTCGAAGGAAATGTCGCGCAGCGGCATCTGCGCCTCCTCGCCGGCGCGGCGACGTTTGGCCTCGAGCGCCTTCACCGCGCCGATCTCGTCGAGCGATCCCGGAACTTGGCTGTCGAGCCAGCACAAGAACCGCGTCACGGCCGCGCCGTCGCGGCGATGCGCAGCGCGGCTGCCGGCGAGTTCGGCCGCGTTCTTGGTGGCGCGCGGCAGGCGGGCAGGATCAGGCAACGACGCCACCTTTCCGCCGGCCTCCTCGACGACAAGCCGCAGCTTTTCGGCGGCCAGCGCGTAGTCGAGCCCGACCTTTGCGTTGCCGGCGGCAAGCCTAGTCAGTTCTGCTTCCAGGGTCGACGGTGGATGCAGGTCGGCGAGTTGGGTGAGGTAGGCTTCTGTCTTCATCGGCAGCTTGCGTTTGTCGATGAAGAGCAGCGGGCGTCCCTCGGCCGGCAGGATGGCGAAGGCGAGCGCCAGCGGCGTGTGCGGCACGTCGGCGCCTCGGATGTTGAAGGCCCAGCAGATCGAGGAGGGATCGGTCAGAACGGTGAAGTCGCAGCCAGCCGCCGCGACGGCTGCGGCGAGGTCGGCGAGCTTTGCGCGCGCGAGCCGGCCGGCCAGATGTTCGGGGTGAATGGAGACGGCCTCCAGCGGCGGGCCGGGCTGATCGTCCCAGACGGCATCGAGAGGATTATCGTCGAGGGCCACCAGGGAACCGTCACGGCTCTCGACGCCGGAGCGCAGCTTTTTCGCTTCGGCGATGGTGTGCAGCCAGGGGTCGAAGCCGACCCGCCGACCACTGGCGAGTTGCTTTTCCAGATAGGCCGATGGCGGCGTCTCGATCAGATCCTCGACCGTGAAAAGACCGCAATCGACCTGTGCCCGGGCCTGCAAGGTGTAGCGCCCGTCGACGAAGAGGAGTGCCTTGTCGGCGAGGATCAACGCGGCCCCGGCGGAGCCGGTGAAGCCGGAAATCCACTGCAGCCGCTCGGCGCGCGCCGGCACATATTCGCCCTGGTGCTCGTCGGCGCGCGGCACCAGAAAGCCGTCGACTCCGTCCTTTGCCAGCCGTTCGCGCAGGCGCGCGACGCGTGGCGCGGCCTGGCCGGGATCGGAGACGGTCTTAAAGCTCTGAAACATGGGATGCCTGAAAGGTTTCGCCGGCGGACGGTAGTCGCAGCCGCGTGGAGAGGCAATGGCCGCCGGCTTGTCGGGATTGCTGATGCGATTTTGCAGCGCACTGTACTTTTCGCGCATGCGAAGAGCGCATGGCTTCCATGCATGTTCAGCGCTGGTGGAATAGGTCAGTCGATCTTACCTTTCTGGTCGTGGAGGACAGGTCTTCCAACAAGAGGATTTTCGATATGGCACAGGCACGTGGTTTCTTTCGCAATGCCCTCAACGCTTTGGTTGAGGCGCGCATGCGGCAGGCCAGCCAGTACGTCAACGGCGCGCTGCTGATGCTCGACGACGAGACGCTGAAGGCCAACGGTCACAGCCGCGCCGAGTTGAAGAAGCGCGGCGGCGGGTACTACCCGCTCTGAGTTCGGACATTCGCGCGGGCGGCGACCTCCGGCCTGCTGCTGAAGTCGAAGCGGCTCCGCAAGGGGCCGCTTTTTTTGTCAGCGCTTGAGATGAAGCGTCACCCACTCGCCGCGCCTCATCGTACGCACGTGCCGGAAGCATTGGCCGACATAGGCGGCAAGGACCGCCTCGCGCTGCCGCACCAGGATGCCCGACAGGATCAGCGAACTTCCCGAGCGCAGGTGCCGGGCCATGTCGGGCGCCAGCTTCATCAACGGCCGCGCCAGAATGTTGGCGATGATCAGGTCGTAGGGCGCGCGGGCGGCCACGTCGCGGTGGGCAAAGCCCGTTGCCGTCACCCCATGCACCAGGCGGCCGACGCCGTTGAGCGCAGCGTTGGCGCGGGCAACAGCCGTTGCCACGGGGTCGATGTCGGTCGCCAGAACGGGGACATGCGCCCATCTTGCGAGGGCAATCGCCAGCACGCCGCTGCCGGTGCCGAGATCGAGCACGTTTCGCGGCCGCTCGCGGCGTACTACCTGCTCGATCATTTCGAGGCAGCCGGCCGTGGTGCCGTGATGGCCGGTGCCGAAGGCGAGGCCGGCCTCGATTTCGACCGCGATGTCGTTGGGTCGCCGTTTGTCGCGGTCATGGGCGCCATGAACGAGGAAGCGCCCGGCGCGCACCGGTTTCAGGCCTTCGAGCGACTTTGCGACCCAGTCGATGTCCGGCAGGTCCTCGCGCTCGACCGGGAGGGCAAGCCCCAACTCGCTCAACAGCGACGTGATTCTCGTCTGCGTTTCGGTCACCTCCGTTTCGTCGACATAGAGTTCGACGGTGTGAAGCCGCGCCGCCTCGTCGGTGTCGGTGATAGCGATCGCAAAGCCGTCGGGCTCGAACTCGGTCCCGAGGGCCGCGTAGAGACGCTTGGCGTCGGCCTCGGAGGCGACGAGGAACAGGCGGCATTGCATTCGCGGACGTTCTCCTGAACGGCGAGATCAGGCTTGCGGGCCGAGCCAAGGCGGGGCGGGCGTGTCGAGCCCGAGCGCACCCTTCAGCCCTTCCTGCCTGACCCAGGAGAGCCGCGCAAGCGCGGGCACGACCGCGTTGCGGAGCGCTCGCAGGATGGGGTTCTTCAGAAGGATCATGCGGGTGTTCTGGCGCGTGTCGGCCATGACGCGGCGCACCGCCGGCGCGCGCAGCTTGGAATATTCGGCCGTGCGCCCCTCATCAATCAGCCAGGCCAGCCAGCAGGCATCCTCGATGCCGAGGTTCATGCCGCGCCCGCCGACCGGCGAATGGATGTGCGCCGCGTCGCCGGCCAGAAACACCTTGCCCTTCGACATCTCCTCGGTGTGGCGGAAGGAGACGTGGAAGGTCGATTCCCAGACCGTCTCGGCAATGGCGGCGGGATGGTCGATGCGTTCCTTGTAGTCGGCGAGGCTGGAGACATAACGCAGCGTGTCGGGCGAAACCGGAAAACGGGCGATGACGCCGGGCTCCTGGAAACGGGCCTCGGCATGGCTGATGTCGACCGGCTTCCGGTAGCGGAAATCGGCGAGGTGGAAGATCTGCGACAGCGCCTCGCCGGGGAAGGCGAAGCCTGCCGATTTGCGCACGGCGGAATGGGCGCCGTCGGTGCCGATGACGATGTCGGGGCGCATTTCGGTCAGTGAGCCGTCGGTCAGTTGGAGGCTCACGCGCGGCCTGTCCGGCTCCGTGACGTCAAGGCACTCGGTCTGCCATTCGGGCGCGATACCGAATTCGGCGAGCCGCGCGGCCAGCAGGCGCTCGGTGCGCGCCTGGGCCAGCGTGTGCAGGCTGCGGTAACGCCCTTCGGCACGGACCGTCTCAACGCGCAGGAGCAGCCGGGTCCGCGAATAAAGCCGGATCTCCCGGATCGGACGCGCCTCGGCGACGATCTTTTCGGAGACGCCGACCGGCTCCAGAAGCTCGAGTGTGCGCACATTCACCGCCAGCGCCCGGCTTTCTGTCTCGGGGGCGAAGCCCGTCGCCTTGTCGACGATGCGCGGGCGGTAGCCGCGACGGGCCAGTTCCAGCGCCGCGGTCAGACCGACCGGACCGGCGCCGACGATGAGAACCGAAAGGTCACGTTTCGCGGCCGGCGTCATCACCGCCCAGCGCCCCTTCAGCCTTCGTTGACCAGCCGCGTCAGCTTGGCGATCGCGGTCTCAGCGCTTTCGCCGTAGGCGATGGTGCCGAAGAAGTCGCCGCGCCGGCCGAGAAGCAGGATCGAGGCAGTGTGGTCCATCGTGTAGTCATCGCCGTCGAGCGGCACCTTCTTGGCGTAGATCTTGAACGCCTTGGTCATCTCGGCGACCTTCTCGGGCGTACCGGTGATGCCGGTAATGCGGCTGGAAACGTTGCTCACATAGCGGTCGAGCACTTCCGGCGTATCGCGTTCGGGATCGACCGAGACAAAGAACGCCTCAACCTTGTCGCCGTCGGCGCCCATCTGGCTCAGCCAGCCGTCGAGTTCATAGAGCGTGGTCGGACAGACCTCGGGGCAATGTGTGAAGCCGAAGAACAGCGCCGTCGGGCTACCCCTGAAGGCCGCCTCGGTGATCTCCCCGCCCTTCTGGTCGACGAGCGCGAAGGGCGCCCCGAACGGTTCGCCGCCGCCATAGGTGGTGCGGTACCAGTCGAAGGTCAGCCAACCGACGGCGCCGGCCATCAGGATGAGTATGCCAACGAGAACGCCGCGCATCATGTCGTTCGATCCTGTGAAAAAGCGCCGCCGGGCCTCAGAAGCACCAGGCAAGGCCGGTTTCGACGAGCGCGAGGAACATTTGTGGCCCCTTGTCGGCCCACATGGCGAACACGATCCCGGCCAGCCCGGCAAAGCCGGCGACCAGTATCGTGGCCTGAAGGGCGGGGCGGATGGTCATCAATCACCTGTCGTCTGGCCACCAACATAATGCTTCGGCGTGCCGTCCGCAAAGTGGCCAAAGGTCGCGACCGGATTGCGCCAGCTTGCGCAACCGGCGCGACAAACCCATCTGAAGCTTCCCGAACCAGATCAGGAGACACGTCATGACAATCCGGACCATGCTGGCCACGGCCCTGCTTGCGGTGGCCACGACGGGTGCCGTGAATGGCCAGGAGGTGGGCGAGGTCGGCGTCGACTGGCTCGGCAACGACATCATCGTGGAGGCGATCAGCGATCCGGAGATCGAGGGCGTGACCTGCCACGTCGCCTATTTCGAGCGCGGCATGATCGACCGCCTGCAGAAGGGCAACTGGTTCGAGGATCCTTCCAACAGCTCGATCGCCTGCCGGCAGACCGGGCCAATCCGCATCGGCGACATCGAACTCGACAAGGATGGCGAGGAGGTGTTCAGGCAAGGCATCAGCCTGATCTGGAAGAAGCAGGTGGTGAAGCGCATCTACGACAAGGCCAACGACACGCTGATCTACCTGTCGCACACACGCCAGGTGCAGGACGGCTCGGCCAAGATGGCGATCTCGACGGTGCCGCTCTACGGCGCCGACGTGACCTGGGTGAACGGCAAGCCCGAGTAGGCGGCGGGGGCACAAGGCCTTTCCAAGCGGCTGCCGAGCGACTAGAGGCTTGGCATGTCCGAAGCCTCCGACCTTCGCTTCACCGACCCGGCGCCGCGCATCCATTCGACCGCGGTCCTGAAGGGCTGCCGGCTCGGGCGCCATGTGGCAGTGGGCGAGCGCGTCATCCTGCGCGAGGTCGAAGTCGGGAACTTTTCCTATTTCGAGCGCCATGGCGAGGCGATCTATGCAGGCATCGGCAAGTTCTGCTCGATCGCGGCCAATACACGCATCAATGCGCTTGAACACCCTCTCGATCGGCTGACCACCCACAAGCTCTCCTACCGGCCGAACGAATATTTTCGCTATCTCGGCGTCGACGGCGCGTTCCGCGAGCGGCGTCGGCAGAAACGGGTGTCGATCGGCCACGACGTCTGGATCGGGCACGGCGCGGTGGTGCTGCCGGGGGTGACGATCGGCGACGGCGCTGTGGTCGGGGCGAACGCCGTGGTGACAAGGGACGTCGAACCCTACACGATCGTTGCCGGGGCGCCGGCGCGGTTGCTGCGGCCGCGCTTTCAGCCCGACATCGCGGCGCGGATTGCCGCACTCGGCTGGTGGCACTGGCCGGACGAGAAACTGTTCGAGGCGGTGCCCGACATGCAGGTGCTGCCGATTACCGATTTCCTCGACAAATGGGAAAGGCGCTGAGGCGCGCCTGACCGGCCGGGACGCGATCGCCGGAAGCGGAGAGCCTGCCGCTCCCGGCGTCGTCCCTTGGTGGAGCCCCTTCCGCCGCAGGGGGCCACGGCGGAAGGGAGAGCATGCCGCCTGGGGGGTAGGCGGTGCAGGACCGGCCTGCGAGAATCAATTTAGGCATTGCACGTTAAAAGTGTGTAAATGGCATTTGCACAACCGATGCCTGTGCCGACAGGCGGGCGAAAGCGCGGACGATCGTGTTGCGGAGGCGCGGCGTCTGGCGCAGGTTGCAAGGCATGATCCGGCTGAAGCGCATCTACGAGCCCGCCGAGGACGGCGACGGCACGCGCGTGCTGGTCGACCGGGTGTGGCCGCGCGGCGTGTCGAAGGCGAAGGCAGCGCTCGACCTGTGGCTGCCGGACATCGGCCCGTCGACACAACTGCGAAAATGGTTCGGTCACGACCCGGCGCGATGGGCCGAGTTTCGGACGCGCTACCGGCGCGAGCTTTCGGCAAAGCGCGACCTGGTCGAGGCGCTGCTGGTGAAAGCGAGGGCAGGGCCGCTGACGCTGGTCTATTCGGCGAAGGACGAAAGGCACAACCAGGCCGTGGTGATCCGTGAGCTGCTGGAAGAAGGCGGGTCGTGAAGAGCTCTTGCCGGGGGGCGCGCGTCGGCCTATGCGCTGACGCGTTGCCCGAAACGAGGAGGCCGCCTTGCCCTACATCAATGTCCGCATCACCGATGACGGGGTGTCGCGCGAGCAGAAACGCCAGGTGATCGCAGAGATCACCGACACCATGGTGCGTGTGCTCGGCAAGCGGCCGGAAAGCGTCATGGTGTTCATCGACGAGGTGAGCACCGACAATATCGGCATCAAGGGGGTGACGGTGAGCGACCAGCGCGCCAAGGCTGGCTGAGGCGGCGGGGGAACAGGACCGCGTTGCCGGCGTTTAGCCTGAGAAAGGAGCAACGCCATGTTCAGCACAGACACTTGGCTGGTGATCGTCTGCAGTCTTTCGACAAACGCCGTGCTTTTCGGCACCGGTGTGGTCACCGTGCTTTCCGTGCCCGCGCTCGCCGCGCACGCAATCTACCTGATTCCCGCCGTCGTCGTGGCGAGCCTTGCCCTGTCGCCGGTCGCCGCATCGTGGATTGCGCCGCGCATGCGCCTGCGCAACTGGGGCCGGCGCGACTGGCGCGAAGGCGATGTCATTTCGGGATAAGATGCGTGCCGGATGAGGCCGTTCGCCCATGATTCATTGTTCCCGCGCCCCGAAAAGGCCGGGTCCTGTCAAAGAACGCCCACCGGTCCCGCACAGCAGGGGGTGGGAAGACGGGCGGCCGTCCGGTCGCTCATCTAGGTATTACGTGCGACCTCGCGGCCGCCCGCCCGGCGTGCTTGCCCGGTTGTGCAGGTGCGCGTTGCTGGCCTTTTGGGACCAGCACTCGCAAAGCCGGTGGCCTCGCGACCGGAACTCTGTCGGCCCCGCACCTCACCCTGGGGCCCGGACCTGGGGGCTCATCGCCCAGTGATGCCACCGTAGCACCACCGGTCCGGCGCCGGACGCCGCCCGGAGGCTCGGTGCGCATCCGTTTCCCGCGCGGCGATCGACGGGGATGATACGAGAAGGTGGCGGGGGCGTGGATAAAAAGCGAGTAGTGAATAGCGAATAGTGAGCAGGAACGGGAGGTTGGGTCGGCGAACTGCGCAAACCGTCACCGTTTGTCGTTCGCTGCATTTACCGGCGGTTAACCATAATCACAACATTTTTCCACCAGCGGCCTTGGCCCGAGAGGCACCTGCGACGTGGAAGACCGACCAGCGCGAATCGCTTTCTGGCGAGACATCTTCGCCGGTCTGCGGTCGGCCGTCGGATACGTGCTCATCTTTGCCGCCAGTGTCGTCTCGGCGTCGAGTGCCGAGCAGGCCGACACGGACGAGCTCTTTCTGGCCACCTGCCCGGCGCCGGGCTACATCCGCTTCGACGGAACGTGCCTGTCCATCAGCGGGTACATCACCGCCGAACACAGCTTCTCGGACGCCGACGACAGGATCTTCTTCCTGCCTGGCTACGCCGGTGGACTTCCCATCGCTCGCTTCGGGCTCGTCCCGAACGGCTCCGACCGCCGAAAAACCGAGACGACGTCGTACCTGACGTTTCTCTCGGCGAGTGAAACGGAATGGGGCATGTTGCGCACGCGCCTCTCGCTTGAGGGCGAACTGCTCGGCAGCGGCGGGCAAACGCTCAAGGTCGACCAGGCCTATTTCACGCTCGCCGGATTCGATCTCGGCAGGGGAGCCTCCTATTTCAACCTCAGCGACGGATATACCTACACGGGCGGGTACGCGGCCGACGATACGATCGACCTCGCCGCCTACACATACGGGTTTACCAACGGCTCCCGCATCACGCTCTCGCTGGAAGACAGCAGCGCGCGGCGCCTTGAGGATGGAATCTGGGCCAAGCGCGCATCGCCCTGGATACCGGACATCGTATTGAATGCGATCAACGCCGACGAGACGTTCGGCGTGTCCGGTGCGCTCACGCATATCAGGGACGCGCGTACCGCCGTCAACGCGTGGGGTTTCGCAGTCGCTGCCGGATACGAACATCGGTGGTCGCCGGGCGGCCGCCCGGCCCGCCTTGCCGTGGTCGCAACGTATGCCAAGGGCGCCCTCGGCTATCTCGGCTATCCGGATAACGTCACCGATTACCTGATCGATGCGGACGGGGGGATGGTGCTTTCGAGCGGCTACGCTGCGCTCGCATCGGTGCAGCACGACGTGAGCGAGCAGACAAGCCTCGTCGGCACGGCATCAGGATATTCGGTAGAGACCGACGCCCGGTTCCTGAACTGGCGTGCCCGCGGTCTTCGTGTCTCGTTGGGCGTGATCCGCCAGTCCGCCGGCGGGCTGACCCTAGGATTGGAGGGTAACTACCATCTCGACGAGGTCAGTGCCACCGACATAAGAGGGCAAAACCACATCCCGGCCGACGGCTTCGAGCTTAAGGTCTACGTGCGCCGCAGTTTCTGAAGGCTCTGCTATAGGTATGCGAATGTTGCGATTCGAAGCCCGACGTGCTTAGCTTTCACTCGAGGAGGCCGTTCGAAACCAGGGGAGGTTCGATCATGTCTCTGAACAAGCTTATCATTGCGACAGCCGCAGCGACCCTGATGACTGGCACCGCACTTGCCGGGATTGGCAACGGCAAGGGGGTGAATAATGGCAACAAGAACGGCTGGGAAGATTCCGGCGGTGGCTATGAGGGCAACGTGCCCAAGGGCCTGAACGTGAGTGGCGACAACGGTCGCATCGACAACGGCAAAGGCAACGGCGGCGAGAATCCGAACGGCAACACGCCGAACAAGAATGGCGAGACCGGTGGCGGCGACGCCGATCCGAACGGTTGAGAAGATCGACTAAACGGATATGGGGGCCGGCCTTGTGCCGGCCTTTTCATTGCGGATCGGCGGTTTGAAACGGCGGCTCAGGCCGGGAAGGCTTGAGTCGTCCGCGTATCTATTCACACCCGCTCGACAAACCCGTCCAGCACGCGTTTCTGGCCGGCCTTGTCGAAATCGATAGTGAGCTTGTTGCCTTCGATCGACGCGATGTTGCCATTGCCGAATTTGAGGTGGAAGACGCGGTCGCCGACGGCGAAGGCGGAGGGCTGGTCGGCGACTGACCTGGCCACCAGTTCGCCCTCGATGACGCGGCCCTTCACCGAACCGCGGCCGGCGCCGTAGCCGGAATCGGTCTCGCCATAGCCGATGCGCTCGACCTGGACGCCGGAGCGCGTGCCCCAGTTGCGGTCGGTCGCGTCGGTGCGGTTCTGCTGGGCGCGTTTCCAGCCCGGCGTGGCATAGGTGTTGGAAAAGGCCCGCCCGGCGCCTGATCCCCCTTCATCCGGTCCGCCGCGCGGACCACCTTCTCCCCGCCGGGGAGAGGAAGAACCGCCGCCTGCGGCGCCGAGATTGTCGAAGCGGGAGGCGCCATAGGGGTTGCGGCGGCCATAACCGCCCGATCCGCCATAGGGATTGCCATAGCCGCCATAGGACTGGCCGGTCTCGGCGACCTCGACATGGGCCTCGGGCAGTTCGTCGAGAAAGCGCGACGGGATGGTCGATTGCCACAGGCCGTGGACGCGGCGGTTGGAGGTGAACCAGATGTGCAGGTTCTTCTTGGCGCGGGTGAGCCCGACATAGGCGAGGCGGCGCTCTTCCTCGAGGCCGGAGCGGCCGCCCTCGTCGAGCGCGCGCTGGTGGGGGAACAGGCCTTCCTCCCAGCCGGGCAGGAAGACGGTGGAAAATTCCAGCCCCTTGGCCGAATGCAGCGTCATGATGGAGACGGCGTCCATCTCCTCATTCTGCTCGGCATCCATGACCAGCGCGACATGTTCGAGGAAGCCGCGCAGCGATTCATACTCCTCCATGGAGCGGATCAGCTCCTTGAGGTTTTCGAGCCGCCCGGGGGCCTCGGCTGAGCGGTCGTTCTTCCACATGTCGGTATAGCCGGACTCCTCGAGGATGGTCTCGGCGAGCTCGGTGTGCGGCGTGGTCTCCAGAAGCGCCTGCCAGCGCGCGAAATTGGCCGCGACCTCGCGCAGCGCGGCGCGCGGCTTCGGCTTCATCTCGTCGCTTTCGGCAAGCTGCCGGGCGGCCTCGAGCATCGGCACGCCAAGCGCGCGGGCGGTGTCGTGGACCTGGCGCACGGAGGCCTCGCCGAGGCCGCGCTTGGGCACGTTGACGATGCGCTCGAAGGCGAGGTCATCGGCGCCCTGGGCGACGACGCGGAAATAGGCCATGGCGTCGCGGATCTCGGCGCGTTCATAAAAGCGCGGGCCGCCGATGACGCGGTAGTTCAAACCGAGGGTGACGAAACGGTCCTCGAATTCGCGCATCTGGAAGGAGGCGCGCACGAGGATCGCCATGTCGTTGAGCTTTTCGCCCCTGGCCTGCAGCGCCTCGATCTCCTCGCCGACGGCGCGTGCCTCCTCCTCCGAATCCCAGGCGGCGTGGACCATGACGGGCGAATCGTCGGGGTCGGCGGCCTCGGTGAAGAGCGTCTTTCCGAGCCGGCCCTCATTGTGGGAAATCAGGTGCGAGGCGGCACCCAAGATATGGGCGGTGGAGCGGTAGTTGCGCTCCAGCCGGATGACGGCGGCGCCGGGGAAATCCTTGTCGAAACGCAGGATGTTGTCGACCTCGGCACCGCGCCAGCCATAGATCGACTGGTCGTCGTCGCCCACGCAGCAGATGTTGATCTGTTGCTTTTTGTCTTCGCTCACGGGCCGTTTCGCCGCCTGCGGCGGCTGGCCCTCCGCGGGGGCGGGCGAAACGTCGCCCGGCGCGCGGTCGCGCGCCTGGTCTTCGCTCACGGCCGAGCGCTCGCTGTGCTCGCTGGCCTCCGCGGGGGCGGGCGAAACGTCGCCCGGCGCGCGGTCGCGCGCGGGGCCTGCGGGCGCCGGGCCTGCGGGCGGGTGGTCGGGCTTGATCTCCCCCCTCGTGGGGGAGATGTCGGCGGAGCCGACAGAGGGGGGCGCTGTCCCGCCCTCATCTCCGCCCACTGACGAGGGGCGCCCTACGTTGCCCCCCTCTGCCCTGCCGGGCATCTCCCCCACGAGGGGGGAGATTGGGCGGCGGTCCGGTTGGCGCTCCCCGGCCGGTTGCGGCCTCTGCGCGATCAGGCGCAGCCACAGATATTGGGCGGTGTTGGTGTCCTGGTACTCGTCGACGAGGATGTATCGGAACCTGGCGTGGTATTCGCGCAGGATGTCGGGATTGTCGCGCAGGATGCGGATCGGGTGCAGCAGGAGGTCGCCGAAATCGCAGGCGTTGAGGGTCTTCAGCCGCTCCTGATAGGCGGCGTAGAGCTCGCGGCCCTTGCCGTTGGCGAAGGCGCGGGCGTCGCCCTCGGGAATGTCCTTCGGGGCAAAACCCTTGTTCTTCCAGCCGTCGATCATCTGCGCGAACTGGCGCGGCGGCCAGCGCTTGTCGTCGAGCCCCTCGGCCTGGATGAGCTGCTTCAAGAGCCGGATCTGGTCGTCGGTGTCGAGGATGGTGAAGTCGCGCTTGAGCCCGGCCAGTTCGGCGTGGCGGCGCAGGAGCTTGACGCCGATCGAGTGGAAGGTGCCGAGCCAGGGCATGCCCTCGACCTGCTCGCCGACCAGGAGGCCGATGCGGCTCTTCATCTCGCGCGCGGCCTTGTTGGTGAAGGTGACGGCGAGGATCTGCGAGGGCCAGGCGCGGCCGGTGGCCAGGATATGGGCAATGCGGGTGGTGAGCACGCGGGTCTTGCCGGTGCCGGCACCGGCGAGCACCAGCACCGGGCCCTCGGTGGTCTCGACAGCCAGCCGCTGCTCGGGATTGAGCCCGGCGAGATAGTCGGGCGCGCGGGACTGGCGCGCGGCCATGGCGCGCGCGGCAAGACCGCCGGCGGCCGGGCGCGGCGGGGCGTCGTCGCCGTCGAAAAAGGGCAGGTCGTCGGGAGAACCGGACATTCCTCCGAATGTAGTGATTCGGGGGCGAAAGGCCAGAAAACTCGGCCACGCTGCCGCCATCGGGGGGGCGGCGGCAGGGGTCAGTTGAAGGTCAGGACGGCAAGGAGCACGGCGACAACGATGGCGGCGTCGGCGATCAGGCCGCCGATGGCGACGACGGGCGGGTGGTGGCGCCATGGCGTGTAGTCGATGACGATGACGCCGATGGTGGCGGCGACGACGAAGCCGAGCTTCCACAGGAAGGTGGCGGGCAGGCCGGCCGGATTGCCGCCATAGCGGTCGAACAGCATCCATATGCCGGTGAGCCAGAGAAGCAGGAGGCCGATGCGGCCAAGCCGGCCGAACAGCGCGATGACGGCAAAGAGCTCGTTCCGGACAGGGGCGGCGGCGCGGGCGGCGCGCGGACCGAGAAAGGCGTTGGCAATCGCCAGCGCGACGAGGCCGAGCGAAACCAAATGAACGAATTTGGCGGCTGCGAACATCGGCGCAGCCTAACGGTTTCGACCGGGGGCGGCCACCTGCGGCGAAGCCAACCGGGATCACGCATTGGCGCCAGGATTGGCCGGCGAGCACGATGCGGCCTTGAAGATGGTTTATCGATAAACTATCTGATAGTTGAGCGTTAAACCATAAGGAGGCCAGGATGGCGAATGACGGACGCGGCAGGCGGAATTTTCTGAAACTTCTCGGCGGCGGCGTGGTGCTGGCGGCGGGCGGCGGCGGGCTTTGGGCGGCGACACGCGACCCGGCCGCGGCGCGCAAGCCCTGGGAAGCGGCGGGCGAGGGGCGGAACGATGCGCGGCTGACGGCGCTTTCCTATGCGCTGCTGGCGCCCAATCCGCACAACCGGCAGCCCTGGCTCGCCGATCTCACAGGCAACGACACCGTGACGCTTTATTGCGAGCCGGAGCGGCGGCTGCCGGAGACCGACCCGTTCGACCGCCAGATCACCATCGGCCTTGGCTGCTTCATCGAGCTTTTCGTGATGGCGGCGGCCGAGCACGGGTTCGCCACCGAGGTGCAGCTTTTCCCCGAGGGCGAACCGCAGCCGCGCCTCGACCGGCGGCCGGTCGCGACGCTGCGGCTGGTGTCCGACCCGGCGATCAGGCCCGATCCGCTGTTTGCGCATGTGCTCGACCGGCGCTCCAACAAGGAAGCCTATGATACGTCCCGACCCGTGGCGGACGAGGCGCTGGCGGCGATCGCCAAGGCAGCGCGATCGGTGCGCGTCGCGCATACGGACGATGCCGGCAAGGTCGCGGCGCTGCGGTCGCTTGCCTGGGCGGCGATGGAAACGGAGCTTCTCACGCCGGAGGCGCTGAAGGAGAGCGTCGACCTGATGCGGATCGGCCGCGCCGAGATCGAGGCCAATCCGGACGGGATCGACCTTTCCGGTCCGCTGATGGAGGGGCTGAAGCTCGCCGGGCTGTTGACGCGCGAGGCGCTGCTCGACCCGCAATCGACCGCCTTCCGGCAGCAGATGCCGGTGCTGAAGGAACCGTTCGACACGGCGGTGGCGTTCATGTGGACGACGACGGCGGGCAATCGCCGCGCCGACCAGATCGCCGCCGGGCGCGACCATCTGCGTCTCAACCTTGCCGCGACGGCGCGCGGCATCGCCATGCAGCCCCTGAGCCAGGCGTTGCAGGAATATGCCGAGATGAAGCCGCATCACGAGGGTATGCGGGCGGAACTGGGGATCGGCGCCGACGAGACGCTGCAAATGCTGGTGCGGCTCGGCTATGGTCCCGCCATCAAGGCCAGCCCGCGCTGGCCGCTGGAAACACGGATCGGCAGCGCATGAAGGATGAAGGCGGAACAATCGGCGACGCCTTCCGCTTCATGACCGAGATCGGCATCATCGCGCAACTGTCCGGCAACGCTATGGAAAAGGCGTTGCCGGACGGCATGACGATGGCGCAGTTCGGCGTGCTCAACCATCTGGCGCGGCTGGGCGGAGGATGGAGCCCGCTCCGGCTCGCCAATGCCATGCAGGTGACCAAGGGGGCGATGACCCACACCATCCGCTATCTCTCGGAAAAAGGCCACGTCGCTGTCGGCCCGGATGCGCGCGACGGGCGCGCGAAGCTGGTGACCATCACGCCGAAGGGGCTGGCGGCGCGCGAGGCGGCGGTCGCGGCGATGGCGCCGGAGATCGACGCGCTGGTGAAGGCGGTGTCGCCCGAACTCATCGCGCAAACGATTCCCGCCCTGGAAAAGGTGCGGCGCTATCTGGACGAGAGGCGGGCTTAGCGGCCGCCGCCTCGAAACGGCACGACGGTGCCGGCTGGCAATCCAGCAGAAAACGGATACCTCCGCGGCATAAATTGCTCTATTGCTGGTCCGGCTGCAGAGCGCTGGCGGGACGACCGGCGCCGCGCGGAGCCACGGAACCATCAAGTGAACACCCGCCTCGGTCCCATCAGACTTTCCATAACGATCTATCTGGCGGCGATGGCTGCGGCGATCCTGGTCCCGCTGCTGCTCTTCGTCGCGCTGCTCTTGCTGCAACTCGAACAGCGCGAGCATGCGGCACTGGAACGCCGCGCCGTCGCGGCAGCGATTGCCAACTCCACCGCGATCGAACGCCAGCTGCGCGACATGGCGACGACCCTCAACCTGCTGTCGACCAGCCCGGAACTGATGGAAGGCGACCTGCGCGCTTTCCATAACCGCACGCAGGCAGCGCTTGCGGGCAGCCCCTGGTTCATCATCGCCGTCGACCGCAGCGGGCAGCAATTGCTCAACACGCGGGTGCCTTTCGGCACACCGCTCGGGCCGACCTCCGACCTCGACAGCCTGGTCAGCGCGCTCGAATCCGGGCGGGTCGAGGTGTCGCCGACCTTTTTTGGCCGCACCAGTGGAAAATGGGTCTTCAACGTCATCCAGCCATTGGCGGAAACGTCGGGGGGCGGAGCGGCGGCGCTGATCATGACCCAGAACGCCGAAGACCTGTCCGCGCTGATCGCCACCGGCTCGATGCCTTCCGACTGGTTCTACGCCGCCGTGGATCAGAACGGCCAACTCGTGGCGGCCAACGATACCTTCGACGGGCGTGTCGGCGCGGCGCTCTTTGGCGATCTTCAGAGCCGCATCAACAACAATTCCGGAGTGATCGATATAGATCTGGACGGCGAGGCCGGCATCGCGGCGTATTCATCGATCGTTGGCTGGTCATGGCGTTCCTTCGTCTGGGGGCCGGTGCGAAGCGGCCAGGCGTCGATACTGGAAAGCTGGGGGCGGCTTTTTGTCGGCGGCATCGCGCTTTCGGTACTGTCGGCACTCGCCGTACTGCTGCTCGCCTTCCGCCTGCGGCGCGCCATCCGTCAGCTGTCGCGCATGGCGCGCAAACTGGGTGCGGGAGAAATCGTCTCACCGGCGCAAACCGGCATGAGGGAAACCGACCTCGTCGCATACGCGCTGACGGAAGCGTCTTTCGACCGGGCGCAATCGGAGGAGCGGACGCATTTCATCCTGCGCGAACTGGTCCACCGAACGAAAAACATGCTGGCCGTGGTCCAGTCGATGATGCGGCAGACGGCGCGCCAGTCGGATTCGCTGGAGGCGTTCCTGCCGAAGGCAGGAGAAAGGCTGGAGGGCTTTGCGCGCTCGATCGACCTCCTGACCGAGCAGGGCTGGGCGGGCGTGTCGCTCAATGCGCTTATCCGCCGGCAGATCGCGACTTTCGTCAATGATGTCGAGCGTGTCGTCGTCCGCGGCGAGCCTTTCCTGCTCAAGCCGGATGCGGTGCAGAACCTCGGCATGGCATTTCACGAACTCGGCACCAATGCGGTCAAGTACGGCGCGTTGTCGGTGCCGCAGGGCCGGATCGACGTCAGATGGACGTTCGCGGGCGAGGGTGACGAAGAGCGGATCGCGATCGAGTGGGCCGAGCAGGATGGCCCGCCGGTGAAAGAAACCAAGCGGCGCGGCTTCGGAACCACGGTGCTCGAAGTCCACGCGGCGGCGGCGATCGGCGGCACGGTCGCCCTCACCTTCGCCAGAGAGGGGTTGCGCTGGCGCGCGGAAACGCTGCGCAGCAAGCTCGAATGGCGACCCGACGAAAACGACAGCGCCGCGGGGTGAGGGAACCATCGCGTGGCGGCGGCGTTGTCCCGAGTGCTGCGGGCCGTGTCAACCGGGCGCGGCGGTACGGTGAACAGGACGGTCTTTTTCCCGGTTTCTCCGCCTGGCCAACGAAATGGCAGACGAGCACCTGTCCCGCCCGGCCCGCAGTTTTCCCATCGCCACCTTTCTTGACGCGGCGCGACCACCGGGCTACCGGTTCCTGACGGCCCGATGCAGCCGGCAGCCCGCGCCCATCAAGGCATGGCGAATGCATCGACGGCATTCTTCCACTGGTCTTTCCGGTCGGCGAACGCGTCAGCAATGCGGGCACTGATTTCCGCGACTTCGCCGCACGTGAAGGATCAGACCCATGCGTACATTTCATGATGCCAAGGCAATGGCGAAAGCCATGCGCGAGGCACTGGCCTCCAACAACATCGATCTGCCACACAACCAGGCGCTGGAGATCGTCGCCCGCCAGTTCGGGCTTGAAAACTGGAATATCCTGTCGTCGAAGATCGAGCGGGACCGATCGGCGCCAGCGAGCGGGGCGGGGATCGTCTTCGAGCAAGCAGTGCCGATCGTGCGAATCTTCGACGTTGCCAAGGCGCACGAGTTCTATCTCGGCTTCCTGGGATTCTCGATCGACTGGGAACACCGGTTCGGCGAGAACTTTCCACTCTACACCCAGGTCTCGCGTGGCGGGCTGAAACTGCATCTTTCCGAACATGCGGGCGACGCGACCCCTGGCGGCAACATGGTCGTCAATATGAAGGGCATCCGCGTCTTTCACGCCGAGTTGCTGTCGCGAAACTACAAATACATGCGTCCGGGGCTGGAGCGCCAGGAGTGGGGCCTCGAGGTGACGGTGATCGACCCGTTCAACAACCGTATCCGGTTCATGGAGAACGAGAAGGCGGGTTGATCGTGGCGGCCGGCCGCCTCGCGGGGTGGCCGGCCAACCATCAGCGCTGCAGGTCGCGCGTGCGATGGGTCAGCGAACGCGATCCTGACGAACTTCGAGCAGGCCGAGGACGATCACCGCCAGGCCGATGGCCATGTGGGCGGCACGCAGCGTGCCGGCATAGCCGAGCGCGAAGGGCGCCACGACAAGCCACGCGCCGCAAAGCACCTCGATATATTCCTGCCATCGGCGCAGGCTGACGAATTCCAGAGCGCCGAGCATGACGATCAGGACGCCGGCAAGCCCGCTCGAAATGGCGATCACGCCATCGGCGGGCGCCATGATGACCGGGGAGATGACAACGACGGCGCCGAGGATCATCGAGGTGACGTCCTCCCACGGCCGATGCATGTCGAGACTGTACCAGTGGTGCTTGTCAACGGTTGCCATGACAACCTCCTTTCAGGTGCGGTCACTTGACCGGCCCAAGGGCTGTTCATGGCTTCTGGCCGCGCACAAGCCCTACGGGCCTTCGCACAACTTGTTATACTTTAGTCTTGTTCATGGATTCCGGCAAGGAAAACCGAGGGCTCCTGTTCCGCGTAAGAGGGGTCAGTATTGGCTACAGAACGTCGTCGGAAATCGGCCGCCCGGCCTGGTAGTCGTCGAGAATTTGCCTGATGGCGTCCGCCAGTTCCCGGTCCTCGTCCGACAGATGCTTGTCCCGTTCCAGGGCTGTGAGAGCTTCCTTCAACCGCCCCTTTCGGGCGTCGGCTGAGTAACCCGGATTCGCCAGCACGTTCATGACCTGCTGGCGGGTGACCTTGCCGCCGCCCGGCGTGGCCAGGCGCTCGTCGTTCCCTTTGTTTGACGTGCTGCTTGTCGGCATCGCATTTCCCGGCTTGGCACCCAGAAGGAATACGTACAACCGGCCGTCGGGGTTCCAATGCTCAGCGCAATGTGTAGAGGAAACCGATGCCGCCCAGATAAGTGACCACGACCGCGATCGTGTCGAGGCCGATCCCGAACACCAACGGATTGCGCCGCTCGATCAGGCCGACCAGGTAGAGACCGGTGACCAGAATACCGATCAGTCCGGCGACGATGGAGAATTGCCCGACTTCGTTGAGGACCGGGCCGCCGAAATAAAACAGGTCGACCAGAAAGATGACCGCGAGATCGAAAAGGTTGGTGCCGAATATGTCGGAAACCGCCATCACGTAGCGGCGCAGCCTGACCGCCGCCAACACCGTGCTGACCTCGGGCAGTGAGGTGGAAATCGCGACGAAGACCGCTCCGAAGAAGCTCGATCCGAGCCCGGTCTGTTCCGCTAGCGCCTCGCCGCTTTCGGAAAGGACATAGCCGGCGCACAGGATCACGGCCGCGGCGACAGCAGTGCCGATGACGGCATGGCGCAGGGAATGTTCCGCAGCGGTCTCGGTCTGGCCGATCTCGGGACCCGGCGGCTGGCCGACGACCTGCCACGACGGTTGTCTTTCAGACCTGGCGATGAGCCGGATCGCAAACAGGAACAGGGCGAACACACCCCAGGTCCACGCGCCGGCACCCAGGATCGCGATGTCGCCGACGGCAATGCCGAAGCAGACCAAGGCCACCAGGAGAATGCCGAGCGCGCCCTGAAGGAGGACGATCGGATTGGGCACGGCGAAGGTGAGTGCATGCTGGCGCATGGCGAGGTCGGCCACCGCCAGCACTGCGACCTGCATGGAGAAGCCGCCGAGCAGATTGTTGACGGCCAGCGGCGCATTGCCGCCGAACGAGGCGGTGCCGGCAACGGCGATCTCCGGCAGGGAGGTGATGCCGCCAAGCAGGAAGACCCCGAGCACGGCCTGGCCGAGGCCGGTGTGACGCGAAATCGCATCGACGTAATAGGACAGCCGCGTACCAGCGATCCAGACGGCCCCGGCGGAGACCGCGAAGGCAACGACGTTCAGCCAGACGGGAAAACCGGCGAAGGACGGCATGAGCTACGCTCCGGTTTGGCGGGTGGCGCACCGCGCGTCACACGATGACGCGGCTCCAGTTGCCATAGCGGTGGCGGATCGCGCCGCGCGGCACGCTGAGCGCGATCAGCGCAAGTCCGGCGACGACGCCGGCCGCGGTCTGCGGCACGGTTGTTCCGGCGACGAAGGGGATGATGACCAGCGCCATTCCGAACAGCGTGTTGATGAATCTGAGCGGCCGGACCGCCTCTGCCATTGCGGCGACGCTGGTCGTGATCACGAGGGAACCGATGAGGTGATCGGCGTTGGCCACGACGCCCGTGCTGCCCAGCGTCAGCCGGGTGAACATAAGCCAGGCGCCGATCAACACCGAAACGGCCAGCGTCCATGGCACCGAAATGCCACCACCGAGCATGTCGCGCATGATGGCCATCGGCGACTGGTCGAAGCTGTCCTCACCGCTGCGGCTGTCGCCCTCGTCGGTGTCGCCGAACAGGAAGACACGCAGGATGGGCCGTCCGGCGCGGCGCCGGCGGGCGAGAAACTGCCCGGTGGCGATCAGTTCGTCGACCGAATAGGGGATCTGGATCACCATCGCCGCGGCCGCGATCAGGCACAGCGTACACCATGTCCCGAGCACGATCGGCTGGATGACGATGAAAGTGATGGAGACCACGCCGAGCGGCACGATCATGATGCCGAAAAGCACCACCAGCCAGGGCATGGTGCGCCAGCGCCGCGACGAACCGATGATGCCAGTGAGAATCTCCAGCAAATAGGTCAGGGCGCCGAGGCCGGCGTCAGGCACCGGCCAGGCCTGCGAGACGCTGGAGGTGATGATTTCCTCGGTGCCGTTTTTCGGGTCGCTCGCGGCCCCGGCGAAGAACGGCTCCCAGACACCGTCGATGTGGCCGAGCTGATAGGCCGCCATGTAGCGAGACACGTAGAGGCCCAGGAAGGCGAGGATGATGATCGGCAGCCGCTGGAACCAGCTCGACGGCGAATATTCCCAGCCGGGCGGGATGGTCGGCCCGGTCGTCGCCGCAAGTATTCCGACGCCGGGAGCGGGCCGTGCCAGCACGGCCATGCCGAAGACAAGCGCACCGACCAGAGTGCCGTTCAAATAGGCGGCCGCCGTCGGCGCCCAGGCGACAAGCGGTGCGGCCATGACCCACAGTCCGACAGCCGCCAGCGCCCAGCGGATCAGTCCGAACCGCCAGGACAGCGAGACGAAGGCAAGGGCGACGACGAGGATGCCGGCGACGATGTCGCTCCAGACCATCCAGCGCGATTCATAGGCGAGCATCGGAGGGCTGGTGATCAGCCAGGCGCCCAGGCCCATGTTCAGGAACGGCGCCCAGAGGAAGCGGTGGTGGGCATCGCGATAGGCGGCTTCGGCGCCGTCGCGCAATTTCTCCGGCTGTGTGCCGCGTTCGTCGGCCGCCTCCAGCCAGGCAGGGGGCGTGATGCCGTTTGCCCGGTACCAGGCAAACGGGTCGGCCTTGAGATGATCGATCATCGCCGGAAGCGTATCGAGGATGAAGTGCCTGGGCTCCCAGCCGAGGAGTTCACGGGCGCGCGTGATATCGAGCTCGTAGTGGTCGTCGGCCATCTCGACCATGAAGGGGCGGATGAACGGCTTTTCGCCCTGGTCGAAATCGTCGGGAACGATCGGCTCGCTCTTCTCCTCCAGCCAGGCGCCGGCGCCGGCCAGAGCCTTCGGCACCGTGTAGGTCGCCCATTCCTCCTCGTCGTGGATGAGGTTGGCGATGCGTTCCTGCAGTGTCTGGTAGGATGCCGCCTCGGCCTCGCCGACGAGAATGGTCACGTCCGCGGGCAGCTTCGCGCGGCGGTCGACGGCGCGCACGAAGGCGTCGATCATGTCGTCCTTGTGAAGGAATGACTGGCCGGTATCGAGCGAGCCTGAATAGGCGTGCGCCTTGGGGTCGCGCTCGTAGATGCGCCTGATCTGGGCGGAAAGGGTGGGTACGGCGGTACGCTCGTCGTAAAGCCCGGCAAGGTGAAGCAGCACATAGGGAATGTCGCCGTGCTCCTCCCTGATGATTTCCTCGGCGCGGGCCTTGGACTGCGGATAGGCCCATTTCGGCTCGATCGGCGCCCGTTCGTCGATCGGCTGACCGGGCTCGGCGGGACGATGGACGAGCATCGTGCCGGAGTAGAGGAACTGACCGACCTCGAAATCCTGCAGCGCGCGCAGAAGGTTGCGCGTGCCTTCCACATTGACATTGTCGTAGAGCGGGTGGTCCTCGCCGGTGAAGTCGAAATAGGCGGCGAGGTGGATGACGGAGGCGATCTTGCCGCCGTGCCTGTCGCGGAAGTTGCGCAGGGCGAGTTCGACCGAATCCCGTGACGACAGGTCGACGGCGAAGAGTTCGCAATCCGCCTGCTTGTCCTTCAGATCGAGGCCGACGACCGTGTAGTCCGGCGCAAGCGCGGCAACGAGCGCCGAACCGATATCGCCGGCCGCGCCCGTAATGAGAATGACGGGCTTGCCGCCCGTCGATCCGGCCCTGGTTTTCGACGATTTGTCCCGATCTGTCCTCGAGGCCATCAAGCTGCTTTCCCGGTGATGAAGGTCACGCCACCGAGGCCAGGCGCGGCGCAGACCGATTGGCATGGCGCGCAATAGCCCTGAGAACGGCAAAAAATGCCGGACCATCCTCAATGGCTTGCAATGGACCAACGTGTGCGGCGCGAAGGGGTTCCGAGCGAATCCGGCTACGGAATTCGCGATGGCAACATCTACGGTGGTTGCCAACGGTTCGCTCGGCAGGCCTGATGGCGCCCGCCATGGGCGCGGTCAGCGCGCGAGCACCCGCGTTTCGCCGATGCGGAAGACGGTTGTCCTGGTTTGCGCGGTCGATGCGGCGAGGAAGCGGCGCTTCTGCTCCGAAGGCTCTTCCTCCGACAGCGCGAAGGTGCCCCAATGCATGCCGATCGCCAGGCGGGCGCCCATGGTGCGGGCAATGGCGGCCGCCTCTTCGGGTTCGGCGTGGTAGGGCCGTTCGAAACCGCGTGGCGACCATGCGCCCGCCGGCACCAGCGCCACGTCGACCGGTCCGAGCCGGCGCCGGGTCTCTGCGAAATAGGGCCCGGCGGCGGTGTCGCCGGCGAAGTAAACGCGGCGATGCCCGTCGGAAACGACGTAGCCGGCCCAATGCATGCTGTCGACGGGGAAGGGCAGCCGGCGGACGGCATGGATGGCCGGCACCGCCGTAACCGTGAGGCCGGCCGGCGCGGCGCGCTCGTACCAGGCGAGTTCGGTAACGTTGGCGAAACCGGCCCGGCGGACGAGAAAGCCGGTGCCCTCGGGCACGTAGACCTGCGCGTCGGGGAAGCGCGCCGCCAGCATTGCCAGGCTCGGCAGATCGAGATGGTCGTAGTCGGCATGGGAGATGACGATGACGTCGAGGCGCCGGATCAGCGCCGGGTCGGGCAGGAGCGGCGGCAGCCGGTGCAGATGCAGCGCGCCGCGTCCGATGCGCTCGGTGATGACCGGGTCGGTCATGACGACGCGGCCGCCTATGCGGATCAGGAAGGTGGAGTGGCCGAACCAGGTAAGGGCCAGGCGGGCGCCGCGCGCGGCGGCGAACTGCCGCGCGGCCGCTGCCTCGGGCAGTGCGTGACCCGGGGGCAGGGCGTCTGCCTGCGGGAAGGCCTTGGTCGCCATCCTGGCCAGATGGTCGGTCCAGGCGAGCAGCTTCGGCGCGGGCAGGGGAATGCCGGGATTGGCATAAAAGCGCGGCGGCGCGTCATCGCCAGCCCGGCCCGAAAGGCCAACGCAGCCGGCCAAGGCGGCAAGCGGCAGCGCCAGCGTGACGATAGCCATGATCTTCGCGTTGCCGAACACCCCATCCCCCGTGGATGGCCAGTCTATGGCCTGCCGAGCGGCAAGGAAACAGGCGGGGCGCGCGGGCCGTCGGACGGGACCAGGTCAAGCGAGGAGGAAGAGGACCGGTGGCGCGGGCGGGGGGTGAGGGCTTGGGGTGCGCCACCGGTCCGGAAAGTGCCGTGTCTTGGGGGATCGAGATCGCGACACAAACCGGAAGATGGGATCGAAAGGCGGTGAGACAAGCGACGGCTCGATCACGAATTTTCCGCATGCGGAAAATTTTCGTGCGCGGCCGACGGCGATCGACAGTGGCGAACCCTCAGACGAGCGGCGACGCGAGCAAATCTCCCAAGACCTCTGGCACCGGCCCGCGTCGCCTCCCCCTCGCTGCTCGGGCCCGCCGCATCTTCCTAACGTTTTCCGCCGGCCCTCGGCAATGCGACTATGTTGCTAGGCGGGCGATGAAGGCGGGCCGCACCTCACAGCGGCCACGCGCCCGACGGCGTCAGCCGGGCGGCATTCGGTCGAATTTGGGTACAGCGGGATCCATCATGTCCCATGCGTGGCCGCGAACGCCGTATGTGAGCGCTTGCGGGATGAATTGGTCCGGCTCGTCGAGGCTGCCGGCGTGGATCGCTATCAAGTCCGGCAGGGCTGCAAACGTCAGGTAGACCGGCGTTCCGCATGTCGGGCAGAAGGCATGGGTCTTTTCATTGCCGCTGTCCGCGCTCACGCTCCATTGTGATGGCTCGCCGACGATCGTCATCTCAGCGCGGCTCGGGAACGTCAGGTAGGAGCCGTGCCCGGCGCCGCTTCGCTTCTGGCAATCGGTGCATTGACAGTGGTTCTGGAAGATCGGCTGCTGTGTCGTTTCATAGCGGATGGCACCGCAAGCGCAGCCACCGATGTAAGTCTTCGTACTCATTCGGGCACTCCAAATTTGCTCGCTGGACGGCGTACGGTCAGAGATCGAAGCCCTGGCCGGTCTCGAGGAAGGACTTCATGCTGGAGAGCACGAGCGGCCAGCCCTTGCTGATCCCCTTCAGCATGCCGCTGCCGGGCTGCAGCTCTTCATGTGCGACGGTCAATTTGACCATCTCGCCTTGCTTTTCGATGTCGAAGGTGACGCGGCTGTATTGCTCGGCGTCATCCTTCTGGCTCTCATTTGCCCAACTGATCACAAGGCGGCTTGGCGGGTCGCTTTCGAGCACCTTGCCCACGAGTTCGACCGTACGCGCTTCGTCGGCGCGGACGTGCCGCCAATCCGAGCCGGGCCGCCAGTCGTCCGAGACGTTTTCGTGGCCCCAGTAGCGGCGGGCGATGTCGGGCCGCGTGATCGCCTCGTACACCTTGTCGGGTGTGGTACGGATGAAGGTGACGTAGATGAAACTTGCAGATCTGTCGGTCATTTCCTGTTCCTTTCGAGTTCCTGCTTGAGGTCGTGGAGAAGGCTCAGCCGGCCTTCTTCGAATTTGCGGATCCAGCGCTCGTAGACTTCGTAGAGCGGGACCGGGTTGATGAAATGCAGCTTCTCGCGGCCGCGGCGCACCGTGCTAATGAGATTGGACTGTTCGAGAAGGCCGAGGTGCTGGGTCACGGACTGGCGCTTCATGTCCATGGTCTCGCAGAGCTGTGCGAGCGTCTGACCATTCCTTTCGCAAAGGCGGTCGAGCAGCATCCTGCGGCTCGGATCGGCCAGGGCCTTGAACACCCGGTCATCATCCATCGGCACCTCCCGGGGCGGTATGGCGATGGGTATATGCAGGTATTTGCCTGCATGTCAATACATGCAGGTAAATACCTGCATATTGGCGGCGCGAGCGGCGCGCGAACGCCGTAGCGGCCGCCCGATGGCGCCAGCACCGCAGTCAGGCGCGACGGGGCAGCGGAATAACGCAGGCTTGACTAGACAGGCGACCGCGCCGACCTAGCTTTCGATTGCGAGACGCGTTTTCGGGAGACCAGCATGGACAAGCCGGCCATCACCCAGGCAATGATCGACGCCTATGACGAATACACGCACCTGACGCTCGACCGCCGCGGCTTCATGGAGAGACTGACGCGGCTTGCCGGTTCCGGCGCGGCGGCCGCGGCAATTGCGCCGCTGCTGGCGGCGAGCCAGGCGAAGGCGGCGATGGTGGCCGAGGACGACGAGCGCATATCGGCCGAAGATGTCACTTATGAGGGCGTGCCGGGCGAGATGAAGGGCTACCTCGCGGGGCCTGCCGGCAACAGCGGCAAGCTGCCGTCGGTGATCGTCATTCACGAGAATCGCGGCCTCAATCCGCATATCAGGGACGTGGCGCGGCGCCTGGCGACAGACGGTTTCCTGGCGCTGGCGCCGGACTTCCTGTCGCCGGCGGGCGGAACGCCGGAGGACGAAGACAAGGCGCGCGAGATGATCCGCGAACTCGACGGCAGCGCCGTGATCGACAACGCGATTGCCTCGATTGCTTATCTGCAGGCGCATGAGCGTTCCAACGGCAAAGTCGGTGCGGTCGGCTTCTGCTGGGGCGGCGGTACGGTGAACAACCTCGCGGTGGCCGCGACTTCGCTCGACGCCGCCGTGGCCTATTACGGACGCCAGCCGGCCAGCGAAGGGGTCGAGCGGATCGAGGCGCCGCTGCTTCTGCACTATGCCGGGGAAGACAGCCGCATCAATGCCGGCATCGACGCATATCGCGACGCCTTGGAGGCGGCGGGCAAGACCTTCACGATCCACGTCTATGACGGCGTGCAGCATGCCTTCAACAACGACACCTCGGCCGCGCGCTACGACGAGCAGGCGGCGACGCTGGCCTGGAACCGCACGGTTGCGTTCTTCAAGGAGCATCTCGAACGGGGCGGGTGAACTTCCGACAACGCGCCTGAGCCGCATGGTGTGAGCGCGCGGGGACGGGGGTGGCATCGGCTTGCCGATGCGCGTGAAGCGGGAATCCCTGGATCGTTTGTTAACCACCGACCTTTAGATTGGCCATTCCGACCGCTGGGAGTTGAGGGGCAATGGCTTCGTTTCCGACCACGCCAGACGAAGATGCGCGCCTCGCGAAGCTTGCCGAGTACGGACTTGCCAGCGACGATTCGATGAAGTCGGCTTTCGACCGGGTGACGAGGCTGCTCGCCCAGTTGCTCGACGTACCGATCACCTACATCTCGCTGATCGACCAGGACACGATGTGGATCAAGTCCAGTGTCGGGCTCGACGCGCCGACTTTCGAGCGGGAAGGGGCGATCTGCTCGCACACCGTGGTTCGCGACAGGCCGCTTTATGTGGGTGACCTGACCGCCGACCCGCGCTTTTACGACCACGACATGGTGACGCCGCAGGATGGCCTGCGCGCTTATGCCGGCGCGCCGCTCACAACGAGCTGCGGGCTCAACATGGGCACGCTGTGTGCGGTCGACACCAAACCGCGGTCGCTGTCTGCGAAGGAACTGGAGGCGCTTAGCGATCTTGCCGCCCTGGTGATCGCGCAAATGGACAGCCAGCTCAACGCGCGCCGGGCGAAACTTGCCGAAGAGCGACTGGTCGATGCGGTCGAAGCCTTGCCGGACGGGTTCGTCATCTACGACAGGGATGACCGGCTCGTCTTCTGCAACAACCGCTATCGCGAGATCTACCGGCACAGCGCGCAGTGGATCGTGCCGGGCGCGACGTTCGAAAGCATCATCCGCAAGGGCGTCGAGAACGGCCAATATCCCGACGCAGTCGGCAACGAGGAGGCCTGGATCGCGGAACGCGTGCGCATCCATCAGAGCCCGGACGAGCCGATCGAACAGCAATTGCCCGGCGACCGCTGGCTGCGCATCCAGGAGAGGCGCACGCGCGACGGTGGCCTGGTCGGCTTTCGCTTTAACGTCACCGAGCTGATGCGCCAGAAGCGCGAACTGGCGCGGCTAGCCTGGACGGACCACCTGACCGGGGCGCTGAACCGCGGGCGCTTCCTCGAACTGGCCGAAAAGCAGCTTCACCCGAACGGGCCACGCCGGACGATGCCGATCCTTCTGTTCGACATCGACCACTTCAAGCAGATCAACGATCGCTACGGTCATCCCGCCGGCGATGCCGTGCTGGTGGAGCTGGTGTCGCGATGGATGCAGCGGCTGCAACCGGGCGATCTTCTGGCGCGCTTCGGGGGCGAGGAATTCTGCCTGGCTCTCGCCTCGGACAAAGGGGCGGCGGAAGCGGCGGAGAGCCTGCGTCGCGCCGCCTGCGAACTGCCTATCGCCGCCGAAGGGCAATTGATCAAGGTGACGGTGAGCATCGGCTACGCACATTACCGCGACGGCGAAGACGTGCTTTCGAAGACGCTGGGGCGGGCGGATGCCGCGCTCTACCGGGCCAAGGAAGCCGGGCGCAACCGCTGCGAGACGATAGCGGCGTAACCCGTACACCCGACTCGACGTCATTTTCGTCGCCTTCAGCGATGCTCCTCGACGGAGGCCTGGACGAGGGCGCGGTTGAAATGGCGCAAAGCGGCGACGTGGCTTGCCCAGGCGATGACCCTGGTTGTGTCCGAGGGGCTGATCACAGGCAGCCTGTCGTGGCCGCCCTGGTCGAGCAGGCGCAGCGCACTGTCGAGCGTGTCGGTCGGTTTCAGCGCCGGAACGCCGCGCTCGGGATCGTAGGTGACCGGCTCGGCATCGGCGGCGAGCGGTTCCATGAAATCCATCACCTGGACCGAAGCACCGAGCGGCTTGTGCGGGCCTTCGCGCACGTCGAGGCCGCGCATGCGCAATTGCCACTGGAACCACGAGTGGCCGTGCAGCGCCTGGATCGCGCCCTGGGCGACCGCGACCGTCAGCAACAGCGCGATGGCGAGCGCGTAGCCACCCGTGAGCTCGAAGACGATCATGGCGGTCGAGATCGGCGCGCCGAAAACGGCGCCGGCGACCGCACCCATGCCGAGCATGGCGTAGAGCCCGCCGGAAGAGGCCATGTCGGGGAACACACTCGAGGCCATCAGGCCGAAGGCGCTGCCGGTGAGCGCGCCCACCACCATGGCCGGCGCGAACACGCCGCCGCCGAAGCGCGCGGCCAGCGAGATCGCGGTGGCAACCGTCTTGAGCACGATCAGCGCCAGCGCCAGAAGCAGCGGAAGCTGGCCGGAAAGGGCAAGGTCGGTGACCTCGTAGCCGACGCCGAGCACATGCGGAAAGAAGACGCCGATCGCGCCCACCATGACGCCGCCGGCCGCCGGCCGCAGCCATAAAGGCATGTCGATGCGGCGGGCGGCGAAATCGGCGATGAAGAGCGCCAGTTGGAACAGGATCGCCACGGCCGCGCAGACCAGGCCGAGGAGCACGAAGGCCGGAAACTCCCAGTAGGAGGCAACGGCATAGGCCGGTACCGAGAAGGAGGCGTCGGGCCCGAACCAGAGCCGCGAAAGCACGCTGCCGGCCGTGGACGCGATCATGATCGGCACGAAGGAGCGCAAGGCATAATGACCGAGCACCACTTCGTGAGCAAAGAGAACGCCCGCGAAAGGGGCGTTGAAGGAGGCTGCGACAGCACTTGCAACGCCCGCCGAAAGAAGGGTGCGGCGGCACCATTCGGGCAGGGCGGCGCGGCGCGAGATCACGCCGCCGAGCATGGCGCCGAGGTGGACGATCGGGCCTTCTCGGCCGGCGCTGGCGCCGGTGCCGACGGAGATGCCGGAAACAAGCGCCGACCATAGCCCGTCTGACACGCTGAGCTTGCGGCCGGTATAGGCGCGCGCCTCGATGACATCGGCGACGCCGCCGGCGCGGCGCGCCGAGATGCGCCTCAGCATGAGGCCGACGACGAGGCCACCGCCTATCGGTCCGAGCAGGATGACCCACCAGGGCATCGCGGCGGCGGCCGTCAGCGTCTGTTCGGACCGGGTGCCGAGCCAGAAAAACTGGGCGAAACCGATGAGTTCGCGGAAGAGGATGGCGGCGACCCCGGCACCAAGGCCGATCGCCAGCGCCAGGATCAGCACGAAAGGCTGGCGCTCGCGGCGGAATTCGCGCCAGTTGGGTTCGACCCAGCCCTGGAGGGCGTTCATGGCGCGCCTTGTGGCGTCGTTCATCGGGCCTTTCGCCTCGCAGCGGCCGCCGGGCGGCCTGGTTCCCTTCAGCCGGCCTTGCGCCTGATCTCGATCGACCGGCCGGCACGCTCCGGCAACGGCAGCGCGCGGTGAGCGGCGCGCATGGCCTCGACCTTTTCCATGATGTCGTCCGGAAAGGCAGCGACGCGCGGGCCGGCCATGTCGATGTGGAGCGACAGGGTCTCGGAGGTGGCGGCGAGCCAGCCGTCGACATGGTGGATTTCCTGATAGGCGCGCAGGCGCTTTTCGTCATGGTCTACGAGCTGGAAGGAAATCCGCACCTGATCGTCGAGATGCAGTTCGCGCACATAGCAGACATGGACCTCAGCCGTGTAGATCGTCAGCCGGCGGTCGCGGGCGTAGTCGGGACCCATGCCCATGACCTCGAACGCCTCGTCGGAGCATCGGTCGAACAGGACGTTGTAGAAGGCCATGTTGAGATGGCCGTTATAGTCGATCCAGTCCTTCTCGACCTTCATGACGCTTGACCGGAACGGTGCTTCGATCGGCATTGCTATTCCCCGCTTGATCGTCAGGATGGATCGGTCCATCTCCAGTGGGTGGCGAATCTTCAAATTCGTCCCGCCGGTCGACGAATAGTGCACATTACGCATGCGATGCCGGTTCTCAAGGCCGCAGCAGGAACAATCAAGGGGAGGACAACATGGCGCTCGCCGACCTGGTCAGGATCGACCGCAACGAGGACGGCATCGCCGCCGTGCTGGGCATCCTCAAGCAGCGTTTCGGGGAGCGGCTGCAGACCGGGCAGTCGATCCGCGAACAGCATTCGCACACGACGACCTACATCCCGGCGCAACTCCCCGACGGTGTCGTGTTCGCGCAGTCGACGCCGGAGGTGCAGGAAATCGTTCGCTGTTGCGCCGAATACAAGGTGCCGGTCATTCCCTTCGGCACCGGCACCTCGCTGGAGGGACAGGTGAACGCTCCCGGCGGCGGCATATCGATCGATCTGGCCGGCATGGACAAGATCCTGGCGGTCAATGCCGAAGACCTCGACTGTACGATCGAGCCAGGCGTCACGCGCGAGGCGCTGAACACCTATCTCAGGGATACCGGGCTGTTCTTCCCCATCGATCCGGGCGCCAATGCCAGCCTCGGCGGCATGGCCTCGACGCGGGCCTCGGGCACGAACGCGGTGCGTTATGGCACCATGCGGGAGAATGTGCTGGCGCTGACCGCCGTTATGGCCGACGGCCGCGCGATAACGACGGCCAAGCGGGCCAAGAAGACTTCGGCCGGCTACGACCTGACGCGGCTCCTGATCGGCTCGGAAGGAACGCTCGGCATCATCACCTCGCTGACGCTGAAGCTGCAGGGCATCCCGCAGGCGATCTCGGGTGGAGTTTGCCCGTTCCCGTCGGTCGAAGCGGCGTGCCAAGCGGTGATCGCGACGATCCAGATGGGCATTCCGGTGGCACGGATCGAACTGGTCAACCAGTTGCAGATGAAGGCGATGATCGCCTATTCGAAGCTGGACTACCCGGAAAGCCCGTGCCTGTTTCTGGAGTTCCACGGCACCGATGCGGGCGTCGCCGAGCAATCGGAGTTCTTTTCCGAGATCGCCGCCGAGCATGGCGGCGGCCCGTTCCTGTGGACGAAAGAGGCCGAGGAGCGGACGAAGCTCTGGAAGGCGCGCCACGACGCCTACCACTCGGTCAAGGCACTGCGGCCGGGATCGCAGGCGGTGGCGACCGACGTCTGCGTGCCGATCTCGCGGCTGGCCGAATGCATCGTCGAGACAGAGCGCGACATCGCCGAGACCGGTCTCATTGCGCCGATCGTCGGCCATGTCGGCGACGGCAATTTTCACGTCTCGCCGCTGATCGACCGTAACGAGCCGAAAGAAATCGAGGTGCTGGAAGCCTTCATCGCCCGCCTCAACGAACGCGCCATCGCCATGGACGGCACCTGCACCGGCGAACACGGTATCGGCCAGGGCAAGATGAAGTTCCTCGAACTCGAACTCGGGACCGGCGTCGACGTGATGCGCGCGATAAAGCGGGCGCTCGACCCCGACAACATCCTCAATCCGGGCAAGATCTTCCCGCTTTCGTGACAACCGCGGTCGGCGAGGGCAACATCAGGCGTTGCCCTTGCGCAACAGCGCCACTTTATCGACACGCGGATAGGGCTAAAGTGGCGGGCAGGCACGACTCAGGAGCATTTTGCTGGCCCGGCTGTTCGTTCTCATCGGCGGACTTATCGTACTGGCGCTGACCGCGGCGCTGGTGGGGCCGTATTTTGTCGACTGGACAAGCTATCGCGCCGATTTCGAGCGCGAGGCGAGCCGCATCCTCGACCGCAAGGTGACCGTCGAGGGCGACGCCACGGCACGGCTGTTGCCGTTCCCGTCGGTCAATTTCACCGATATCAAGGTCGCCGGGACGGCCCCCGACGAACCGGCGATGACCATCGAAAGCTTCTCGATGGATGCCGAACTGGCGCCGTTCCTGCGTGGCGAGGTGCTGATCTTCGACATGCGGCTGGTACGGCCGGTGGCGAGCATCGCCATTGCAGGCGACGGGTCGATCGACTGGGCGGTGCGTCCGCAGGGCCGGTTCGACCCGACGCAGATCACATTGGAAAAGATCACCGTCACCGAGGGCAAGGTGAACCTGCGCCACGGAGCGAGCGGCCGCGATCATCTCCTGAGCGAGATCAACACCGAGATTTCGGCGCGCACACTGGCAGGGCCGTGGCGGATCGACGGTTCGATGCGCCTCGACGGAATGCTGACGGCGCTGCACGTCTCTACCGGCCCGGTCGAGGCCGACGGCTCGCTGCGCGTCAGGGTGCGCGCCAAGCCGTCCCGCTACGGCGCAGAACTGGAGGCGGATGGCACGGCGCGCCTGGTCGAGGGCGCGGCGAGTTATGAAGGGCGCTTCAAGCTCGACATTCGCAACCGCTCGACCGCCGTACGAACCGCCGGGGCGCCGGAAACGCCGGCGGATTACCGCTTCGCAGGCGCGTTCGCGGTCGACAGCGAGCGGCTCGACGTCACCGAATTCCGGCTCGAGACCGGCTCCAGGGAAGATCCCTACACGGCGAACGGCACCGCGCTGGTCGATTTCGGCGTCGAGCCGCGCTTCCTGGTCCAGGCGACGGGCGCGCAGGTGCGTTTTGCGCCGGAGGCGGACGGCAACGACATTGCCGGGCAGGCGTTCGACGCGCGTATCGCGGCGCTCAACGAAGCGCTTCTCGACCTGCCGCGCCCGGCCATGCCGGGCACGATCGACGTCGACCTGCCGGCGGTCGTTGCCGGCGACACGACGATCCGCGACATCAAGCTTTCCGCCAAGCCGGCCGAAGGCGGCTGGTCGGTCGATGCGCTGCGCGCGACGCTGCCCGGGCGTACCACCCTTGAGGCCAGCGGACATCTGGCAACGGCCGACAAGGTCGGCTTCAAGGGCCGCCTACTGCTGGCGGTGGCGCAGCCCTCAGGCTTCGCGGCATGGCTGGCGCGCGACGTCGACGACGCCGTGCGGCGGCTGCCGGCGGCGGGTTTCGCGGCCGATGTCGAACTGGGCGCCGGGCGCCAACACCTCGAAGACCTCGAACTCGTGCTCGGCGGCGCCCGTTTCACCGGGTCGCTCGACCGGCAGGTGCGCCAAGGCGTCAAGCCGAGCATGGTGGCGCAGCTGACCGGCGATGCGCTCGATGTCGACGGCATGGCCGCCTTCGCGTCGCTTTTCATCAGCGATGCCGGCGTGGCGCATTTCGGCGGCCATGACATCGATTTCAGCCTCAAGGCGGGGCCGGTGCGGCTTGCCGGGCTGGCGGCCGAAAATATCGACACCGCGTTCAGGCTCCGCGGCGACCAGCTCGACATCGACCGGCTGGCGATCACCGGGCTCGCCGGTGCCAATGTCAGCGCCACGGCCGAACTGCGGGACGTCGGGACGGCGCCGCAAGGCTCTATCGACGCCTCCGTGCTCGCGGCCGACCTTGCGCCGTTCGCGCGCATGATGGCGGCGCGTTTTCCTGGCAATGGGCTGGCGACGACGCTTGCGGCGCGCGCAGACGCGTTTCCGGGCCTTATGGAAGACGCGCAGCTCGACATGGTGGCGAGCCTGGAGCGCACGGATGACGGTGCCGGCAGCGCCTCGCTCGATCTTCAGGGACATCTGGGTGACAGCGATCTGATCCTAGCCGCTAAGGCTCCGGCGTTGGCCGGCGATCTGCACGGATCGGAACTGAACGTGACGCTTTCCGCCGACAGCGCCAATGTCGTCGAATTGCTCGCCTACGCCGGACTGCCGGTGTTCGATCTCGGGCTGACCGGAGAGGGGTCGGCGAAGCTGGAGGTTGCCGGCGTGCCGGCGAAGGGTGCAAAGGCCCGGTTCGCGATCAACACGCCGAACGCCAAGGCCGAATTCGACGGCACGGCGACCAGCGACGGCAGCGCGCTGGCGTTCGAGGGTCGCACGACCGTCGAGGGCGACGACCTCGAACCGTGGATGATGACTGCCGGTCTGACCCTGCCGGGCATGGGGATCGGACTGCCGGTGCAACTGGGCGCCGAGACGCGCCTTGCCGACGGAACCCTTTCGATCACCGGGCTCAAGGGCTTCGTGGCCGAGGTGGCGCTTTCGGGCGATCTTGCCGTGACGGTGGAGGGTGGGCGCCCCGACCTGCGCGGTAACCTGTCGCTCGGAGCGTTCGACCTAGCACTGGCGGCCGGGCTGGTGCTGGGCGAGGGGGCGATCGAGTATGGCGGCGACGGCTGGCCGGACACACCGTTCATGCAGGAGGCCAGCGCACCCTTCACTGGGATCATCGACCTTGAAGTGGCGGCGCTCGGTGTCGGCTACTGGCTGTCGGCGGACGATGCGCGGCTGCGCCTGAGCGTCAGCGAGGAGGGCGTGAGCCTGAGCGATTTCTCGGGAGCGATGCTGGGCGGCAGGGCGGAAGGCCTGGTGGAACTCAAGAACAATGCCGGCACGGGGCTGTTTTCGGGACAGATCAAGCTTGCCGATGCCGATACGGCCACGCTGTTGAGCGCGCCGGGTTTTGGCGGCCGGACCGAGCTGTCCGCCGCCGTCAGCGCCAGCGGGCGCACGCTGGGCGGTATCGTTGCCGCGCTCACCGGTTCGGGCACGGCGACGTTCAAGGAACTGATCATCCCGGGCATCGACGGTGGCGCCTTCACGGCGATCCTCGCGCAGGCCGATGCCATCGGCCGCGACATCGACGCCGGCCAGACGGCCGAATTCGCGCCCGAACTGGTCGCCGGCGCCAATTTCGCCGTGGCGGACGCCACGGCGCCGTTTACCGTCGCGGGTGGGGTGGTGCGCACGCCGCCGCTATTCTTCGACAGCAAAGGCACGCGCGTGGAGGCCGAACTGCGCGCCGATCTCGGGCAGGGGACGGTCGCCGTAGAAGGACGCGTCAGCTACGACGCCGGCGACGAGGCCGTGGTCGGGTCGGAGCCGGTGGTCGGCTTTGCCGTCGAAGGGCCGATCGGCAATGCCGAGCGCAGCTTCGACACCGAACCGCTGGCGCAATATCTGACCCAGCGGGCGCTCGAACGCGAGCAGGCGCGAGTGGAGAAGATGCAGGCCGAGCTGCTGGAAAAGCAGCGGCTCAGGCGCGAGGTCCGCTATTACGAGCAGGTCGCCGAGATACGTGACATCCACGAGGCGGTGGAGACGCGCCGGCGGGCCGAGGAAGAAGCACGCCGCAAGGCGGAGGAAGAGGCGCGGCGTCAGGCAGAAGAGGAAGCGCGAAAGCGGGCCGAGGAAGCGGCACGGCTGAAGGCCGAGGAAGCGGCGCGGCAAAGGGCCGAAGCAGAGGCGAAACGCCAGGCCGAGGAAGCGGCGCGGCTGAAGGCCGAGGAAGCGGCGCGGCAAAGGGCCGAAGCAGAGGCGAAACGCCAGGCCGAGGAAACGGCGCGGCTGAAGGCAGAGGAAGAAGCGCGGCAAAAGGCGGAGGCTGAAGCGAAACGTCAGGCTGAGGAAGCAGCGCGATTGAAGGCCGAGGAAGAGGCGCGGCAAAAGGCGGAAGCGGAAGCGAAACGTCAGGCCGAGGAAGCGGCGCGATTGAAGGCCGAGGAAGAGGCGCGGCAACGGGCCGAGGCGGAAGCGAAACGTCAGGCCGAGGAAGCAGCGCGATTGAAGGCCGAGGAAGAAGCGCGGCAAAAGGCGGAAACGGAAGCCAAACGGCAGGCGGAAGAAGCGGCGCGCAAAGAGGCGGCCCGCATTCGCGCGGAGGACGAGCGCCGCCGGCGGGCCGAGGAACAAGAGCGGCTCAAGGCCGAGGAGGCGGCACGCAGGCGCTCCGAAACATCCGCCGAGCAGGCCGCCGCGTCGGCCGATGCGATCACGCGGACGCCGCTGCCGCCGCCGCCACGCGCGCCGCGAGAGAATGCCGGCTCGCCTTTCGATGCGCTGTCGATCGGCGAGTTTTTGAAGTCGCTGGAAGACTAGGGCGGTTCATCTTTTCAGCATCATCGAACGGCTCCAACCGCTTGTTTCTGCACATTTCCGGATGGAAAGCGTTTTCCGCTTTGCCTGGAGTTGCGCCAGCCGCAGGGCGGCGCTGGATCATCCGCCGGAAGCGCGACGGCGCAACTCCTCGACCACGGCCAGCCTGAGGGCTGAGGAGAGATTGGCGCCGGCAGGCCGGGCGTCGTCGATTGCGGCGATCAGTGCTGCCAGCGACTGGCCGCGGTCGGCGGCCATGGCAACCAGTTCTTCATGAAAGGGATCTTCGACCGAATAGCTGGTCGCGTGGCCGCGAATGGTGACGGAGCGCTTGCGCACCACGTTCACGCCTTCTCGTCTCCCGGCCGTTCGCGGCGATGCGCCTCATGGAGGGCCTCGGCACGTTTCCTGTCCAGCGCCCCGGCCTGCTTTTCGGCCCTGGTGCGGCCGTGGCGGACGCGGTTTTCGTCGGCCTCGCGCTCGCGTTCGCGGCGTTTCAGCTTTTTGCGCGCCTGGCGCAGATTGACGACATCGCCCATCAACGGGCCCCGGATTGCGACGCGTCGCTACTTCTTGCGGAACGCATCGAGCGAAACGACTTCGGCACCCTTGCCTTCGGCCTCGGCTTCCGCCGGCTCCTTCGGCTTGGCGGCGGCAGGCTGCTCGGTGGGTTTCTCCTTGCCCTTGACCGGGCGCGGCGCCTTCTTTTCCTTCGGCGCGTTCGCGAGTTGCGCCGGCTCGGATGGCTCGGAAGGGCTCTCTGCCTCTGCCTTGACGTCGAACTCGAGCTCGAAATTGACCGAAGGGTCGTAGAAACCGCGCACGGCGGAGAACGGGATTTCGAGCTTTTCGGGGACATCTGAGAAGGACAGGCCGACCTCGAAACCGCTGTCGGTGACCTTCAGATCCCAGAACTGGTACTGGAGCACGATCGTCATCTGGTCGGGATAGCGCTCGCGCAGCCGGCTCGACACGCGCACGCCCGGAGCGCCGGTCAGGAAGGTGATGAAGAAGTGGTGGTTGCCGGGCAGGCCGGTCCGCGCGACCTCGGTCAGCACCTTGCGCATCACGCCGCGCAGGGCCTCCTGGGCGAGGATATCGTAACGTATCTGGTCGTCCGTCATTGCGGGGCGCGGGTCCGTCGAGTCAGTCGGGCTAGGTTTAGTGCGGATTCGCCAAAGATGGAACCTTCGTGGCCGGAAATTCGCCGGTAGCGGGAGCGTTTTGCCGGGGAAGGAGCCGCGCGGCCGCAAAGGGCGATTAGCCGGCCGGACGGGTGCGGGCGGCGCCGACATGCGCGGCGAGAAAATCGGCACGGGCCTCGACACCCGCCTGCGGCAGCACCACCGTCCGGTAGCCGAATTCGCGATAGGTGGCGATCATCATGCGGCAGGTGGCCTCGGCTTCCTCCGGCGACTGGCGCCGCTCGGCGTCGCGGACATAGATTTCGGGCCAGTGCGGCGTGACGAAGACGGTCGGGTGATAGCGCACGGTTGCGACCGCGCGCATGAGCGGTGCCGGGACCGGCAGTCCAGACAGGCGCAGATAGCCGACAATGTCGGGCACGCCGCGGTCGAACAGCCAGAGTCCCGGCGCGGCGAGCGCCTGGCCGTGCGAACGCAGTTCCCACGAAAGCATGAGTTCGGCGTAACGGCTCCGATCGGCCCAAGGCACGGCATCGCCGCCGATCGCCTGCTGCTGGCGGATGACGCCGCGGCCGGCCTCCTGGGAGACGGCGAAGCCGCGCCGGGCCATCTCGGCAAGCAGCGTCGTCTTGCCGGAGCCGGGGCCACCGGTGAGGACGAGGAGGTTGGGGGGCGGGTGGTCGGACATGTCAATGATCCTGTATGGGCGCGTGCAAGGACATGCGCGCGTGCCGGAGGCGGCGATGCGGCCGCGCGGCGACAAGGCTGCGTGACGCAGCGGAGAGGCTTTCGAGGGGGGGAGTTCGAGGGGGAAGGAAGTGGAGGCTTCTGTTGCCAGGTGCCTCCGAACCCCGCCTAGAGGTGCGAACCCCTAGGAGTTCAATTGAAGCTGTCGCGCCGCATTAAGCAGCGAGACGTGCTTCCGCATAGTTGTCGTTGGCAACTATAAGTTCGGCCCGATAACGGCGGAACCATGCCGAGCGAAAGTCCGATCTTTACACCCTCGTCGATCCTATTTCGCCCCCATCAGAAGCCGCGTCGCAGCGCGGTTTGTGGTGGAGGCGCCGGGTACCGCCCCCGGGTCCGATAGGCTTATTGCATCGGCAGTTTATCGCCATAGTCAGTCAAGCTGACAGGGCGAATATAGGTGCGCGGCCGGCAAATGAAAAGCCCGCCTGCCGGCTCAGCGCGATGCCGGCCCGGTCTTGCGCGCCAGCCAGCGGTCGAGCCGGTCGGAGAGGTCGTGGGTCGGCACCAGCCGGGCGAATTGCTCGCTTTCGGCGTGAAGGCCTTCGGCGATGCCCATGTTGAGGCCGCGCGTCGTCGCGGTGAGGATCGCGGCGGCCGCCGACGAGGTGTGAGCCAGAATCCGCCTGGCGAGTTCGCGCGCCGCCGGCATGAGCTGCTCGGGCGCCACGACGCGGTTGACGAGGCCGAGTTCGAGAGCGCGCGCCGGCGGGAAGGGATCCCCGGTCAGGAGCAGTTCGAGCGCGCGCTTGCGGCCGACGAGGCGGGCCAGGCGCTGGGTGCCGCCGAAGGTCGGCGGCATGCCGAGCCTGATCTCCGGCTTGCAGAACACGGCCTCCTCGCTGGCGACGGTCAGATGCGCGGCCTCGACGATCTCGCAGCCGCCGCCGAAGGCAAGGCCGTTGACGGCGGCGATCACCGGCTTGTGGCAGGCCTCGATGCGGGCCGTCATCTGCTGGCCGCGGCGGACGAAGTCGCGCACCGCGCGTTCGGTGCCGGCACGCACGCTTTCGCGAAACTCGGTGATGTCGCCGCCCGCCGAAAAGGCACGCCCGCCGGCGCCGGTGATAATCACCGCGCGGCAGCGGCTGTCGATCTCGATCTCGTCGAGCAAGGCCATCAGCCTGTCGATCATGCGGTAAGAGAGTGCATTGAGCTTGTCGGGACGGTTTAGCGTCAGGACGGCAATGTCGCGTTCGCGGGTGAAGAGGACCGGTTCGGTCATGCTGAAGCCTCCTGTGGGAAACGACGGATGCGGAGAGGCTAGCCCGACTCATGACCTTGTGTATATTCACTGGTTGGTATACTTAAGGCCATGGCAACCGGGCAAAGAACGACACGCGAGCGCATTATCGAGGCGGCGACGAAGCTTTTTTACGGCGAAGGCATCCGCGCCGTCAGTGTCGATGCCGTGGCGGCCAAGGCCGGGCTGACCAAGCGTACGCTCTACTATCACTTCGCCAGCAAGGACGATCTGATCGTCGCCTATCTGGAAGGACGCGACCAGCCCAACCTGGCGGCCTTCCGGCGCTGGTTCGACGAGACGCCCGGACCGCTCGCCGACAAGGTTCGCGGCATCTTCGTCGAACTCGCGATCTCGGCGGGCAAACCGTCGTGGAAGGGGTGCGGTTTCCTGCGCACGACGGCCGAACTGGCGGCCATGCCGCGGCATCCGGCGATCCGTGCCGGCGCGGCGCACAAGAAAAAGTTCGAGGACTGGCTGGCGGGCATCTTCGCGGAAGAGGGACTGGCCGAGGCCGAGCGGCTGGCGCGGCGGATCGTGCTCTTGCTCGACGGTTCGTTCGCACAGGTGCTGCTACACCGCGACCCGGCCTATATGGAGGAGGCGGGCGCTGCCGCGCATGCACTGGTGGAGATGGCGAGACCGCGCGGCGGAACGGGCACGGCCTGAAGCGCGGCTCGACCCGCGGCGCGCCGCTTCAAGCAATCGTGTGTGCTCGTGTAGGGCGGGACGCCAAAAACCACGCTAATGCTTCGCCAACCGTCAAACAGGAGACGAATCCGGATGAACCGTCGCAGCTTGCTTTTCCTCGGCGCAGCCCTCGCGCTTGCGCCATTGGCCGTGCCGGCCGGCGCCGCCGACAAGGTTTTCACCGGGCTGGTGCCGGGCGTGGGCACCGGCGGCTACGATGTCGTTGCCTACCAGACCGATAACAGGGCCGAGCCCGGCGATGCCGCCATCACGGCAAAGCATGAAGGCGTCGAATACCGTTTTGCCAGCGAAGCCAACCGGCAGGCCTTCGAAGCGTCGCCCGCGAAATATCTGCCGCAATATGGCGGTTACTGCGCCTGGGCGGTGAGCCAGGGCTATACCGCCAAGGGCGATCCGGAAGCGTGGAGCGTGGTCGACGGCAAGCTCTACCTCAACTACTCCAAGGGCGTCCGCTCGCAATGGTCCAAGGACGCTGCCGGCAACATCACCAAGGGCGACTCCAACTGGCCGAAGGTGCTGAACTGAGCGGTTGGTCTTTCCGTCGACGGCGCCCGCCGGCTGGGGAAAGCGGCGGACGCGCTGGTGCGCGCGCCAGGGCGATAGTCTAGATTGTCGCCATCCGGATTCGCGGCATCGGAACACCATGCGCCAATATCTCGACCTTCTCTCTCACGTGCTCGACGCGGGCGTCGACCGCGGCGACCGTACCGGCACAGGGACGCGCTCGATCTTCGGGCACCAGATGCGGTTCGATCTCGAACACGGCTTTCCGGTGCTGACGACCAAGAAGCTGCATCTGAAGTCGATCATCCACGAGCTTCTCTGGTTCCTGTCCGGCGACACCAATATCGGGTATCTCAACGCCAACGGGGTGTCGATCTGGGACGAATGGGCCGACGAGAACGGCGATCTCGGACCGGTCTATGGCTCGCAGTGGCGCTCCTGGCCGGCGCCGGACGGGCGCTCGATCGACCAGATCGCGGGGCTGGTCGAGCAGATTCGCAAAAATCCCGAATCGCGGCGGCTGATCGTATCGGCGTGGAACCCGGCGGAGATCGACGACATGGCGCTGCCGCCCTGCCACTGCCTGTTCCAGTTCTACGTCGCCGATGGCCGGCTTTCGTGCCAGCTCTACCAGCGCTCGGCGGACATCTTTCTCGGCGTGCCGTTCAACATCGCGTCCTATGCCCTGCTGACCATGATGGTGGCGCAGGTGACCGGGCTGAAACCGGGCGAATTCATCCAGACACTGGGCGACGCGCATCTTTATCACAACCATTTCATGCAGGCGCGGCTGCAACTGACGCGCACGCCGAAACCGCTGCCGACGATGTGGATCAATCCCGAGGTGACGGACCTCTTCGGCTTCCGCTACGAGGATTTCCGTCTCGACGGCTATGAGGCGGACGCCAGCATCAAGGCGCCGATCGCGGTTTGAGAACGTTCCCGTTCGCGACGGCGCGACAGGCGTTGCGTGATGCGCGGCGGCGGCGCATGTTGCGTTTTCCGCAATCGAGAACGAGACCCATGAGAACGCGCGCTCTTGCCCTTTTCGCGGCGGCCATCCTGGCATCGGCCGCCAGCCCGGCGCGAGCCAACGATTCCATCGCCGAACTCGGCACCGGCGGCCTCATCCTGTCGCGCAGCGACGTCATCGAACTGGTGTCGGAAGACCTTTTCGTCTCCATGGAAGAGGTGACGGTCGCCTATGAGTTCCGCAACCGCTCCGACAGCGACATCGAGGCGATCGTCGCCTTTCCGATGCCGGAACTGGAGGGAAATCCGTTCTGGCAGCCGGCCTTGCCGAGCGCGGAGAGCGACAATTTCCTCGGATTCGAGGTGATGTTCGACGGCGCGGCGGTGACGCCGAACCTCGAACACCGCGCCTTCGCCGTGGGTATCGACGTCACGGAAGACCTGGTCCGGCACGACGTGCCGCTCTACCCGTTCGGCGAGGCCGCGGTCGCGGCGCTGGCCAAGCTGCCCGACCGGGTCGCGGCCGACTGGATCGAGCGCGGCATCATCGTCATCGACGAATTCGACGCGGGGCAGGGCTGGCAGCGGGTGCGCTCGCCGCTCTGGAACCTCAAATCGACCTACTGGTGGCGGAGCCGCTTTCCCGCCGGCCGCAGCGTCGCGGTCTCGCATCGCTACCGCCCGAGCGTCGGCGGCACGGCTGGGGTCACCTTTGTGCAGGACGGCAAGCTCGGAGGAGAAACCCATGCCGACTACAAGGCGCGCTACTGCATGGACGGCGCCTTCGAGCGCGCCGTTCTGAAGGCCGCCGCCGCGTCGCCGGACGGCTACCCGGCGCTCTTCGAGCAGCGCCTCTCCTACATCCTCAAGACAGGCGGCAACTGGGCCAACGGTACCATCGGCCGCTTCCGGCTGACAGTCGACAAGGGCAGCCCGCGCAACCTCGTCAGTTTTTGCGGCACGGGTGTGAGGAAGACCGGACCGACGACCTTCGTCATGGAGGCGCAGGATTTCTATCCCGAAAGGAACCTCGACATCCTGATCCTGGTCGGCCGCGAGGAGATGCGCTCGCTGGCACCGGGGGATGGCGCGCAAGTGACCAGGAAGGCCGCGAAGCCTTGAGGGTCGTGCTTGTCGTCGCCATTGCCGAAAACGGTATCATCGGCCGGGAGGGCGGGCTGCCGTGGCGGCTTTCGACCGATCTCAAGCGCTTCAAGGCCGAGACGATGGGCAAGCCGGTGATCATGGGTCGCAAGACCTTCGACAGCATCGGCAAGCCGCTGCCCGGGCGCGCCAACATCGTGATTACGCGCGATCAGGACTGGCGCGCCGGAGGCGTCGAGCGGGCCGGATCGCTCGACGAGGCGCTCGCCATTGCGCAGGAAAGGCTGGAGCGGCCGGACGGCGAGGCCTGCGTGATCGGCGGCGGCGAAATCTACGCCCTGGCGTTCGAGCGGGCGGACCGGCTGTCGGTGACGCATGTCTTGGCGGAGATCGACGGCGACACGAGGTTCCCGCCAATCGATCGGGAGCGGTGGCGGATCGTGGCGCAGAACGACTATCCCGCCGGGGAAAAGGACAGCCACGCAACGCGGCATATCGTCTACGAAAGACGGTGCTGATCGCGGTCCAGCATGGTTTTGCCGCTTTTTTTGCCGTATCATGGCGATGTTCGCCGGCTGCCGGTCGCCAAAACGGCGACCGGCGCGTCAGCCTGCGTTGAAAGGGCGGCCTGGCATCCCTATAACTCACCGCAGCTAAGGATTCCGCCCGGCGCTCAGGCAGCCGCCGGACGGATCGCATGACGAAAGGAATTTCATGCCCTGGAGCAATCAGAGCGGCGGCGGCGGCCCATGGGGCGGCGGCAATGGCGGCGGTCCGTGGGGGCAGGGCCCACGCGGCCCCAGCGGGCCCAAGAACACGCCGCCCGACCTCGAAGACATCATTCGCCGCGGCCAGGACAGGCTGAAGCAGGCGCTGCCGGGCGGCGGCGGCTTCAGCCCGATGATCCTCGGCGTCATCGCCGTTGGCCTGCTCGGGCTGTGGGCCTTCAAGGCGGTCTATACCGTGCAACCGGACGAACTCGGCGTGGAACTGCGCTTCGGCAAGCCGAAAACCGAGCTTTCCGAACCCGGCCTGCACTTCCACTGGTGGCCGATCGAGACCGTCGAGATCGCAAACACCGCCGAAAAGCTGATCAATGTCGGCGATTCGCGCGGCTCGACCTCGTCGGGACTGATGCTTTCGGGCGACCAGAACATCGTCGATGTGCGCTTTTCGGTTGCCTATCAGGTGGCCGATCCGGGCGCCTATCTGTTCAACGTCGCCGACCCTGACGACATGATCCGCCAGATCGCCGAAAGCGCGGTGCGCGAGGTGGTCGGCCGGCGCCCTGCACAAGACATCTTCCGCGACGACCGCCAGGGCATCTCGGACAATGTCCGCACGATCATCCAGACGACGCTCGATGAATACGGCACCGGGCTGGCGATCAACGCGATTTCGATCGAGGACGCCGCGCCGCCGCGCGAGGTGGCCGACGCGTTCGACGAGGTGCAGCGCGCCGAGCAGGACGAGGACCGCTTCGTCGAGGAATCCAACCAGTATTCCAACCAGCAGCTCGGCCAGGCGCGCGGCGAGGCGGCGCAAATCCGCGAGGAAGCAGCCGCCTACAAGAACCGCGTCGTGCAGGAGGCCCGCGGTGAGGCGCAGCGCTTCGTCTCGGTCTACGACGAATATGCCAAGGCGCCAGACGTGACCCGCAAGCGCCTGTTTCTCGAAACCATGGAGCGCATCCTGAGAGGCTCCGAAAAGGTGATCATCGAGCAGAATGGCGGGCCAGGCGTGGTGCCCTACCTGCCGCTGCCGGAACTGCAGAAGCGCGCCGGAGGAGGCAACTGATGTCCAACCGTCTTCCGATTATCGCGTTTCTGGTCGCGGTGCTGATCATCCTGGGCTTTTCGTCCTTCTTCATCGTCAACGAGCGCCAGCAGGCGATCGTGCTGAGGTTCGGCGAGATCGTCGACGTCAAGACCGAGCCGGGCATCTATTTCAAGCTGCCCTTCGGCTTCGTCGAGGCCGACAACGTGCAACTGGTCGAGGATCGCGTCATGCGCTTCGACCTCGACGATATCCGCGTGCAGGTCTCGGGCGGCAAGTTCTACGAGGTCGATGCCTTTGTGGCCTATCGCATCTCCGATCCGCGGGTGTTCCGGCAGACCGTGTCGGGCCAGGTGCTGCTGGCCGAACAGCGGCTGCGCACCCGTCTCGACGCGGCGCTGCGCCGGGTCTACGGCCTGCGCGGCTTCGAGGCCGCCCTGTCGGACGAACGCGGCTCGATGATGCGCGAGGTGCGCGACCAGCTCAGGCCGGATGCCAATTCGCTGGGGCTGGAGATCGAGGATGTGCGCATCCGCCGGACCGACCTGACGCAGGAGGTCTCGCAGCAGACCTATGACCGCATGAAGGCGGAGCGTCTTGCCGAGGCCGAACGCCTGAGGGCGCGCGGTCGCGAGGCGGCGGCCCGGATCAGGGCGCGCGCCGACCGCGAAGTGGTCGAGATTTTGGCCGAGGCAAGGCGCGAATCGGAGATCCTGCGCGGCGAGGGCGAGGGCGAGCGCAACGCGATCTTCGCCGAGGCCTTCGAGCGCGATCCGGAGTTCTTCGACTTCTACCGCTCGATGGCGGCCTACGGCCAGGCGCTGGAAGGGGCCGGCACGTCGATGGTGCTTTCGCCGAACTCGGAGTTCTTCCGCTATTTCGGCTCGGCGATCGGCCGCCAGCCGACCGAGGGGGCGCCGGCGATACCGCCGCTCGACGACGGTGCGACAAGCGCGACGCCCGCCGGCGAATAGATGGCGGACTTCGTTGCCGCGGTGGGCCTCGTCCTGGTGATCGAGGGCGTGATCTATGGCGGCTTTCCGGGATTTGCCCGGCGGCTGGCCGCCGAGATGCAGGACACGCCCGAGCATGTGCTGCGCTATGGCGGGCTGGCGGCGGTCGCCGCCGGGGTCGCCATCGTGTGGCTGGTGCGCGGGTAACGCAGCGTTTATCCCGCGTGCGTTCCGCCGTCGCAAACACGCCGTATTTTCTGGAGAGTTTCAGCGCGCCGGTCTATCTCATGGGCAATGGGCGATTCAGGGCCGGCCGGTCTCAGCGAATCCGCCGCAATCGGGAGAACTCCTCATGTTCCTGACGCGAATCTGGCCGAGTGTCCGCCAGGCAGTGATCCCGGTCGCCGCCGCGCTTTTCATCGGCGTCGCCGCCGTGCCGGCGGGACCTGTATTCGCACAGAAAGCGGGGCCGGCGTCGGTCGCCGATCTCGCCGAGGGGCTCCTCGACGCGGTGGTGAACATCTCGACCTCGCAGAACGTACGCGGCGGCGGCCGTGACGCCGTGCCGATGCCGGAATTGCCCGAGGGCTCGCCGTTCCAGGATTTCTTCGACGATTTCTTCAACAACCGCGAGGGCCAGGGCTCGCGGCCGCGCCGCGTGCAGTCGCTGGGCTCCGGCTTCGTCATCGACGCCGAGGAGGGCATCATCGTCACCAACAACCACGTGATCGCCGACGCTGACGAGATCGAGGTGAATTTCGCCAATGGCGACAAGCTGAAGGCCGAACTGATCGGGCGCGACACCAAGACCGATCTCGCCGTGCTCAAGGTTGATGCGGCAGCGCGCAAGCTGACGGCGGTCGGCTTCGGCGATTCCGACGGCATCCGTATCGGCGACTGGGTGCTGGCGATCGGCAACCCGTTCGGGCTCGGCGGCTCGGTGTCGATCGGTATCGTGTCGGCCAACAACCGCGACATCAATTCCGGACCGTACGACGACTACATCCAGACCGATGCGGCGATCAATCGCGGCAATTCGGGCGGCCCGCTGTTCAACATGGCGGGCGAGGTCATCGGCATCAACACGGCGATCATCTCGCCGTCGGGCGGGTCGATCGGCATCGGCTTCTCGATACCTGCCAAGCTGGCCATTAACGTGATCGACCAGTTGCGCGAGTTCGGCGAGACGCGGCGCGGCTGGCTCGGCGTGCGCATCCAGCCGGTGACCGACGACATCGCCGAAAGCCTCGGCATGGCGACGGCGAAGGGCGCGCTGGTGGCGGGCATCGTCAAGGGCGGCCCGGTCGATGACGGCTCGGTTCAGCCGGGCGACGTCATCATCAAGTTCGACGGCCAGGACATCGTCGAGATGCGCGACCTGCCGCGTATCGTTGCCGAAAGCCCGGTCGGCAAGGAAGTCGACGTCGTCATCGTGCGCAAGGGCAAGGAAGAAAACGTCAAGGTCAAGCTTGGCAGGCTCGAGGATGGCGAGCAGCTCGCCGCCGACGAGACGTCCGGGGACGGCGAGGGCGATGTCGCCACCGCGGCGATCCTCGGCATGACCATCGCCGAACTCGATGACGATGCGCGGGCGCGCTTCGAGATCGCGCAGGAGGTTTCCGGCGTCGTGGTCACCGAGGTGGCGGAAAACTCCGCGGCATCGGAGAAGGGTGTCGTTGCCGGCGATGTCATCACCGAGATCGCACAGGAATCGGTGTCGAACCCGCAACAGGTGATGGACCGCATTGCGGCGTTGAAGGAGCAGGGCCGCAAGAACGCGCTGCTGATGCTGGCGTCCAAGAGCGGCGAACTGCGCTTCGTGACCATCCGCATGGATTGAGCGGGCGGCGCGCAGCCGCTTGCGGCGAACCAGAAAAGGCGGCTAGGGAGCCGCCTTTTTCCGTTGCCGCCAGTCGGAACGCGAGAGCCGGTAGACGACGTGGCGTTTCAGATGCGGGTGGCTGTCGGGCACCCGCGGGTGGTCGAAATCCTCCTGCGGCGCGCGGCGCATTCCGAGCCGCTCCATGACGGCGGTGGAGCGGTGGTTGGTGGCGACCGCGAAGGAGACGATCTCCGGCAGGTCGAGCGCGGAAAACGCATGGTCGACAAGGGCTTCGGCCGCCTCGCTGACGTAACCCTTCCTCCAATGTTCCGGCGCCAGGCGCCAGCCGATCTCGACCTCGTCGGGAGCGAAAGCCGGTTCCAGCCCGGTCGGCTGCATGCCGGCGAAGCCGATCGTCTCGCCATTCGCACGCAATTCCAGTGCAGCAAAGCCGTAACCGCGTTCGGCGTAGGCGTCGCGCAGCAGATCCATGACCCGGTCGGCTTCGGCGCGGTCGCGGCGGAACGGGAAAAACGCCATGACGCGTTCGTCGGAATTGATGCGGTGAAAAAGCTCGCGGTCGCGCTCTTGCCAATTGCGGATCAGGAGTCGTTGGGTCTCAAGCCTCATGGCGTGACAAACTCCGCCTGGCGGTAGCCTTGCAGGTAGAGCAGGGCGGTGAGGTCGCCATGGTCGATGCGGATGCCGGCACGCTCGGCGACGCTCGGCTTGGCGTGGAGCGCCACGCCGGCGCCTGCGAGCGCCAGCATATCGAGATCGTTGGCGCCATCGCCGACGGCGATGGCGTCGGCCGTCGACAGGCCGAGCCGGGCGGCGAGTGCGACAAGCGCGTCGGCCTTGGCCTGGCGGCCGAGAATCGGCTCGCCGACCTTGCCGGTCAGCAGGCCGTCCTCGACCAGGAGTTCATTGGCCTGGTTTTCGTGAAAGCCGAGTCTGGCCGCGATTGGCCCGGTGAAAAGCGTGAAGCCGCCGGAGACCAGCGCCGCCGTAGCACCGTCACGGCGCATCGTCGCCAGCAGCGGCGGTCCGCCCGGCGCCAGCGTGATGCGTTCGGCGATCACCCGGTCGATCACGGACACCGGAAGCCCGGCCAGCAGGCCGACCCTTTCCCGCAACGCCGGCTCGAAGTCGATCTCGCCATTCATGGCGCGGGCGGTGATGGCGGCGACCTTGTCCTTGAGGCCGAGTTCGTCGGCAAGCTCGTCGATGCATTCCTGCTCGATCATGGTGGAGTCCATGTCGGCGATCAGGATTTTCTTGCGGCGCGCGGCCGCCGGTTGCACGGCGACATCGAGCGGCAGGCCGGAAAGGGCGGCGCGCAGCGCGCGTTCCGCCGCGTCGGCATCCAGCCCGTCCGGCAGCACGAAGTCCGCGGCGATTTCATGCGCCAGCCAGTCGCACGCACTTGCGCCGAGGGCCGACATCGCCATATTCGCGGCCTCGGACGACAGGGCGCGCGCATTCGGACCGGAAATGATCGTGGCGACAAGCGACATGCAGAATTCCGAAAGGGAGGAGAAGACGGCGCTGCTGAAGAACGCGGTCCTGATAGCGGGACCGACCGCAAGCGGCAAGTCGGGACTGGCCGCGGCGACGGCCGAGGCGATCGGCGGCGTGGTGGTGAACGCCGATTCCATGCAGGTCTACGGCGTGCTCGATGTCCTGACCGCGCGGCCGGGGGCGGCCGAACTCGCGCGGGCGCCACACCATCTCTATGGGCACGTTTCGCCAGAGCGCAATTATTCGACCGGCGCGTGGTTGCGCGACGTGGCGGGTCTTGCCGCGAAGATCGGGTCCGAGCGGCGTTTCGTGTTCGTGGGCGGTACCGGGCTCTATTTCCGTGCGCTCGCAGGCGGCCTTTCCGAGATGCCGGCGATCCCGCAGGCGACAAGAGAGCATTGGCGCGCGCGCCTCGCCGCAGAAGGTCCGGAGCGGCTGCATGCCGAACTGGCGCGACGCGACGGCGAGGCGGCCGCCCGGCTCGGGCCGGCCGACGGCCAGCGCATCGTGCGTGCGCTCGAGGTGATGGACCATACGGCCCGGCCGATCGGAGAATGGCAATCGCGCCGCGGGCGACCGCTCATCGACGTGGCGAGCGCGGCGTGCCTTGTCATCGAGCCCGAACGAGCCGAGCTTCACCGGCGGATCGAGGCGCGTCTGGATGCAATGATCGAGGCCGGGGCACTGGAGGAAGTGCGTGCGCTGCTGGCGCTGGGGCTCGAACCTTCATTGCCGGCGATGAAAGCGATCGGCGTGCGGGAACTGGAAGCAGTGATTTCGCGCAAAGCGAGCATTGCCGACGCGGTCGAGAAGGCGAAGGCGGCGACGCGCCAATACGCCAAGCGGCAATCGACCTGGTTCAGGCATCAGCTCGGTCCGGGATGGCAAAAAATCCCGCTTGACGGGCAAGTCGAAAAGATTGGTTTACCAGTGCGCGACTAGAAAGCCGCGGTAGCATTACGCATAGGTAATCTTCACGCAAAGGTTGCAGTCATTAACGCCCCTGTAAATAAAGTCATGCCAGATTCGACATCGGCTCGTCGGTGGTGGGAAATGCGCTTCCATAAAGCGGAATCGGCATTCTTTGCATTCGTGGCCCTGATCGTCGCGTCGGGGGCTTTCACGCTGGTCGCCTATGACGGGCTCGGTGGCTTCTCCGCCATGGGCGGGTTCGGGCCATCCGGCTCGCGGATCAGCCAGTTGCTGTTCTCCTCGGTGATCCTGCTCGCCACGGCGGTCTTCTTCGGTATTTTCTTCATTTATCCGCTGATCCGGACCCAGGTGAAGGAAGAAGGCAAGCTGCGCGAGATGACCGCCTCGCTCAGCGCGCGCTCCGAAACGCTTGAGCACGCCGCGCTGACGGATTCGCTCACCGGCATGCAGAACCGGCGCTATTTCGACGACGCGCTGCGCGAATATCTGCAGGAGTTCCGTAGGATCGGAAAGCCGATCGGACTGATGATCCTCGATCTCGACCACTTCAAGACGGTCAATGATTCGCATGGCCATGATGTCGGCGACGAGGTACTGAGGGCGGTAGCTAGCTGCCTGCGCGACTTCACCCGCTATCACGACGTGGCGGCACGGCTGGGCGGCGAGGAGTTTGCCGTGGTGGCGCCGAACATGGACCATGAGTTGCTGGTCAAGCTCGCCGAGCGGATCCGCAAGGCGATCTCGGGGCTGACGGTGGTATCGGGCAATATCCGGCTCAAGGTGACGACCAGCGTCGGGCTGGCCGTCTGGGACGGCAAGGAGACCGCGGAGGATTTCTTCCGCCGCGCCGACCGCATGCTCTACCAGGCCAAGCGGCTGGGCCGGAACCGCGTCTGCGCCTGAGGCGGCGTTCCGCCAAGCTCATCAGCAAGTTTGATTGCGTTCTGAAGCCAACGTTGCCCAGCGTGACGGGCGACTGTTTTCGGGGAGTTCTGGCTGGGGCGACAATCGGCGCACCGCCCGGGTGGCGTGTTCGCGCCGATGCGTGCAGCGATCCAGGTCTGGACTAGACTAGCGGGCGAACTCTTATTCGTGGATTGGCCGGTAAAGCACGTCGCCGAAGCGGCGCGACTGGCGCGGCTCCTCCTCCATGTGGGAGGCGGGACCATGCAGCGGCCCGGCACCCGCGACCGGGCGCTTGAGCAGCGAGCTCGGCTCGCCGAAAAAGGTCGGATCCTCCTCGCTGCCGGCTTCCGGAACCGTGTGGCTGATGCGGCGCATACGCTTGATGACGGAGGCGAGGTCGACGTCGTCGGGATTGCTCACCGCCCCCATGTCGCCGTCGGCATGCGCGCCGGGGATCATCTCGGGCGACAATTCCTCGAACTTCAGCCGCATGGGTGTTGCCACGCCTTCGCCGAAGGCGATCGATTCGCGCTGGCCCATCGATGACAGGAAGGACAGGGTGGAGGCGGAGGACTCCGCAATCGCGGAGCGGATGATGTCCTGGTCGCGGTCATTGGCAAGCCGCATGGCAAATACGGTGGAGCATTGCGACAGGATGGTCGGGTCGAGTTCGCCCGGCCGCTGCGTCACCACGCCGAGGAAACAGCCGTATTTGCGGCCTTCCTTGGCGATGCGCGCAAGAGCGTGGCGCGTCGGCGAGAAACCGAGGCGCGGATCGGACGGCATGTAGCGATGCGCCTCCTCGCACAGGACGAGAAGCTTGAGGCGACCGTCGCTCGACTGGGCAAGATCGAAGGCGAGCCGCGCCAGCACCGAACATACCGAGTTGACGACCTCCGACGGCATGCCCGCCATCTGGAAGCACATGACCGGCTTGCCATTGTGCGGGACGCGGAAAATCTTGCCGATGGCCTCGTGGATGGTGTCCTCGATCATGTGCGAGGCGAACATGAATCGGTAGGACGGATCGTTGATGGCGCTGTCGAGGCGGCTGCGTAGCGAGCGCAGGATCGGGCGCTCGGCCTTGGCGTCGAGCTGGCCCATACGGTCGTCGATCAGCCGCAGGAGATCATTGAGGCGGTAGGGGATCGGCGTGTCGGCGGTGACCGAGCCGAGGTCGGAGGAACGCCGCAGCCGTGCGGCACCGCCGGGGTTGCCATATGCGACCTTGGCGGCAGGGATCAAGTCACGCAGGATGTCGACTTCCTCGACGACGCTTTCGCGGCCGCGGAACAACACCTCGGCGAACTCCTCGAGCCGGAAGAGCCAGAACGGCAGGTCGAGCGTCGACTGGTCCATGTGCGCGGCCTGGCTGGGAAAGGCCGCCGAAAACTCGTTGTGAGGGTCGAGGATCAGGATGCGCAAATCCGGCCGTTCCTCGATCGCCTTGTGGAGCAGCAGCGAGACCGCCGACGATTTGCCGACGCCGGTGGTGCCGACAATGGCGAAGTGGCGGTTCAGCATGCAATCGATCGAGATGCGGGCCGCAATCTCGTTGTTCTGCGACAGATGGCCGACCGGCACGGAGCGGCGTCCGGCCATCTGGTAAACGGCCTCGAGGTCGCGTTTTCTGATCTGGTGGGCGATGGCGCCGATGGTGGGATAGACGGTGATGCCGCGGTCGAAGATCGGCTTGCGCGTGCCGGGCTCGTCCGACACCTCGCCGATGAGTTCCAAATGCACCTTGATCGGGTTGTGGCCCTGGTCGGCCCACAGGCCGGACGGGGTCTCGATCGAGCAGACGAGCCCGACCAGGCGAGTCTGGCCGGTGGAGACCGAGATCAGCTTGCCGATGTTCCAGAGGTTGGTCGGCGCGTCCGCGGCCGCGTCGACATAGGACGCGATCGTGGCGCGGGCGCCGTCGCAATGAATGACGCGGCCGAGCATGCGCGCGTCGGGCTGCTGCGGATCACGCCGTTCCTGGTCGACCGTCTCGCCGACGGCCTTGCCTTCATCGGCATACATTCGGGGCCCCCGTACCTTCCCTGTTCCCGCCAGAGTAGCGGGGTGGGGTTAAGGGCACGTGTGGGGGAATGGTAGAAATTTGCTAAATGCCCAATGCGCGGGCGACAGGGGCCGCTTTTCGCGTTGACGCGCCGCCGGAGCGCTCTTAAAGTCCGCGCCCATGAACAAGACGGTCATTCTCGTAGTAGGAACGCGCATGGGCAAGGCGGTGTAACCGCCGGGCGACAGCACCCCATGCGCGACGAACGGGCTCCCAAAAGGGGGCCTTTTTTATTGTCTGGATCGCCGCTAAGAACCGCTGTCCGCGGCGCAGCAGGGAAGATGGAAGCCATGACGAACGCGAAAGACGATTCCGGCCGCAACGAGATGACGGGCGCGGAAATGGTCGTACAGGCGCTGCGGGACAACGGCGTCGAGCACATTTTCGGCTATCCGGGCGGCGCGGTGCTTCCGATCTATGACGAACTGTTCCAACAGGACGCGGTCCAGCACATCCTCGTGCGCCACGAGCAGGGCGCCGGCCACGCCGCGGAGGGCTATGCGCGCTCGACCGGCAAGGCGGGTGTCATGCTGGTGACCTCGGGTCCGGGCGCCACCAATGCGGTGACGCCGCTGCAGGACGCACTGATGGATTCGATCCCACTGGTCTGCATCACCGGCCAGGTGCCGACGACGCTGATCGGCTCGGACGCCTTCCAGGAGTGCGACACGGTCGGCATCACCCGGCCCTGCACCAAGCACAACTGGCTGGTGAAGGACGTCAACGAACTGGCCGGCATCATCCACCAGGCCTTCCACGTCGCCACCACGGGGCGGCCGGGGCCTGTGGTCGTCGACATCCCTAAGGACATCCAGTTTGCCAAGGGCACCTACACGCCGCCACAGCAGGCGCCGCGCACCTCCTACAATCCGCGCATTCAGGGCGATCTGGAGCAGATCAAGGCGGCCGTGCAGCTGATGGCGACGGCGAAGAAGCCGGTCATCTATTCGGGCGGCGGCGTCGTCAATTCCGGCCCCGAGGCCTGCCACCTGCTGCGCGAACTGGTGGAACTGACGGGCTTTCCGATCACCTCGACGCTGATGGGGCTCGGGGCCTATCCGGCCTCGGGCAAGAACTGGCTCGGCATGCTGGGCATGCACGGCACATACGAGGCCAACATGGCCATGCATGACTGCGACGTCATGCTGTGCGTCGGAGCCCGCTTCGACGACCGCATCACCGGCCGCATCGACGCCTTCTCGCCGAACTCGAAGAAGATCCACATCGACATCGACCCGTCGTCGATCAACAAGAACGTGCATGCCGACGTGCCGATCCTGGGCGATGTCGGCCGGGTGCTGGAGGACGTGGTGCGGCTGTGGCGCGCCACCGTCAAGCCGGATCGCGAGGCGCTGAAGCCGTGGTGGGAGCAGATCGGCCGCTGGCAGGCGCGCAACTCGCTCGCCTACAAGCCGAATGACGACGTCATCATGCCGCAATATGCGGTGCAGCGGCTCTACGAACTGACCAGGGACCGCGACACCTACATCACCACCGAGGTCGGCCAGCACCAGATGTGGGCGGCCCAGCATTACGGTTTCGAGCAGCCGAACCGCTGGATGACCAGCGGCGGGCTCGGCACGATGGGCTACGGCCTGCCGGCGGCACTGGGCGTGCAGATCGCGCATCCCGACAGCCTCGTCATCGACATTGCCGGCGACGCCTCGGTGCTGATGACGATCCAGGAAATGAGCGCGGCGGTGCAGTTCGAGGCGCCGATCAAGATCTTCATCCTCAACAATCAATATATGGGCATGGTGCGCCAGTGGCAGCAATTGCTGCACGGCAACCGGCTGTCGCATTCCTATACCGAGGCGTTGCCGGACTTCGTCAAGCTGGCAGAGGCCTATGGCGGCCACGGCATCCGCTGCGAAAAGCCGGGCGAGCTCGACGACAAGATCATGGAAATGATCGACGTGAAGAAGCCGGTGATCTTCGACTGCCGGGTGGCGAACCTGGCCAACTGCTTCCCGATGATCCCCTCCGGAAAGGCGCACAACGAAATGCTGTTGCCGGACGAGGCGACCGACGAGGCGGTGGCGACGGCGATCGACGCCAAGGGCCGGGAACTGGTCTAGCGGGGGCGGGCGAGGCGGTGGTGTTCACGCTCGATCAGGTCGAGGCAGCGCACAGGCTGGTCGGCGAGGCAGTGCCGCCGACGCCAAGCCATGGCTGGCCGCTGCTCGGCGAACGGCTGGGCGCCGAGGTGTTCGTCAAGCACGAGAACCATACGCCGACCGGCGCCTTCAAGGTGCGCGGTGGGCTGACCTATCTCGACTGGCTGAAGCGCGAGCGGCCGCAGGTCGCCGGCGTGGTGTCCGCAACGCGAGGCAATCACGGCCAGAGCATCGCCTTTGCCGCCCGCCGGCTGGGCCTTGGCGCGACGATCGTGGTGCCGCGCGGCAATTCGACCGAAAAGAACGCCGCCATGCGCGCCTTCGGGGCGGAGCTTCTGGTGCGCGGCGGCGATTTCCAGGAGGCGCGCGAGGAAGCAGAGAGGATCGCGGTGGAGCGGGGCCACGAGATGGTGCCGTCCTATCACGAGCATCTGGTGCTGGGTGTCTCGACCTACGCGCTGGAGATGCTGTCGAAGCATCGCGACCTCGACGTGCTTTACGTGCCGATCGGCCTCGGTTCCGGCATTTGCGGCTGCATCCTTGTGCGCGACCTGCTCGGCCTCAAGATCGAGATCGTCGGCGTGCAGGCGGAGCGGGCGCCGGCTTATGCGTTGTCGTTCGAGGCCGGCCGGCCGATCTCGACCAACGCGTCCGACACCTTCGCCGACGGCATGGCGACGCGGGTGCCCGACGCGGAAGCGCTGAAGGTCATCCTGCGCGGCGCGGCGCGGATCGTGCAGATCGGCGAGGAGGAGATCGCCGAGGCGATGCGCATCTACTGGACCGACACCCACAACCTCGCCGAAGGCGCCGGCGCGGCGGCACTCGCCGCCGCACTGAAGGAAGGCGAGCGCAATCGCGGCAGGCGCGTCGGCCTGGTGCTGTCGGGCGGCAATATCGACCTCGACCTGTTCCGCCGGCATGTCTTTGCTCTCGCCGGGAACCATGACGTCCAGCCCGAAGCCGTGGAGCGCCGGGCATGACGCTGCTTCGACCCTTTTCCGCGCGCGGCGCACCGTCCGCGCCCTGTCAACCGATCGCACCTGAAAGTATCGCCACATGAACGCCCAGCTCAAGCCGACCGGTTCGGCCTACTTCATCGCCAAGGAAACCGAAAAGCACGAGAGCCGCACGCTGTCGGTGCTGGTCGACAACGAGCCGGGGGTGCTGGCGCGGGTGATCGGGCTTTTCTCGGGCCGCGGCTACAACATCGACAGCCTGACGGTGTCGGAGACCGAGCATGAGCGGCACCTGTCGCGTATCACCATCGTGACGCGGGGAACGCCGCATGTGCTCGAACAGATCAAGCACCAGCTCGAACGCATCGTACCGGTGCACCGGGTGGTCGACCTGACCGTGGTGGCGCGCGAGCGCGGCCATGACCGGCCGCTGGAGCGGGAACTGGCGCTGGTCAAGGTGACGGGGACGGGCGACGACCGGGTGGAGGCCTTGCGACTCGCCGACGCCTTCCGGGCGCAGGTGATCGACGCCAACACAGAACATTTCATCTTCGAGATCACCGGCCGCGTCTCCAAGATCGAGCAGTTCATCGCCATCATGCAGCCGCTCGGCCTGGTCGAGGTTTGCCGCACCGGCGTCGCCGCGCTCAATCGCGGCGCGGAAGGGATGCAGTAGGGCTGACGGCGGCTTGCTTCCCGGCGATGGCTTCGAGGCGCTTTATTGTCGTGGCGACAAGTTCGGCTTCGACGTCTGCTGAAAAATAGGACAATAATGCTGCCGTAAAATTCGGGAGCATGACGATGGCTTTCGACGTCTTTCTGGCATTGCTGGTGTTTGCCTTCGTCTCGTCGATCACGCCGGGACCGAACAATTTCATGCTGCTCGCCTCGGGCGTGAATTTCGGCTTCCGGCGCAGCATCCCGCACATGCTGGGGATCGGGGCCGGTTTCGTGACGCTGCTTCTGGCGGTCGGCTTCGGGCTCGGCGCGGTGCTTTCGACGTTTCCGCCGCTCCACCTGGCGCTGAAGGTCGCCGGCGGCGCGTATCTTCTCTACCTCGCATGGCGCATCGGCATGTCGCGGTCGCTCGGCAAGGGCGGCGAAGGCGGGGCGAGGCCGATGAGCTTTCTGTCGGCGGCGGCCTTCCAGTGGGTCAACCCCAAAGCCTGGGTGATGGCGGTGACCGCGATGGCGCTCTACACCAGCGCCGAGCAACCGTTCCTGTCGGTGATGCTGGTGGCGGTCGCCTTCGGGCTGGTGAACTTTCCATGCGTTTCGTCATGGGCAGCGTTCGGAATGGCCCTGCGCAATTTCCTGTCCGACCCGGTGCGGCTGAAATGGTTCAACATCGCCATGGGCGTGCTGCTGGCGGCAACGCTGTGGCCGATGCTTGCCTGACATTGTGGCGCCTTGCCGGGGCGCACCGGTAAACCTAAGGTCCGCACATGGCGCATGACGGCGATCACTCGCACGGGCACGACCACCCGCACGACAACGACCTCGACCCGATGGCGGCGCGGGTCAGGGCGCTCGAGACAATCCTGACCGAGAAGGGCCTGATCGACCCGGCCGCTGTGGATGCGATCGTCGAGACCTATGCGCACAAGGTCGGGCCGCAGAACGGCGCGCGCGTGGTCGCCCGCGCCTGGAGCGATCCCGCATTTGCCGAATGGCTGCGCAAGGACGCGACGGCGGCGATTGCGTCGCTTGGCTATACCGGCCGCCAGGGCGAGCACATGCAGGCGGTGTTCAATACCGCCGAAACGCACAACCTCGTCGTCTGCACGCTGTGCTCCTGCTACCCTTGGTCGGTGCTCGGACTGCCGCCGGTCTGGTACAAATCGCCGCCCTACCGGTCGCGGGCGGTGATCGAACCGCGCAGTGTTCTGGCGGAATTCGGCCTGACCCTGCCGGCGGAGAAGAAAATCCGCGTGTGGGATTCCACCGCTGAGCTGCGCTATCTCGTGGTGCCGGAGCGGCCCGAGAGGACGCAGGGCTGGAACGAGGAGAGGCTCGCGGGGCTGGTGACGCGGGATTCCATGATCGGCACCGGCCTGGCGCTCAAGGCGGAGGCCGCATGAACGGCGCGCACGATCTTGGCGGCCAGATGGGGTTCGGGCCGGTGGCGCCCGAACGGGACGAACCGGTCTTTCACGCCGAATGGGAGAAGCGCGCGCTGGGCGTGACGCTCGCGGCCGGCGGCATGGGACACTGGACCATCGACGAAAGCCGCCACGCGCGCGAAAGCCTGCACCCGGCGGTCTACTATTCGGCGAGCTATTACGAAATCTGGATCCGGGCGCTGGAAAACCTGCTCGAACGTCGCGGCTTCGTCACTGCCGACGAACGCGCGGCAGGAAAGGCACTCGGCAGCGGCACGAACCCGAAACGGGTTCTCGCGGCGGACGAGGTCGCCGCCACGCTCGCCAGGGGCGGACCCTGCGATCGGGAAGTCCCGACGCCGGCGCGCTTCAAGGCCGGCGATCGGGTCAGGGCGAAGAACAACCATCCGCAAGGCCATACAAGGCTGCCGCGCTATGCGCGCGGCCATGTCGGCACCGTCGAGGCGGTGCGCGGCGGCTTCGTGCTGCCCGACAGCAACGCGCATGGGCAGGGCGAAAGCCCCGAATGGCTCTACACCGTGGTGTTTTCCGCCGCCGAACTCTGGGGCGAGAGCGCCGACCCGGCGCTGACGGTCAGCGTGGATGCTTGGGAGAGCTATCTTGAACCGGCCTGAGCCGGCAGCCGACGCGCCGGCCTTCGATGCACCGTGGCAGGCCGAGGCCTTCGCGCTGGCGGTGGCGCTGCAGGATGCCGGCGTGTTCACGGCGGTGGAATGGGCCGAGGCGCTGGGTCGCGAGCGTGGCCGGCCGGGGCTCTCGCCGACCGGCGAAGACTATTACCATTCGCTGCTCGACGCGCTGGAGGGGCTGCTCGCGCGGAAAGGGCTCGCCGACGAAAGACTGTTGGCCGAGACGGCCGCGGCCTGGCGGCGCGCGGCGCGGGCGACCCCGCATGGCCGGCCGATTGCGCTGGAGAACGATCCGCTGGGGCACAAAGGCGGCTAGCGGCGGTCAGCTTCTGTCAGCAATGCTTGCGGCGCCCGGCGCCGGCGCGTTCCGGGCGGCGAGCTGGCATGATAATTTCCGCCGGGCCGCTGGAAAGGCAAAGGCCATGGTCAACAGCATAACTCTCCCACGCATCCTGGCTGCCAGCGCCGCGCTCTTGGCGGTGTTGCTGGCGATCGGCTGGATGACGCGGGAGAATCCCGACGACAAGCCCTATCTGAAGATCCTGGGCGGCGGCTTCATGTTCAACTACCGCGTCGCCGACGTCTATTACGGCTTTACCGCGCTGGTGGAGCGGCCGCTGCCGGTCGGCTCGATCATCGAGGCCGCGTTCGAAGACCCGGGCGGCGGGCCCGACCATGTCGTGCGCACGCGGGTCGGGACCCAGACGGCGCGCTATTCGCTGCGCTCGCCGTCGTTGCGCGGCGTGGAAAAGGACAAGCCCTACAAGGTCGCCATCCGTGTCATCGACCGCGAGGAGCGCGAGGTCTTGTGGCGCCACGAACTCGCCATCCGCTCGCAGATCGGCGACGAGGTCGTGCCGGACAAGCCGCTGACCGTCGGGCCGGGCTACGCGAAAAACACGATGCAGTAGGCGGTACGGACGGCGCTGCAAGCGGTGGCCAGTCAGTCCTCATGGACCGGGGTGCCCTTCGTGACCTATTTGTTCCTATTGTGTTCCGTTTTTATATACGGTAAAATCAACTTTACATAACAACTTTAAAGCGGTATATAAGATGGTGATACACGTTAAAGACGAGGAGACTGACGCCATGGTCAGACAACTGGCTCATAAGCGTGGAATTGGTATCACCGCCGCGATCAGGGAAGCTGTTGGTGAAGCGCTGGTTGCAGAGGAGGCACGGTCACGTATCAAGGCGCGTGGACGCCTTGCCGAACGCGTAAAGCCGCTTCTTGACAGGCTGGACCGGCTGCCTCGCGCGCAGACGGCAACCGACAAGGCCTTCTACGATGATCTTTGGGACGAGGGGACATAGCTATGTATGTGGATGCATCGGCACAAGTCGCCATCCTGAAAGGGGAGACGGAACGGGAGTTTTTCCTTGATGCGATCGAGCAGGCGGATCAGTGCATCACGTCGCCGATCTCCGTTTTCGAGGCGGCGATCGCGCTCGGTACGCTTACCGGCAGTTGTGTCTCGGCACTGGCAGACGCGCTTCAGTTTCTTGAACGGGCCGATGTCTCGATCGAGCCAATCGACGAAGAACACCTGATCGACATCGCCATAGCCCGTGATACCTACGGCAAGGGCAGCAGCCATCCCGCGCGCCTCAACCTGGGGGATTGTATCTCCTATGCGATGGCCAAGCGCGCAGGGGTGCCGCTGCTCTACAAGGGGAACGATTTTGCCCACACTGATCTCGGGTAGTTTTTTGATTCTCTGAGAGTACCGCTGCGAGGATGGCGGTTGGTCGGCCGAAACGTCATCCTCTCGTCACGTCGCCGTGCGAGTCAGTGCGCGAGAAGAGATCGTCTTCGCGTCTGACCACGGATGTACTGGCAGACTGGATGGAGACGCAGGGAAAGGTCGGGCGCGTCCCGGCCTTTTTCGTATGCATCGTGCCCTCCTAGCCTCCCTCAATCATGCCGCGGGGGTGAGGCTTGCGTTGGGTGGCCGGTGGGTGCCGACGCGATGTCGGCGCGGCGCAAACCGGCGGCTAAAGGAACCTGGGCACCCGCCATTGAGTGGCTTGGCCGGTCGCCGATGTTCGCTTTTCGGAGGCATTTGACCGTCTCGAGCGAGACGCCGGTAACACGGCTTGTACGGCCAAGCCGGCTTTGGCGTCCCAAAATCGGCAGCAAGCTGTCGCGGCACCATTCCGGCGCAGCCAATGATCTTGTCGAAAAGAATGGCTCCCCGGGCCGGATTCGAACCAGCGACCAACCGGTTAACAGCCGGTTGCTCTACCGCTGAGCTACCGGGGAACAGTGCGCTCGCGCGAAGTGGGGTGCCTATAGCAAAACGGTTTCCGCTTTGCCAAGCGCGTTTTTCCGTCCTGGAGGCGAATTCTCCCTCGCAATCGCGATCATACGCCATCATATCAGCCTGCCGGCTACGCAACCTCACGGGACCGGCTGGCGTTGACCGACCGTGTCAGAAGGAGAAGTCGAAGAGAGCATGGATATGTCGCGGGACAGTGAAGCGGCCGGCGGGGCTACGGCGGCCAAGCCCGGCATATCAATCCTCGGGCGACGCATCCCGCTGCCGCGCTCGCGCCCGCTGCGCATCACCATTGGCACGCTTTTGGTGCTGCTTGGGCTTTTCTTCGGTTTCCTGCCGGTGCTCGGTTACTGGATGGTCCCGGTCGGGCTCATGGTGCTCTCCTACGACATCCCCGTTGTACGCCGTCTGCGCCGGCGCATCGCGGTGTGGTGGTCGCGGCGCAAACAGCGGCGCACCGACACTGCCGAGCGCGAGGAAAGCAGTCGGCGCGGATTTTGACGAGAGGCGCTTGTCGGTCCGGTGACCCTCTGTTAACAGGTCGCTTCGTAAAGCCTGCGGGTCGAGGCCTCGTGGCGGAGTGGTTACGCAGAGGACTGCAAATCCTTGCACCCCGGTTCGATTCCGGGCGAGGCCTCCAATCTCCCGCATTCGCTGGCTGGGCGGTGATCGCCGCCCTGAAGGACATCGCGCCGCGCGGCGGCGAACGGGGCGGACGGGATGAGTGCTGACTTCGAGCTACTTCGGCGGAAGATGGTCGATGGGCAGTTGCGCACCACCGACGTCACCAGCATTCCGGTCCTCGATGCCTTCCTTGCCGTGCCGCGCGAGGCGTTTGTGCCGCAGCGGCGCAGGGAACTTGCCTATATCGACGAGGATGTGGAGATCACGCCGACCGACTCGGGCCAGAAACGGTTCCTGATGGAGGCTTCGCCGCTTGCCCGGCTGATCCAGCTTGCCGCCGTCGAGCCCGGCGATGTGGCGCTCGATATCGGCACCGGCACCGGCTATTCGGCCGCATTGCTGTCGCGACTGGCGGGCTCCGTCATCGCGCTCGAAAGCGAGCCGACGCTGGCGGCCGACGCCACCAGGCTGCTTTCGGAACTCGGTTGCGACAATGTGGCCGTGGTGGAAGGCGCGCTGGCCGAGGGTTACGCCTCCGAGGCCCCTTACGACGTGATCCTGATCGGTGGCGCGGTGGACCAAATACCTGAAAAACTGTTCGACCAGTTGCGTGAAGGCGGCCGCCTGGTCGCGGTCGAGGGACACGGCAATGCCGGTGTTGCGCGCCTTTACCTGAAGCAGGGCGGCACGGTTTCCTGGCGGCGCGGCTTCAATGCCGCGGTCGAACCGCTGCCAGGCTTCCAGAAGGAGGCTGCCTTCGAGTTCTAGGTCCGGGCCGGTTGCGCTACGGGCACGGTACGGTCATGTTGGACCGGCGAGCGTTTTTGTTTGTGATCGGCGCTGCGGCGCGGATGTCAAAGCGGGGGATGAGACGGGCCGGCCTCACGGGGACGCCCGATTTGTGTTGTTGCGGCCCCGCGGTCGCGTCGGTGGTTTCGAGAGGTCGGTCGTGGCGTTGAAGAGCAAGTTTTGGGCGGCGTTGCTGGTGTCTGCGGCGGTAACGGTTCCGGGTGCTGCACTCGCCGAGACGATCGGCGGGGCCCTCTCGAAGGCCTACGTGAACAATTCGAGCCTCAATTCGGCCCGTGCGGGCGTGCGTATCACCGACGAAGGTGTGCCCCTGGCCAAGTCCGGGTACCGCCCGACCGTCGCCGCTGTCGGGACCATCAGCTATGCCAGCCAGGCCGGAACCCGCATATCGGCGGGCTCGTTTGGCGTAGAGATCAGGCAGACGCTGTTCGACGGTTTCCAGACCCGCAACAATGTGCGCGCCGCCGAGGCACAGGTGCGCGCGGCCAATGAATCGCTGCGCAACACCGAGCAGAACACGCTGTTCAACGCGGCTGCCGCCTATATGGATGTCATCCGCGACCGTCAGGTCGCCGTTCTGCGCGAGCGCAACCTCGAGTTCCTGGAAGAGCAGGTGCGCGCCGCGCGGTCGCGTTTCGAGGTGGGCGAGGGCACCCGCACCGATGTCGCGCAAGCCGAGGCCGGGCGGTCAGGCGCCGTCGCACAACTGTCGGCGGCGCGGGCCCAGGTGCTTTCGAGTTCGGCCGTCTATCGCCAGATCGTCGGCGACGACCCGGGCAAGCTCCAGGCTGCCCGTCCGCTTGCCAAGCTGTTGCCCAACAAGCTGGGCGAGGCGATTGCCATTGCGTCGGCCGAACATCCGGCGATCCGTGCCACCCAGCATCTGGTCGATGCGGCAGGCTTCGCGGTGAAGTCGGCGGAGGGCGCGCTGCTCCCCGGCGTTTCGGCCAGTGCGTCGGTGTCGCGCGGCTTCCGCCATAATTCGCCCGATCCGGCCGGCACCAGTGGCACTTTCAATGCCGCCGACATCGGCGCAACCCTGACCATCCCGCTCTATCAGGGTGGGGCGGCTGCCACCAATGTGCGCCGCTCCAAGGAGGAGCTTGGCCAGGCCCGCATCGAGGTCGACGTCAGTCACGACCAGGTTCGTGCCGCCGTGACTTCCGCTTGGACCCAGTACACGGCCTCCGCCGAAGTGGTCGCGGCGAACCGCGAACTGGTTTCGGCCGCGCAGCTTGCCCTCGACGGTGTGATCGAGGAGCGCAATGTCGGCCAGCGAACAACCCTTGACGTGCTCGATGCCCAGGACGATGTGATTTCGGCTCGCATCAATCTGGTTTCCGCGGAGCGTGACCTGGTGGTGGCGAGCTACGCAATCCTGTCTTCGATGGGTCGACTGTCCATTGCCCGCCTCGGGCTCAAGGTGGCCGAGTACCGGCCCGAGGAACACTACGAGGCCGTGAAGGACAAATGGTTCGGCCTCAGGACGCCCGACGGCCGCTGAGGTCGACCGGCCGGCCGCCACGCCTGTTGCCGGCAATCCTGTGCGAAACCGAAATCGCCATCATGACGGGGATTCTCTCAAAGAGTCCCCTCAGTTAGGCTTGTTCATGATTCGGGTTACGAGTGCCCCGAAGAGTGAAGGAGAAGCGGGCGATGGCCAGCGAAGCGGCGGAATCAATGGTGCCACAGTCGACGAGTCTGCAGAAGGAGCCGTCGATGGAGGAAATCCTGGCCTCCATCAGGCGGATAATCGAGGATAGTGATCAGGGCCGTCCGGCGACGGACGAGACGGAGGTCGACGAAGTGGCCGCCGGCACGACCGACGACGATACAAGTCCGGAAATGCGCTCGTTCAGCGAGGAACTGGGGAAGGGCGAGGAGCCCCAGCCCGACGAACACGTTGACCTGGAAGTGCCGCAGGCAGCCGTGCCAGAATGGACGGAGCCGGAGCACGCGACGGAAGCGGGCCAGGAGGATGAGCGCGACGCCTTCACGGAACTCTCCTCGGCCATGGAGGCGGAAATCGAATCCGCGCCGGTCACGGAACCCGCGGCGTATCCGACCGCAAGCGATGAGGATCGCGGTGGCACTGAAGCCGTCCGCGCGGGCATCATTTCGGAGCGGACGGGACGCCAGGTGGCAGCGGCGTTCGACGAGCTTTCCGACGCCTTTGCCGAAAACAGGCGCAAACGCTTCGACGAGATGGCCGAGGAGATGATCCGCCCGATGTTGCAGGACTGGCTCGACAACAACCTGCCGACGCTGGTCGAGAAGCTGGTCCGCGAGGAGATTGAACGCATCGCGCGCGGCGACCGCTGACCTGCGCGGCGCCGCTGGCCGCGTGGCGCAACGTTCCCGGACGATCTTAAGCGCAGGCTGCGGCCCTTTCGCGTGGGCGGCGGTCGTGTCCGCGCCGTCTGCCTTGTTGACTTGCGGCGACCCTTCCGGTTTACAGCCGCAGCGACATTTGCCTGACAGCGCGGACGTTTTCCATGCTTGAAAAGACCTACGACGCGGCAAGCGTCGAGCCACGCATCGCCGAGCGATGGGAGGAGGCGCACGCGTTTCGCGCCGGCGCCGGCGCTGAACACGGTGCGGAGACGTTCACGATCGTCATACCGCCGCCCAATGTCACCGGGTCCCTCCACATGGGCCATGCTCTCAACAACACGCTGCAGGACATCCTGGTGCGTTTCGAACGCATGCGCGGCAAGGACGTGCTTTGGCAGCCGGGCATGGACCATGCCGGCATCGCCACGCAGATGGTAGTCGAGCGCCAGCTGATGGAACAGCAGATCCACCGCCGCGACCTGTCGCGTGAGGAGTTTGTCGACCGGGTCTGGCAGTGGAAGGCCGAGTCGGGCGGCATGATCGTCAACCAGTTGAAGCGCCTCGGCGCCTCCTGCGACTGGTCGCGCGAGCGCTTCACCATGGACGAAGGTCTCTCGAAGGCCGTCATCGAGGTCTTTGTCGCGCTTTACAAGCAGGGGCTGATCTACAAGGACAAGCGGCTGGTCAACTGGGACCCGAAGCTGCTCACCGCGATCTCCGATCTCGAGGTGGAGCAGATCGAACTCGACGGCCATCTCTGGCATTTCCGCTACCCGGTCGAAGGCGTCGCCTATGATGCCGAGGACCCTTCGACCTTCATCACTGTCGCCACGACACGGCCCGAAACCATGCTTGGCGACACCGCGGTCGCCGTTCACCCCGACGACGAGCGTTACCACGAACTCGTCGGCAAGAACGTCGTCCTGCCGATTGTCGGCCGACGCATTCCGATCGTCGCCGACGACTATTCGGACCCGGAAAAAGGCTCAGGCGCGGTCAAGATCACGCCGGCGCACGATTTCAACGACTTCGAGGTCGGCAAGCGCCACAAGCTGCGCGCGGTCAACGTTCTGACCGTCGAGGCGGCCATAAACATCAAGGACAACGAGGACTTCCTCCACGGCCTTGAAGCAACCGAACTGCAGCGCGGTGTCTGGGACCAATTGCACGGGCTCGACCGTTTCGAGGCGCGCAAGCTGATCGTGAAGATCATGGAGGAGGGCGGTTTTCTCGAAAAGACAGAACCGCACCGCCACACGGTGCCGCATGGCGACCGCGGCGGCGTGCCGATCGAGCCCTTCCTCACCGACCAGTGGTATGTCGACGCCGAGACGCTGGCCGTGCCGGCGATCGAGAGCGTGCGCGAAGGCCGCACCGACTTCGTGCCGAAAAACTGGGAGAAGACCTATTTCGAGTGGATGGAAAACATCCAGCCCTGGTGCATTTCGCGCCAGCTCTGGTGGGGCCACCAGATCCCGGCGTGGTACGGGCCCGACGGCCACGTCTTTGTCGAAAAGACCGAGAAGGAGGCACTCGACGCCGCGGTCGAATATTATCTCGCCGTCGACACGCCCTGGAAGGCATGGGTCGAAGACAAGCTCGAGAACTTCTCGCCGGGCGACATCCTGACGCGCGACGAGGACGTCCTCGACACCTGGTTCTCTTCGGCGTTGTGGCCGTTTTCAACGCTCGGCTGGCCCGACGAGACGCCGGAACTGAAACGCTACTACCCGACCTCGGTGCTGGTCACCGGCTTCGACATCATCTTCTTCTGGGTCGCCCGGATGATGATGATGGGGCTGCATTTCATGGAGGAAGAGCCGTTTCACACGGTCTATGTCCATGCCCTGGTCCGTGACAAGAACGGCGCCAAGATGTCGAAGTCGAAGGGCAACGTCATCGACCCGCTGGAACTGATCGACGACTACGGCGCCGACGCCCTGCGCTTCACGCTCGCCATCATGGCGGCGCAGGGACGCGACGTGAAGCTCGACCCGGCGCGTGTTGCCGGGTACCGCAATTTCGGCACCAAGCTCTGGAACGCGACCCGCTTCGCCGAGATGAACGGCGTCGCGCGCGATCCTGCCTTCAGGCCCGAGGACGCCGGGCTCACCGTCAACCGCTGGATCCTCACCGAACTCACCCGCGCCGAAAAGGCGATCACCAAGGGGGTCACCAGCTACCGGTTCAACGAAGCCGCGGCCGGTGCGTACGGTTTTGTCTGGAACCTCTTCTGCGACTGGTACCTCGAACTCCTGAAACCGATCTTCGCCGGCGACGACGAACAGGCATCTGCCGAAAGCCGCGCCTGCGCGGCCTACGTGCTCGACCAGATCTACAAGCTGCTGCATCCGATGATGCCGTTCATGACCGAGGAGCTTTGGGCGCGGACGGCGGGCGAAGGCAGCGAGCGCGACGACATGCTCGCGCTGACGCGCTGGCCGGCGCTGGAGTTCGAGGACGAGGATGCCGCCGCCGACATCAACTGGCTTGTCGAACTCGTCTCCGGCATTCGTTCGGTTCGCTCGGAAATGAACGTGCCGGCATCGGCCACCGCGCCGCTCGCGGTCATCGGCGCCTCGCAGGAGACGAAAGAGCGCCTCAAGCGGCATCAGCCGGCGATCCATAGGCTGGCGCGCGTCACCGAGATCGTCGAGCGCGCCGAGGCGCCGAAGGGCTCGGCCCAGATCGTGGTCGGCGAGGCCACGGCCTGCCTGCCGCTTGGCGAACTCATCGACCTCAAGGCGGAGGCGGCGCGGCTGGAAAAGGAGATCGCCAGGCTCGACGGCGAGATCTCGCGCATCCAGAAAAAGCTCGCCAACGAGAAGTTCGTTGCTCGCGCGCCGGACGAGATCGTTGCGTCCGAGCGCGAGAAGATGGCCGAGTTCCAGGCCTCGCGCGACCGGGTGAAGACCGCGCTCTCGCGGGTGTCCGCCGCCGGGTAGAGAAGGTGTCGCGGCTTTTCGGCCGCCGCGACACATTGTTCCGCGGCATAACAAAATTCGATATGCCGCGCCGGCGCGCTTGAAAAAGCGTGCGAACAGGCGCATCTAGAGGACCTGTCACACGGCCCGGGCCCCTCTGGCAGGCAAGGCGTTGCCTGTGATGTCGGACCGAACGACGAATGCGCTGACGCGGCGCTACGTGCAGCCTTTCAGATGATTGAACATGAGTGGCTTTGGCCCGGTTTTCTGGCCTTCGTCGCGGTCATTCTCATATTCGACCTTTTCGTGCTGCACCGCCGCGATCATGTGATCTCGACCCGCGAGGCCGCTTTGACGGTCGCCGGCTACGTATCGCTGGCGATGCTGTTCGCCGCCGGCATTTTCTGGTTCGCGGGCGCTGACCGCGGAGCCGAGTTCCTGACCGGCTACCTGGTCGAGCAAGCCTTGTCGCTCGACAACATCTTTGTCATCGCGCTCATCTTTGCCTATTTCCGGGTGCCGCCGGAAGCGCAGTACCGGGTGCTGTTTTACGGTATCGTCGGCGCGATCGTCATGCGCCTGTCGCTGATCGTCCCGGGTGTGAAGCTGGTCGACCAGTTCTTCGTGGTTGGCATGGCGCTCGGCGCGCTGCTGGTTTTTTCCGGCTACAAGATGATGATGTCGTCCGACGAGATGATCGATCCGGGCGAAAGCCGCGTCGTCAGGTTCCTGAAAAAGACCGGCCGCGTCACGCAGGAATATGAAGGGTCGCGCTTCTTTGTCCGCCGCCACGGCCTGCTCTACATGACGCCGCTTTTCGTGGTGCTGATGACCGTCGAGGTCACTGACCTTGTCTTCGCGGTCGATTCGATCCCGGCGGTTCTGGCGATCTCCAACGATCCGTTTATCGTGTTTTCCTCCAACGTCTTCGCGATCATGGGCCTCAGGGCGTTGTTCTTCGTCCTGTCAGGCATGATGCGTGAGTTCCATCACCTGAAGACCGGCCTTTCGCTGGTGCTGATCTTCATCGGCGCCAAGATGCTGCTGGCCCATTTCTACGAGATCCCCTCCACTGTCGCGCTCACCGTGACGGCGCTCCTGATCGTGGGATCGGTGGTGGCATCGATCCTGACTCGCGACAGGAAGCGCAGCGAAGCGCGCGGCTGAGGCCCGGCTACAGGTTCGGGCCCCCGCCTTTGTGACGTTTCGGCAACACTCTTTCCGTAAGCTCTGCGGTATATCGGATCAGGTGGCCGTTTGCCCCGATGCCGCCATAATGGAATCGCACCCCGAAAGCGCGGGTGCGGCGGGGTTGGAAGCTACCGCGGTTGCCCGTGAAGGGCGACGGGGCCAGAAAGAACGTAAGACCGATCGTGTACGACAGCGTTACTGCATACCACCACATTCCTTCGAAAGCGGCACGGGTCGCGGCCGAGGGCCGATTCGGTTGGGCAATGGCGCTGGTGAGCGGACGGTCTGATGGAAAACGACGGGAAGGCGCCGCTCGGCTGGCCGCCTTTTCGGACGGAAGAAGAAACGCGAAGTCATGCTGATGTCAGGTCGGACCAGACCGGTCCTGTTTGGTGCGTTCTTTGCGGCGGGTCTTGCCGCCGGCAACGCCTATGCCCTCGATCCGAACGCCATCAAGGAGAAAAGCCCGTGGGCTGTCTTCAAGTTCGGGTATTCAGCCTACCAGCAGGGCCACAAGGAAGAGGCCGTCGAGGCCTACCGCTACGCCGCCGAAAAGGGGCAGATCGGTGCGCGCTGGAAGCTGGCGCGGATGTATGCCGAGGGTGACGGCGTCGCGCGCGACGACTATGAGGCCTTCAAGGCTTTCAACGAAATCGTCCAGCAGGACGTCGCTCCGGGAAGTCCCGAGGAGAGCTACGTCTCGGATGCGCTGGTGGCGGTTGCCAATTATCTGCGCCGGGGCATTCCCGGCACCTCGGTGCGGGCCGATCCGATTGCCGCGCAGGAATATTACATGCGTGCGGCCGCCAACTACCGCAATCCCAATGCGCAGTACGAGATTGGCAGGATGTTCCTGAACGGCGAGGGCGTGCGCTCCAGCGTCAGGCAGGCCGGCCGCTGGCTGCAGCTTGCCGCCGAGAAGGGGCATGCCGGCGCGCAGGCGACGCTCGGCAATCTCTTGTTCCAGAGCGGCAAGGTCGTGAAGGGTCTGGCCATGATGACGGCTGCGCTCGAACGGGCAGCGCCCGCCGACCTGCCGTGGATACGTGGCATGCAGGAAGAGGCCTTTTCGCTCGCCGGCGAATCCGACCGGCGTACGGCGATCGCGCTTTCCGAAAACATGATCCGCAAGGGCGTCGGCAAGTAGCCGGCCAGAAACGCCTCGCCGCAATCGACAAGGTTGAGGCGGCTACTCCGGTAGAATCGGGCTCAGTCGGCGGGCAGAAGCTCGGCTGTTTTCAGCGGCTCCGGGGCAGGGGATGCAGGCCGCTCGTCGACCTGGCTCAACGGGCAGTCATCCTGCACCTTTTTCCATGCAGTGTTGTTGAGCACCTTGCCGCAGCGCGCCAGCCACGAGCCGCTCGAAAGCTTCAGGCAGACCAGTTCACCTTCCTGGTAACGCTGGCCATTGGCGACGCAGGTGCAGTCCGCCCGCGCCGTGGCGAGCGTCGCCATAGGGGCGATCAGCAGGACCGGAAGCAGGATCCATCGTCTCATGCACGCAGAATAGCACGATCCTGCGCATTTCCCCAATCGCAAGCGTTGAGCTTGCGATAGCCTGCTACCTCAGTTGAGTTCGATGACAACCGGCACGTGGTCGGACGGCTTTTCCCATGCGCGCACGTGCTTTTCCACCGAGGCCGCGGCGAGCCGGTCGGCGGCTTCCGGCGACAGCATCAGATGGTCGATGCGAATGCCGTTGTTCTTCTGCCAGGCGCCGGCCTGATAGTCCCAGAATGTGTAGAGCACGTCGTCGGTCGATGCGCGCACCGCGTCCGTGAAGCCGAGATTGGCCAGGCGCCGAAAGGCGCCGCGGCTTTCCGGCTGGAAAAGAGCGTCGTTGAGCCAGGCTTCGGGATTCTTCGCGTCTTCGGGCTGGGGGATCACGTTGTAGTCGCCGGCAAGCACGATCGGTTCTTCCAGCATCAGCCGGTCGGCGGCCCATCTCTCAAGCCGGTCCATCCAGGCAAGCTTGTAGAGAAATTTCTCCGATCCGAGCGGGTTACCGTTCGGAAGGTAGAGCGAGACGACCCGCAAAGCGCCGCGCTCGGTCGAAAACACGCCTTCCATGAAGCGCGCCTGTTCGTCGGAATCGTCGCCCGGCAGCCGCCGGTTGACTTCGTCGAAGCGCAGCTTTGACAGGATAGCGACGCCGTTGAAGCCTTTCTGGCCGTGGGTTTCGACGTGATAGCCGAGCGATTCGATCTCCATGCGGGGGAACTGGTCGTCGACGGATTTGATCTCCTGCAGGCAGGCAATGTCCGGCTGGCTTTCCTTAAGCCAGGTCAGGAGATTGTCGATGCGTGCCTTGACGCCGTTGATGTTCCACGTCGCGATTTTCATGAAACTGCAGCCGATCCTTTCGGGTCCCACTTCTTCGGACGTGCGGGGCGCATCAAAGGCGTCCCAGCCACCCGGACTTCTATCCTGATCACAAAGGCGTTGAGAAGAGGGGCACAGCGAGACGACTGACACAACGGGTGCGGTAGGCATCGTGGAAAAAGCCGCTCCCGTCGAGCGGCCTTTCAACGATTGCCCGACCGCGTCAGATCGAGAAGCTGGTTCCGCAGCCGCAGGAGGCGACAGCGTTCGGGTTCCTGATCTGGAACGACTGGCCCATGAGGTCGTCGACGAAGTCGATCACCGAGCCGCCCATATAGACCAGCGAAATCTCGTCAATGAGCACGGTCGCGCCGTTCTTCTCGATGGCGATATCGTCGTCGGCACGTGTGTCGGCGAGGTCGAAAGCGTAGGAAAAGCCCGAACAACCGCCGCCTTCCACAGAGACGCGCAAGGCGATCTTGCCCGGTTCGTCGCCGACGATCCGCGCGATCCGCGCGGCCGCCGCGTCGGTGAGTTCCACACCCTTCATTGCTGACTTTGCGTCGGCGCCCATCACGTCACCTTGAATTCGCAATCGCTCAATAGGTATGAAGCGCGTTATCGCAAGTCAACCGGCGGCCCATGTCCGACGACACGCAGACCTTTTCCGAGATCGGCCTCGGCTACCGGCCGCGCGCGCCCTATGCCTGCGACCCTGCAGGTACGCGCGGACGTTTCTATCCCGAGCCGGCCAGTCGCACCCGCACCGACTACCAGCGCGACCGCGACCGCATCGTCCATTCCACCGCCTTCCGCCGCCTGAAGCACAAGACCCAGGTCTTCATCGCTCACGAAGGCGACCATTTCCGCACCCGGCTGACCCATTCGATCGAGGTCGCGCAGATCGCGCGCGGACTGGCCCGGGCGCTCTGTCTCGACGAGGATCTGGCCGAGGCCGTCGCACTGGTGCACGATTTCGGTCATACGCCCTTCGGCCACACCGGCGAGGAGGCGCTAAACGAACGCATGGCCGCCTATGGCGGTTTCGATCACAACGCCCAGTCGTTGCGCATCGTTACCCGGCTTGAGAGCCGCTACGCCGAGTTCGAGGGGCTGAACCTGACCTGGGAAACGCTCGAGGGGCTGGTCAAGCACAACGGCCCGCTGCTCGATGTGGCTGGGGAGGGAATCGGTGGCCCGCTGCCGCGCATCGTGCGCGATTTCGACACGTTGTTTCCGCTCGACCTTGCCTCCCACGCCTCCCTCGAGGCGCAGGCAGCGGCGATCGCCGACGACATCGCCTATGACGCGCACGACATCGACGACGGGCTGCGGGCCGGGCTGCTGACGCTCGACATGCTGCTCGACGTGCCCTTCACGGCCGAGATCCTGACCGAGGTCAGGCAACGCTATCCGCGCCTCGACGCCGTTCGCACCGGCCATGAACTCACACGGCGGCAGATCACGCGCATGGTCGAGGACGTCATCCTGATGGCACGGGCGCGGCTCGACGATTTGCGGCCCGGTTCGCCTGGCGACGTTCGGGCGGCCGGCGAGACGATTTTTCGCTTCTCGGATGATTTTCGCGTGGCCGAACGTCAGTTGAAGGACTTTCTCTACGCCAATCTCTACCGCCATCCGGACGTCATGGCCGTGCGCGCCGGCGCCGAGCGGATCGTGCGCGACCTCTTCGATGCCTATTTCGCCGAACCGGCACAAATGCCGGAAGGCTGGCGCGAGGTACTGCGTCGCGCCGACGATACCGTCAAGGCGCGTCATGTCGCCGACTTCCTGGCCGGCATGACAGACACATACGCCATCAAGGAGCATCGACGGCTGTTTGACCGTACGCCCGAGATCGGATAGGCGTGCGCCCGACCGCGGCCACCCGGTCACATTTTCATCCGGACGCACAGACCATGAATATCTTTGCCGATTTTCGTGATCGGATCACGAAGGCCATCGAATCGCTTGATCTCGCGCCTGCCGCGGCGCAGGGGCTCGACTTTTCGCGTGTCACGGTCGAGCCGCCGCGCGACGCCGCTCATGGCGACCTCGCGACCAACGCCGCGATGGTGCTTTGCAAGGCCGTTGGCGAAAACCCTCGCGAGCTTGCCGGCCGCATTGCCGAGCGGCTGCGCGCCGAACCCGAAGTGGCGGCGGTCGATGTCGCCGGTCCGGGCTTCATCAACCTAACGCTGGATCACGGCTTCTGGCAGGCGCGGCTGCGCGAGATGCTCGCAGCGGGCGCGGACTATGGCCGCTCGTCGATCGGCGGCGGCCGCAAGGTCAATGTCGAATATGTCTCGGCAAATCCGACCGGCCCGATGCATGTCGGCCACTGCCGCGGCGCGGTGGTCGGCGACACGCTGGCCAATCTGATGGCGTTCGCCGGCTACGCCGTCACCAAGGAATATTACATCAACGACGCCGGCGCGCAGATCGACGTGCTCGCTCGATCGGCAATGCTGCGTTACCGCGAGGCGCTTGGCGAGACGATCGGCGAGATCCCTGCCGGGCTCTATCCGGGCGACTATCTCGTGCCGGTCGGCAAGGCGCTGGTCGAGGAGTTTGGCGAAACGCTGCTCGGCATGGCCGGCGACAAGGCACTGGCGCTGGTCAAGGACCGCACCATCGAGGCCATGATGGAGATGATCCGCGCCGACCTCGCCGCGCTCAACGTGCATCACGAGGTGTTCTTTTCCGAGCGCAGCCTGCATGCCGGCAATGGTGGCAAGATCCGTTCCGCGATCGCCGACCTGACGATGAGCGGCCATGTCTACAAGGGCAAGCTGCCGCCGCCCAAAGGCCAAAAGCCGGACGATTGGGAGGACCGCGAGCAGACCCTGTTCCGTTCGACCGATGTCGGCGACGACCTCGACCGGCCTTTGGTCAAGTCAGACGGTTCCTTCACCTATTTCGCCGCCGACGTCGCCTACATGAACGACAAGCATGCGCGCGGCTTCGAACAGCTCGTTTTCGTGCTCGGCGCCGATCATGGCGGCTATGTGAAGCGACTGCAGGCGCTGGGACGCGCCATCGGCGGCGACGCGCTCAGGATCGATGTGCTCCTGTGCCAGCTGGTCAAGCTTTATCGCGGCGGCGAGCCGGTACGCATGTCGAAACGCTCCGGCGATTTCATCACCTTGCGCGAGGTCGTGGACGAGGTCGGGCGCGATCCGATCCGCTTCATGATGCTTTACCGCAAAAACGACGCTCCGCTCGACTTCGACTTTGCCAAGGTGACCGAGCAGTCGAAGGACAACCCGGTCTTCTACGTCCAGTATGCCTCGGCGCGCTGCCACTCCGTGTTCCGGCAGGCGGCGGAGCAGTTCGGCGCGGATGCATTGACCCGGGATAGGCTCACGGCCGCAGTGCAACTGCTCGCCGACGAGGCCGAGATTGCCCTTGTCAAGAAGATCGCCGAATATCCGCGCCTGATCGAGAGTGCCGCGCAGGCGCACGAGCCGCACCGTATCGCCTTCTATCTCTACGACCTCGCCAGCCAGTTCCACGCCCTTTGGAACCGGGGCACCGACAACCCCGACTTACGGTTTATTAAGGTTAACGAACCAGAATTGACCAAGGCCAGGTTGGGATTGGTGCAGGCGGTCCTCGACGTTCTATCGTCCGGGCTGGGTCTCCTGGGAGCCGAAGCGCCGGAAGAAATGCGCTAGGCAAACCGGAAATACCTGTCACCTTTTGCCCACAATAGGCTGTTAACGGCCACAAACTCGCGCCGTTTTCAACGCGCGGACGAGTATTGAGTGCGGAAAAGGGCATGGCAGACCTCAAGCAGTTGAAGATCAGGCGCGATGACGACTTCGCCGAAGGCGATCCTCTCGCGGAACTGTCACGCATCATGGGGGTGCCGAAGCCGGGGGAGGAGGCCGAATTCGACGATTTCGGCATCGACCTCGAGCGCGAGCTTCTTGGCGAATTCGAAAAGGACGAAGCGGCCGAGTCGTCGCGGGTCATGGCGTTCCCAGACAGGACACCTGCGCCCGCGCCGACCAACGAGGTTCCTGACCTTGGAGCCGATTTCGAGGCGGAACTCGAAGCGGAATTCTCGGCGGCCTTCGGGGGGCACGATGTGGCCGACGAGCCGGCTGCCGAGCCCTACGCAGACCCGGGGCCGGAACCCGAACCGGAGGCGGCCGCGCAGATTGATTTCGAGGACTATTCACGGGCGGCCGTGGACATGGATTTCGGTGGCCCAACCGCCGAGCAGCCGCGTCATGCCGCGCCGGTTGCCGGGGCCGATGACGCCGTGCGGGCCGAGCCTGCAGGCCAGGCTGCGGAAAAGGTTGTAGATAGCCCGGCGCCGATGGAACCTGTGGTGCCCCAGCGGGCCGCCATGCCCGAGGTTCCGGCCGCTGCCCAGCGGGCCGAGGATTTCGATCCCTTCGCCGAACTGGCGGCGATGGCCAAGCGCTCGACGGACCAGCTTGCCGCCTCGCGAGGACAAGTCGCCGACAACGAGACAGTTGCCGAGGAACCTGTCGAAGTCGCATCGCAGGACGCCTCCAAGCCGCTGATCACCCTGGACGATCTGGAGCCCTTCGATCTCAATGCATCCGGCAAGGCCAATGCTCCGGAATTCGAGACGGTTGACGAGCAAGGGCCGGAAATGCCGGTTGAACAGGACCAGCCGCAGCAGGCCTTTGCCGATCCTTTTGAAGATGGCGAGCCGGCCACGGACGCCGTCGGGCAGGTCGACGGACTGCCGGGCAAGCGTTCTGACGCTGCCGCGGCATTCGTGCCGCACGCCGAGGACGATGATGCCGCCTCGGATGCCGAAAGCAACGTGTTCGAAGCGCAGGAAGCGCAGGACGTTGCGCATCACGGCGCCGCTGACCCGGAGTATCTTGCGGAGACGACACCCGAGGGAACGCACGACGACGACGCCGGCGCCGGCGCGCCCGATCCCGTGCTGGACGAGATCTTTGCGCATGGGTCTCCGTTTGCAGCAGCTGCGCCTGCGGCGGAAAAGCCCGACACGGATGAGCTGAGCGCGGATGAACTGAGCGCGGATGAGATCATCGACGATTCGGCCGCGATCGGTGCAACTGACGCGGACGTCATGTCCCCACCCTGGTCGACCTTGCCAACTGATGAACCGGTCGATCCGGCACCTGCCGAAGACGAGGAAGCCGCCCCTGCGGACCAGCTGCTCGCCGGCATCGAGCAAATGCTGCATAAGCCAGATGCAGGCTTTTCCGGCTTCGGAATGGACGAACCGCGCGCCCTGGATGAAGGCGGAGACGCACCCGTTTCCCTATACGACGAGGATGCGGATGACGTAGCGGGCGCTTCCGCGTCTGCGGCGGTCGGCTGGTCGAATGGGCCAGCCTCAGGTCCGGGATTCTCCGTCGCCGCAAGCGACTTCGACGGTTTGGAATTCGATACCGTCGAGGTGCCGGAACCGACGGTCGAACTTTCCGACGATGCCGGCATTCCCGAGCTTGCGCCGGATGAGCAGCCGCCGCATCTCGACCTCGCCGACGAACTCGACCTCGAATTCGCCGCAGCCTATGGCGATCTCGACACGCGCGTCGATGCTCGTCAGTCGCCCGTCTGGCATCGCGCCACCGATGCCGGTCCGCTGTCCATGCGAGGGCCGCTTCCGGCGACGGATGACGATGAACTGACGCCTGCGCATGCCGCCGTTGATGATGGCGGCTTTAAGGCCGATTTGCCGGGCCTGGACCTGCCGGATGATGATAGGGCCGCTGATTGGGCCGGGGCAACGGCAACGCAAGCCGCGACCGGGGTCGACTGGTCACAGGATCAACTGGCGCTCGGCGATGCCGATGATGCAGCCTTTGCCGCCGCTTTTGAAGAAGTCGAGGCGCTTGAGGCCGCGGCCGAGGAGCCGCGTTCCGGTCGGCGTGGGCTGCTGATTGCGGCCCTGGTCGCAGGCGTGGCCATCGTCGGCGGCGCTTCGGCGTTCTGGCTTTCATGGGGATCAGGCGATGGCGAGGCGCCACCGGCGCTGGTGCAGGCCGACCCTTCGCCGGTCAAGGTGCGGCCGGAGCAGCCTGGCGGCGTCACCGTGCCGAACGAGGACAAGATCGTCTACGAACGGGTTTCGGGCGGGGCCGAGGCCGAGGCGCCGGCGCAGGAAAAGCTTCTTTCCTCGCAGGAGGAACCGGTTGATCTCGCCGCGCGTACCGCCGGCGAGAGCCCCTCGGACGAACTTGCCGCGGCAGCGCCGCCCAAGTCCGAGGATCGAATCCTGCCCGAAGCCGACAATGGCTTGCCGATGGTCGTTGCCGAAGAGCCCGCGTTGGTGACGCCGCGTCGCGTTCGCACCATGATCGTCAAGCCTGACGGCACACTGGTACCGCGCGAGGAGCCGGCGGATGCCGCGCCGGAAGCCGGCGCTGCGGAGGCTGCCCCGACCGAGACCGCTGAAGTGCGCCAGGTGCTGCCTGGCGTCTCCGAACCGCTCCCGGGCACCGCCGAGGTGCCGGCCCGGCTGGTGCCGGCTGCCGAGGAAGTGGTCGAAACGGCGAGCGCCAAGCCTGAAGTGGCTGCGCCCGTGGAAGAAGCTGCTCCGGCTGCCGAAGAAGCAGCCCCGGAACCGGTCGAAGTCGCGTCGGCACCGGTCGAAGCGGAAAAGCCCGCGCCAGAGCCGGCCGCACCCGCCGCCAGTGAGCCGGTCGCCGAGGCCGCCGCACCGCCGCCTGCCGAAAGCACGACCGAAGCCGCCACGCCGCCTGTACGCAAGGTGGAGACGACCACGATCACGCGCGCGGACGTGCAGAAAGTGCCTGAACGCGGTCCGGTCGCGCCGACCCGTCCTTCCGACCAGCCGGTGGAGATCGTCGGCAACACGCGCGCCGCCGCCCAGGGCGAGACCCGCGTGGCGGCCCTTGATGAGACCGCTCCCAAGCCGGGCGAATGGTCGATGCAAATCGCGTCGCAGCCGTCGCCGGAGGCGGCCCGCGAGAGCTACGTCAATCTGGCCCGCCGCCACGGCGCCATCCTGAGCGGCCGCGGCGTCAACATCGTCAAGGCGGATATCGCCGGCAAGGGCACGTTCTGGCGGGTGCGGATCCCGGTCGGCACCCGCGGCGAGGCAACGAGCCTGTGCGAGCGCTACAAGTCGGCCGGCGGCAGTTGCTTCGTCGCCAGGTAGCAGCCGGCCGGAAGACGATTGCGGACCGGGTCGCGATGCGGCCCGGTTTCGCGTTTGAAAGGCCGGCCGGCCGCCGGCAGCTTGGTCAGTGCGCGGCAAGTCCTGCGAGGCTATGATCGCGCGATGAACGAATCAAAAGCGATGATCCTCGGCTGCGCCGGAACCTCCCTCTCGCCGGAGGAGGAGGCTTTCTATCGCCGCCACCGGCCCTGGGGTTTCATCCTTTTCGCGCGCAATATCGACAATGCCGAGCAGGTGCGGACCCTGGTGACGGCGTTGCGCGCCAGCGTCGACCGCGCCGGCGCGCCGGTCTTCATCGACCAGGAGGGGGGGCGTGTGCAGCGGCTGCGTCCGCCTCTGGCGCCCAACTACCCGGCCGCCGCGCTGATCGGCGCCATCTACGCCAGGGATCCCGAAGCGGGGTTGCGCGCGGCGTGGCTGATGTCGCGCCTGCATGCCTTCGATCTTGCCGGCTTCGGCATCAATGCAGACTGCCTGCCGGTCCTCGACGTGCCGGTCGAGGGCGCCCACGATGTCATCGGCCAGCGCGCCTACGCCAGGGAGCCAGGCGCGGTCGAGGCAATGGGCCGTGCGGCCGCGGCCGGGCTGATGGCCGGCGGCGTGCTGCCGGTGATGAAGCACATTCCCGGCCACGGCCGCGCCCGCGCCGACAGCCACATGGAACTGCCGATTGTCGATGCCTCGCTCGATGAGCTGCGAGCCCATGATTTTGCACCGTTCAAGGCGCTGAGCGACCTGCCGATGGCGATGACGGCGCATGTCGTCTACCGCGCCATCGATCCCGGCCACCCGTCCACCACCTCGGCGCGCGTGATCGCCGACATCATCCGCGGCGAGATCGGCTTCGACGGGCTCTTGATGAGCGACGACATTTCGATGAAAGCGCTTTCTGGGGATTTCGCCCAAAAAACCCGCGCCATTCTTGCGGCGGGCTGCGATGTGGTTCTTCACTGCAACGGCGTTTTGGACGAGATGCAGGACGTGGCCGAGGAGGCGCCGGTGCTTGCGGGCCGGGCGCTCGAGCGGGCCGACAGGGTGCTGTCGCTGCTTGCCCGTCCCGACGACAGCGATGAGGCGGGCTTGCGGGCGGAGTTCGCCGGCATGACCGACAGGGTGGCATAGGAAGAGCGGAACACGCGATTGGCAGGCGCGGAAAAAAAGGCAACGAACGGCGCGACCCCCATGGAGAAGCTGTGGGCGGAGAACGACGATGCGCGCGATCCATCCGCGCCGGCGCTGGTCGTCGACGTCGCCGGCTTCGAGGGCCCGCTCGACCTGTTGCTGCATCTGGCACGCAACCAGAAGGTCGACCTGGCGCGTATCTCGATCCTGGCGCTTGCCGAGCAATATCTGAAATTCATCGATGCGGCCCGCAAGTTGCGGCTCGAGGTTGCCGCCGACTACCTCGTCATGGCCGCCTGGCTGGCCTATCTGAAGTCACGTCTGCTCATCCCGAAGCAGGAAAGCGACGATGGCGAGAGCGGTGAGGAGCTGGCCGCGATCCTGCAGTTTCGCCTGAAGCGGCTGGAGGCTATGCGCGACGCCGCCACCCGGCTCATCAACCGCAACCGGCTCGGGCGTGACGTGATGGCGCGCGGCATGCCGGAGGCGGTGGTGCTGGAACGGCGTACCGAATTCTCGGCCTCGCTCTACGATCTCCTGGCGGCCTATGCGAGCCAGCGGCAGCGGCAGGCCGTCACCAATGTGCGCATCGCCAAGCGGGCGGTCTGGTCGCTTCAGGAGGCACGCGAGGTGCTTGCCCGTCTCGTTGGCGCGGTCCGCGACTGGACGGCACTCGACCGTTTCCTGATCGAATATCTGACCGCGCCGGAGGAGCGTGCCACCGCGCTCGCGAGTTCCTTTGCCGCGTCGCTCGAACTGGTGCGGGAAGGTGCGATCGAAATCCGGCAGGACGAACCCTTCGCCCCGCTCTACATGCGGTCGCGGCCGCGCAACCCGGCGCTCAACGAGGTGACGAATGTCTGACGCAAGTCACGCCAGCGCTTTTTCGCTGGCCCCGGATGAAGACGACCTCGCCGAGGCGGTTTCGAACGACAATCCCGCCGAACGGCTGCAACTGGTCGAGGCGATGCGCATGGCAGAGGCGATCGTGTTCGCCTCGGCCGAGCCGGTGACGGAGAAGGCGCTCGCCATGCGCATGCCGGAGGATGTGGACATTCCGGCGGTCATGGCAGAACTGCAGGCGCAGTACGAAAAGCGCGGCGTGAATCTCGTCCAGGTCGGAGAGGCATGGGCCTTCCGCACGGCCGGCGATCTTTCCTTTCTGATGAGCCGCGACGCGGTCCAGCAGAAGAAGCTGTCGCGCGCTGCGCTCGAGGTGCTCGCCATCATCGCCTATCACCAGCCGGTCACCCGCGCCGAGATCGAGGAAATCCGCGGCGTGGAGACCTCCAAGGGCACGCTCGACACGCTTATGGAGACGGGCTGGGTCCGGATGCGCGGCCGCCGCCGTACGCCCGGTCGCCCGGTCACCTACGGCACTACGATCGATTTCCTCGACCATTTCGGGCTCGCCGAACTGCGCGACCTGCCGGGCATGGACGAGTTGAAGGGCGCCGGGCTGTTGTCGGCACGCATGCCGGCCAGTTTCTCGGTGCCGGTGCCCCCGACCGATCCCGACGAACTCACCGAGGACGAGGACCCGCTGACCGACATCGACCTCGAGGAACTCGGCCTGTTGACACCCCGCGGCGGGGATGATTGACGGAAGCGTCGCTGCGTTTGGCGCCGGCGGCGCAAGCTGGTGGCGGCGGTCATATGGAACAGGCGGACAGCAAGCGGCCGGAGCCGGCTGAACGGGCAGGGCGCCTGCCCGCCGGCGTGTCCTTCGCCGCCCGACTCGCCTTCGACAATATCTGGCATTCCTTCAGCCGTACGGCCGAAACCCTGCGCGGGGTTTCGCTGACCGCTGAGCCGGGCGAGGTGCTTTGCCTGCTGGGTCCATCGGGTTCGGGCAAGACGACGCTGCTCAGGATCGCCGCCGGCATCGAGACCCAGACGCGCGGGCGGATCCTGCTCAACGACCGCGAGATCTCCGGCCCGAATGTCTTCGTTCCGCCGGAAAAGCGCTCGATCGGGCTGGTTTTCCAGGATTTCGCGCTGTTTCCGCACCTTTCCATCCTCGACAATGTGCGTTTCGGGCTGACCGCGCTGTCGCCCGCGGACGCCAGGCGCGAGGCGCTGGCCGCGATCGCCCGCGTCGGCCTCACCCACCACGCGCATTCCTTTCCGCACATCCTTTCGGGCGGCGAGCAGCAGCGCGTGGCGCTTGCCCGCGCGCTGGCGCCGCGGCCGGCGGTTCTTCTGCTCGACGAGCCGTTCTCCGGGCTCGACTCGCGGCTGAAGGACACCGTGCGCGCCGAGACGCTCGCCATCCTGCGCCAGAGCAGGGCAACCGCGATCGTGGTGACACATGATGCCGAGGAAGCGATGCGCATGGGCGACCGCATCGCGCTTCTGAAAGACGGGCGGCTGGTCCAGGTCGGGCCGGCCGAGACGCTGTTCCAGAACCCGGCCGACCTTTTCGTTGCCGGCTTCTTCTCCGAACTCAACCTGTTCGACGCGACCGCCCGCGACGGCTGGGTCGAGACGCCGCTCGGCAAGTTCCCCGCGCCGAGCTTCGCCGGTATCGCGCCGGTGACCGTCGCCATCCGCCTTGAAGGCATCGAGGCGCAGGAAAAGAATGGCGAGACCGAAGCAAGGGTGATATCCCGGCGCTTCCTGGGCGAGGCCGAGGCGCTGGAGCTTGCAGTTCCGGGCGCCGACGAGCCAGTCCGGGCACGAATAAGGCGCGGCGTGTTGCCGCCCGGCCTGCGCGACATCTGGCTTACGGTGCGAAAGTCTGATGTGCTTGTGTTTGAAAGGCAGGCGGAAAACGCCTAAATCAGAGAACGAAACGCGTTCAAAAAAGGGTTTGAAATGGGAACCTTCTCGATCTGGCACTGGCTTATCGTGCTCGTGGTCGTGCTGCTGCTGTTCGGGCGCGGCAAGATTCCGGAGCTGATGGGCGACATGGCCAAGGGCATCAAGAGCTTCAAGAAGGGCATGTCCGACGAGGACGAGGCGGCCAACGCCAAGACCGTCGAGCATCGCGACGACGAAGCGCCGAAGGAAAAGGCATCGAAGTCCTGACGAGGCGCCCGACCGGCTGGTGGTGCGCGACATTCGATCCCCGCTCGATTACGGGCTCGTAACCGAACCACTGAACGCCGTCGGCCGGAACAGATAAGCCATGTTCGACATCGGTTGGCCGGAAATGCTCGTGATCGCGATCGTGCTGATCGTGGTCGTGGGGCCGAAAGACCTGCCGCGAATGCTGCGTACATTCGGGCGGACGACGACCAAGCTGCGTTCGATGGCGGGCGACTTCCGCAAGCAGTTCGACGAGGCGCTGAAGGAGGCCGAACTCGACGACGTCAAGTCGACCATCGACAGCGCCCGCAAGCTGAACCCGACTTCGGAGATCAAGAAGGCGCTCAATCCGATGGAAAAGGCGGCCGCCGACGTGCGCGCCGGGCTTGACGACCTGATGAAGCCGCAGCCGGCGAAGACGCAGGCGCCCGACGCGCCGGCGCAGGCCACCGCACCGGCCAAGGCCGGCGCCACCGCGATGCCGGGCGAGGGGACCGCGTCCGCCGCGAAGGCGGCCGACGGAGCCGCCGCTGCTGCGTCAGGCGGCGCTTCCGCCAAGACCGCGGCCACCGGGGCGGCGTCTTCCAAGACGACCTCCGCTGCAAAGGCCGGCGGCAACGGCGCTGCCAAGGCCCCGGC